>JAZQZZ010000043.1:0-46515 GCA_045634305.1 Bacteroidaceae bacterium | reverse complement strand
TAAGACAGACGAAGAGGGTTATGCTCTTTTGAAAGAGTTTGGTCTTCCTTTTAAGAACGCTAAAAATTCATAAGTGATATGGCAAAAGAATCAATGAAAGCACGTGAGGTTAAACGTGCAAAATTGGCCAAGAAATATGCTGCTAAACGTGAGGCTCTCAAGAAGATCGTTAACACCGGTACTCCTGAGGAGGCTTATGAGGCAGCACGCAAGTTGCAGGAGTTGCCTTTGAACTCAAATCCTATCCGCATGCACAACCGTTGCAAGCTGACAGGTCGTCCAAAGGGTTACATCCGCCTTTTCGGTATCTCTCGTATTCAGTTCCGTGAGATGGCATCACAGGGTCTCATCCCAGGTGTAAGAAAAGCAAGCTGGTAATTTTTTGAGTGTTTAATATAAATATTGTCAGGGAAGTCCTGATCAATTTAAAATTAATTTTTATGACAGATCCTATTGCAGATTATTTGACGAGGTTGAGAAATGCCATTCAAGCTAAGCACAGAGTGGTTGAAGTCCCAGCTTCTAACATCAAGAAGGAGATTACTAAGATCCTTTTTGACAAGGGTTACATCTTGAACTACAAGTTTGTTGAGGATGGCCCACAAGGCACAATCAAGATTGCCTTGAAGTACGACGCTGTTAACAAAGTGAACGCTATCAAGAACCTTGTTCGCGTTTCTTCACCAGGTTTGCGTCGTTATACGGGATACAAAGATATGCCCAGAGTGATCAATGAATTGCGTATCGCAATTTTGTCGACATCCAAAGGTGTAATGACAGACAAGGAGGCGGCTACTGAGAAGATCGGTGGTGAGGTTCTCTGCTATGTCTACTAATAAGGAGGATTGAGCAATGTCTAGAATTGGTAAATTACCCATTAGTATTCCCGCTGGCGTTACCGTTGCAGTTAGCGACGAGAACGTAATTACTGTAAAAGGTCCTAAAGGTGAGCTCTCACAGAAGGTAGATCCATCTATCGCTATCGTGGTTGAGGATTCTACTTTGACAGTGAAGTACGCAGATTGCGAAACATATGCTGAGGCAACAAAGCAGCAGCACGCTTTCCACGGTCTGTATCGTGCGCTCATTAATAATATGGTTATCGGTGTTTCTGCCGGTTTCCGCAAAGAGCTTGAGCTTGTTGGTGTTGGTTATCGTGTTAACGATAAGCCTAACAATGCTATCGAGTTGTTGCTTGGTTTTACTCACCCAATCTACATGCAGTTCCCTGCAGAGGTAAAGATTGAGACTAAGTCTGAGAGAAACAAGAACCCTCTTATCATTATCGAGTCTTGCAACAAGGAATTGCTCGGTATGATTTGTGCAAAGATCCGCTCATTCCGCAAACCTGAGCCATATAAGGGTAAGGGTGTCAAGTTTGTTGGCGAGATTATCCGTCGCAAGTCTGGTAAGTCGGCAGGTGCTAAATAATAAAGTAAAACAGTAAGCATATGACAACAAAGATAGAAAGACGTACCAAAATTAAATATAGAGTGCGCAACAAGGTTTCTGGTGTTGCAGAGCGTCCTCGTATGAGCGTTTTCCGTAGCAACAAGCAGATCTATGTTCAGATTATTAATGACCAGACAGGTCGCACATTGGCTGCAGCATCTTCTTTAGGTCTTGAGGCTATGCCCAAGAAAGAGCAGGCTGCAAAGGTTGGTGAGTTGATCGCTAAGAAGGCTATCGAGGCAGGTATCACTACTGTTGTCTTCGATCGTAACGGTTACCTCTACCACGGACGAGTTAAGGAAGTGGCTGATGCTGCACGTAATGGAGGTCTTAAATTCTAATGAATATGGCAATTAATAATAGAGTAAAAGTCGCAAACGACGTTGAATTGAAAGATAGATTGGTTGCTATCAACCGTGTAACTAAGGTTACCAAGGGTGGTCGTACATTCAGTTTCTCAGCTATCGTTGTAGTTGGTAACGAGAATGGTATCATCGGCTATGGTCTCGGTAAGGCCAGCGAGGTAACTGCAGCTATTGCTAAGGGTGTTGAGGCTGCCAAGAAGAACCTGGTTCGCGTACCCGTGCTTAAGGGCACTGTTCCTCACGAGCAGTCAGCTCACTTCGGCGGTGCTGAGGTTTTCATCAAGCCTGCATCTCACGGTACCGGAGTAGTTGCCGGTGGTGCTATGCGTGCCGTTCTTGAGAGTGTTGGTATTACTGACGTTCTTGCTAAGTCTAAGGGCTCTTCTAACCCTCACAACTTGGTAAAGGCTACAATCGCAGCTTTGAGCGAGATGCGTGATGCACGTATGGTTGCTCAGAACAGAGGTGTAAGTATGAGTAAGGTTTTTAACGGATAAGGAGATTGAACTATGGCTACAATAAAGATTAAGCAAGTAAAAAGTCGTATCGGCGCTCCTAAGACCCAGAAGCTGACTCTTGATGCTCTTGGCCTTACAAAGATGAATAAGGTTGTTGAGCGTCCTGATAATGCCTCTATTCGCGGAATGGTTAAGAAAGTTCAGCATTTGGTTGCCATTGTTGAAGAGTAATTAATAAAAAAACAGAATTCAGCTATGAAATTAAATAATCTTAAGCCTGCTGAAGGCGCTGTTAAGGCACGCAAAAGAATTGGACGTGGTACCGGTTCGGGTAGAGGTGGTACCTCTACACGTGGTCACAAGGGTGCCAAGTCACGTTCTGGCTACAGCAAGAAGATCGGTTTCGAGGGTGGTCAGATGCCTTTGCAACGTCGTGTACCAAAGTACGGCTTTAAAAATATCAATCGTGTAGAGTACAAGGCAATCAACTTGTCTACACTCCAGGCTCTTGCTGAGAGCAAGTCTTTGGAGACTGTAAACATTGCAGCTTTGATTGCAGCAGGTTTCGTTTCTTCAAACCAGTTGGTTAAGATTCTTGCTAACGGTACTTTGACTGCTAAGTTGACAGTAGAGGCTCACGCTTTCTCAGCGAAGGCTGTTGAGGCTATTGAAGCAGTTGGTGGAACAGTAGTAAAGCTTTAAAAAATGGCAAACAAACAATCAAACCTGAAATTTGTCCAGACAATCAAGAATATCTGGAAAGTTGAAGACCTGAGAGTGCGCATTGGCGTAACACTCTTATTCGTTGCAATCTATCGTTTTGGTTCACAGATAGTGCTCCCCGGTATCGATACCGCTGCATTGATTGAGGGCTCAAAACTGGCAGACCAGACGAAAGGCGGTTTGATGTCTCTGCTTGATATGTTCTCAGGTGGTGCGTTCTCTAATGCATCTATTTTCGCGCTGGGAATTATGCCATATATCTCTGCCTCAATTGTTCTTCAGTTGATGGCACTTGCAGTTCCTTATTTCCAGAAACTGCAACGTGAGGGCGAGAGTGGTCATCGTAAGATCAACCAGTATACACGTTATCTTACCTTGGCAATTCTCATACCTCAGTCTTTGGCATATTTGGCGAACCTCGAAAGCCAGTTGGCCGGTACAGGTGCAATCCAGGTTGAAACAGGTGTCATGTTCTACGCAACATCTACAATCATCCTTGCAGCAGGTAGTATGTTCATCCTTTGGTTGGGTGAGCGCATTACCGACAAGGGTCTCGGCAATGGTGTTTCTTTGATCATTATGATCGGTATCATCGCCCGTTTCCCGACTGCCATCATTCAGGAGTTCACCTCAAGAATGACCGGTGCTGCAGGTGGTGGTGTTGTAATGTTCATAATTGAGCTTGTATTGCTGGTATTGGTTATTTGCGGTGGTGTTGCGCTTTTGCGCGGTACCCGCAAGATTCCTGTACAGTATGCAAAACAGGCTACAGGTGGAGCGGCCGTTTCGGGTGCACGTCAGTATCTTCCTTTGAAGGTAAATGCTGCCAATGTGATGCCAATCATTTTTGCCCAGGCGATTATGTTTATCCCTATGGCAATTATGGGCTTCAACACCGAGGGTACACCATCAAAGTTTGTGCAGTTGATGTATGATAACACATCATGGTTGTATAACATCATTTTTGCAGTTCTCATTATCCTCTTTACATATTTCTATACTGCCATCACAATCAATCCGGTTCAGATGGCCGAGGATATGAAGCGCAACAATGGTTTTATCCCTGGTATCAAGCCTGGCAAACCAACCGCTGAGTATATCGATACAATCATGTCGCGCATAACACTTCCAGGCTCTTTGTTCCTCGCACTCATTGCGGTACTTCCCGTATTCGCAGGAATGTTGAACATGCAGCCAGAGTTCGCAAGTTTCTTTGGTGGAACTTCGCTGCTCATCCTTGTCGGTGTTATCCTTGACACATTGCAGCAGATAGAGAGTCACCTCTTGATGAGACATTATGATGGTCTGTTGAGCTCAGGCCGCATTAAGGGACGTGTAGGTTAATATGTTGGCTAAGAAATGATATTTCTTAAGACATCTGATGAAATAGAACTACTTCGGCAGGCGAACCTGCTCGTTGGCAAGACTCTTGCCGAAGTAGCTAAGATAATAGAGCCGGGTGTGACTACAAGGCAGCTCGACAAGGTTGCTGAGGAGTTCATTCGTGACAATGGTGCGATACCCACTTTTAAGGGTTACCCTAATTACGATGGAACACCATTCCCGGGCTCAATCTGTGCATCGGTAAACGATGTGGTGGTACATGGAATTCCCAATGACGTTCCCTTGAAAGAGGGCGATATAATATCGGTCGATTGCGGAACATTGTTGGATGGGTTCTGTGGTGATTCCTGCTATACATTCTGTGTCGGCGAGGTTGATGAAGCAACAAAGAAACTGCTTCAAGTAACAAAGGAATCATTGTACAAAGGTATTGAACAGGCAGTTCATGGTAAACGCCTCGGTGACATTGGCAGTGCGGTGCAGACCCACTGCGAACAGAATGGTTTCGGCGTTGTACGTGAATTCGTAGGTCATGGTATAGGTCGCAACATGCATGAGTCTCCCGAAGTGCCCAATTATGGTCGCAGAGGTAACGGATTGCAGCTCAGACAGGGAATGTGCCTGGCTATCGAGCCAATGATTACTCTCGGCAAGCGTCAGATCTTCATGGAGCGTGACGGTTGGACTGTGAGAACGCGCGATAGAAAGAATGCTGCACATTTTGAACATACCATTGCTGTAGGAAAGAACGGTGCCGATATACTGTCATCGTTTGAATATGTAGAAGAAGTCTTACGAAAGAAAGGTTATTGATATGGCTAAACAGAGCGCTATTGAGCAAGACGGCACAATTGTAGAGGCATTGTCAAATGCAATGTTCCGAGTTGAACTGCAGAATGGTCACGAAGTGATTGCACACATCTCGGGCAAGATGAGAATGCACTACATCAAGATATTGCCGGGTGATAAGGTGAGAATAGAAATGTCTCCCTACGATTTGACCAAAGGAAGAATTGTGTTCCGATATAAATAAAAATAATATATTATGAAAGTTAAAGCATCTATTAAGAAACGCACTCCCGATTGCAAGATCGTTCGTAGAAACGGTCGTTTGTATTTGATCAACAAAAAGAATCCCAAGTTCAAACTGCGTCAGGGGTAATTAAGTAGTAATTAAAAATATATTCGTTATATGGCTATAAGAATAGTTGGTGTAGATATTCCTCAGAACAAGAGAGGAGAGATTGCGTTGACATACATCTATGGTATTGGACGCAGCAGTGCAGCCAAGATACTTGACAAGGCCGGTGTTGACCGTAACATCAAGGTTCAGGACTGGACCGATGATATGGCTGCCAAGGTTCGTGAGGTTATCGGCGCAGAGTTTAAGGTAGAGGGTGACCTCCGTTCAGAAATCCAGCTTAACATCAAGCGATTGATGGACATCGGTTGCTATCGTGGCATCCGTCATCGTAACGGTTTGCCTGTTCGTGGTCAGAGCACAAAGAACAACGCTCGTACACGTAAGGGACGTAAGAAGACAGTTGCTAACAAGAAAAAAGCTACAAAATAATAAGTAAGTAATATGGCAAAGAAAACAGTTGCAACAAAGAAAAGAAATGTGAAGGTCGGAGCCAACGGACAACTTCATATTCATTCATCATTTAACAATATTATTGTTTGCCTTGCTAATGACGAAGGTCAGGTTATCTCTTGGTCTTCTGCAGGAAAGATGGGCTTCAGAGGTTCAAAGAAGAACACTCCTTATGCTGCTCAGATGGCTGCCGAGGCTTGCTCAAAGATCGCTTTCGATCTTGGCTTGCGTAAGGTAAAGGCATATGTTAAGGGACCTGGTAACGGTCGCGAGTCAGCAATCCGTACTGTACACAATGCAGGTATCGAGGTTACAGAAATCATTGACGTAACACCACTGCCACACAACGGTTGCCGTCCTCCTAAGAGAAGAAGAGTATAACAATTTTATTTAAGATTAGAAATGGCAAGATATACAGGACCAAAAAGCAAGATAGCACGTCGTTTCGGCGAGCCTATCTTTGGCGCAGACAAAGTGCTTTCAAAGAAGAACTATGCTCCCGGCCAGCACGGTAACAACCGTCGTCGCAAGACATCTGAGTACGGTGTGATGCTCGCTGAGAAGCAGAAAGCAAAATATACATACGGTGTTTTGGAGAAACAGTTCCGCAACACATTCAAGAAGGCCGATTCAGCTCCCGGTATTACCGGTGAGGTTCTTTTGCAGAACCTTGAGGCTCGTCTCGATAACGTAGTTTATCGTCTCGGTATCGCTCCTACCCGTGCAGCTGCACGTCAGTTGGTAAGCCACTGCCACATTGTTGTTGACGGCAAGGTATGTAACATTCCTTCACGTCACATCAAGCCAGGTCAGGTTATTGGTGTTCGCGAGCGTACTAAGTCTCTCGAGGTTATCCAGAACTCATTGGCAGGCTTGAACCACAGCAAGTATCCTTGGTTGGAGTGGAGTGAGTCAGACATGTCAGGCAAGTTCTTGAGCGTACCCGAGCGTTCTGAGATTCCAGAGAACATCAAGGAGCAGTTAATCGTTGAGTTGTATAGCAAAAATTAATATTTAGTAATGGCGATATTAACATTTCAAAAACCCGATAAGGTGGTGATGCTGGAGGCGAACGACTTCTTCGGAAAGTTTGAGTTCCGTCCTTTGGAGCCCGGTTTTGCAACAACAGTGGGTAATGCACTCCGTCGCATCTTGTTGTCTTCTTTGGAAGGCTTTGCAATCAATTGCATCAAGATCGCAGGTGTAGAGCACGAGTTTGCAACAGTTCCCGGTGTAAAGGAGGATGTTACCAACATCATTCTTAACCTTAAGAAGGTGCGATTCAAAAGAATCGTTGAGGATTTCGAAACCGAGAAAGTCTCAATCAACGTAGAGAACACTGAGGTGTTCACTGCAGGTGAGATAGGTAAGTATTTAACAGGATTTGAAGTGTTAAATCCCGAGTTAGTCATTTGCCATCTTGACTCATCGGCTAAAATGCAGATTGAAATCAGCATCAACAAGGGACGTGGTTACGTTCCTGCTGATGAGAACCGTGAGTTCTGCACAGAGCCCACAATGATTCCAATCGACTCGATCTACACTCCTATTCGTAATGTGAAGTACCAGCGTGAGCCATTCCGCGTTGAGCAGAAGACTGACTACGACCGTTTGGTACTTGAGATTACAACCGATGGTTCCATCCACCCGAAGGAGGCTCTTAAGGAGGCTGCAAAAATCCTTATCTATCACTTCATGCTCTTCTCAGACGAGAAGATTGCTATCGAGTCTGCTGACTTGGATGGCAACGAAGAGTTCGATGAGGAGGTATTGCACATGCGTCAGTTGCTGAAGAGCAAGCTTGTTGACCTTAACCTTTCAGTACGTGCCCTCAACTGTTTGAAGGCTGCTGATGTTGAGACACTTGGCCAGCTCGTTCAGTACAACAAGACCGACCTTCTCAAGTTCCGCAACTTTGGTAAGAAATCGCTCACTGAGCTTGATGATTTGCTCGAGAGTCTGAATCTTTCGTTTGGAACTGATATTTCAAAATATAAATTAGACAAAGAATAATTATGAGACATAAGAAATCTTTTAATCATTTGGGTCGTACTGCATCTCACAGAAACGCTATGCTTTCTAATATGGCAGTTTCGTTGATTATGCACAAAAGAATCACTACGACCCTTGCAAAGGCAAAGGAACTCAAGAAGTTCGTTGAGCCACTTATCACAAAGTCAAAAGACGACACAACAAACTCTCGTCGCGTAGTGTTCAGCAACCTCCAGAGCAAGGAGGCCGTTACAGAGCTCTTCAAGGAGATTTCTGTAAAGGTTGCAGAGCGTCCAGGTGGTTACACACGCATCATCAAACTCGGTACACGTTTGGGTGACGCAGCTCAGATGTGCTTTATTGAGCTTGTTGACTACAACGAGAACATGGCGAAGTCACAGACCAAGAAGACACGTCGTCGTCGTTCTACAAAGAAGGCTGATGCGCCTGTTGTAGAGGAGACTGTTGTTGCAACAGAAGAAGCTACACCAACAGTTGCTGAATAATAAAAAATTACTTACTTAATAGATGTGAGAGGGTATCGTGAGATACTCTCTCATTTTTTGTATTAAACGCAAGGTAAAGGCGAAAAGTCAAAACTGAAAACTGAAAAGTGAATACTGAGAACTGAGTGGGGCTCTTTATGGCTTTTAGGGTATAGTGGCCTTTGAGTTTTTTGTTTTGTAATTGCTTTCTTTTGAACTTTGTTAAAAGAATTTTATCGTATATCAAAGTATTTTGTTACGGACAATACCCTAACAAATTGAAAAATATTAAAATATTTTAAAATAACTTGTTACTAATGCGGAAAATTTTCTTTAAATTTGTGACGGATAATGTACTAATGTAACTCAAATTATATGCACAGAGTCGTAAAAATTTCTAAGGGATTGAATATCAATCTAAAAGGCGCTCCTGCTAAAGAATTCACATCGGTTGAGACACCAAAGTTCTATGCTTTGATGCCGGCCGATTTTACACGTGTTACTCCAAAGGTTGTCGTTAAACCCGAGGATGCCGTGAAGGCTGGTGACCCTTTGTTCGTTGATAAGGCAAATCCTGAATTGCAATTTGTTTCGCCGGTGAGCGGAAAAGTTGTTGCGGTTAACCGCGGTGAGAGAAGACGCGTACTTAGCGTAGTAGTAGAATCGGATGGCAAGTTCGAGTCGGTGGAGTATAAAGCACAGGATGTCCTGTCGCTCTCTTCGGACGAGGTAAAGGCACACCTTCTTAAGGCCGGTCTTTTCGGTTTTATCCATCAAAGACCATACGATGTGATTGCCGAGCCAAAGGACACTCCACGTGCCATCTATGTTTCTGCATTCGATTCAAAACCCCTTGCAGTGAACTTTGAAGTAGCTCTCAAAGGTAACGAAGAGGATTTCCAGACTGGTCTCGATGCACTTTCACGCATCGCTCCTGTACATCTTGGTATTTGTGCTTGCCAGCAGGCTGCAGCCTTGACTGTTGCAAAGAACGTTACCACAACAATCTTCAAGGGTCCGCACCCTGCAGGTAATGTCGGTGTGCAGATTAACAAGACTGCTCCTATCAACAAGGGAGAGATTGTCTGGACAATCGGTGCCGAGGAGGTTATTTTCATCGGCCGTTTCTTCAACAAGGGCAAAATCGATTTCACACGTACCATAGCTCTTGTCGGCAGCGAAGTGAAGAATCCTTCTTACAGCAAGGTGATTCTTGGTGCACAGCTTGAAAACATTCTTGCAGGCCGTCTCGAGGAGAAGTATGAGAACCGCATCATTGACGGTAACGTGTTGACCGGTAAGAAGACTACAGCCGATGGTTTCTTGGGCGCATTCTCAACAGAGGTGACTGTTATCCCCGAGTCTATGGATGACGCTGAGATGCTCGGTTGGGCTATGCCACGTTTCGGTATGTACAGCACAAGCCGCAGCTACTTCAGCTGGTTGGCTCCAAAGCGCAAGTACACTATCGATGCCCGCATCAAGGGTGGTGAGCGTCATATGATCATGTCAAACGAGTATGACAAGGTGTTCCCTATGGATATCTATCCTGAGTACTTGTTGAAGGCAATCATAACAGGTAACATCGACAAAATGGAACAACTTGGTATTTACGAGGTCGCTCCCGAGGATTTCGCATTGTGCGAGTTCGTTGACTCTTCAAAGTTGGAGTTGCAGCGCATCGTTCGCGAAGGCCTTGATAAACTACGTGCCGAGATGTGCTGATTGTACGAGAATAATATCAATGCAAAATAAAAGATAGTCGTATGAAATTTTTGAGAAATTATATAGACAAAATTAAACCGAAGTTCGAGGAGGGTGGCAAGCTCCATGCTTTCCGTTCTTTGTTCGATGGTTTCGAGACATTCCTGTTCGTGCCCAAAGACACAGCGAAGAACGGTGTGAATATCCACGATGCGATTGACAGCAAGCGCATTATGTCGCTCGTTGTGATAGCACTTGTTCCATCACTCCTTTTGGGTATGTACAATATCGGTTTGCAGAATGCCATTGCTGCAGGTGCTGTTGAAACAACAACATGGTTCAGCATGTTCCTCTATGGTCTTCTTGTTACATTGCCAAAAATTGTCGTTGCATATGCCGTTGGTCTTGGTATCGAGTTTACCGTGGCTCAGTGGAAGAACGAGGAGATTCACGAGGGTTTCCTTGTGTCAGGTATCCTCATCCCGATGATTGTGCCTGTAGGCTGTCCTCTTTGGGTTCTTGCCCTTGCTACAGCTTTTGCAGTAATCTTTGCCAAGGAGGTATTTGGCGGCACTGGTATGAACATCGTGAACGTTGCTCTCATTGCCCGTGCGTTCATCTTCTTCGCTTATCCTTCAGTTATCTCAGGTGATAGCGTATGGGTTGCTACCGATTCAATTTGCGGTCTTGGTTCAACCGTTGACGGTTACACATGTGCAACTGCACTCCAGTATGTTGCCAACGGTGCGGCTCCGGTAGGTGCTGCAGGTGAGTTGTTGACATCATGCGATATGATTTTCGGCTTTATGCCCGGTTCTATAGGTGAGACAAGCGTTGTTGCCATTGCTCTTGGTGCAGCACTCCTGCTTTTCACTGGCGTTGCAAGCTGGAAGACAATGCTCAGCGTGTTCGTCGGTGGTATCGTAATGCTCTTTGTGTTCCGAGACAAAATGCCCGAGGCTATGCCACTCTGGCACAATCTGCTCCTTGGCGGTTTCTGCTTCGGTGCAGTGTTCATGGCTACCGACCCTGTAACATCGGCCCGCACAGAGACCGGTAAGTACATCTACGGTTTCGGTATCGGTGCAATGACCATCATCATCCGCGTAATGAACCCCGGTTACCCCGAGGGTATGATGCTCGCGATTCTGTTGATGAACGTTGTTGCTCCATTCATTGATTATTGCGTGGTGCAGTCTAATGTGAATGCCCGTGCTAAACGTGTAACAAAAAAGAACTAACAGATATGGCAGCAAAGAAATATGTTTGCAAAGTGTGTGGTTACACACACGAAGGCAATGAGGCTCCATCAGTGTGCCCATTGTGTAAAGCCGGAGCTTCAGAGTTCGAGGCTGTTAATGAGCCAAAGAAAAAGGGACTCGATACAAACAGCGATATCTATGCCATCATCTATTCGGCAGTAGTTGTTGTTATCGTGGCATTCCTTTTGGCAGGTGTTTCATCTATGCTTAAACCAAAGCAGGATGCCAATGTCGAGCTCGACAAGAAAAAGCAGATTCTTGCTTCTTTGAACGAGAGAAATCTTCCCGACGCTGCAGCAAGATATGATGAACTTATCGAAAAGGACATCATTGTAAACGCACAGGGTGATGAAGTTGCCCAGGAGGGTGGTTTCAAGGTAAGCAATGATGCTGTCGACGAGAATAATCTCCCACTTTACATTGCCAATATCGACGGCGCAAAGAAGTATATCCTCCCAATGACCGGTAACGGTTTGTGGGGTGGTATCTGGGGTTATATCGCTCTTAACGACGATTGCAACACCATCTATGGCGTTTACTTCTCTCATGCAAGCGAGACTCCGGGGCTTGGTGCCGAAATTGCAGGCGACAAGTTCCAGAACCGTTTTACAAAGGACAAGGATGGCAATGCAATTGTAAAGAAGGTATATGACGAGGCCGGAAAAGTCGCACTTGCTGTTGAAAAGGGCAAGGGCGTTGCCGGCGAGGATTACCACATCGATGCCGTTTCAGGTGCTACAATCACATGTAACGGTCTGCAGGTGATGCTCGAGACTAAGCTTGCTCCTTATTATAACTATCTCAAGAGCCAGGTGGCTGCACCGGTTGTTGAAACAGTGCCTGCAGCAGAGCTTGTACCTGCAACAGAGGTCGTTGAGGAAAATGTTGAACAATAAAAGTAAAGGAATAACTATGGGACTTTTTTCAAAGAAAAATAAAGAGGCTTTAAACACTCCTTTGTTTAAAGAGAATCCTGTAACAGTCCAGGTGCTTGGTATCTGTTCGGCATTGGCTGTTACAAGTAAATTGGAGCCTGCAATAGTGATGGGTCTTTCTGTAACCATCATCGTTGCAATGGCCAACGTAATCATCTCGCTTATCCGTAATACAATTCCAATGCGTATACGTATCATCGTCCAGTTGGTGGTTGTTGCAGCGTTGGTAACATTGGTTAGTGAGGTCCTCAAGGCTTTCGCTTACGACGTGAGTGTTCAGCTTTCGGTATACATCGGTCTTATCATTACCAACTGTATCCTTATGGGACGCCTCGAGGCTTTTGCTATGCAGAACAAGCCTTGGCCTTCGTTCCTCGACGGTATCGGTAACGGTGTAGGTTATGCAATGATTCTTGTAATCGTGGCATTCTTCCGTGAGTTCTTCGGTACAGGCGCTTTGCTCAACATCCAGATTATCCCCGAGAGCTTCTACGAAGCCGGTTATATGAACAATGGTCTTATGCTCATGACCCCTGCAGCGTTCATCCTGATTGCTTGCATCGTATGGTTCCAGAGAGCAAAGGACAAGGCATTGCAAGAAAAATAATTTTAGATACAGTAAAGAAAAATAATTATGGAACATTTCATTAGTTTACTTGTCCGTTCGGTTTTCGTGGACAATATGGTGTTTGCCTTTTTCTTGGGTATGTGTTCGTTCTTGGCTGTATCTAAGAGCGTAAAGACAGCCATCGGACTTGGTATAGCCGTTATATTCGTTCAGGTAATCACATTGCCTGTGAACTACCTGTTGCAGACAAAGGTTCTTGCAGCCGACGGCATTTTCGGTGTAGACCTCACATTCCTTGCTTTCATCCTCTTTATTGCGGTTATCGCGGGTATAGTGCAGTTGGTTGAGATGATTGTTGAGCGTTTTGCTCCTGCACTCTACAGCCAGTTGGGTATCTTCCTCCCACTTATTGCCGTAAACTGTGCAATTATGGGTGGTTCGCTCTTCATGCAACAGCGCATCGGTCTCCCTGCAGATAATTCACAGGCTATCACCTGTTTTGCCGATTCAATAGCATTCGCCATCGGCTCAGGTCTTGGCTGGATGATTGCTATCGTGCTCTTTGCGGCAATACGCGAGAAAATGGAGTACAGCAACGTTCCAAAGCCTTTGCGTGGTTTGGGTATAGCCTTCATCACAGTAGGTCTTATGGCAATGGCATTTATGTGCTTCTCAGGTATTAAAATGTAATAAAGTAAGGATATGAATACACAATTGATTATTTCAAGTATAGCTGTCTTCCTTGTAATCATCCTTCTGCTGGTTATCATCCTTTTGGTGGCAAAACGCTTTTTGCTTCCCGGTGGTAACATCAAGGTGAAAATCAACGGCGAGAAAGAGGTTGAGGTTGCAGCCGGTGGTGCATTGCTCGGTACACTTGCCGAGAATGGCATCTTCCTTCCTTCGGCTTGTGGTGGTAAGGGCTCTTGCGGTCAGTGCAAACTTCAGGTAACAGAGGGTGGTGGCGAGATTTTGCCATCAGAGACCAGTCATTTCACACGCAAGGAGCAGCAGGCTCACTGGCGTCTTGGCTGTCAGGTAAAGTGTAAGAACGACATGGAAATCAAGGTGCCCGAATCTGTTATGGGTGTCAAGGAGTGGGAGTGCGAGGTTATCTCAAACAAGAACGTCGCAACCTTCATCAAGGAGTTTATCGTTGCATTGCCTCCGGGTGAGCACATGGACTTCGTTCCCGGTTCTTATGCACAGATCAAGATTCCGACATATGATATGACATATGATAAGGATATTGACAAGTCGCTCATCGGTGATGAGTATCTGCCTGCATGGGAGAAGTTTGGTTTGCTCGGACTCAAGTGCAAGAATACCGAGGAGACAATCCGTGCTTACTCAATGGCCAACTATCCTGCTGAGGGTGACCGCATCATGCTTACCGTACGTATTGCTACACCTCCTTTCAAGGCAGACCGTTCAGGCTTCATGGATGTACCTTGTGGTATCGCATCTTCATACATCTTTACTTTGAAGCCAGGCGACAAGGTTATCATGAGTGGCCCTTATGGCGACTTCCACCCAATCTTCGACTCAAAGAAGGAGATGATGTGGGTAGGTGGTGGTGCCGGTATGGCTCCATTGCGTGCACAGATCATGCACATGACAAAGACTTTGAAGACTACCGATCGTGTGATGACCTACTTCTACGGTGCGCGTGCGCTCAACGAGGTGTTCTACTTGGAGGACTTCCTGCAGCTTGAGAAGGAGTTCCCCAACTTCACCTTCCACTTGGCACTCGACCGCCCGGATCCAGCAGCCGATGCAGCAGGCGTTAAGTACACAGCCGGTTTCGTACACCAGGTTATCTACGAGACATATCTCAAAGACCACGAGGCTCCCGAGGATATCGAGTACTACATGTGTGGTCCCGGCCCAATGTCAAAGGCCGTTGTCAACATGCTCACCGACCTCGGTGTCGAGGAGAAGTCTATTATGTACGATAACTTCGGAGGTTAATCATACTTCATGTATTGCAACAAAAAAATCTCGCCACGCGTGGCGAGATTTTTTGTTATGTCAGTGTATTCTGCAATCTCATTTCAACATTATTCCGCTGAATATTCTGCCCGAATTGATTCCAAGACGTCGTGCCGAGAAGAACTCCTTGTGACGGGTGAATGTGCATATCCCGGCAACATTTATCCTTTTGCGCTCTACACCACATTGTTGCAGTAACCTACAATTTGCCTCCCATAGGTCAATGTGCCATTTTATCCCGCCGTTAATGCTGGGGTAACGCCGAGCAATGCTCTCCATGGGGAATCCTGCAGTGGCGAACTCTTTGTACACCTCGTCACCGACCTCAAAGGCATCGAGTGATATTCCCGGTCCTATAATGGCATCCATGTCGCCGGCGCAACTTCCGTATTCTCTTTTCATCTTGTCGATGACTTTGCATACAATCTTTGCAACAGTTCCGCGCCAACCGGCATGTATGGCAGCTATTGCGCCACGTTTTGTGTCATGCAGCAGCACAGGTATGCAGTCTGCTGTCGAAACTCCAATACAGGTTTGTTTCAGTTCGGTGATTATAGCATCTACACCCATCAGTGCATCGGCCTGTTGAACTTTGCTCAATTGTATCAATGTGCTGTCGATAGCAAGAACTCTGTCACCATGTGTCTGTCTTGGCAGAATAAGATGGTTGTCATCTATACCTAAATCTCTGCAAAGTTCCTCTCTGCATTGCTCCACGTGGAGCGGCGTGTCGCCGCAATAATGGGTGATGTTGAACCCTTCATAAGAACCTGTACCCTCTCCGCGATATGTCGAGAAGGCCAACACTGTCTCTTTTGTGTTATATTCGAGTAACTTTGCCATTGTCTTTAGCTTTATTCCTCTTCGGTCAGTGCCTTTATCTCTTCGTCTACCTTGTAGATCTTGTCTCGGCAGAATTTGACGAGTTCCTGTGCCTCCTTGAGCATTCCCGACAGTTCATCAATGTCAATCTTGCCACCCTGTATCTTGCCCATTATCTCCTCGAGGCGGCTCATGGCCTCAGCGTATGTTATCTTTTTCATATCCTGTTATTATTTTATTACACTTGTAAATGTTCCGTTTGCAACGGTTGTTTCAACTTCTTCGCCCGGTTTCAGCAAGGCTGTATCGCGCACCGTCTTGCCGTTCAGGCGTGTGATGCTGTAGCCCAATGAGAGAATGTGTTCGGGTGATGCGGCCTCTATGCTTCTCTGGAACAAATCAATCTTGTGCCGTTGTGCCTGCATGTACAACGCTGTGTATACAGGTATCTGCCCAACCAATGTGTCAATCCGTTTCTTTTCGTTCTCCACCTTTTTGGCAATGGCTGTGGCAATACCGTTCTGCATTTCCGAGAGCATCGTCTCGTTTGCCAGCATTGCATGTATAAGGAATTCTGCAGCCGCTGTAGGTGTCTTGGCGCTTGTGTGAGCGACAATGTCCAGTATGCTCTCGTCACGCAAATGTCCTATTCCGGTGATGACGGGTAGCGGGAACTGTGCGCAGTTGTTGGCAAGGTCATATGTGTCAAAGCAACCCAGTTCGCTTGTCGCTCCACCGCCGCGTATTATGACTACAACATCCCAGTTGTCAACCTCTTCGGCAATCCTGTCGAGGGCTGCTATGACACCCTGCTCTGCGCCATTGCCCTGCATTGGGGCGGGGAAAAGGCGGGGGTAGAACACAAAACCGTAGCGGTTGTTTAGTAACTGGTCGCAGAAATCGCCGTAGCCCGCAGCGGTAGTCGAGGATATTACAGCTATGCGTTGTGGCAGTAAGGGGAATTCAAGTTCCTTATTCAGGTCTATAACACCCTCGTCGGTCAGCCGCTTGATGATGAGCTGACGCTGGCGTGCAATGTCTCCTATTGTGTATGCCGGTTCAATGTCGCATACATCAAGGGTATATCCGTAAAGCTCGTGAAACCCGACACTCACCTGTAGCAATACTTTGAGTCCGGCAGCAAATGGTTGCCCTGTCTGCTCAAGGAAGTAGGGACGCAATAGTGAGTATGTGCGCGACCATATGGTGCCTCGCGCTTTTGCTGTTGTCTCTTGTGACTCTTCGTCACGCTCTACAAGTTCAATATAACAATGTCCTGCAACCGTTTCCCTCACCTCGCTCAATTCGCCTGTGACCCAGTAGCGCGAGGGTAGGGCATCCGATATGGCGCTGCGTACAAGATTGTTCAGCGAGTATAGCGTAAATGGTTTTTCAATACTGTTTATCATTCCTTTGGAATCCATTGGTTTATTCCTCGTTGGTCGGCAATGAATGCACCGCCGACAACTTCGTTGCCATTGTAGAATACGGCCGACTGCCCCGGTGTTATGGCCTGTACCGTGCTGTGCAGTCGCACCAGCCATTGTCCGTCGCCTACAGCAACAGGTGCATCGCATGCCGTGGGGTGGCTGCGGTATCTCACTCTCACACTCAAATTGTCGGGGGTGCCGTCAATCCACTCAGGGCATTCAATGAGCATGAAGTTGGTCTGCAGCTGCTCCTCGCTGCCAAGCATGACGGTGTTCTTTGCCGCGTTTATCTTCATAACGTATGCGGGTTGTCCAAGTGCAATGCCAAGGCCTTTGCGTTGTCCTATGGTGTAGAACGGATAACCGCTGTGCCTGCCCAATGTGCGCCCCTCACTGTCGACAAAAGCTCCACCATTGAAGCGGATGTCGATGTCTGGGACGTTTGCGCGCAGAAAGTCGCGGTAGTCGCCGGGAATGAAGCACACCTCCATGCTCTCTCCATCCTTGGCGGCACTCTGCAGGCCGTGCTCTTTCAGGTACTCAAGTACCCGTGGCTTTTCCCAGCCGCCAAGCGGGAAGATGACGCGCGAAAGCTGTTGCTGTGTCAGTCGCCAAAGGAAATAGCTCTGGTCCTTCCTGTCATCATCTCCTGTAACAATGTAGTATCGGGGCTTGCCGTCGCTGCCGCACTTTTCCATTATGTTGACATAATGCCCGGTTGCAATCCTGCTGCATCCAAGCCTGTCGGCCCACTCTTCGAGCAGACGGAACTTTACTATGGGGTTGCATACAACGCATGGGTTGGGAGTCTTGCCTTCCATATATGCATTGATGAAAGGTGCTATGACAAGTCTGCTGAACTCGTCGCGTACATCGGCAACGTGGTGCGGAATCCCTAAGCTGGCTGCCAGTGCCGCGGCATCTTCGGCTGCACGCAAACCGCTGTCGCAGGTTACAAAAGTGAGTCCTTCGACTCTGTATCCCTCTTCGAGCAGCATGCTGCACACCGCGGTGCTGTCTATTCCGCCGCTCATTCCCACAAGTACACTCTTTTCTTCAAACATATGCCCGCAAGTTGATAATTTTACATAACGCCCATCTCTTCAGTCAAAAAAAATGACTATTTTTGCAATAGTGTTTCATACATTGGCGCATGGTATATACAAAGGTATATCTTTTTTGTTGCCACAACGCAGAATTTACAAAATTTATGAGCAATACTACAACAAAAAAAGTCCCTACGGAATTGGGTACGGAAAGCATTGGCAAGTTGCTTGCACAATATGCCATTCCTGCCATTATTGCACAGATAGCAGCATCACTCTACAACTTGATAGACCGTGCCTTCATTGGTCACATACCCAACGTGGGAACCGATGCAATCTCCGGTCTCACCAATACATTCCCTTTCATGAACCTTTCGGTTGCATTCGGTGCAATGATCGGTGTGGGTGGCGCGACACTATTGTCGGTTAGGCTGGGACAGCGCGACTACGATTCGGCAAGGAATATCCTTGGCAATCTTGTGACGCTCAATATCATCGTTGGTGTCCTGTTCGCTGCAGTGTCGTTTCTGTTCATTGATGAAATCCTGCTGTTCTTTGGAGCAAGTGAGAATACGTTGCCATATGCCCGTGACTATATGGAGGTAATTCTGCTGGGTAATATCATTACTCATCTTTACTTTGGTATAAACGCGGCCCTGCGTTCATCGGGCCACCCCCAACAGGCAATGACTGCTACCATAATGACTGTGATAATGAATGCCGTGCTCACCCCGATATTCATCTTTGTCTTTGGAATGGGAATACGCGGAGCAGCGCTTGCAACCATCCTTGCGCAGTTTATAACGCTTTTATGGCAGATGAAGCTTTTGAGCAACCCGAATGAACTTCTGCATCTGCAACGCGGTATATACAAGCTCAAAAATGATATCGTCAAGAGGATTCTGCGCATCGGTATGTCGCCGTTTCTGATAAATACCGCAGCCTGCATGGTTGTTATCATCATCAACCAGGGATTACGTAAAAATAGCGTTTCCGTTTCCGATGGCGACCTCTCTACGGCAGCGTATGGTATCTCAAACAGCATGCAGTTTATTTTTGTAATGATAGTGCTGGGTCTCACCCAGGGCATGCAACCTATTGTCAGCTACAATTATGGAGCAAAACATCCTGACAGAGTCCGCAAGGCTCTTACGCTGACAATGTTGTGGGCAACATTTGTTACAACAGCAGGATTTGTAGTATGTGTATGCTTCCCTGAACTTGTGACGCGTATATTTACTTCTGAACCTCAGCTCATAGAGCGTGCATCGTGGGCTATGAGGGTAATGTGCATGTTCATGCCGGTCATAGGTTTCCAACTCGTGACAACCAACTTTTTTCAGAGCATAGGCAAGGTCAACAGATCGATATTCTTGTCACTAACACGTCAGGTGCTCATGCTCATACCGTTGCTCATAATCCTTCCACATTTCTATGGCGTGGAGGGTGTGTGGTACAGCATGCCGATATCGGATGTCGTTGCTGCATTGCTCACAATAGTGACACTTGTTCTGCAGTTCAGAGAGTGGAAACGTGAAAAAATAAATAACATTTGATATGAAACAGTTTGTGATTACTATTGGCCGTCAGCTTGGAAGCGGCGGCAAGGAGGTGGCCGAGAAACTTTCTCATGAATTGGGAGTAAAGTTCTATGACAAGGCACTGTTGCAAGCTGCGGCCTGCGAAAGCGGTATAGATGCTTCTCTTTTTGAACAGGCCGATGAAAGTGAGTCTACTTCCCTGTTCGGTAATTTCTTCAGCATCCATGGCTCAATATCGGAGTATCTGTCAAGTGGAAGTTGTATTGACAACGACAGACTTTTTGAGATTCAGAGTGAGGCTATACGCAATATTGCACAGGACGAGAGCTGCATAATTGTTGGTCGTTGTGCCGAGTACGTATTGCGCGATCATCCGGCCATGCTCAGCATCTTCATCACTGCCGACCATGGCGATCGGGTGGCGCGAATAATGCGTGGTGAGGGTTTGGAACGTGAAGCTGCAATCGAATTCATAGAGAAGAACGACAAGAAACGTCGCTCATATCACGATTATTATGCCACCACACATTGGGGCGAGGCCTGCAGCTACGACCTTTGTATCAACATCTCCCGTCTTGGGGTTGATGCTACGGTGGATTTCATCAAGCAGTTTGTGATAAAACGCTTTTCTTGATGAAACGTATCGGTCTCCTTTCCGACACCCATAGCTGTTGGGATGACAGGTATCTGTTGCATTTTTCCGATTGTGACGAAATTTGGCATGCAGGCGACATTGGCAGTCCGCTGATTATTGACCGTCTGGCCGAACATTGCCCGGTGCGTGCCGTGTGCGGCAATATTGATGGACGTGAACTGCGGTTGCGCTTTAAGGACGTTCTGCGTTTCAAGGTCGAAGAGTGCGAGGTGATGATGACCCACATTGGCGGCTATCCCGGCAAATATTCACCTACGATACGCAAGGAGATATACAGCGAAAGACCAGATGTTTTTGTTGCGGGACACTCGCATATACTGAAAGTCATGCATGACAGCAAGATTGATTGCCTTCATATCAACCCCGGAGCGGCCGGCAGGCAAGGGTGGCATGCAGTGCGCACACTCGTGAAGTTTGCAATAGATGGAAAGGAAATCAAGGAACTTGAAGTCATAGAACTCTCCTGATAAGTGCGCGTAAAATTTTTTCGTGTGCGCTAAATTATTTATCTTCGCGAATCATATAAAGAAAAAAGATAAAATGGACAATATGGATTGGTCGAACATTGGGTTCGGTTACAGAAAAACCAATGGTAATGTACGTTGTCATTACAAGGATGGTGCCTGGGGTGCTGTTGAGGTCTCAACCGATGAGAATATAAACATCCATATGGCGGCAACTTGCTTGCACTATGGTCAAAGCGCCTTTGAGGGTCTCAAGGCTTTCCGCGGCAAGGATGGCAAGATACGCATATTCCGTCTTGAGGCAAATGCACAGCGTCTGCAGAGCAGCTGCGACGGCATACTGATGCCACAGATTAGTGTGGAACTTTTTCGTGAGATGGTTACCAAAGTTGTTGAACTGAACAAGGATTTCGTACCGCCATATGAGAGTGGTGCGTCGCTTTATATACGTCCCCTGCTCATTGGTACAAGTGCGCAGGTGGGAGTGAACCCCTCAAAGGAGTATCTTTTCCTTATATTTGTGACTCCTGTAGGTCCATACTTCAAAAAAGGCTTTGCTGTTAATGACGTGGTTATATACCGTCACTATGACCGTGCGGCACCTCTTGGAACCGGACGTTTCAAAGTGGGCGGCAACTATGCTGCCGGAATGAAGGCAAGCTGCCAGGCTCATAGTGAAGGCTATTCTTGTGAGCTCTATCTTGATGCAAAAGAGAAAAAATTTATAGACGAATGTGGTGCTGCCAATTTTATCGGTATAAGGGGCAATAATTATGTGACTCCACAATCAACCTCAATATTACCTTCGATAACCAATGATAGCCTCATGCGTCTTGCAGCAGATATGGGCATGAACGTGGAGCAGCGTCCTGTAGCCGAGGAGGAACTCTCAACATTTGATGAGGCCGGTGCATGTGGTACTGCTGCCGTAGTGTCACCTATCGGACGCATTGATGATGTGGAGAAAGGTGTCTCCTATGTGATTTCAAAAGATGGCAAGCCCGGGCCTGTTCTCACCGAACTCTACACCCGCTTGCGAGCAATACAATATGGCGATGTTGCCGATCCTTATGGCTGGGTAACCGTCCTTGACTAAGAAATATAATTATGGGAAAAGGCAAACTGAAAAAATTCGCCGATATGGCGGCATATCCGAATGTCATTGAACATCCATATTCAATGATTGACGAGGTGGAATTTCCGCTCAAGGGAAATTGGGGACGTGAGTTTTTCAAGAACGACAATCCGATAGTGCTGGAGCTTGGCTGTGGCAGGGGGGAGTATACCGTTGCCCTTGCGCGCCGTTTCCCCGACAAGAACTTCATAGGTGTTGATATCAAGGGAGCGCGAATGTGGACTGGAGCGACCGATGCTCTTGAATCAGGTCTTGCCAATGTGGGTTTTTTGCGTACGAATATCGAAATCATAGATCGTCTTTTTGCGGCAGGCGAGGTGAGCGAGATATGGCTTACATTCCCCGACCCTCAGATGAAGAAACAGACAAAGCGCCTTACATCATCTCTATTCCTTGCGCGTTACCGCAATATTCTCTCTACCGATGCGGTGGTACACCTGAAAACAGACAGTAATTTCATGTTCACCTATACCAAGTATATTACAGAGGTGAACAATCTGCCGGTAGTAGAGTGTATTGACGATGTACACGGACAGGACGAGGTGAGCGATGTTTTGCAGATTCGTACCTATTACGAATCGCAATGGCTTTCACGCGGAATAACAATCAAATACATAGCATTCAATCTGCCGGCGAAAGAACAGTATGCCGAGCCGGATGTTGAAATTGAACTGGACGAGTACCGTAGCTACGGACGTAGCAAGCGTAGCTGTCTTGAAACAACAAAATAATAGTAAAAGGAATCATGTTCAAGCATATAGTAATGTGGCGCTTCATCGATGGCGCAAATGGAAAGAGCAAGGCCGAGCATGCACTGTGGGTTAAAGAGCATCTTGAGGCACTTGTGGGTGTCGTCCCCGAGATTGAATCACTTGAGGTGGGTATAAATGTTTGTGTTGCAGGCACGGCTTATGATGCTGTACTTGTATCGGCTTTTGAGGATGCCGATGCTATGGAGCGTTACAAGGTGCACCCGGCGCATCTTGAGGTCACTGCATATTTCAAAGGTATAACCGAAGGACGTGCCGAGGCTGACTATTTAATCTGAAAACTGAAAACTGAAAACTGAAAACTGAAATCTGAAAACTGAAATCGGAAATCTGAAAACGTAAAACGGAAGGCTGAAAACGGAAAGCTCGCTGTAAAAGCTCAAGCAAGCTTGGCTTTTGCTCGCTTAACCGTAGCTTTCACCTTTAACTTTTCACCTTTCACCTTTCACCTTTAATAATTATGGCATTATATCCTAAACTTATATTGGATGCACTGGAAAAGGTGCGTTATCCGGGAAACGGAAAGAATCTTGTTGAGGCCGGAATGGTCGATGACAATATACGCATTGACGGCAACAAGGTGACTTTCTCACTTATCTTTGACAAACCAACCGACCCGTTCATCCGCTCGGTGGTGAAATCGGCCGAGGCAGCCATACATATGTATGTTGGCAAAGAGGTTGAAATTGAAGGTAACATCAGTGTCGTGAGCCGTCAGGCAATGCGCCCCGAGGTGGGCAAGTTCCTGCCGCAGGTGAAGAATGTCATTGCAATATCATCGGGTAAGGGTGGAGTAGGCAAGTCAACCGTTTCGGCTAATCTTGCCATTGCGTTGGCGCGTTTGGGCTACAAGGTGGGCTTGTTGGATGCCGATATTTTCGGTCCTTCAATTCCAAAGATGTTCAGTGTTGAGGATGCACGCCCATATAGTGAGAATATTGACGGGCGCGACCTTATACAACCCATTGAGAAATATGGTGTCAAGATGCTGTCTATCGGTTTCTTTGTGGATCCAGACCAGGCAATCCTTTGGCGCGGCGGCATGGCAAGCAATGCTTTGAAACAGCTAATTGCCGATGCAAATTGGGGCAATCTCGACTACTTCCTGATAGACCTTCCTCCCGGTACAAGCGACATACATTTGACCATAGTCCAGTGCCTTGCATTGACGGGCGCTGTTGTGGTGACCACCCCACAGGAGGTTGCCCTTGCAGCAGCCATCAAAGGCGTGAACATGTTTATCAACGACAAGGTTGCTGTGCCTATTCTGGGATTGGTTGAGAATATGGCTTGGTTCACTCCGGCAGAGTTGCCAAATAACAGATATTATATCTTTGGCAAGGAGGGCGGCAAGCGAATGGCTGACTCTTATGGTATACCTCTCATTGGTCAGATTCCGCTTGTGCAGAGCATCTGTGAGAGCGGCGATGAGGGAATTCCTATTGCAATGAAACCCGAAACACCGGATGGACAAGCATTCCTGCAAGTTGCAGCGGCATTGGTTGAGCAGACAGCCAAACGTAACGCAGAACTGCCCGAAACGAAGATCGTAGGTACTAAATAAATAAAACATGCAGCGTCGACGACGCTGCATGTTTTATTTCGTTTACTTGACGGCTTCAATCCTAAGGAAGAAGTAAATTGCTGCTGCAATCAGAAGTGCTCCTACCATGCCATATATCCATCGCGCTCCGTTGCGCCCAAATCTTTTTACGGCAAATCTTGCGTTGTCTGTGGTGAAAAACCACTCCCAATCAAACAATGATGATAGTAGTGAAATGGCACCTGCAAGCAGGAATATGGCCTGGACTACGTTGTGCAGTATCATTTCTCTATTACTCCTGTGGTGTCCATCCTTGTGCCTTCAACTGCATCTCTGCACCGTCGCGGGTTATGAGGGCAAGACCCATTGTGTCACTTACAATGTGTCCTATTACGCGTACCTCCTTCATTTCAGCAACCTTCTCATGGTCGGCTATGGGCACTGTGAATAGCAGTTCATAGTCCTCGCCACCGCCCAAGGCGCATGTAATGACGTTGAGGTTGAGCTCCTCGGCCATGACTGCTGTCTGGTAGTCGATGGGTATGCGCTCCTCGTATATACGGCAACCCACACCGCTCTGCTTGCATATGTGCATTAGCTCCGATGCCAGGCCGTCGCTGATGTCCATCATAGCAGTTGGCTTGATGTTCTCGCTACGCAGTTTCTCAATAACCTCTTTGCGTGCCTCCGGCTTCAATTGGCGTTCAAGGATGTACTCCTTGCCCGCAAAGTCGGGTTGCATGTCCTCTCCTGCTGTTGCAATCTTCTCGCGTTCAAGTAACTGCAGACCCATGTATGCAGCTCCCAGATTGCCGGTAACGCAGATGAGGTCGGTTTCCTTTGCACTGCTTCTTCTCACGCTTGTACCCTTTGCAGCTGTACCTGTCGCTGTTATGCTTATGGCAAGGCCGGTGAGTGACGATGTGGTGTCACCGCCGACAATGTCTACTCCGTACTGCTCGCATGCGAGTCTGATACCTGAATACAACTCCTCTATGTCCTCAATGCAGAACTTGCGGCTGATACCCAATGAGACGGTTATCTGCTTTGGGGTACCGTTCATCGCATATATATCCGAGATGTTTGCCACAACAACCTTGTAGCCAAGATGCTTGAGCGGGAAGTAGGTGAGGTCGAAATGTACTCCTTCCATAAACAGGTCGGTAGTCATGAGAACCTCCTCGTCGCTACCGAACTGCAGGATGGCGGCGTCGTCGCCAATGCCTTTGACGGTCTCTTTGTTTACGGTAGCGATGTCTTTTGTGAGGCGCTCGACGAATCCGAACTCGCCCAATGATGAAATTTCTGTTCGTTTTGTCGTGTTCATATCTTCTTATGCGCGGTTAACGATTTCGCGGAAAATGGTTGTCATCTTTGGCTGTGCCTCGTCGGCAGCTTTCTGTACCTCTTCGTGGCTGCACTCCACGACAATGCCCTCTACGCCAAGATCGGTGATTACCGAAATGCCGAACACGCGGATGCCGCAGTGGCGGGCAACGATAACCTCGGGGACTGTTGACATACCTACAGCATCGCCACCCATACGGTGGAACATGCGGTACTCGGCAGGTGTCTCAAAAGTTGGACCCTGTGTGCCAAGATATACGCCTTCGACAACACGGATACCCTTCTCGGCTGCAATCTCCTTTGCCATGGCAATGAGATTCTTGTCATATGCTGAGCTCATGTCGGGGAAACGGTCGCCGTAAGGGATGTTTTTGCCACGCAACGGGTGCTCGGGGAAGAAGTTGATGTGGTCGTTGATTATCATGAGGTCACCGATGAGGAAATCGGGGTTCATACCGCCCGCAGCGTTCGAAACAAAAAGGGTCTTGATTCCCAATTCGCGCATCACGCGTACAGGGAATGTAACCTCTTTCATTGAATAGCCCTCGTAGAAATGGAAACGGCCCTGCATTGCCATGATCTCCTTGTTTCCTAATTTACCGAATATGAGCTTGCCCGAGTGTCCCTCGACTGTCGACAATGGAAAGTTTGGTATGTCCTTGTACTCAATCTCATATTTGTCGCTTATCTCATTAACAAGGCTGCCAAGACCTGTACCCAGAATTATTGCAGTTTCAGGGGCTGTAGTCATCTTTCCTTTGAGGAATTCAGCTGTTTCTTGAATTTTCTGTAACATAGTTGTATATATTTTGGTTAAACAATTTTTCTTCTCCATCCAAAAACTCTACCTCAATGGGCAGGACGTGTATGTTGTCATGTATAATTTGTGGCAGATCTTCGCGTTGCCCTATTCTTGTGGCATCCTTTTCTGTGGTTACAATCATTGTATGCCCACCGTCTCGGAACCGCTTGGCAATGTCGTCAAGTTCGTCGGTGCTGAAATTGTGGTGGTCGGCATACTGCATCAGCTCCACTTTAGCTCCTTTTCCTTCCAGCTCGGCTTTCAAAGGCTGTGGGTTGGCTATGCCCGTAACAAGCAGAATGCTTTTCCCTTCAGCAACTTCCGCATGCATCGGTGCATCGGTAAACAAAGGGTAGGGTTTGCCATAGCGTATTGCCGAAAAAAAAAGAGGTGCATCCGTCATTTTTTTAATGTAACGGCGACAATCATCCTTTTGTTCGTCCGATATATCTGTACATTTTGTCAGCACCACAATGTCGGCGCGCCTGATACCCGATACGCATTCGCGCAAACGGCCGAACGGCATCACATTGTCATGCCACACGGGGCGATTGGAGTCAATAAGCAGTATGTTCAGCCCTGCTTTTACGTAGCGGTGCTGGTAGGCATCGTCGAGTAGTATTGCCTGCAGGGCATTATTCTCTGCCAAAAGCATTTCTATTCCCTTTACGCGTTTCTCGCAGACTGCGACATCTACTCCTGTGAACTTCTCTTTTATTTGGAACGGCTCGTCGCCAATCTGTTCCATTGTGGAATGTGCACCAGCTTTTACATATCCTTTGCTCTTGCGTCCATATCCCCTGCTCAGTACAGCAATGGTGTATCTTTCCTGCAACAGCCTGATGAGATACTCAATGTGGGGTGTCTTCCCTGTTCCGCCTACCGAAATGTTTCCCACGCATATTGTGGGTATGCCGAAACAATGGCTCTTTAGCACTCCGGCGTCAAAAGCCATGTTCCTCGCTGCCATTGCCCACGAATACGGGTTCATGACATCGGTCACCATTCGCAGAATGTTCCTTTTCACAATAGTTGTGATCCATGAAAGTTTCCTCTATGCAAAAATAGAGAATAATTTATAAACGCCCGTTACCTTTTTTCATGTTTTTGCTTTACAGTCCTTATGTCTATTGTTAAAAAATCTTATAATTGTCGTTTTTTTGCAAATGCGCCAATGATTTTTTAATAAATGTTTACTGATTCGAAAAAAAAAACTACTTTTGTCGTGAAATAAAGTGTTGCATTGCAAAAAAAGTTGTAACTTGCAACCCGATAAGTTGCCGGCGGACTCAGGGAAAGATGCTCGAGTGGTTGAAGAGGCACGCCTGGAAAGCGTGTATACGTCAAAAACGTATCGGGGGTTCGAATCCCCCTCTTTCCGCATGCTATTTGAATGAATTTATTAAAAATATTAATTTAAAAATTACACAAAATGAAAAAGCTTTTTGCAATCGTTGCAATGTTGGGTTTGTTTGCTACAGCCCAGGTTAATGCTCAGGATGCAGTTCCTGCAGCTACATCAGAGGAGACAGTTGCTGCTATCAGCGATTCTATTCCAAGTGATTCAGTTCCAGCAGAGGCTGCAGCTCCAGTTGCAGAAGAGGCTGCAGAAGAGGCTCCTGCAGAGGAGGCTGTTGTTGCCGAGGGTGGCATCATGGGCGTACACAAAGGTTTGAAGACAAAGTTCATTGAGGGTGGTCCTGAGTTCATGGCACTCGTATCAATCGCTTTGGTTATCGGTCTTGCTTTCTGTATCGAGCGTATCATCTACCTTAGCCTTGCCAAGGTTAATGCAAAGAAACTCATGGGCGCTATCGCCGATGCACTTTCTAACGGTGACGTTGAGGCTGCAAAGAACATCTGCCGCAATACAGCAGGTCCGGTAGCTTCTATCTGCTATCAGGGTCTTCTCCGCATCGATGAGGGTCTCGACACAGTTGAGCGCTCTGTAGTATCTTATGGTAGCCTCCAGTCATCAAAGCTTGAGAGCGGTTGTTCTTGGATTACATTGTTCATCGCGATGGCTCCATCACTCGGATTCTTGGGTACTGTGATCGGTATGGTTATGGCGTTCGATACAATCCAGCGCGAAGGTGATATTTCTCCAACCATCGTTGCCGGTGGTATGAAGGTGGCTCTTATCACAACTATCTATGGTATTATCGTAGCTCTTGTTCTCCAGGTATTCTACAACTTCATCCTTGTTAAGATTGAGTCTATCGTAGCTGATATGGAGGATTCTTCAATCACTTTGCTCGACTTGCTCACAAAGTACAATCTCAAGAAATAATAACAGCTAAATAAATTTTACTTATGAAAGCTGAGTTGTATTCAAATATATCAAAGTACGTCCTCTACGTCTTTGCAGCCATAATCCTGGTTGTCTTTGCGCTTTTCTTCTTCGCAGGCGACCCATTGGTTTTGGAGCAGACTTCAGAGGCTACAGGTGAGGTGACAGAGTTGTCTTACCCACAATTTATGGAGCCTTCTCTTTATCTGTGCTACGCAATGTGCGCCATCACATTGCTGTTGGTAGTCGTGTTTGAGTCCGTAGCTGCTGTAAAGAAAGTTGCAGACCGTTCACGTGTGGAAAATGCAGAGGAGAAAGCTAACAGAACACTTGATATGGTGACCAGAATTGCATTTATTTCAATTGTAGTTGTTACCATAGTCCTTTATTTTGTAATTCCTTCAAAATTGGACTTCGTGCTCTATTTGCAGTATGTGTTGTTTGCTGCTTCTGCAATTTGTATGCTTGGCAGTTTTGCAATCTCTAAAATGCGTTCTTGATTAACCCTTTTATAAAAGAGTTTAATAATGGGAAAAAGTAAAAGAAAAGTTCCGGGAATCAACGCCAGCTCAACAGCGGATATCTCGTTCATTCTGCTCATCTTTTTCTTGGTCGTGACATCAATGAACTCAAACTTCGGTTTGCCGGTCATGTTGCCTAACCCGCCAGAAGAAAAGGACCTGCAGGATCCGCCAGAACTTCACGAACGCAACATCATGAAGGTGTACGTGAATATGGACAACGAGATAATGGTGACTCCCGGTAAAGAAGCACCTGAAAGATATCAGGTAGAGGATCTCGGTAAACTGCGAGAGCTGGCCAAGGAGTTCATTACAGCCAACACACCGGCAGGTTCAGTTAACGAGAAATATCCCGAGGCTAAGAATAAGTTGGATACTGTATATTATATCAACGAGGCTGGTGTAGAGTTCTTCTATCCTGCTCCTCATAGCAATATTGTACAGAACAACAAGCACGTCATCACTCTGCAGACCGACCGTGCAACAAAGTACGAGGTGTACTTCAAGGTGCAGGAGGCTTTGTATGGCGCATATAACGACTTGCGCGCTGAGTTCGCCAAGGACGTTTATGGTGACAGGGTTCTCACCGAGGACGAGCAGGAGTTGTGTCGTAGACGCTTTGTTAACATGATTTCAGAGGCGCAGCCTATTGAAATTGGTAAGAGAAAATAACTATGAGTAAATTTAGCGACAAAGGAAAGGCAGAAATGCCGGAATTGAACACCTCGTCATTGCCCGACTTGATTTTCTCTATTCTGTTCTTCTTCATGATTGTAACATCAATGCGTGAGCAAGAAGTGAAGGTTCAGGTGGAGTTGCCAAAGGGTACTGAGTTGACGAAGTTGGAGCGCAAATCTGCGATTACGAATATTTACATTGGTATCCCTGTGAACAATAAGGAGAGCCAGGAAGCCGGTATTCAGCTCAATGACCGCCAGCTTTCACGCCGCGAGGTGAATAACCTTAAAACGTATATCGTAGAGGAAAAGGAGCGTTTGGGTAATAAGGCCGCTAAAATGAAAGTGGCTCTTAAGATTGACAACAATATCGATATGGGTCTTTTGTCCGATGTCAAGATGCAGTTGCGTAAGGCTTATGCCTTGCAGATTGTATACTCGGCAAACGAGGAAAAGAAACGATAACCCGTTTTCGGTATCTATGATAAAAAGGATGGCGTTGACGCCATCCTTTTTTGTTGCACTTCGGGAGAATGCGTAAGCACAAGCATAGAAAAGATAATGGCTCAAAACTCTCTCCCGGAACAAGCAATCCCTGCTAGATAAACTCTAGCAGGGATTGCTTGTATGTAAAAGGCTTTTGTGGCACATTCTTGTGCTTTCTTCTGCCGAGACAATGGGCAGATATAATGTGCGTGGTCTGCTTGACGGCGATTATCTGCGTCTTGAGTATGTTGTAAAACGGTAATTGAAGTTGTGCTTCTCGTCTGTTCCGTGCTCTTCCATTTCAATAATCTCCCATTCGTTCTTGGCGAATGTAGGGAAGAAAGCATCGGCCTCTTTGGGCGTGTCGTCAACCTCTGTCAGGCACAATATGTCGGCCAAAGGCAGTGCTGTATTGTAGAGCATCTCGCCGCCGATGATGTACACAATCTCTTCGTCGGTGCAGTTTGCAAGAGCCTCTTCCAGTGATTTGAAGGCTTCACAACCCGGAAAGTTGGTTTCCTTGCGTGACAGGACTATGTTGCGGCGGTTGGGCAGTGCGCCTTTAGGCAATGAGCGGAACGTGTTGCTGCCCATGACTATGGTGTGCCCGGTGGTGAGTTCCTTGAACCGCTTCAAGTCATTGGGTAACCAATAGATGAGCTTGTTCTCGAATCCAATGGCGTTGTTCTTTGCAATTGCTGCGATGAGTGCTAATTTTTGCATAATGTCTTCTTATACGGCTACAACGCCCTTTATGTGTGGGTGGGCGTCGTAATCCTCGAGTGAAAAGTCTTCGTATTTGAAAGAAAAAATGTCCTTTACGTCGGGGTTTATCACCATGCGTGGCAGTTTCTTTGGCTCGCGGGTCAACTGTAGCTTTGCCTGCTCAATGTGGTTTAGGTATAGGTGGGCATCGCCGAGTGTGTGTATGAACTCTCCTGCTTTCAAACCCGTTACTTGTGCCATCATCTGCAGCAGGAGTGCATATGATGCAATGTTGAATGGTACTCCCAAGAAACAGTCGGCGCTTCTCTGGTAAAGCTGAAGGCTCAATTTGCCGTCGGCAACGTAGAACTGGAACATTGCATGACATGGTGGCAGGTTCATGTTCTTTATGTCACCCACATTCCATGCGTTTACAATTATGCGGCGTGAGTCGGGGTTGTGCTTTATGGTTTCCACAACCTCCTTTATCTGGTCAATGTGCTCGCCGTCATATCCGGGCCACGAACGCCATTGGTAGCCATATACGTGCCCCAGGTCGCCGTTCTCGTGGGCCCACTCGTTCCATATGCGTACACCGTTCTCCTGTAGATATTTTACGTTTGTGTCGCCATTCAGGAACCATAGCAATTCGTGTATTATGGACTTCAGGTGAAGTTTCTTTGTGGTAAGACATGGGAAGCCGTCTTCAAGGTTAAAACGCATCTGGTGGCCGAATACGCTTATTGTACCGGTGCCTGTGCGGTCATCTTTTTTTGTGCCTTCTGTGAGAATGCGCTCCAAAAGGTTGAGGTATTGTTTCATTATATAATTGTTTTTTTGTTAAAGGTTGGTAGAAATGCTTTTATCATATTGCAAATATACCGCTTCGTGTCAAAAAAACCTATCGTTTGGACTGTTTTTTCTTTTCGGCTTATAAAGTTGTTAATTATTGTATAAACTTACATCTGTGGCCGTGTTTTTTTGTGGTTAAAGACTTTTGCTTACATATTTTTAGTATATTTGTAGCGATTATGCCTTTTTGTGCACATTGGGTGCGATATGTGTGACCGGATATAGACTATGAAACTGAATACCGCTTTTGTTGATAGGACAGAACTCCTTTTCGGAAAGGAGCGTTTTGACCGTTTCATGGCGGCTCTTGACAGTGAGCCAGTGGTCAGTATACGTTACAATACATCAAAAACGTCACATGACTGTGCCGATTGCATTGTACCTTGGGCTGACAACGGCCGCTATCTCTCCAGTCGTCCGGTCTTTACTGCCGACCCGCTTTTTCATGCCGGGTGCTATTATGTACAGGAGGCATCATCAATGTTCATTGAACAATTTGTGAAAAGATATGTGGACGCTCCGGTACGTGCGCTCGATTTATGTGCGGCTCCGGGTGGCAAGACAACACATCTTCTCTCTCTCTTGCCGAAAGGGAGTCTGCTGGTGTCTAACGAACCTGTACCGCAAAGGGCTCAGGTGCTTGCCGAGAATGTCATAAAATGGGGAACCTCATCTTCTGTCGTTACTCGCAACGAGCCTGCTGATATTGCACCTTTCGGAAACTTCTTTGATCTTGTAGTGGTAGATGCCCCGTGTTCGGGCGAGGGAATGTTCCGCAAAGACCAGGGTGCCGTAGAGCAGTGGAGCCTTGCTAATGTAGAACAGTGTGTGAAGCGTCAGAAACGTATTCTGAGCGATATATGGCCATCGTTACGCCCCGGCGGAATTCTCATTTACAGCACATGTACCTTCAACCGCGAGGAGAATGAGGATTGTGTGCAATGGATTGCCGATGAACTTGGAGCAACACCATTGACTGTGGAGACCGGTGATTGGGGCATTACAGACGCGCTTGTCGGGAATATGCCGGTATATCGTTTCATACCCGGATACACTGCGGGCGAGGGCTTTTGCATTGCTGCGTTGCGCAAGGACGGCGATGCGCCTTTGTCACAACCGAGGCAACAACGTTTCCAACCGGTTCCTGCAAAACTCAAAGCGACATTGGAGAAATGGGTGACATCGCCCGGCGAATACAATTTCGTGCAGCAGGGCGAGCGTGTAGTGGCTATGCCGCGTGAACACACCAATGCAATGCTTGCATTGCAGCAGAAACTGAAAGTACTGCATTGTGCATTGCCGTTGGCCGATGTGAAAAACAATAAACTGCTGCCGTTGCACCAGTTGGCAATGAGCAATTCCCTTTGTAAAGATGCCTTTTGCAATGTGGAACTTGAGCGGGACAGTGCACTTGCATATCTGCACCGCGAGGCCTTGACCTTTGACCGGGCACCTGTCGGTTACCTGTTGCTCACGTATAATGGCTCACCCATAGGCTTTGCCAAGAACATCGGGAACAGGGCCAATAACCTATATCCTGCCGAGTGGCGGATTAGGAAAAACCCTATGGAATTGTAAAAACTTTGAGAAACAATAAAATAATATAGAAATGAAAAAGATTATTATGTCATTGCTTCTGCTTGTGACAGTATTGCAGGCAGGTGCGCAAAAGCCGGTTACAGTCTCTCATGAGTTGACGGCTAAAGGTTCTGAAGTAGTTATCGAATTTATCGCGGAAATTGCGGACGGGTACTACATGTATTCTACTGATATTCCAAAGGGTGGTCCAAAGCCTACGTATGTGAAATTTACCGAACTCGAGGGTGTGGAGCTTGTCGGTGCTTTGGCTCCGGTTGACGAGGCAATGACAAAGTATGAGCCTGTTTTTGATATGCAGGTAACATATTTCAAGGAATTCGCATCGTTTACACAAAAGTTCAAAGTTCTACAGGAAAACTTCAAGTTGAAAGGTACATTGAACTACCAGTCGTGTGGTGATATGGGTTGTGTCCCCGGCCGATATGATTTCACTATAACAAATGCAGATGTAGCAGTTACACTCGCTGTCCCGGCTGCTCCGGTTGAAAAAAAGAAAGCCGAGAAGCCGGTTGTTGAATCAAAGCCCGCAGTTGTAGAAAAGGCAGCTCCGGCGCCTGTAAAGGAGGAACCTGCTGTCAGCAAACCTGTGGTTTCAACTCCCGAACCAGTTGTTGAGGTGCCTGTTGCCGAAGAGGCAAAGGCCGATACTGTTAAGCCTGAAAACGTAGAGTCTGTTGTCGAGGCTGAGCCTGTAGCAACAGAAACTGTTGCCGCTGCAACAGAGGGTACAACCGAACAGGACAACAGCTCGTTATGGATGACCTTCATCCTTGGTTTCGGTGGCGGTCTGTTGGCACTTCTTACGCCTTGCGTGTGGCCAATCATCCCAATGACTGTGAGCTTCTTCCTCAAACGCTCAAAGGAGAGAAAGCAGGCTATCCGTGAGGCTGTGATATATGGCGTGTCAATTGTCGTGATATATCTGTTGCTCGGTCTGGCTGTGACTTTGCTCTTTGGTCCTGCCGCACTCAACCAGCTTGCTACAAACGCATTCTTCAATGTCTTCTTCTTCCTTATGCTGCTTGTATTCGGCGCATCTTTCCTTGGTGGCTTTGATATCAAGTTGCCTTCATCATGGACAAACAAGGTCGACGAGAAGGCCAGCAGCACAACAGGTGTATTGAGCATCTTCCTCATGGCGTTCACCCTTGCGTTGGTGTCATTCTCATGTACAGGTCCGATTATCGGCTTCCTGCTCGTTGAGACAGCAACCTCGGGCGACTATCTGGGACCGGCTGTCGGCATGTTCGGTTTTGCCTTGGCTCTTGCTTTGCCGTTTACACTCTTTGCAATCTTCCCATCTCTGCTCAAGCAGACTCCACGTTCAGGTGGTTGGATGAACACAATCAAGGTTGTCCTTGGTTTTGTTGAGATTGCTTTCGCCTTGAAGTTCCTCTCTGTTGCCGACCTTACGAAAGGTTGGGGAATCCTTGACCGAGAGACATTCCTTGTATTGTGGATTGCCTTGGCTATTCTCCTTGGTATGTATCTGCTCAAGATTATACGTATGCCACACGATGACCCAAGTGACAAGACAACAAGCGTTACAGGTTTCTTTGGCGCGCTTCTCTCATTCGCATTTGCCGTGTACATGATTCCCGGTCTGTGGGGCGCTCCATGTAAAGCTATCAGCGCTTTTGCACCTCCTATGTTTACACAGGATTTCAACATGCAGTCACTTGGCGTTAGCGAAAACCCGACAATTTTCAAGGCCGATACCCACGATTATGACGAGGCCGTGAAGATGAGCCGCGAGCAGAACAAACCTATATTCCTTGATTTTACCGGTCATGGCTGTGTCAACTGCCGTGAGATGGAGTCTGTAGTGCTCAGTGACAAGGAGGTACTCCGCATATTGCACGAGAATTATATAGTAGCTTCATTGTATGTCGACGACAGAAGGGAACTCCCTGAACCTTTCATCGGTGAGGATGGTTTGGAATATACCGAAGTCGGCGAAAAATGGACATACGTCCAGCAACATGAGTTCGGCGCACTTTCACAGCCATTCTATGTGCTGGTGGATGCAGACGGCAACCAGCTTAACGGTTCTTTTGCCTTTGACAAGAACGTTGGCAAATTTGTGGAGTTCCTCAAGGGTGGAGTTGCAAAGTTCAATGAATAAATATATAAGTAGCAATAAAATATTGTGATTTATTATGAATCTTACCCCATTTGTTAGACCTGTTACCAACAGTCGTGTAAAGCAGATAGAAAGATATGTTGCCGGGGCTGAGGCGATACAGCGCAGTGTGCTGAAACGTCTCCTGGCTCAGGCTGCCGGAACAGAGTGGGGTATAAGGCATAATTATTCATCGATAAGACAATACGAACAATTTGCCGGTTTGGTCGGTGTCCAGAACTATGAGACGCTGAAAGGTGATATTGAACGCATGCGTCGTGGCGAAAAGGATGTGCTTTGGAAAGGCCGATGCAAATGGTTTGCAAAGTCATCGGGTACAACCAACGACAAGAGTAAGTTTATACCTGTGACTCCGGCAGGTCTTCAGAATGTACATTACAAGGGTGGCTTTGACGTCGTAGCGACATACCTCGCAAATAATCCCGATAGCCGCATGTTCTCGGGTAAGGGACTCATACTTGGTGGTAGCCATTCGCCTAATTACAATTTGCCAAGCAGTCTTGTTGGTGACTTGAGCGCAATACTCATTGAGAACTGCAATCCGTTTGTCAATCTGTTCCGTGTCCCCAAAAAGGATATAGCCCTTTTGGGTGATTTCGAAGAGAAGATGGACAAGATTGCGCGCTTTACATGTGACAAAAACATAACTAACCTTTCGGGTGTGCCATCGTGGATGATGGCCGTACTCAAGCATCTGCTCAATATAACAGGCAAAAGCAGTATTGACGAGATATGGCCCAATCTGGAGGTGTTCTTTCATGGTGGCGTTGCATTTACACCATACCGCGAGCAGTATCATCAGCTCATCCGTAGCGGCAACATGAAGTATGTCGAGACATACAATGCCAGTGAAGGTTTCTTCGGTATACAGAATGACCCTCTCGACCCGGCCATGCTGCTGATGATTGACTATGACGTGTTCTACGAGTTTATTCCTTTTGAGGATATAGACTCTCCCAATCCGAGGGTGCTTCCTTTGTGGGAGGTCGAGGCCGGCAAGAACTATGCAATGCTCATTTCTACATCTTGTGGTTTGTGGCGTTATATGATTGGCGACACTGTACGCTTTACAGGCACCGCACCCTATAAGTTTGTCATTTCAGGACGTACAAAGCATTTTATCAATGCTTTTGGCGAGGAACTCATTGTGGAGAATGCTGAGAAAGGACTGGACATTGCATGTCGTGAAACTGGTGCAAAGGTGCTCGATTACACCGCGGCACCGGTATTTATGGACGCAAATGCCCATTGTTGCCATCAGTGGCTCATTGAGTTTGCACATAAACCTGAATCAATGGAGAAATTTGCCGAGATTCTTGATTTGTCGCTTCAGCAGATAAACTCCGATTACGAGGCAAAGCGTTACAAGAATAAGACCATGCAACAACTTGAATTGGTTGTTGCACGTGATAACCTCTTCAGTGATTGGCTTAAGAGCAAAGGTAAACTTGGCGGTCAGCATAAGGTGCCGCGTTTAAGCAACAGCCGTCAATATATTGAGGAACTTTTGGCGATGAACGGATAATGAGGATAAAAGATTTTACTATGTCGGTCCTGTCGGCACTGGCCATTGTGGCGTGTGCCAGTATCGGTACGCCTGATGGTGGTCCTTACGACGAGGAACCACCTGTTCTTCTCAAGGCTACTCCTGCGCTCAATGCAACCGGTGTCACCGCTGCTAAAGTGACATTGGAGTTCGACGAGAACGTGAAATTGGAGAATGCTTTTGAGAATGTCGTTGTCTCTCCTCCACAGTTGCAGATGCCCGAGATAAAGTACAGTGCGAAAAAGGTTACGGTTGAACTGTTCGATTCCTTGAAGCCAAATACTACCTATTCCATAGATTTCGGTGATGCCATTGTCGACAATAACGAAGGCAATCCGTATGAGAATTTCGCCTATGTCTTCTCTACCGGAGAGATGGTAGATACCTTGGCTGTCTCGGGTACGGTGCTCAATGCTCAGGATCTTGAACCCATCAAGGGCGTTGTTGTCGGTCTTCACTCATGTCTTGACGACAGTGCCTTTACCAGATTACCGTTCGAGCGTGTATCGCGTACCGATTCGCGTGGACGTTTCACAATCAAAGGTATAGCTCCCGGCAAATACAGGGTATATGCACTTGTCGATGCGAACCAGAACTACTTCTTCGACCAGAAGAGTGAGGCAATCGCATATTTGCCAACAATCATTGAACCTCATTGTGCACCTGCAGTGCGCCCCGATACTGTTTGGCGTGACAGCGTGACCATTGATACGATACGTTATGTCAATTATACCCGCTTCATGCCTGACGACCTTGTGCTGCGTGTCTTCAAGGAAGAGTTCATGTCGCAGTATCTGGTCAAGCATACGCGCGACCCGCATAACAAACTGACACTTATTTTTGCGGCTCCCAATGATGTGTTGCCACAGCTCGAAGGACTAGATTTTGACTTTGCCGATGCCTATGTGCTTGAGGCAAGTGCCAAGATGGATACACTTGTATATTGGCTTAAGGACTCAATGCTCTACCGCAATGATACCCTTGCATTGAAACTCTCGTACAAGGCTGTTGGCCTCGAGGGTGATACCGTGGATAAACAGGATACTTTGTTTGTGTCATCAAAAAAACGTTGGGAAGCAGTGTTGAAACAGCAGCGTAAGAAATACGAGGAGGATGAGAAGAACTTCATGCGTAGGGCTAAGAATATGCCCGATTACGATGAGGCTAATCCCCCGGTTTATATTCCAAAGCAGAAGGTGTTGCCGGTGCGCTTTAACGGCTCATCTTCAATGGATGTCAATGCCGACTGCACGTTTGCCTTTGAAGAACCGTTACTTTCGGTCGATACTTCTTTGATTTCCGTTTCTATAAAGGAGGACACTCTATGGATTCCTGTTGATATGGTATTCCGTCAGGATTCGGTAAATATACGGAAATATAATATCTTTGCAGAGTGGCGCCCCGAACGGACCTATCGTGTCACAGCCGATTCTGCTGCATTCAAGGGAATCTATGGTGGCGTCTCCGAGGAGGTAACCCGCGAGATGACCTTCAAATCACTTGACGAGTATGCCGCTCTGTATGTGGATATCGCCGGTGTGCGTAACAATGGAATAGTGCAGTTGCTCGATGCACGTGAAAACATCGTAATGGAGCAGAAAACTGAAAACGGACATGTGGCTTTCTATTTTGTGAAACCGGACACATACTACATGCGACTTATTTTCGATGCAAATGGAAATGGTAAATGGGATACCGGTGACTATGAGCAGGGTCTACAGCCCGAGCATGTGTCATACTATCACCATTCGCTGGATTTGCGTGCGCTCTTTGAGTATACCCAAGACGATTGGGATGTGGGAACCCCACTCAATGAGCAGAAGCCGCTTGAGATAACAAAACAGAAACCGCCTAAGGATCGTCGCAAGATGAACCGTAATGCAACAAGAAAATTCAAATAACAGGATATAATTAACATACTAACAAACAAGCATATGGAAAATAAATTCATGATATACAACACGCTCTCTCGCAAGAAAGAGCTGTTTGAGCCACTCAATGCCCCCAATGTAGGTCTTTATGTATGCGGTCCCACCGTCTATGGTCCTGCACATCTTGGTCATGCTCGTCCGGCCATCACATTCGACGTACTCTTCCGCTACCTTCAGAATCTTGGCTACAAGGTGCGCTATGTGCGTAACATCACCGATGTAGGTCATCTTGAGCACGACGCCGACGAGGGTGAGGACAAGATTGCAAAGAAGGCACGTCTTGAACAGATAGAGCCTATGGAGGTTGTACAGCAGTACACTCTTCACTATCACAAGGTGATGGACGCCCTCAACGTGTTGCCTCCAAGCATCGAACCGCACGCATCGGGTCACATCATCGAGCAGATAGAGCTTGTAAAGGAAATTCTTGACAACGGCTTCGCCTATGAGAGCCAGGGTTCTGTATACTTTGATGTAGCAAAGTATGACAAGGCGCATAAATATGGTATCCTTTCGGGACGCAACCTTGATGACGTCCTCAATACCACACGCGAACTCGATGGTCAGGATGAAAAACGCAACCCAGCCGATTTTGCCCTCTGGAAGTGCGCACAGCCCGAGCATATCATGCGTTGGCCATCGCCTTGGAGCAATGGCTTCCCTGGCTGGCACTGTGAGTGTACTGCCATGGGACGCAAGTATCTTGGCGAGCAGTTCGACATTCACGGTGGTGGAATGGACCTCGTTTTCCCGCATCATGAGTGTGAGATAGCACAGGGTATGGCTGCCATGGGACACCACGTTGTCAAGTATTGGATGCACAACAACATGATAACCATCAACGGAACAAAGATGGGCAAGTCGTTGGGTAACTTCATTACACTCGATGAGTTCTTCAACGGTTCGCACAAACTGTTGTCGCAGGCCTACACGCCAATGACAATCCGTTTCTTCATACTTCAGGCACATTACCGCAGTACCGTTGATTTCAGCAACGAGGCATTGCAGGCAGCAGAGAAGGGTATGCAGCGTCTGCTCGAGGCTTATAAGACACTAGGGGGCCTTGTTGCATCGGGCGAGACTACCGTCGACGTGAAGGATTTGCGCAGCAAGTGCTACGATGCAATGAACGACGATATGAACACCGCTCAGGTAATCTCGCATCTTTTCGATGCATCGCGCGCAATAAACCAACTCGCCGACAAGAAGGCAACTATCAGCGAGGCCGATCTTGAAGAACTCAAGGCTACATTCCGCCTTTTTGCATTCGATATCCTTGGCCTGCGTGAGGAACAGGGTTCCAACAGCGCTCGCGAGGAGGCTTTCGGTAAGGTTGTAGACATGCTTTTGCAGCAACGCCAGATAGCCAAGGCAAACAAGGATTGGGCAACCAGTGACAAAATACGCAACGAACTTGCCGAGCTTGGATTTGAAATCAAGGACGGCAAGGAGGGGGCAACCTGGAGGTTGAATAAATAGTCACCACTTCAATGGCAATTATGTACAAGGTATATATGCTTCTTATGGCACTGCTGCTGGTGAACTGCGGCGGAGCTTCTGAGAACAAAGTCGTTGCATCAGAGTCACAGGTCGCTGCTGTTGTGCAAAATGATGCTGTAAAGAGCGTTGAACCTGTGGCTATTGTGCCCATCTTCGATGCTGATAGCGCATATAGTTTTGTTGCCCGCCAGGTGGCCTTCGGTCCCCGTGTCCCCGGAACTGCAACACACCGCAAGTGCGGCAATTATCTTGTTGATAAGCTTCGCTCATACGGAGCCGATGTCCTCACACAGGATGTCGACCTCAAAGCATACAATGGCGATGCTTTCCAGGCCCGTAACATAATAGCACAGTTCCAACCCGAGAATCCTGAGCGCGTTATGCTTTGTGCCCATTGGGATACCCGCCCATGGGCCGATTCGGACCCCGACAAGGCAAACCACTACAAACCCATTCCCGGAGCCAACGACGGAGGAAGTGGCGTTGGTGTGCTGCTGGAGGTGGCGCGTCAGCTATCAATGATCCCTACAAAGGTGGGTGTCGACATCATTCTTTTCGATGCCGAGGATTATGGTCTTCACGAGAATGATATTGAGAAGTATTCATCCATCAGGCACTCTTGGGCTTTGGGCTCTCAGTTCTGGTCATATTTCCCGCACACATCGGGCTATAGCCCACGATATGGCATATTGCTTGATATCGTAGGTGCACCAGGCTCCAAATTCCTGCAGGAGTACTACTCTTTGCAATTTGCGCCCGGGGTAGTGGAAAAAGTATGGCAGTGGGCGAAGAAGGCCGGCTATCCTGAATATTTCATTGCCGAAGAGGGCGGTGCCATCACTGACGACCATCTGTATGTCAACGCTACTGCCGGCATTCCATGTATTGATATAATTAACTATGACCCGGAAAGCCCCAACGGTTTCGGCCCCTACCATCATACTATGAAGGATGATATGGAGTGGATTGATGTGGCTACCCTAAAGGCTGTCGGACAGACAGTGCTTACAGTAATCTATAACGAGAAATAATGGCTACAATAAAAGAAATACAGGACGAGATTATACTTGAGTTCAATGATTTTGACGATTGGCTCGACCGTTATCAGTTGCTCATAGACCTTGGCAGTGAGCAGGAACCTCTGCCCGCAGAGTATAAGACCGACAATAACCTTATCGAGGGTTGCCAGAGCCGTGTTTGGCTGCAGGCCGATTATGTCGATGGCAAGGTGTTGTTCCGTGCCGAGAGTGATGCGCTTATTGTAAAGGGGATAGTGTCGTTGCTGATCAAAGTCTATTCGGGTCATACTCCCGATGAAATCCTTGATAATGAACCCTATTTTGTTGAGGCCATCGGCCTTAAAGAGCATCTCTCTCCAACACGCAGCAATGGCCTGTTGGCTATGATAAAGCAGATGAGGCTCTACGCCCTTGCATTTAAGGCGAAAGGGGTAAAGTGAAATGTGAAAACTGAAAGCGGAAAGCACCGCTTTCAGTTTTCACATTAAAGACCTACCTTCCAGGGCGGAAATTTACAAAGATTATGTAATCAATTCCCTGCGGGTCTTCGCTCTCGGGAGCCGGTTGCCATTTGGGCATCAGTTCTGCTATTCGCAATGCCTCGGCATCCATATGAATGTTTCCGCTGCTTTTTGATATTGTTGCACTGTGCGGAGTGCCGTCAGGCGCTATGGCTATCATTACTTCAACTCTTCCTCTCAGGCGTTCACGCTTGCATTCTGGCGGGTATTGTTGGTTTCTCCTTACAAATTCCCTTATCGCAACGTTGCCTCCGGGGTAGTATGGGTAACTTACGGCCGGCGTCACTTCTTTTTTTACAGCATTCCCGCTCTCCCTTTTTGCCATATTCTTCATCTCCTCGGCTGTGCTTTTCTTTCCGCTTTCTGCAGTGCTTAAGGAAATTTCGGGCTTGTCGATTTTTTGGTTTTCTTCAATCGGTTTGAGCGTAACCTTGTCTACTGTGCCGTTTTTTATATTTCCAACCGTGGTCGCCTGCTTTATCTGCATCTTGGCACGTGTGGAGTCGGCCGGCATTGTAATTCCAACCCCGGCCATCAGTTGTCCGCACCAAAGCAACGTGCTTGCAAGCAAAAGTCTCTTTTTCATACGTGCAGCCTGTTAGAAAGCCTGCAATGCCTGCTCAATGTCGGCAATGATATCCTCGGCATCCTCAATACCCACTGACAGACGAATCAAATCGGGGTCAATGCCTGCCTCAATGAGCTGTTCGTTGCTCAACTGACGATGAGTGTGGCTTGCCGGGTTCAGTACACATGAACGCGCATCGGCAACGTGTGTCACAATGGCTATGAACTTCAGGCTGTCCATGAAGCGTATCGCATCTTCCTTGTCGCCCTCAACTGCAAATGCCATAACGCCGCAACCTCCGTTCGGCAGGTATTTCTGTGCAAGCTCATAATATTTGCTGCTTGGCAGACCGCAGTAGTTCACCCATTTTACTTTAGGATGCTGCTCGAGGTACTCGGCTACCTTCTGTGCATTCTCGCAGTGGCGAGGCATGCGCAGGTGCAGCGTCTCAAGTCCCAGGTTCAGCAAGAACGCATTCTCGGGAGCCATCATTGCACCCAAATCACGCATCACCTGTGATACCATCTTTGTTATGTATGCAGCTCGGCCAAAATTCTTTGTGTATATGAGGCCGTGGTAGCTGTCGTCTGGCTCGGTGAGGCATGTGAATTTGTCGTGCTGCGCCTCCCAGTCGAAGTTGCCGCTGTCGATAACGCAACCGCCTACTGCAACCGCGTGGCCGTCCATATATTTTGTTGTTGAGTGTGTCACAATGTCGGCACCCCACTCAATGGGGCGGCAGTTCACCGGTGTCGCGAATGTGTTGTCAATGATGAGGGGCACACCGTTGCGGTGAGCGATGTCGGCAAACTTCTCAATATCCAGCACGTTGACGCTGGGGTTTGATATCGTTTCGCCGAACAGCGCCTTTGTGTTTGGCTGGAAAGCCTTCTCAATCTCCTCGGCAGGGGCATCGGCATCAACGAATGTCACCTCAATGCCCATCTTCTTCAATGTCACGGCAAAAAGGTTGTATGTACCGCCGTAGATTGTTGTTGCCGAAACAAAATGGTCACCCGCCTGGCAGATGTTCAGTATCGCATAGAAGTTGGCTGCCTGTCCCGATGATGTCATTACTGCGCCTACACCACCTTCGAGTGCGTTGATTTTTGCACCTACCGCGTCAACTGTAGGGTTCTGCAATCGGCTGTAGAAGTAACCGCTGTCCTCAAGGTCGAACAGACGCGCCATCTGCTCGCTTGTATCGTATTTGAATGTTGTACTCTGGAAAATGGGCAACACACGTGCCTCACCCTTTTTTGGCTGCCAGCCACCCTGCACGCAAAGCGTGCCTGTATTAAGTTTCTTTGTCATAATATTATTCTTTTTAGTTTTTCTTAAATTGTTTGATGCGAAGATACGAATAATCTCTGTATTTATGATATCTGCCAACCGTTTTTTGCTGTCAAAATCCTTATTTCTCATTCTTCTTTCCTATAGTCCCTGCCTCCATGATAATTGGCTGTCTCTTTGAGAATCCGCTCTCATATCAAAATACGAGTTGCGTGATACTTAATTTTTGCAAAAAAAGCAGTAACTTTGCAATCTTTTTTGCTACTATTGTAGCAAGGTCCGGAATGTCCCGGGAAGCAGATACGATAAATTTATTAATAAAATAGAAATGAAAAGAATTCTTTCACATCTTTTTGTAGTTGTGCTGTTGATGTTGAGTGCAACATCGTGGGCGCAGACTGCTCTTGTTCACGGTAAAGTGTATCATATCCAAAATGCTCACTTTACTGACCGTGCTGTCACTGCTGTAGACGGTCAAATTGCAAAATTGGGTAACGCTGTAACCAATGAATCAGATGTCAAGCAACAGTGGTATGTTATTGCAGATGGTAGCAAGTATCTCTTCCGTAATGTGTATAACGGACAGTATCTTTCGCAGACAGCCCAGAATGGTTGGGGATTGACCGCTACGCGTGATGCCGATTCCAACAAGTTTGAATACATCGTTGCTGGAGAAGTGCATAATACCATAAGAAGTACATCTGTTTCTAATAATTCAAACGGATATATGCATTTGGGTAGTGAAAATGGTAATATTCAGGGTTGGGGCAGTGGCTCCGGTGGTACTCAATGGGATTTTACTCTTATTGATTATACCAATGAACAACTCGATGCTTTGTTCGATAACTTTATATCGGAAGAGACAATTCGTTTGTCGCTCTCTGCAATCTTCAGCGATGCGGCTTGTACTGTATTGAACGATGAATATGCTTCAATGTCTCTCGAGAACATAAAGGCCGATGCCAATTATATCGCACTTCCTGCTGCGTTGCAGAATACAGTGCTTAAAATCAAAAACGAAAATTGGTACGAGGAGAATGCTGATAATACAAAAGAGGGTTGGGAGAATAAGTATGCCAAGAAATTCCGTGTGCAGATGTATGAGCCATACAGCGCGGCAAAGACCGGCACTGATGGTATAACATCTTGGCTTGGAATAAACTGGCATGCAAACAACGATAACCCTACAGGTATATATATGCCGGCAGCCGGCGCCCTTTATGTAATGGTTGAGGGCAAAATTGCCGATGGTGCAACATTGCGCATTGTCGATGCCGGTTCCAATGACCGTATTACCAATGCTGCAACAGTTGGCACAGCTCTGCAACCGGGTTTGAATATCATAAACCATACAGGAGGCACCGGAATGCTTTATATCTGCTACAATGTAGATACATACAATCCCGACGGGACAGACGATGCAACAAGGTTCCCCCACAAATTGTCCGAATACGCTCCGTTGAAAATCCACATCGAGGGTGGTGCAATAAACGGTTTCTACAATGCCTGCGGTGACTTCCGCGCAACAAACGATGCCGAGGACCTTTGGAAAACGATAACAGAGGCAAGTGTCGACAAGGATGCCGATTGGGTGTATATGGAGGACCGTGCCAATTTGAGCGTTTTGCCAATTCTTGGTCATCGCCAGATACTGCTGTTCAGTTTGGGAGAGACCGAAGGTAACAAGGGTATGGCATATTATCTGCCTGAGAATATCACTGTGCCGGATATCCCATTCAATAGAACGAAAAACTGGGGCGACTATGGTATGGGCTGTGACCCCTTGACCGGCAAAATCAACATTATGCTTGAGGCTTGGGACCGAATAATGTACTCCGAACTTGCGACAATGGGTCTTGTCGGCAAGTCTGATATGGAAAGAATGAACGATTTCTATCCGCGCTGGACAAGCGAGGGTTCTCCTGCCGAAATCTATGACTATGAGAATAAGAGCGCTCTTGACAATAAAACCTATCTGGAGTTTTGCGGCATAGATTACAGCGAAGTCTTCAATCATCACGGTGTTGCTCTTGGTGTTGGCGGAAACAGTTATATGTATGGTAGTGGTGACCACTGTGGCTATAATCACAATACTATGAACGGTGTTATTCAAACTATCGCTTCAAATGCCGGCTCAACCTGGGGACCTGCCCATGAGATTGGTCACCAGCACCAAGCACTCTATACCCTCAATGGTGAGATGGAGGTTACCAACAACACCTTTGCCAACATTGCAGCATGGTATATGGGCATGGGTACATCACGCGTAAATGGCACCGAGGGTAACCTTGCACATGTGTACGACAACTTCAAAAGTGGAGGCTATCTCCTTAGCAACAACATCTGGGTACTCACACAGCGTTACTATCGCTTGTGGCTCTATTACCACCGTGCAGGTAACAACACCCAGTTCTTCCCCCGTCTGTTTGAGTTAA
>JAZQZZ010000042.1:0-30786 GCA_045634305.1 Bacteroidaceae bacterium | reverse complement strand
CACATTCGTTCAGACGTGTTGTTGAGGGCTTGGCCGAAAAATCACAAGTTCGCGAAGAAAACAAATTTCGGGGCAACTGCTATATTATTGCTTTTATTTAACATGTCAATAACTTTCGCTGAAAGTTATTCCTCTGCTGGTTTCATATTGGTGTAAACGTTCTGAACGTCGTCGTCTTCCTCAAGACGCTCTACAATCTTGTCGATGATTGCACGCTGCTCGTCTGTAACCTCTTTCTGGTCGTTAGGAATACGAGTGAACTCACTACCTGTGATTTCGAAGCCTTTCTCCTCGAGTGTCTTCTGTATTGCACCGAATGACTTAGGATCGCCATAGATTGTGATTTCGTTCTCCTCCTCATCGTACTCGTCCTCTACGCCGTAATCGATAAGGTCAAGAATCAGCTCGTCCATATCAAGGTCTTCTTTCTTTGTGAAAGTGAAGACGCTCTTCTGTGTAAACATGAAGTCAAGGCTTCCCTGTGTACCCAATGTTCCGCCGAACTTGTTGAAAACGGCACGTACGTTTGCTACGGTACGTGTAGTGTTGTCAGTTGCAGCATCAACAAAAATTGCGATACCATAAGGGCCATAACCCTCGTATGGAACCTCCTTGTAATCCTTCTGGTCCTTACCCATCGCATTCTTGATAGCGCGCTCGATGTTGTCCTTAGGCATGTTCTCGCGCTTTGCATTGGCGATGATAGCTCTCAAGTGTGAGTTTGTATCGGGGTCAGGACCACCTGCCTTAACGGCAATAGCAATCTGTTTTCCAACACGGGTAAATACACGTGCCATGTTACCCCATCTTTTTAGTTTCGCAGCTTTACGATATTCAAAAGCTCTACCCATAGTAAAATTTATTTTAGTTTGTAATTTATTTATTTTAAAATATTCTTCTTTTCAGATCCTTCGACTACGCTCAGGATGACAGATAACGCAAAATACGCCAACTTGTCGTGTCGATCAACGCCGAGACATCTCAAAGGTTTTAGCTTGTTTCACCTTTAACCTTTCACCTTTAACCTTTCAGCTTCTCTCTTATCTCTGCACGGCGCCAAGACGTTTCTCGAAGTTTTCCATCAGGCGCGCCATAGTCTTGTCGATAACCTTGTCGTTGAGTGTCTGGTTATCGTCCTGAAGAACGAAACTTACAGCGTAGCTTTTCTTGCCCTCTTCAAGGTTCTTGCCCTCGTAAACGTCGAACAGTGTAACAGCCTTCAAAAGTTTCTTCTCGGTCTCGCGTGCCACCTGTTCAATCTGTGCGAATGTAACGCTCTTGTCGAGAAGCAGTGCAAGGTCACGCTTAACGGCCGGATACTTACTGATTTCGGCATAACCGATCTTGGCATTCTTGACAGCCTTCATCAACTCGCTCCAGTTGATATCGGCATAAAACACCTCGCTCTCAATATCGAAACGCTTTGCAACCTTCTTGCGCAGAATACCAAGCTGTGCAATGGTCTTCTTGTTGCTCTGTGCCTTGAACTCGATTGCCGCAGTGAAGATATCGTTGTCGAATGTCGATACAAGACGCATTGCGGGCTTGAAGCCAAGACGGTCGAAGATGTGCTCAACAACAGCCTTGAGGTCGTACACTGAGAGTGGACGGCCCGCCTCAATCCATGACGATGAGATGTTATTGCCAGTCATCCAAAGAGCCAAGTGATAGCTCTCGCTGTATGGACTAAGAATCTTCTCCTCTACACGCTTGTCGGCATCGAAGCGGTAGCAGTTACCGAACTCAAAGAAGCTGAGGTCGGTAATCTTGCGGCTGATGTTGCGCTGCATGCTCTCAAGACCACCGAACAGCATTGTCTGGCGCATAACATTGAGGTCATTGCTAAGCGGATTCATCAAACGCACAAGGTTCTCGCTCTTGTAGCTCTCAAGCTCATCGTAGTAAGCCGCAGCTGTGAGTGAGTTGTTCAATATCTCGTTGAAACCGCAACCTACCAACTGCTCCGAGATGAGGTTCTGCAACTTGTGCGACCTATCCTCGGCACCCTTGGTGATGATTGACGAGTGCAGCGTAGTATCGAAATTGATATTGTTGTAGCCATAGATGCGCAGGATATCCTCAACAACATCGCAAGGACGCTGTACATCCACGCGATAAGAAGGAACAAGCAGTGTCAGGCCCTTCTCGCTCTCGGCTGCAATCTTCATCTCAAGTGAAGTAACGATGCCCTTGATAGTGTCGTGAGAAAGCTCCACACCAATAAGGTTGTTCACATACTCATACTCAAGTTCAACTTTGAAAACCTCGACAGGTGCAGGATAGATATCCTTAATTTCCATAGAAATTGTTCCGCCGGCAAGCTCCTTGATGAGCATTGCTGCCTGCTTCAATGCATAGATTACATTGTTGGGGTCGGTACCACGCTCAAAGCGGAATGAAGAGTCGGTCTGCAATGCATGGCGGCGCGATGTCTTGCGCACCCATGTGGGGTGGAAATATGCGCTCTCAAGGAACACATTCTTTGTCTCCTCGGTTGTACCAGACTCAAGACCACCGAATACACCGGCAATACACATAGGCTCCTCGGCATTGCAAATCATGAGATCACGCTCCGAGAGCTTGCGCTCAACGCCATCGAGAGTCACGAAAGGAGTGCCCTCGGGGAATGTACGCACAACCACCTTGCCGCCCTTGATTTTGTCGGCATCGAAGCAGTGCATTGGCTGGCCATAAGCGTGAAGTATGTAGTTTGTGATATCTACAATATTGTTGATTGGGCGAAGGCCGATAATCTGCAACTTCTCCTTCAACCACTCGGGGCTCTCCTTAACGGTAACGCCCTTAACGGTTACACCGGCATAGCGCATGCAAGCCTCGGTATTCTGTACCTCGATATCAATCTCGAGAGAGTTGTCGTCGACCTTGAAGCCATCGCAAGATGGGCGGCGCAATGCACTCACACCCTTGTTCTGCATTGTATAGGCATAGAGATCACGTGCGACACCATAGTGTGAGCATGCATCGGCACGGTTAGGAGTGATGTCAACACCAATGAGGTAGTCACTCTTGATGTTGTAGTAATCCTTTGCAAGAGTTCCGGGAACTGCATCGGCAGGCAGAACGATGATACCATCGTGGCTGTTACCGATACCAATCTCATCCTCGGCACAAATCATACCGAAAGACTCGACACCACGTATTTTGCCCTTCTTTATTGTGAAGCACTCGTCGCCGCTGTACAGTTTTGTTCCGATGGTTGCAACAACCACCTTCTGGCCCGCTGCCACGTTTGGTGCACCGCACACAATCTGCACAGGGTTGCCATCGCCAAGGTTCACTGTTGTAATATGCAGGTGGTCGCTGTCTGGGTGGTCAACGCAAGTGAGAACCTCACCAATAACCAAACCCTCAAGACCGCCCTTGATAGTCTGCACTTCCTCAACGCCATCGGTCTCAAGACCCATTGATGTGAGCGCTGCCGACACCTCCTCGGGTGTCATGTCGAAGTCGACATACTCTTTAAGCCAATTGTAAGAAATGTTCATATATCCGTTTTTATTGTTTTTCTATTCTAAAAATGTCATTTTGAACGCAGTGAAAAATCCAATCAAATGAGGGACAAGATACTTCGCTCTGCTCAGTATGACATACAAGTTGCAATGATAGTGCCAGGGAGCAAAACGCAAACTTGTTTGCAAGTTTTACAGCGACCGCAGCCTATCTTCGCATACAAGTTGCAAAAATACACTTTTTTTCTTAAATAAGGAAAAGAGCAGCAAATATTATGCATATTAAAATTGCAACCATAGGAGATTAAGATCAAAAAAGTAACCACTTTAGCAGCAAAGAAAAATAAAACTGGCGCCGAAAGAGTTTTTTTGGCTTTTTATAGCTATCTTCGCAGTCAAATTAAAAATAACGAAGATTATGAGCAAGATAATACTTACCGGCGACCGCCCTACTGGCCGCTTGCACTTGGGACACTATGTAGGTTCTCTTCGCCGCCGCGTGGAGCTGCAGAATTCAGGTGTATATGACAAGATTTTCATCATGATTGCCGATGCACAGGCGCTCACCGACAATGCTGACAACCCTGAAAAGGTGCGTCAGAACATCATTGAGGTGGCACTCGACTACCTGTCGGTAGGCATCGACCCTGCGCAGTGCACAATATTCATCCAGTCACAGGTTCCCGAGCTCTGCGAACTTGCATTCTACTACATGAACCTTGTTACAGTATCGCGCCTGCAGCGTAACCCTACAGTGAAGACCGAGATTCAGATGCGCAACTTCGAGACAAGCATCCCTGTGGGATTCTTCACCTACCCCATCAGCCAGGCATCGGACATTACAGCATTCCGCGCGACAACAGTGCCTGCCGGCGAGGACCAGCAGCCGATGATTGAGCAGGCACGCGAAATTGCACGCCGCTTCAACGGCATCTATGGCGAGACACTCGTCGAGCCCGAGATTCTGTTGCCGACAAACGCAGCATGCCTGCGCCTTCCCGGTACAGACGGCAAAGCAAAGATGAGCAAGTCACTTGGCAACTGCATCTACCTGTCGGACACAGCCGAGGAGCTCAAGCAGCGCGTAATGTCAATGTACACCGACCCCGACCATATCCGTGTTCAGGACCCAGGTAAGGTTGAAGGCAACACCGTATTTACATACCTCGATGCGTTCTGCCGCCCCGAGCACTTTGAGAAGTACCTACCCGATTACCCCAACCTCGACGAGCTGAAGGCTCACTACAAACGTGGTGGCTTAGGTGATGTAAAGGTGAAGCGTTTCCTCATTGCTATTCTTGAGGAGGAGCTTGCACCGATACGCGCACGCCGCAAGGAGTGGGAGCAGAAAATCCACGAGGTATATGCATTGTTGCAGCAGGGTTGCGAGGCCGCACGCGCCGTTGCAGCCGACACACTCAACGATGTTCGCCGTGCAATGAAAATCAACTACTTCGAGGACAAAGAACTAATTGAAGAGCAAGCAAAGAAATTCGCTGAAGGAAAGTAACAATATACGTTAATATATAATCAGCAAGGAAGGTGTAAACGCATTCCTTGCTGATTTTCATATACCTTTCACCATTATCCAAGCAGAAGTAGATGTAGGGGCGAACCTATGTGTTCGCCCTACAGCAGAAATACCACGTTTACAGGGCAGACAAATCGGTCTATCTCTACGCGGCACACAACATTTCACAGTTTGTATCACGCAGTAAATCCTACCCCACGATATATCCTGCAATTCTTCTTCGCCGGCCGGTGCAAGACATAGGCAGCATTGACATCATCGGCATTTATCATGCGATAGTCATCGCGGCTTATGGGAGCACCGCACTGCATGAGCCTTTCACACTGCGCAGGGATAATACCGTTGTCTACATACTGCCCCACCCAACGTGCATTGCAGAAATCCCAATCCTTGTTCGCGACAGTCTCTTCAATGGTCTTGTACAAAAGGTCGCGCGCCTCCGGGGTCAGTTCGTAATCCTCTTGTGACAATTTCAACTCTGCTATCTGCATGAGTTCATCGGCACTGTAGTCCGCAAATTCAAACTTATATGGAAAACGTCCGCTCAGTCCCTGGTTGCAACGCATCATAGTTTCAATTTCCTTGCTGTAACCGGCAAAAATGACAATCATGTCACAATCCTCCTGCGCCATCACGGTCAACAGGCACTCTATCGCACGATGTCCAAAGTCCTTGCGGTCGGTTGAGCCATCGCACAATGTGTACGCCTCATCAATAAAGAGGATATTGCCTTTTGCCTCCTGCAGAATGCGCTGCATATTATTCTCGGTGTCACCGATATAACGGCCTACAATCCTGCTTCTATCAACAAACACAACATCACCCTTCGATAGCAGACCCAGCGAATGGTATATGCGCCCCATCATCTTAGCCACAGTTGTCTTGCCGGTTCCGGGATTGCCGGTAAAGAGCATGTGATGACATTCGCCACCTTTCACCTTGAGCCCCAGACGGCGACGCTCGGCACTTATCCTCAAACGGTTGAACGTGGTTATAACATTCTGTTTCACATTGTTCAGGCCAACCATCGTGTTCAGTTGCCTGATGCTCTCCTCGAAGCTACTCTCCCTGTTCCACACAATCTTCCCGGCATCGATATCGCAAGCCTCTATAGTCGACATGTATGCTTTGTCCAAAATGCTATTTCTATCGGCAGAGGAGATTACCCGGTCGACAAAATTGTCAATAATGCCACTTTTAACAAAATCATGGATATCAGTCATTTTCAGTCCATGGAGAGAGCCGTTGTCCCGGGCACGCAGCAGCGTATCGACCAAGAACTGCTGTGCATCCAATGAGAGCCGCAAGTCAACCTTCTGCAGTTGCTTCATCACACAGTCGACAAAGGTTTCAGCAAGGATATTCCCGCTTGATATGCAGTTGGCTTCGGGGAAAAACCTTTTCAGCTGCGGGAAAGACTCAAATAGCTGTTTTATTTCGGCGCGGCTACCGATTAGACATATATACAGGTAGGAACAACGGTTCATTGCATCAATCATATTCTTTACGACAAAAGAGCCATTGCCGGCAAGCGCCGAGAGATTGTAAAGCGCTATACATTTGTTGTTGCATCCTGAAAACTGTTCTGCAATGCGGTCATTGGGATTGGATATATTGGTACTTTCCACCAGGGTTATACAATCCACAGGATCGAAATATGACACATTCCAGAACATGCGGCACATGCTTCCTAAGGCGCCCAATTCGGTAACACTGCTCCCGCCATTATATATAAAATGCTGCGGATTTGTCAATGCGTTCAGCCCTATTGCAAGGCGTTTCTTGCTCAGGGAACTACGCTGACAGGTCGACAGGAAAAACTCCTTCATCTCGACGGTTGCACCACCCTCGCGGAAACGATGCCAATCACTATCCTTTTCAAGTTCATAAAGAACAAGAAACTCTTCGCTAAACGGTTTGACCTCCGATACAGCGCTAACCACGACCTTGCCACCATCGACAGCAAACTCCACCTTCCATCGTGGAACACCGTTCTGCAGTACAAAGAGACGGTACTCCCCGAATGGGATATAAGTAGTAACAAGACGCGCTGAAAAGTTTTTCCTCCTGCGTGTGCTATAGGCATCCCAGGCAAATGTCGCGCCGCGTGATACAAGATTATAGTTGCGGTTATAGAGAAACAGCGAATAGGCATATCTACTGTCGAGCATCTTGTCAAACCTCAATGAAATATCAAGAGCCGGGTTACGGCCAAGGGCTTTTACACCGGCTGTTTCAAGAGCAACAGAGGGCAACTCCACATCTCCGTCCACCTTTACGAATGGGATGCAACAGCCGCCATTGCAGTTCTTGTAGACAGCAGAGAGCCCATCAATCTCAATGCCCGACACATAGAAAAAATAGTTGCCGCAGGGCAATGCTTGAATAGCCTCCTCACAAGTTGCCGTCATACAGTCATCATCTTTATCGTGAAGCATGGCAACCCGTTTTACAGGATGACTTTCCGAAGCCCTGTATATATACACCACAGGTGAATGCCACGCTTCAAGCTCCCGGACGGCATGTGCGACAAGAGTAGGTACAAAGTACTCATATTCGTTGTGCACAAAAACAACAGGCTCACCAGTCAGGGTTTGCTCTTCATATTTACCATTGTGAAGCACCAGTTTTGAAGCCTTGCACGAAGAAGTTTTTACAGGCAGTTCATAGAGATAGCCACCCAACTCAAAACTTTCGACGATATAATCATCCAGACATATATCGCCATCGTCTTCGTCATTTTCATAATCGTCATCATTTTCATTGTCAATCTCTTCCTCCTCTCCTTCGTTTTCGTTCTTCTTATCTTCATCGGTATCTTCTTCAAGACTCTTGCGGATGAAATCATCCAGGAGCCTGTCAAAATCGTCATATTCAGCTGCGAAATCCAAAGTTATTGAGTTATTGTCTACATTTGTCATATCATTCTCGAACTCATTGTTGTAAATAGTTGTATTATCCATAATTGTCACAATCAAAAGGTTAATGAATCATAGGTTACCGCCATGCAGCGGCAACCGGGAATTACATCCACACAACACACCTACTGTTGTTGCCCGGACGGTAGAGTTTAGGGGACACGAAAATTTGCCCGTCAATGCCTGCTGCAAAGACAGGGAAAGAAAGTCTAAACAAGACAATGTCTATTTGCCGATATTACATAACTTACAGAATTGGGCACACAAGAACATCACCCGGCATCATTGTGATACAAAGCAATGCATGACCTCCAATCATCGGCATGGTACAAAAAGTCAAAGAACATCACGTCTGACACGACCGCAAACGCGACCCTGTCAAATGCATTTCATTGTTCTTTGATTTTTGCTTTGGATAATTCACTGTTACAATCAATCTGATTTCGTTTGAAAGTGAGCAGCCCGCAGGCACTCTTGGGTCAAAAGTACAAATTCTTTCATGAATAAAAAAGAATTTCTGCCAAATTCTTCATTGCGACAAGAATTTGGCAGAAATGCACTATGTTATTTGAATATACCTTTACAATCAGAACGGCACATCATTGCCGCCACCTTGCAGGCCGGGAGGCATCATCTGCGCATCCTGGTTCTGCAGATAGTCCGGAATATCAGGTATATATTCAGGCTCCGATGGAACAGAGACATTCATCTTTGAGCCGCGCATCACAGGCATATCACCCGGAGGCGGTGCAAGCGTCTCGTCATCAAGGTTCATGAAACGGGCATACTCCTTACGGAACAACAAAGGCACATTGTCAAGTCCACCGTTACGGTGTTTTGCAATAATAATTTCGGCCTTACCGCGCCAGTCGAAATCGCCATCCTTGTAGATGTGGAAGTACTCGGGGCGGTTAACGAACATTACGATATCGGCATCCTGCTCAATGGCTCCCGACTCACGGAGGTCACTCAGCTGCGGACGCTTACCCTCAAGACCTTCACGACCTTCGACATTACGGTTCAACTGACTGAGCGCCATGATTGGTATGTTCAACTCCTTGGCCAATCCCTTGAGCGCACGCGAAATGGTACTGATTTCCTCCTGGCGGCTACCCTTTCCTGTATTCGCGGTCATCAGCTGCAGGTAGTCGATGAAAATCATCTTAACGCCATGCTCGCGCACCATGCGGCGAGCCTTTGAACGTAGCTCAAACACTGATAGCTGCGGGGTATCATCAATATAAAGAGGTGCATTCTCAAGAGCAACAATCTTGCTGTCAAGCTGTCCCCACTCATAGCGTTCCAACTGACCGCTACGGATTTTGTCACCCGGAATCTGACATACGTTACAGATGAGACGCTGCACAAGCTGCACGTTACCCATCTCAAGCGAGAACATACCGCAAGGGATGCCCTGGTCAATGGCCATGTTACGCACGAGCGAAAGCGCAAAAGCCGTTTTACCCATAGCTGGACGTGCTGCAAGAATAATGAGGTCGGTAGGTTGCCATCCCGAAAGGACCTTGTCCAAACGATGATAACCTGTGCTCAAACCACTGATACCGCTGGTATTCTTTGAAGCTGTGATAATCTGGTCATAGGCCTGACGGATAACAGGATTAATCTGCGTGTAATCCTTCTTCATCTTGCTGCCCGAAATCTCGAACAACTCCGACTCGGCCTGCTGCATCAGTTCGTCGATATCCTGTGTCTCGTCGAAAGCCTGCGTCTGTGTCTTGCTGGTAAAGCGTATGAGGTCACGCGCAAGCTTCTTCTGTGCAATGATATTGGCATGATACTCAATATTTACAGATGACACCACCTTGCTTGTGAGCTGTGCCACATAAACAGGGCCGCCCACCTCATCCAGTGTTCCCTTGCTACGCAGGAACTCTGTCACTGTGAGGATGTCCACAGGACGGTCGTTGAGGTCCATCTGTTGTATGGCCTCAAAGAGCAACTGGTTACGCTTGTCGTAGAACGATTCGGGCTTGAGCATTCCGCCCAAACGTCCTATGGCATCACTGTCAATCATCAATGCACCAAGCACAGCCTCCTCAAACTCAAGAGCCTGGGGCTGAACATGTCCATAATCACTCAACCTTGGTGTAGTATCGGCAGCCTGACGTCGGGGTGCCCTTCTCTTTGGTGTATTTGTATCTTCCATAATCATTCTGGAACTGCATCTTAAATTCCGACTGCGAAGATACACACAACTGCACAAATAAAGCAACAAACGCAATAACCTTTTTCAACAAAACAGAGCAAGTTATCAACGGCAAGAAAAAAAGTATTACCTTTACGGCTGATAAACAGAACATCCAAATGATAACATTCCCTAATGCAAAGATAAACCTCGGACTCGACATCGTCGAGAAACGCCCCGACGGATACCACAACCTTGAGACCGTGTTCTACCCCATCCCACTGTGCGATATTCTGGAGATAACACCGACCACAGAACCCAATGCACCCGAATACAGTTTTAAAATGTATAACGCTGTGTTCGAGGGAAGTGATGAGGACAACCTTGTCATCAAAGCATACAAGGCTCTTGCAGCCGACCACAAGTTGCCAAAGGTTGACATTTCGCTCTATAAGCACATACCAACAGGCGCAGGCCTTGGTGGCGGCAGTGCCGATGCAGCCTTTGCCCTTAAGATGCTCAACGACATTGCCGACCTCGGGCTCACAGCCGGGCAGCTGCGCGGCTATGCCTCACGCATCGGTGCCGACTGCGCATTCTTCATTGACAACACACCGGCCTATGCAACAGGTATCGGCGATATACTCTCGCCAACCCCTTGCAGCATCAGCGGCTATCATCTTGTACTTGTAAAACCCGAGATCCATGTATCTACAAAGGATGCCTACGCTCTTGTGACTCCTCAAAAGCCAGAAAAGCCATTGACAGAGATTGCGCAGCGCCCCATCCACGAGTGGAAAGATGCAATGAAGAACGATTTCGAGAGGAGCATCTTCGCCAAGCACCCCGCAATGCGAAAGATAAAGGAACAGCTCTATGCAATGGGAGCTGTGTATGCCTCAATGTCGGGCAGCGGCTCGTCATTCTTCGGAATATTCAAGGAAGAACAGGATATTGAAAAGATTAAAGCACTATTCCCGGGAATGTTCTGCCGGTGCAAGAAGATAGACTAAAAAAGCGGTTGCCCCGTGATTCACATCAGAGGGCAACCTAAACACAAACACAAAATAAAACACGACAAAACTACTATGCAAGTCACCGGGTGTATTAACTGATTTGCTGCAAGATATTCACATATCCCGAAGCGGTTTCCGGTGACTTGCATAATTTAAACATTAAATTTAAGCCTAATGTTTTGCCGAATATGTTAAAAAAAGCAAAAACCCTAAAATTTTAGGGCTTTTGCTTTTTACATCAAATAAAGTAGCGGAGTTTTACATATTCTCTATTTCGTCTGCCATTACCTGGATATCATCAACAAGTTCCTGCATACAGTCAGCGAAACCGGTCATGCCATTTACCATTCCGTTCATAAGACCTAAGAAAGCATCTCCCAACTGCGCGACAAACTGTTCGGACAATGCTTCGGAAAGCCTCATGTTCAAAGCATCAACCTCGCGTTGTTGTTCGGGGGTATATTCAACATCCTTATATTTATCATTCAACGATTCAACACTCTGCAACACATTCTCGAATTCCTCCTCGGTATCTACACAACCGTTCTCAACTTCCACAACAATGCCCTCAAGCTCCTTTATTGACCTTTCGGCAAGCGTAGAACACGACACCGCAAACATTGAAACCGACAGTGGCAAACATAGTAAAATCTTCTTCATACAATCGATTCTTTTTAAATAGACATCCACACAAACTTCATAATAATGCTCTTTTACTATTAAGACGAATGAAAAGTCAATTTGTAACAACCGACAGCAAAAAAAATGAAAAAAGATTGAATTATCCCAATTTTGCCATAAAGCGCTCCTTGTCTACAATAAAACGCACGTGGATTCCCCGGCCTATCACACCGGCCTCATCGGCCGCCTCAACGGCAAATGTCAGTTTACGTCCCTCGACAGCTGTGAGCGTTGCTGTAGCCTGCACCTTTGCACCGATTGCCGACGGCTTTATGTGCGTGGTATTCATCTCTGCACCCACGGTTGTTGCCCCCTGAGGCAAAGCAGCAGCAACAGCATTCATAGCAGCATTCTCCATCAGTGCAACCATTGCAGGCGTTGCAAAAACCTCAAGGTCGCCCGACCCCATTGTCACGGCACAGTTCGACAGTGCAACAAGCGTCTCACTTGTAAATGTCATTCCAATCTTTGGCATAGTCTTGTTTTTGATTTATTCACCGCGAATATACAAAAATCACTGTTTCCCGACAGCAAAGCAGAATGCTTTTTTGTTATTAATGCAAAAACCATGCAAGCGACCATTACAAACTATATATATGATAAGGTAAAGGAGTTGTTGATACACGTTGGGCTTTCCGACAAAGCCATTGAAGAATATGACGCGCTGATACTATCAGCCATCGTCATCATCGTTGCCGTTGTCATGATGGAAATAAGCTACCGCGTATTGTTCTTTGCCATAAAACGCATTGTCAAGCGCAAACAATACAATTTTCTCACGCAGATGCTCAAGACAAACCGATTGCGCAAGGTTTCTCATCTGCTTGTACCCATAACCATGGACGCTCTGTTGCCGTTAACCGTCACCGGTGGCAGCGTTGCGCTGCACTACATAGGGATTGCCGTGTCGATTTACTACGTTATTGCAATGGTTATGGCAACCATTGCCGTGCTTGGTGCATTGGGCGATTCGGCCTTCAACAACAGCAAGTTCCACGACAGGCCGGTAAAGGGATTCATACAAGTGGGAAAAATAATTGTAATTCTTGTCGCCGCCATTGTAATCATATCAATACTCACCAACAAATCACCTCTCTACCTCATTGGAGGTTTGGGAGCATTTGCAGCCGTGCTCATGCTCATTGCCAAGGACAGCATCATGGGTTTTGTAGGCGGTTTTCTGTTGTTGGAAAACGACATGGTGCGCCTGGGTGACTGGATTGAGATTCCGGGCACCAACATCAACGGCAACGTAATAGATATATCACTTACAATAGTAAAGGTCCGCAATTGGGACAACACCATTGCCACCATTCCACCCTATACATTAATAAACCAGAGCTTCACCAACTGGCGCGGCATGAGTGAGAGTGGCGGACGGCGCATAGCACGCGGCTACACCATAAAGCTCGACACTATAAAGCCCTGTAGCGAGGCACTCCTGCAGCGTATAAGCATGCTCGACGAAGAGCTCTCCGACTACATATCGCGCAAAAGAGAACAGCTGCTCAACGGCAGGACAGCCAACACATCGAACCCCGACGGACTCACCAACGGTACCATAGACACCAATGCCGGACTGTTCCGTGCTTATGCCGACATATACCTTCACCGTCACCCTTTCATACACAATGACATGACAATAATGGTGCGTACACTGGAGCCCAATGGCAACGGACTACCCATACAGTTCTACTGCTTCACCACTACAACCGAATGGATTGCATATGAAAGCATTCAATCGGAAATTATGGAACACTTTGCATCAATGTTGCCGCTCTTTGAGCTATACCCCTTCCAGACAGCGGGCGCACGCGACACTGTCATCAGCGGTTTGCTTGAAGGTCAGTACCCGCTTGATCGCATTGACGGAATGCCGTACAAGACAATAAAGTGAAATGAAGGCTTAAAAATTATCATTCTTTTTCAAAACATTCACCTTTTAACAAATTTTTCACAAAAAGACATATATTGTGCAGAAAAAGGACAACATCTTTAAGTACTTTTTTACTACTTTTGCACGCCAAAAAGAATAAAAGTACAAAAATTACACCAAACAAATCAAATTATGACCAAAATTAAAGGTAATAATGTGCTCATCACCGGCGGTGCATCGGGCATTGGCCGCATCATGGGACACATTGCGTTGGAAAGGGGTGCAAAATCTCTTATCATCTGGGATATAAACGAGGCAAGCATTGCAAGTACCATCGAAGAGTACAAGCAACTTGGCAATGTAAAAGGCTACAAAGTCGATGTCTCGGACAGCCGCCAGGTACAGGAGACTGCTGCACTGACCATCAAAGAGTGCGGCAACGTTGACATTCTGATAAACAACGCCGGCATTGTTGCCAACAACGAGACATTCGACAAGCAGAGCATACGCGACATTGAGCGCACAATTAATATAAACACCACAGCCCCAATGGTAATTGCACAGCAGTTCCTACCCGGAATGATTGAACGCAACCATGGCCACATTTGCAACATTGCATCGGCTGCAGGTATGATTTCAAATCCTCGCATGTCGGTATATGCTGCCAGCAAATGGGCGATAATAGGATGGAGCGACAGCGTGCGCATTGAACTCAAGCAGATGAAAAGCAAGGTACGTTTCACCACTATTGCCCCTTATTTCATCAACACCGGAATGTTCGACGGCGTGAAATCACGCATATTCCCGATACTGAAGCCCGAGCCGACATCAAAGAAAATCATGAACGCGGTAGAGCGTAACAAAAACTTCAAAGGCATACCTTTCGGCTATCATTTCATACGTTTTTGCCAAGCTTTGTTGCCTACGTCAATTTTTGATTATATCTTTGGCGAAGTTGTTGGAATTTTCCACGCGATGGACAACTTTACCGGTCGTCAAAAAAAGTAAGATATGAGTATTCAAAACACTCCTATAAACAATATAAAGAGCATTGTTGCAGCACAACGCGAATACTTTGCCACAAACGAAACTTTGGAGTACAAGTTCCGCAAGGAACAACTCAAGAAACTGCAGACAGCACTCCTCAAATGGGAGAAGCCGCTTTGCGATGCATTGTGGAACGACCTTCACAAGTCGACACAAGAGGCAATACTCACCGAGTTGAGCATCGTTGCAGGCGAGGTAAAGAACCATATCGCTCACCTCAAAGGCTGGATGCGCACACGCCGTGCCTGCACTCCACTGAAGATGATGCCGTCACGCAGCCGCGTTGTAAACGAGCCCTTGGGCACAGCACTCATCATTTCACCATGGAACTACCCCGTACAGCTTCTGCTCAACCCCTTGGTGGGCGCTATTTCATCGGGCTGCACGGCAATCCTCAAACCATCTCCCTACGTTCCCAACGTATCACGCGTCATAGAGGAGATGATTACCGAAACATTTGACAAAAATTACATTGCAGTCGTTCAGGGCAACCGCGAAGTGAACGCGGCACTGCTTGATGAACGATTCGACATCATATTTTTCACCGGCAGCCCAGCATTGGGCAAAAAGGTTATGGCAGCCGCTGCAAAGAACCTCACCCCTGTGGTGCTGGAGCTTGGCGGCAAGAGTCCCTGCATTGTTGATGCCGATGCCGACATAAAGATTGCGGCACGCCGCATTGCATGGGGAAAGACACTCAATGCCGGGCAGACATGCATTGCCCCCGACTACTTGCTCATACACAACAGCCGCCGCGAGGAGTTCATCACCGAGTTCGGCAAGGCTATAGAGCGCCTGCACGGCAAGGACACAAGGGCAAGCAACCACTTTGTGCGCCTTGTAAACGACAAGGCCTTTGAACGCGTATCGGGCTACCTGAAGGATGGCAAGGTTGTATATGGCGGTACAATAAATGCCGCCGAGCGATACATTGAGCCTACATTGCTTGCCGATGTGCAACCCACAGCGCCTGTAATGCAGGAAGAGATTTTCGGCCCCATACTCCCGATGATGCCATTCGACAACCTTGACGAGGCTGTGAGATTCATCAACGAAAGGGAAAAACCGCTTGCCCTCTACTACTTTGGTAATGTAAAGAGAGGTGAGGAGGTCATACGCACTACATCGGCCGGCGGTTCGTGCATCAACGACACCATCATGCACATTGCCAACGAGAACATTCCGTTCGGAGGCGTGGGCAACTCGGGTATGGGACATTATCACGGCAAATTGAGTTTCGATGCATTCTCGCACCAACGTTCGGTGGTCACAACCCCGACGTGGCTCGACTTGCCATTCCGCTACATGCCCTACAGGATGTTCGGTATGGTAAAGAAACTGCTTTAAGAAATACACCGACAGCATAAAGAGCAAACAAACGACACAAACTTCTAAAATCTATACATATGAAAGAACATTTACAAAGTCTTGACACGCTAAACATCAATTTAGGTTCGGGAGATATGGTTCTTGTGAACTTCATACTCGCCTTTGTAATGTTTGGTGTTGCACTCAGCATCAGAGTATCAACCTTCAAGAGTATCCTCAAGAAGCCCAAATCGGTAACAATAGGTCTGCTATTGCAATGGTTAGCACTGCCTGCGCTCACCTGTCTGTTGGCAATTGCGCTCAACCCAATTATCACCCCTATGGTAGCATTGGGTATGATTCTTGTGGCATCGTGCCCCGGTGGCAACATCTCCAACTTCCTCTCGTCACTCTCAAAAGGTAATGTAGAGCTGTCGGTTTCAATGACAGCTATCACCACCCTCTTTGCATCAATCATCACACCGTTGAACTTCTGGTTCTGGGGAACACACTACTGCCAGTTTGCCGAGATAAGGAACAAGATACCTACACTCGACATTCCGTTCGACGAAATGCTCTCGCAGATTATCCTCATCCTTGGATTCCCAATTGTGTTGGGATTGGTATTCTCGCACTACTTCCCAAAAATTTCAAAGAAAATCATCAAGCCTACACAGATTATCTCAATCCTGTTCTTTATTGCAATGGTCATTGTATCAATGACACAGGTTCTATCGGGCTTTGAACAGAAATGGGAGGTCTATGCAGCCATACTTTGTACACTGGTGGTAGTGGTAATACACAATGCGACAGCATTGGCTGCCGGTTACTATGGCGGTAAGCTTGCCAAGGCTCCCACAAAGGATTGCCGTACCCTGGCAATTGAGATTGGTATCCAGAATTCGGGCCTTGCATTGGCATTGCTGTTCAATACAAACATTTTCGTACCCGGACAGTGGAATAGCAATGGCGGTATGATAATCGTTGCTGCCCTTTGGGGTATATGGCACATCATTTCGGGATTGATAATTTCACGTTTTTTCCGTCGTTCAAACGCATAAGTGATGGGCAGAAGAAAGAAACTGCAGGACAATGACAGGCTGTATAATTTCCTGCTGAAATTTGTCAACTTTGTCATAAGGACATCGTATCGCGACATCAAATACATCGGTACCGACCGCATTCCCAAAGATGCAGCTGTAATATTCGCGCCCAACCATACCGGCACTTTGATGGACGCCTTGGTTATACTTGCAATGAACAACAAGCCAAAGGTGTTCATTGCACGCGCAGACATATTCAGGAATCCCAAGCTTGCGAAACTGCTCACCTTCTTCAAGATGATGCCCATCATGCGCATGCGCGACGGCATTGAAGAGGTAAAGAAAAACAACAGAACCATTGAAATTGCAAGCGATGTACTAAAGGACAAAGTTCCCTTGTGTATATTTCCCGAGGGCACACATCAGGCAAAACACTCAATGCTCCCGCTTTCAAAGGGTATATTCCGCATTGCCCTGCAAGCAAAAGAAATGCTTGGCGACAAACCTTTGTACATTGTACCGGTAGGTATAAGATATGGTAATTTCTACCGTTTCCGTTCATCGGCACGCATACAGTTCGGCAACCCCATCAACGTAGGTGACTTTGTTGCAGAGCATATCGACAGGAGTGCTCCCGAGCAGATTAACCTGATGCGCGAACTGCTCACCGTACGCATGAGAGAAAACATCCTCTACATCCCCAACAATGAGGATTACGATGCCAAGAAGGAGATTTGTGCGGCAATGTACAGCAAACAGCTGAAAGACAGTACTGCGCGAAACTGCAATCCATTGGTCGATTTGAATCAAAAGACAGCCGGGGAGATTGAGAAGTTGCAGCAGGAGAAGCCCGAGGTAGCAGCAAAGCTCATTGCACTGGGCAAGGAGGCTGCTGAATTGCGTAAGCAGAAGCGCATCAGTCTGAAATCTGTTGCCAAGCCACGTGGTTTCATTGCACAGGCAGCCAGAGCATTACTGTTGCTCGTCACCCTGCCATATACGTTATTGGCAACAATCAGTACCTTGCCTGTCACTCTATTGTGCCGTGCACTGGAGGGCAAGTTCAAAGACAAGGCATTCCTTAACTCTGTGCGTCTTGTAATCAAACTGGTATTATGGCCGCTATTGTTCGTCATATATACAGTATTGGCATTCATATTCTTGCCTGACATGTGGGCAATAGCAACAATTGTGGCATTATTGCCTGTCAATGCTGTCACACATGACACATTTAGAGCCATGCGCATGTTTGTTTCCGATTTGAAGTTCTCATGCAACAAATCACTTCAGGCAAAGTATGCCGAGATAAGGAAATTCTTCTAATACAGAATAAAACACTATTATGAAAAAATACATTACTACACTCTTGTGCGCAGCACTCACATCAGCAAGTCTTTTTGCAGGCAATGCCAATGAGGCTGCCGCCAACACATCAGACAACAAGAAGAAAGAAATTGTAAAGAAAGGATTCAATTTCGGTCCATTGCCGGTTGTAGCCTTCGACGCCGACAAGGGTCTGCAGTTGGGTGCACTGCTCAACATATTCGACTTTGGCGACGGTAGCGAATATCCCAACACACGACAGAAGCTCTACCTCGAGGCCTCATTCTTTACAAAGGGCTCACAGTTATTCGTCATCAACTACGACAACAAGTTCCTGATCCCGGGCGTACGCTGGGCTGCCACTGCCAACCTTACAAATGACAAGGCAATGGACTTCTACGGTTTCAACGGCTATGTTTCGCACTACGACCACGAGAAGATTGCCCTCGGCAAGGACGACAACAACATGGAGAATTTCATCTACTCTCCCAAATACCGTTTCAACCGACTGAACTTCAACTTCAAGACCGACTTCACCGGCAACATCTGGAACAACAAATTCTTTTGGGAGGCAGGTTACCACTTCAATTACATGAATGCCGGTTACCAGAAGAACAATCATGCCTTGAACCTTGACAAGATCAACAAAGGAAAAGAAGAGCACAAGGTGTTCCCCGAAACGGTGCCAACAATCTTCGACCTCTACCGCCAGTGGGGCATCATCTCGGACGACGAAGCATGGGGTGGCATAAGCAGTGCCATCCGTTTGGGATTGCTCTACGATACACGCGACAAGGAAAATGCGCCTTCAAAGGGTATATGGGCCGAGATACACGCAACAGTTGCCCCAAGCTGGTTGGGTACATCACACCCCTACTACCGCTACTCGGCAACATTCCGCCACTACGTGCCCATTGTGAAGAACGACGTGCTTACATTGGCATACCGTCTCAACTACGAGGGTTCATTCGGTAACAATACACCATACTACATGCTCCCGTTCATCACCACCATGGGCTCTACATATGACCGAGAGGGAATGGGTGGCTACCGTACAATACGAGGTATAATGCGTAACCGTGTACAAGGTCTTGACATGGCATCATACAACCTTGAACTGCGTTGGCGTTTTGTACGTTTTGCGCTTTGGAAGCAGAACATTGCATTCGGTCTGAACATATTCAGCGACGGTACGATGGTTACACGCAACTATGACATGTCGTTCCGTGGCGATGAGCAGCATCGCGCAGAGTATGAGAAATACATGGCACTGTCAGGAATCACCAGTGACCGTCCACACATCACCGTCGGTGGCGGTTTGCGTTTCATCATGAACCAGAACTTCATCGTCGCATTCGAGTATGGCTTGCCGGTAAGCAAGTTCAGCAAAGACCCTGTGATACAGAAACAGGACGGCAACGGCGCGTTCTATATCAACACAGGATTCCTGTTCTAAAGAGTTTAATCCAACTATAACGTAAATGTCCGGTGCTTAACACCGGACATTTACGTTATATAATAGCATGCAATGCTTATTACAAATTTCAGTACTATTAAAATTCCCCAATAACATAAAAGGAAAAATACTTTTGTTTAATTTGGTATTTCAACAACTTGCTTTGTATATTTGTGTTATACTTTTGCATCATTCAAATTAATAAGATACAACTATGAATGATGAAATGGAAATGATTGAAGAAATTCAATCTGAGAGTATTGAAGATCTTGTAGTAGAGAGAAGAAAGGAGAAAGCCATTCAACACTTTTTGATGATCCCCTCCTCAACGACTAGATACTATCACATAGCAAACTATTCAAATGGGGATTCTATAAAAAGCGAAGTAGTTCCTGAACATATTGATGAATTAGGGAAAGGAAATAAAGATTCATCATCTGAACACAAACACCGTAGTGACTCTTTATTTTATGCCACAATCCCTATGGTTTTACATTATGAAGGTGGGCTTGTTGATGATCCTATTGATAAAGGCGGTAAAACAAACATGGGTATAACTCAAAAGTTTCTTGACACATACAAGAAAAAAGCAAATGTCAATGTCAACGATGTAAAGGATTTATCTAAGAAAGAGGCCATAGATTTGTATAAAGCAGAATGGGATGCACGTGGATTTGGTTTATTGGATAATACAGATGTCATGAAACTTGTATATGACTATTCAGTAAACTCTGGTCCTCAAAAAGCTATTGGTTCTTTACAAAAAGTCCTTAACAAAAAAGGGCACAATTTAATAGAAGATGGCTATATTGGCGACAAAACCAATAAAGCTGTAAATGCTGTTGATGATAAATGGTTGAAGAAAGAACTGCTTAAATCACGTGCTGAGCATTGTGATGGAATTGTTGACAAAAATCCTGAACAGAAACGATTTATTAAAGGTTGGTTCTATAGGATAAATGATATTGGCAAAAAAAATGGATGTGATACAACTTTCAAAAGCAGGCATTTCTAAACAGTAAAATTATGAAAAGGTTATTGCTTATTATTCTTGTGCTGTGCATTATCGCATGTAATGGCGACAGGAAGCATTATGTAGACGTACAAGACATTTCACCTTCACCTTTTATTGGTTATTGGGAGTGTATTGGAGATAATGATACCATCCGTAACCTCTCGGTACGTATTGGGGAACGTAATGATTCTTTGCTCATAGCCTTCTACTGGGAGAGGCAAGTACCTTTTTATATGACAGGTAATCCATTGAAAGACAGCAATGGCGATGACATACCACAAATATGTATTACTGCACCTGAAAGCGGCAACAAGGCTGTAGGCACGATTGTGAATCAATATTTAAGTATTTTCCAGAATTACCCCAAAAATGAATATTATCCTGTTACCTTTGAGTTAAGGTCGTTGGATACACTTACATTCAGAATAGATGGAGTTGTAAATTATTGGCCTTGCAGTGGAGTACTTCTGCGCAAAAATAGTGAGAACAATAAATTCTCAAATGAGACGACTGATTTATATAAGGAAAACGCTTTTGTTCCAGATACCGATATTACACAGCAGAACAACTTTGATGTTGCCGGCATTGTTCCATCACCGTTTATCGGCAAATGGGAGTGGGAGAAGAATGATTCCTGGCAGGAATTCGGTATAAATATTAATGCCGAAGGAGATTCACTGCGACTCACTGCCGATGGTGTGTTTTTTGGGGGCACAAGAATACAAATGCCAATTTGTGACAATGACGGCAATCCACAGCCACAAGCTAGTCTATTTATCCCCAAGCATGGCAACAAAGCCGAAGGGCACTTCTTTGATACAAATTGCACGGTAACGTTGGAGCTTTTCAGCAACAACACCATTTTATTCAAAACCTACGAACCGCTTGGCTTTTGGCCGGACAGCGCCGTAATGGTGCGTTCTGGTAACAGTTCGTCAAACTTTTGAAAACAACATTAACATCAAAGTTTAGCCAATCATAACGCAAGAATCATGTATTAATAATCAATTCGGTCAACGGCCGTTGACCGAATTGTCATATTACCACTCTATCCAATATTCCACTAAGTGCAGCAATGGCAATGCCATAATTCGTTATGGGAATACCCTGCGCCTTGGCCTGACGCACGCGGGAGAGAACCGTGCGGCGGTTAAACATACAAGCCCCACAATGAATCACAATATCATATGGTGTGAGGTCATCGGGGAAATCGTTGCCGCCAACAACATCAATCATCAAGCCATCTCCCAACTTGCTACGTAGCAGACGCGGCAACTTCACGCGCCCAATGTCCTCGTTCTGCGGGATGTGGCTGCATGCCTCGGCTATGAGCACACGTGCTGTCGGCGGCAAGGCAAGCAGAGCCTTTGCGCCACTGCGGAACGCATCAATATCGCCCTTATGTCGTGCCATAAGCATCGAAAAGGATGTCAGTCTTGTTTCCGGCGGCGTGAATTTTTCAACTGTTGCAAACACCTGTGAATCGGTTACAATCAATTGCGGTGGAGCAACAAGCGATTGTAAAAGACGCGGCAACTCCTCGGGGGCACAGCAAAGCGCAATGCAATGTTTGTCAAGCAGGTTACGAAGAGTCTGCACCTGCGGCTGTATTATACGTCCTTTGGGAGCCGATGCATCCTGTGGCATAACAAGCACCACTACATCACCGGGATTGACAAGTGAATGGGTTATATCATCGAGATTGTCATCCAGACTGTACTGCCGCGCAACACACTCTAGCAGTGCCTCGCGGCCTTCACCTGTTGCTGCTGAGAAGGGAGTGACATCACATTCCAACACGTTTTGCCAACGTGTCAGGCTCTCCGCACTACCCTCTTTGTCACACTTGCCCGCAACGACAATCACAGGCAGCTGCTGTTCATTGATTTTAGCAAGCCACTCTTTTTCGAGTGCTGCGTCGCCGTCATATTCAGCAAGCAGAAGAATGGCAACATCGGCCCGGGCAAGCACCTTACGCGCCGCTTCTACGCGCATAGAGCCAAGTCCACCGGCATCGTCAAACCCGGCAGTGTCGGCGATAACAGCCGCCCCCACACCCGGCAGTTCAATACTCTTCCACACGGTATCGGTAGTTGTTCCGGCAACGTCGGAAACTATTGAAACCGCTTGTCCCGCAATGCAATTCACAAGCGAGGATTTACCGGCATTTCGGCGGCCAAATATGGCTATATGGTAACGGTTTGAGCGAGCAACAGAGGTCATGGTAATTAATGGTGTTAAACAGATGCAAAGGAAACAAAAAAAGTTGTATTTACAAAACACCCTTTTTCACATTAAAAATTTCATTATTTACAAACTTTAATCTATCTTCGCAATGTAATCGGGCAACCGAATACAAACATTTTACATAATTTGCTCAGTCGCCTCTGAATCACCACCTCGAGTAATGAACGAGCAATATATTACAATCGTTGAGAGTTTGCGCACAGGCGCGGGCTTTCTCATAGATTGTAATGGTTTGTGGTGAACCAGGAGGCGTATGACGAGGGTCTGCGCTTTTCTTTTTATATACTCACGCGCGGATTTTATGGAACAATACCAAATGTTTAACAATAAAAATCCAGTAATTATGAAAAATGTTTTATATTACTCAACGTTGATTTTATTGTGTGCTGTCATAGTTTTTTTATCTATCCGCATCATAAAAGACAAAACCGATAGACATATTGTACACAGTGAAAAGCCAAAGGCAATAGACATCGTCAAACTAAACAGCTATGCCAATGAAGAAGATATGGAATTGGCAATCGCATACAAGAATGGTTTTATAGAAAGATGCGAAAAGTTCAGTAAAGAAGCACCTACAAGAATTGGAAACTATTTGATTCTCAAAAAAGTTAAAATCACCGACCAACTAATCACTTACTCATACCAAGTTGAATTCGACAAATCGAAAATAAGCGAAAGCAAATGGAACGATTTCATAACCAATTCCAAAGAAAGCACAAAAAGCGAAATATTTTCTTCCGCTAAAGAAATTTTGGCAAAGTATAACATATCACTCTCCAAAGTTTTTAAATTGGCAGATATAAAATTGGAATATATCTTTTTCGATACGAACGATGATTTAATCGCAACTTTTCAATTGGACTACATTGATTTTTACGGAATGTAAGTTTACATTTTCAAAACCTGAAATCCCTTTCGCCGTTGTCTATGCGCTCCAAATATTCGGCAGCTTTGGCACGGGCGCGTTCGTTGGGCACATCGGCAAGCAGGCGCTTTATCATCGCTTCGCCTTTTTCGCGTGTGGCGGGCGAGGCATAGTCCCTGATATACTCCTTCAATGTTATAAGTGCATTCGGGAGGCAGCAGTTTGATATCTGCCCATTCTTCAGCAGTGTCATGAAGCGGTCACCGGTGCGTCCCTCGCGGTAGCAGGCGGTGCAGAAGCTGGGGATGTGCTCAAGGTCAAGTAACCACTGTACCACCTCGTCGAGCATACGGTGGTCTGCAATATCGAACTGCGAGGAGTTCTCGTCGGGTGTTTCTTCGGTCACATAGCCGCCTACGCTGGTACGTGAGCCGCCGCTTATCTGTGAGATTCCAAGTTCGAGCAGGCGCTCGCGGCTCTTGGCACTCTCTCGTGTGGAGATTATCATTCCGGTATATGGCACGGCAATGCGTATTATGGCAACAATCTTGTAGAAAATGTCATCGGGCACGGCGTTCTCAAAATCGGCAGTGTCAACATCATCGGCCTTGCAAAGGCGCGGTACACTGATGGTATGCGGCCCCACTCCATATGTTGCCTCAAGATGCTCGGCATGCATCAAGAGACCAACAAAGTCATAGCGGTAGGTCTCCAGTCCAAAGAGCACTCCAATGCCTACATCATCTATGCCGCCCTGCATTGCGCGGTCCATAGCCTCGGTGTGCCAGGCATAATCCTTCTTTGGACCTGTCGGATGCAGTGCCTCATAATTTGCCTTGTTATATGTCTCCTGAAAGAGAATATATGTACCTATACCGGCATCGCGCAAGCGACGGTAGTTCTCGACAGTGGTTGCCGCAATGTTCACATTCACACGACGAATGGCACCGTTCCTGTGCTTTATGCTGTAGATAGTTTCTATACTTTCGAGAATGTATTCTATGGGATTCATGAGCGGATGTTCGCCGGCCTCCAGTGCAAGGCGCTTGTGTCCCAGATCCTGCAAGGCAATCACCTCGGCACGTATTTCGTCCTGTGAGAGTTTCTTGCGGCGTATGCTCTTGTTCTTTGCGTGGTAGGGACAATATACGCAACCATTGATGCAATAGTTCGAAAGGTACAACGGTGCGAACATTACTATGCGGTTGCCATAGAAACGGTGCTTTATCTCATTTGCAAGGGCATATATCTGCTGCACCACGGCAGGGTCGTTGCACTCAAGGAGTACAGCCGCCTCGCGGTGAGTTATTCCCTTAAAGCAGCGCGCCTTGTCGAGTACCTCCTGCACAAGCATAAGATTGTCGCTATTCTCACGCGCATACTGCATTGTGGAGCGTATCTCGCTGTCACAAATGAATTCTGTTGCTATTGTCGATTTGGGGTTGTACATATCATTTGGAATAATCTCCACGGGAGAAGTCTATTTTATAGCCAATTTCCTCTAATTTTTCAGCAAGTAAATCAAGTTGCTGTGCCGATTCGCTTCCGCTACTCTTTTTATTGTCGTAGATAGAGTATTTAGCGCGATAATGCAATGGCGTAACGTTTGGCATAACAACATTTGCACCGGCAAGAATGGCGCGGCATGTGCCATCCTCGCACAATGTAGCCAACGCTGTAGTGGCGGGGATGAGTGCTTTAGGGAAACGAAGGCGCAGAATGGAGATGAGTTGCAATGTACGCTCCACACTGCCGGCCGGTTCACCGGCAAACGGCGTTCCCGCAGCTGGTACAAAAGGTCCTATGCCAATCATCTGTGGTTGCAGACAATCAAGGAACATCAAATCCTCTACAAGATGTTCCACAGTCTGCCCCGGCGAACCAATCATCATTCCACTGCCCACCTGATAACCGAGCGTTTTAAGGTCGGCAAGACAGCGACGACGATTACAGGCACTCATTGTTTGGGGATGCAGTAAAGAATAATGTTCATTGTTGGCAGTCTCGTGACGCAGCAGATAACGGTCGGCACCGGCATTGCGCAGCAACGAATAGCCTTCCATTGAACGCTCACCTACAGAAAGGGTTATTGCCTTTGCCGGGAACTCGGCACGTATTGCTGCAACTACATTGGCAAGCCACTCATCACACATTTGCGGGTCCTCGCCACCCTGCAAAACAAAAGTATTGAAACCAAGTGCTGAAGCATGGCGGCAACACTCAAGGATTTCCTCTTTTGAGAGCCTGTAACGCTGTGCCAGACTGTTGCTGCAACGCAAACCGCAATAATTGCAGTTGTTGCGGCAATAGGAACTTATTTCAATGAGAGCCCTGACATACACACCTTTCCCGAAATGTTTCTGCGACACTTCGCGGGCACTCCGAGCCAAGCACTCCCACTGCCCTGCATCGGGTTCAACAAGCAAAGCACGCCACATGTCGGCCGACATAACATCGCCCGAAAGAAGCCGTTCGCGGAGATTATCAAACCCATTTTCCGTCATTTTCTTGTCCAAACAAAAAACATTGTTGCAAAAATAGTTGAATTAGTAGTTTTTTAACTATTTTTACTGCAAAATTTAGAAACTAACCATAATTACATATGTTCGTCCGTTATCGTCTTTTATCGAAACTTGTGGCAATGTGGAAGAACAACGAACTTCTGCAGAAGATTGACCGTATGCCATACGAGATGTACCCACGTAACCAAAAGCCTAAAGGGCGATGCTGCATACACAAGGAGCGCGCCGTAATAAAGTACAAGACTATGGCAATGATGGGTTTCACCATGCAGGATGAGACAGACGAGATGACACCATTGAGCAGCTATGCACGACTGATGCTCACAGGCAACAACCACAACGACAACAGAAAACTTCTGCATGTGATGGACGAGGCCTGTTCATCGTGCGTCAAGAGCAACTACGAGGTGTCGAACCTTTGCCGTGGTTGCGTTGCACGCCCCTGCTACACAAACTGTCCCAAAGACGCCATAACATACGACAAGGAAGGCAAGGCACACATTGACCACGACAAGTGTATCAGTTGCGGCAAATGTCATCAAGTGTGCCCCTACCATGCAATTATATACATGCCGGTTCCATGCGAAGAGGCATGCCCTGTGAAAGCCATTTCAAAAGATGAATATGGTGTTGAGCATATCGACAGTGACAAATGCATCTACTGTGGCAAATGCCTCAATGCCTGCCCCTTTGGTGCTATATTTGACAGATGCGAGGCCTTTGACGTGCTAAAGGAGATGCGCGCCGGCAAAAAGGTGATTGCCATGGTTGCGCCATCCGTACTTGCACAGTTCGGCAAGCCCATCGAACAGGTATACGGCGCACTGAAAGCCATGGGATTCAACGATATAATAGAGGTTGCATATGGCGCCGAGGAGACCATTCGCCGTGAAGCCGAGGAGCTGAAGGAGAAAATGGAAGAAGGACAGCCATTCATGACAACGAGCTGTTGCCCGGCATACGTAAACCTTGCAAAGAAACACATCCCCGAGATTGTCAAATACGTATCGTCTACCGGCTCACCGATGCACTACACTGCCTTATACGCCAAAGAGAAGTTCGGCGAGGAGTGCATAACCGTGTTCATATCCCCATGCGCTTCGAAGAAAGCCGAGGGGGCAGCCGACAAGAATGTCAACTTCGTACTGACATTCCGCGAGATAGATGCCATACTGCAAGGTTTGGGAATTGACATTGAAAGCACAATGCCCTATACCCCACCAGAAAGCGCATGCCGCGACGCGCATAATTTCGCTAAAACAGCAGGTGTATTCACGGCCGTAAAGAACCACATAGGCGACGAGAACCTAGAAGGTGTGGTGATTGCCGACCTGAACAAGAAGAATATTGCACTGCTCAAAGGCTATGCAAAGACAGGCAAATGCCCGGGCAAATTGGTCGAGGTTATGTCGTGTCCCGGTGGTTGCATCACAGGCCCTTGCACATGCAGCCAAGGCGGAGAGGCTACACGCCGCTTTGAAGCCGAAGTAAAGAAGAGATAAGGAACTCGGCTTCTAAAATTTTGCCAAGCGAAGATAAATGGTTATCTTCGCACCTAATTTATAGATTTGAAAAACAATAGATGATAGAACGCCATTTCATACTCGACGGTATTGACCCCGTCGGTTTCTACGGAGCCGGGAACATACACCTGCAGATGCTCAAGAAGCTGCACCCCAAGCTCCGCATCGTTGCACGTGACAACATCATCAAGGCATTGGGCGACGATGATGAGCTGGAGCGTTTTGGCAGGGTAATTGACCTGCTCAAGGAGTACTGCAATAAATACAACAGCCTGAACGAAGAGGCTATAATTGATGCAGTCAACGGAAAACGCGGCGACAAAGGCAGCGACAGCAATGTAATTGTCTATAACATCAATGGCCGCCCCATCTATCCACGCACCGAAAACCAGTGTCGCCTTGTCGAGGAGTACAAGAAGAACGACATGCTGTTCGCCGTGGGACCTGCCGGAACAGGAAAAACCTACATGGCCATAGCACTTGCCGTAAAGGCCTTGAAGAACCGTGAAATAAGAAAAATAATACTCAGCCGTCCGGCGGTTGAAGCCGGCGAGAAACTGGGATTTCTGCCCGGTGACATGCGCGACAAGATTGACCCTTACCTGCAACCGCTGTATGATGCCCTCGAGGACATGATACCGCTTGCAAAGCTCAAGGAGCACATGGACAGCAACGTTATACAGATTGCTCCGCTCGCATTCATGCGCGGCCGCACACTCAACGATGCTGTGGTTATACTTGACGAGGCGCAGAATACCACCCCGCAGCAAATAAAGATGTTCCTCACCCGCATGGGCAACAACACAAAGATGATTATCACCGGCGACCTCACACAGATTGACCTGCCGCAAAGCAACACATCGGGTCTGTTGCATGCCCAACGCGTGCTCAATGGCGTGCCGGGAATAGGTTTTGTAACACTCACCAAAAAGGATATCGTGCGCCACAAGCTTGTGACACGCATTGTCGAAGCATATGAAAAACACGAGAAACAGGCAGCAGAGAAGAATAACAAAAATAGTTGACAATAACTTAAAAACAATAATACAATGGCAAAAGCATTAACAAACACCGAATTCAATTTCAAGAACCAGAAGAACGTTTATCACGGCAAGGTACGCGACGTTTACACCGTTGGAGACGACAAGTTGGTTATGGTAGCAACCGACCGCATCTCTGCATTCGACGTTGTTCTCCCCAAAGGCATCCCCTTCAAGGGACAGATGCTGAACCAGATTGCAGCAAAATTCCTTGATGCCACAACCGACATTTGCCCCAACTGGAAACTTGCGACTCCCGACCCGATGGTTACCGTTGGCGTGATGTGTGAGGGATTCCCTGTTGAGATGATTGTACGCGGTTACCTTTGCGGTTCGGCATGGCGCGCCTACAAGAGCGGCGTACGTGAAATCTGCGGTGTTCAGCTCCCCGAGGGCATGAAGGAGAACCAGAAGTTCCCACAGCCCATCATCACACCTACTACAAAGGCCGAGATCGGCGAGCACGATGCCGACATCTCAAAGGAGGAGATTCTTGCAAAGGGTCTTGCTACCCCCGAGGAGTATGAGTTGCTCGAGAAGTACACATTGGCACTCTTCGCACGCGGAACAGAGATTGCGGCAAAGAGAGGCCTTATCCTTGTTGACACAAAGTACGAGTTCGGTAAGCACAACGGTACAATCTACCTCATGGACGAGATCCACACACCTGACAGCAGCCGCTATTTCTACTCTGAGGCTTATGAGGAGAAGTTCGAGAAGGGCGAGCCACAGAAGCAGCTCTCAAAGGAGTTCGTACGCGAGTGGCTCATGGACAACGGTTTCCAGGGCAAGGAGGGCCAGCAGGTTCCGGAGATGACCGACGAGATTGTTGAGAGCATCAGCAACCGCTACATCGAGCTCTATGAGAACATCACAGGCGAGAAGTTCGTAAAGGAGGAATGCGAGGACATCAACGCACGTATCGATAAGAACGTTAAGGAGTATCTCGGATAACAGACAACCCTGATGGCATATAAGCACGAAGAGGTAAAGCCCTACAGCAACGAGGGCAAGAAGAGGGAGCAGGTCGAAGCCATGTTCGACAACATAGCAAACGAATATGACAGGTTCAATTACCTTGCATCCTTTAACATTGACAGGATATGGCGCAAACGCGCCATATCCTCTTTAAAGCCATTTGCCCCGCGCAATGTGCTTGACATAGCGACCGGAACCGGCGACCTGGCACTGCTGATAGAGAATATCCTCAAGCCCGAGAGCATCATAGGATGCGACATCTCGGAGGGCATGATGCAGGTGGCAAGGGAGAAGTGCCGCAGAAGGGGAATAACGAACATCAGGTTCGAGAAAGAGGACTGCACTGCACTATCCTATCCCGACAATAGTTTCGACGCCCTGACATCATCGTTCGGCGTGCGCAACTTCCAGGAGCTTGAAAAGGCTCTCGGCGAGATGCGCCGCGTACTGCGCCCGGGCGGGCACCTTGTAATTCTTGAACTGTCATCACCCACCAAGTTCCCAATGAAGCAACTGTTCCCCGTATATGCAAAGTACGTGATGCCCACATTGGGACGCCTGTTCTCAAAGGACGCGAAGGCTTACCGTTACCTACCCGAGTCCATTGCCGCATTCCCGCAGGGAGAGGTCATGCAGGGCATTCTTGAGAAGGTAGGCTTCAGCAAGGTCGAGTTCCGCCGTTACACCGGCGGCATATGTACATTCTATTTGGCTACAAAATGAAAAAATACGGAATAATTGGCTACCCTCTTGCCCAGTCGGCATCACCGTCATTCTT
>JAZQZZ010000041.1:0-23510 GCA_045634305.1 Bacteroidaceae bacterium | reverse complement strand
GTCTTACCGTAACTTAAGATGGCAGAATATTCAATGGTAAGGAAGAGAAGCATATATCTGATTGCATAGGGGACCAAGGCACTGGCCTTATGAGTTGCATTTCCGCGTTGATTGTCAACATTTACATGCAATAAAATTAGGAAACAATTAGGAAACAACCAGTGTAAAAAGGCCATAAAATCACCATTTTTGGGCAGTTTTTCTTGTATTTTTTCAACAATTCCATTTCTCCACCACCCTACCCAGCTGCAAATTACACAAAAAAGAAAGAAGCTAAACATCTATTTTACAGATATTTAGCTTCTTCTTGACTTGTGGGCCATCTAGGGCTTGAGATTTGTCGCGAAGCGACCCATCGACCTCGTGTTTGCTGTCGGCGCAGCCGGTGCAAACATTAAAACGAGGGAGATAACCGTAGGTGAAAGCCCTGCAATAAAAAAGAGAACCGCTAATGCGATTCTCTTCGTGGGCCATCTAGGGCTTGAACCTAGGACCTCCAGATTATGAGTCTGTTGCTCTAACCAACTGAGCTAAAAGCCCGTGTACCTCTTCCTTGAAATACTGCGCAAAGGTAGAGTAAAAACTTTTAGATTGCAAATTTTTAGCATTAAAAATTGTTGCATTATAGCATGTTCTGCTTTTTCAGCTCCTCTGCGACAACCAGCAGCTCTTTGTACCACTCCTCGCCGAAGCGCTCAATAAGCGGTTCTTTCAGGAATTCATAGGCCTTCACTCCCTTGCGGCGGCCTTTGATGAACGCGCTGCTGCACACATCCCATTTGTGCAGGTTTACGCCCACAAAGTCACCCACCTTGCGCAGGCGCACTGGGTAAAGGTAGCAAGATATCGGTTTGCGCCATGGGGTGCGGCCTTCGCGGTAGGCCTTTTCAATGAGGCATATGCAGCAGCCGTTCTCATCGCGTGAGGCAAAGACACAGTCCTTGCCGTTTACAATCGATGTAACGAGGTCGCCGTCGCGGTCGTTGTATACCACGCCCTGCTCCTCTACCACGGCACGTGCCTCGGGGCTCATCTCTTCTTCAATTACCTCAAGTGCCTCTTCAAGCTTTTCAACCTCTTCCATCAACACCGGTGCGCCGGCATCGCCCTCAACACAGCAAATACCCTTGCAATGTGAGAAATTACAGAAGAAATACTCCTGAAAAAGATCGAACGAAACTATTGTATCTCCTATTTGTACCATATTTTTTCAAAAAAACAAAGGTCCCTAAAGACTTTAGAGTCCTTAGAGACCTTAGAAACTTTATTTGAATTAGATCAAAGCCTTACCTGTCATCTCTGCAGGAGCCTCCAAGCCCATAATCTTGAGGATTGTCGGAGCAACGTCAGCGAGGATACCATCCTCAATTGTTGCATTCTCCTGGTTTGTAACATATACACAAGGAACGGGGTTCAATGAGTGTGCTGTGTTTGGTGAACCGTCGGCATTCACTGCATTGTCGGCATTACCGTGGTCGGCAATGATGATTGACTCATAGCCGTGGTTGCGTGCAGCCTCAATTACATCCTTCAGGCAAGCATCTACAGCAAGCACAGCCTTCTCAATAGCGCTGTACACACCGGTGTGGCCCACCATGTCGCCGTTGGCGAAGTTTACAACGATGAAGTCGAACTTCTCGCTGTTGATTTCGTTTACAAGCTTCTCCTTAACCTCGTATGCGCTCATCTCGGGCTGCAAGTCGTATGTGGCAACCTTTGGCGATGGAACAAGGATGCGCTCCTCGCCATCGTATGGAGTCTCGCGGCCACCATTGAAGAAGAATGTTACGTGAGCATACTTCTCGGTCTCGGCAATGTGCAGCTGCTTCATGCCCTGCTTTGCGATGAACTCGCCAAGTGTGTTCTCAACGTTCTCCTTGTCAAAGAGGATGTGAACGCCGGTGAACTTGGCATCGTATGGAGTCATGCAGTAGTACTGCAAGCCTGGGATTGTGTGCATACCCTCGGCAGGCATATCCTCCTGTGTGAGAACAACTGTAAGCTCCTTTGCACGGTCGTTGCGGTAGTTGAAGAAGATTACGGCGTCGCCCTCGCCAATGCGGCCGTCAAAGTTTGTGTTTACGATTGGCTTGATGAACTCGTCGGTCACGCCCTCCTCGTATGACTCCTTGACTGCAGCAACCATGTCGGCAGCCTGCTTGCCCTCGCCGCTGACGATGAGGTCGTAAGCAATCTTTACACGCTCCCAACGCTTGTCGCGGTCCATTGCATAGTAACGGCCGACGATTGTAGCCAACTTCAAGCCCTTTGATGTCAAATCCTCGATGAAGCCGGCGCCGCTCTTTGGGTCGGTGTCACGGCCATCCATGAAACAGTGTACATAAGCGTTCTCAACTCCCTGCTCGGCAGCGAACTTGTACATTGCCTCCAGATGCTCGAGTGAGCTGTGTACGCCACCGTCCGATGTCAAGCCCATGAAGTGGAGCTTCTTGCCGTTTGCCTTTGCATACTCGACAGCAGCAACCAACTGCGGGTTCTGTGCGATAGAGCCATCTGCAATGGCACGGTTTATCTTGAGCAAATCCTGATATACCACGCGGCCGCCACCGATGTTAGGGTGACCTACCTCGCTGTTACCCATCTGCCCTGCAGGGAGACCTACGTTCTCACCGCTTGCCTGGAGCTGTGATGTAGGGTAAACGGATGTCAAATGATCCCAGTAAGGTGTAGGTGTGTTGAAAATAACGTCGCCTTTGCCGTGGTTACCAACACCCCAACCGTCGAGAATTACCAATAATGCTTTGTTTGCCATAGTATTTAATGTTTTAATTTCTAATAATTTCCATTGTCGCAGAAACGGCCGCGACAACGGCATTTTACAAAAATGCGCGGCAAAGATACTACTTTTTATTCAGTAGTTTGGCACAAAAGCGTGAAAAATGTACAAAAAGAAACATAAAAGGTAAATATTAATTAAAATATTAAAAATACAAACATAAAAAGCCGCACCTTAGGGGGAAAGCTGCAAAAAAATGGGTATCTTCGCGGCAATTAATTGGTAAATTAGGTTAATAATGCCCCGTGGGCACAAATGGACAACCGCCATGCAACATCCGCTTCATCTTTTCAGCTACTGCCCCAAGTGCGGCAGTGACAACTTTGCCGAGAACGACTTCAAGTCGAAACGTTGCGGCAATTGCGGCTTTGTATACTACTTCAACCCGCTTGCGGCCACCGTAGGCATAATAACCAACGACAAGAACGAAGTGCTGGTTGCGCGTCGCGCAAAGGAGCCTGCAAAAGGAACACTCGATCTGCCCGGCGGTTTTTGCGACAGCTACGAGACAGCCGAGGAGGGTGTTGCGCGCGAGATTGAGGAAGAAACCGGCCTCAAGGTATGCTCCACACGCTACCTGTTCAGCATTCCCAATACCTATGTGTATTCGGGCATGGAACTGCACACAATGGACCTCTTCTTCCACTGCACTGTGGAGAATGCCGCGGCACTGACCGCCGATGATGATGTCTCCGAACTGCAATGGATAGCCATCGACAACTTGCGTAGCGAGGATTTCGGACTTGCGTCAATCAAAAAAGGAATTGAGAAACTGAAAGGTGAAAGCTGCGAGTAAGCGAGCGCAGGGGAAAAACTTGTTTTTACTATGCCGAGCAAGAGCAGGTTCAATCGCACGCAGCGTGATTAAAACGGAAAGCCGAGGTTGTCAAAGCTGTAAGGGAAAAATCACGCGCAAAGTGCGGTTAACGCTGAAAACTTGTGACAAACTAAAATGGAATAAACAACATACTATAAAATGAAAAGAAGCATTGTTTTACTGCTGTGCGCCTCGATGGGTTTAGCGGCGACAGCACAGACTGACAACAAGGCCGGGCTCATTGACGAGTGCCAGCGCCTCTACTCCGATGGTGAATACACCACGGCGCTCTCGGTGCTTGAGAAGGTTGATGCCAAAAGCCTCGACAGCAACACACGACAGGAGTATGAACTGTTGAAGGCACTTGCCGTATACGAGAACGATGTGCTCGAAGGACGCAGCCTCATGTTCCAGTACCTTGCCGACTACCCCGAGAGTGCAAAGCGCGAACTGCTGTACTGTTATATTGCCAAATCGTATTACCACACCGGCAACTACGACCAGGCATGCAAATGGTTCGGCCAGTGTAACTTCAAGCGCCTCACTCCCAAGCAACGCGACGAGGCCACACTATGCTATGCCCTGTCACTGCTCAACTGCGGCAATGAGGGCGCAGCCGAGAACCTGCTCATGAATCTGTCGCTCACAAGCAAGGCGTGCAGTAAGGATGCCGACTTCTACCTTGCTGTCATAAACTACAACCGTGGCAACCTCGACGAGGCCTACAAAGGCTTCAAGAATCTTGAACTCAATGAAAAGTATTACCACGAGGTGCCCTATTACCTTGCCGGTATATACCTGAAGAACAACGAGATTGCACGTGCAAAGAGCCTTGCCGAGCGCTACATAGGCGCCAACGATGCAAGCGCCCCCGGCTATTACCGCATGCACCAGATGCTTGGCGCTGCCGGGTTCATGATTGGAAATTACGACGAGGCCGAGAAGGCACTCACGGCATACGTCAATAACTATCACACACCCCAACGTGTGGCTATGTACCAGTTGGGAGTGTGCCTGTACAAGAACGGCGAGTACGAGGAGGCCATGGGCATGCTTGTTCCAAGCACCGAGCATGATGATGCAATAGCACAGAGCGCGTATTTGTATATTGGTCTCATTCATCTTGCCAATGGCAACAGCAACAGTGCACGCCTTGCATTGGAGCGTGCCGCCACAATGACCTACGACGACCGTGTGCGCGAGGAAGCACTCTACAACTATGCACTCTGCATTCACCAAACACGCTACTCGCCATTTGCCGAGAGTGTGAAGACATTCGAGCAGTTCCTTAACGACTACCCGGCATCGAAGCATGCCGACAAGGTTGGCGAGTATCTTATCGAGGTCTACAACAACACCCGTAACTACAACGTGGCATTGCAGTCTATAAACAAGATAAAGAACCCGTCGGCAAGAATTCTTGAGGCAAAGCAGAATATCCTTTACCGTCTTGGCGTGCAGGAGTTCGTGAACGGCAACATGGAAGGTGCCATCGACTACATGGACAGCTCTTTGAAACTCGCGCAGTACAATGTCGAGACCAAGAGCAATGCGCTCTTCTGGAAAGGCGAAGCCCTGTTCCGTTTGGGCGATATGGCAGGTGCACGCAGCTGCTATGTGCAATCGCTGAACTGTGGCGCCAAAGGCAACAGCCTGGCCACTTACGGCACCGGATACACATATTTCAATGAGGGACGCTACAACGAGGCATGCAGCCGTTTCGAGCTTTTTATAAAGGTTGCCGACAAGAACGACCGCGAGACAATCTCCGATGCATACAACCGCATTGCCGACTGCCATTTCTATCAGAGAAATTTTGAAGAGGCTGCAGGCTACTATGCTCAGGCTGCAAACACATTCAACAAGAATGCCGACTACTCGCTCTACCGCTATGCGCAGATACAGAGCCTCAAGAACAACCAGACAGAGAGCCTCAATACACTGAAAAGGCTTGTCGACAAGTTCCCCCATAGCCAGTATGCCGAGCAGGCAATGTATGAGATGGGGCGCAACTACATAAAACAGGAGAAGTTCCGTGAGGCCATAAACGCATATGACAGACTCATTGCCGCTTTCCCCAGCAGTGCCACATCGCGCCGCGCTATGGCCGAGAGGGCTATGATATACAACTCGATGGGCGACCGCGACAATGCCATTCTCGCCTATAAGGAAATCATTGCCAAGTATCCCAAGAGTGAGGAGGCGCAGGTGGCAATGCAAGATCTCAAGAGCATATATGTAGAGATGGGCAGGGTCGACCAGTATGCCCATTATGCCGCGACAACAGCCGGCATGCAGCCTGTTGAGAGCAACGAGATTGACACGCTCACATACCTTGCTGCCGAGAAGGCCTATGCCCGTGGCGACCTTGAAGAAGCAAAGCGTGCGTTCTGCAACTACCTGCAGCAGTTCCCCGCCGGCGCGTTCCGACTCAACAGTTATTACTACACAGGAACAATATGCTACAACCAGGGCGACAAGGATGCTGCACTAGAGAATTTTGCCAAGGTGCTTGAGTTCCCTACAGGTCAATACCACGAGGAGGCCATGGTTGTTGCGGCCGATATTTACTACGACAACAGGGAACTTGAGAATGCGTGCGGACTCTACAAGCAGATTGCCGTGCAGAGCAGCAACGAGGCTCGTCAGAAGACAGCCCTTACAAGAGTGTTGCACATTGCCATTGACCGGAATAACAACAACGACATCATAGAGTATGCCACAAAGGTGGAGAACCTGTCGGGTATCTCGCCCGAGCTCCAGCGCGAGGCTGCGTTCAGCCGTGCCAAGGCATTCCTTGCAATAGGTGAGCGCGACAGGGCATTCGAGGATCTTGACCAGCTTGCTGCCGATACACGTACCAAAGAGGGTGCCGAAGCCAAATATCTTGTTGCGCAGATATTGTTCGAGGACGGCAGCTACGACTTCTGCGAGGACGAAATCAACGAGTTTATCGAGATGAGCACCCCGCATGCCTATTGGATGGCACGCAGCTTCATCTTGCTCGCCGACCTCTACACCGTGCAGGGCAAGACACTTGAGGCAAAGCAGTATCTGCTCTCGTTGCAGAACAACTACGACGGCGATGACGACATTGAAGGGATGATTGCCGAGCGCCTGAAGAAACTATCAGACAAGTAAACAACAAGTAACGCACAGTAATATGAGAAAAACTCTAATACTTATTTCGGCACTTGCATTGTCGCTTGCTGCCACAGCGCAGACCGACAACAAGAATGCCGTGGTGAATGTGGAGAACGACTACACCCCCCAGGTCGTTGGAGTTACAAAGAAAGGCTTCACTCCATCGGACGATACAAAACCGAATACCGACCCCATGGAATTGCTGTTTTCAAAGAGCGGCAAGACACACGACGGCTTTTTCAGTGATACCGACATCAAAGACGTATTGCCGCAGAAGGAGAAACTGTTCCCCGGATATGCCCGCCTTGGATATGGACTCACCAATGACATCGACGCCAAAGTTGCCTACCGCCTTGGTGTGGGCAAGAACGGTGCATTGAAGGCCTATGCCGGCTTCGATGGCCATAAGCACAATGTCAACGGCCTGTTCAACGAATGGAATTCGCGCCTTTTCCAAATGACAGCCGGAGTGGGGTATACACAACGTTTCAAAGCGCTTACACTGGGAGTTGACGGAGCGTTCAGGAACAATGTCTTCAACTACCAGAATACAGGCGTTGCCAAGCCCGGCTTCACCGACAAGCAGGACGGTCAGGACTATAAATTCGCCATCAGCGGTGTGTCTCATCTGCAGGGCCCATTCTCGTTCAATATCAAGGGCGATGTCGAGTACATCACACGCAACTGGTCATCGGGCCGTGAGGTGCCTGTCGGCGAAATGCGTTACGGCATTGCCACCGGCTTCGGTTACGAACTGCTCACTGAATATGTGAGCAAGGCCGGTGTCGACCTGGGTATGGACGCCTACACCTACAACAGTACTCTCTGGGATGCCGGTATGGGCTACAATACCCATTTCTCGATCGACGTGGACCCGCATGCGAACCTCAAGTTCGGCAACTGGAACCTCAAGACCGGTGTCAAGATGAACATCATCACCCGCGGACGTGGCGCCTTTGCCATTGCACCCGATGTGGAGGTGCACATCAACCCCAGGGAGAATGTCGCCGTCTATGGAAGCATCACAGGTGGCAGAACCCAGAACGGTTTTGCACAGTTGGAGAGCATTACCCCCTATTGGGGATTCGTCAAGGGCGACAACGCAAGGCTCAAACCCACATACAGGATTGTTGACGTGAATTTGGGCAGCCGAATCACATTCGAGCCCCTGTCAATGGAGTTCAACGCTGGATATGCCTACACACAGGACGATCTGCTTGATACGCCACAGCCCCAGGCCGACAGCCAGGTATATGCGAATATCGTATACGTGAACTTTGGCCAGGACAACACCCACCATGCCTTTGCAGCAATGAAGCTGGGTTGTGACCTGCGTAGCTGGTTGAAACTGTCGGCCGATGCACGTTACGACTATTGGCACTGCAATAACGACTATCTGCTTGTCATGAAACCCGAAGTCACTGTCGATGCCAATGCCGAACTGCGTCTTATTGAAAACCTTACAATGCGTGTTGGCTATAACTTCACACTCTACACCAAGAGTGCAACCCGCGGAAGAATAAGCAACAGGAACAATCTTTATGCACGTGTAAGCTACCAGATAAACAAACGCTTCGGTGCCTACATCGAGGGTAACAACCTGCTCAACGACAGCTATTACGAGTATGCGGGCTACCTGGCGCGTGGTGCCAGAGGCTCGCTTGGAGCAACTGTGAACTTTTGAAAACTGAAAGCTGAAAGCTCGTGCCAACGAGCGAAACGCAAAGCATGCTTTAGCATTTCACAGCGAGTGCCGCCGAGGTTCAAACACACGCAGTGTGATTAAAGCGGAAAGCTGAAAGCTATTGCCGGGCATAGTAAAAAAGTTTTTCCTCTGCTCTCGCTTACTCGCGGCTTTCATTTTTCCTCCTATTTAAAATAATATATTATTTTAGGGAAAAAGGTCGGATTTTCTTTTTGATTTTTTTCGTTTTTTTGATTTTAATATACAGGAAACTTTTCTACATTTGCGCCAAATTTGAAACGTGTTCCAGCACCATGCATAAAAATTTAGTAATAGTTGAGTCACCCGCCAAGGCAAAGACAATTGAGAAATTCCTTGGCAAGGAGTACAAGGTTCTGTCCAGCTACGGACACATATGTGATTTGAAGAAGAAGGAGTTCAGTATAAACACCGAGACCTTTGAACCTCTCTATGAGATTCCTGCCGAGAAGGAGAAACTGGTAAACAGCTTGCGCAGCGAGGTGAAGAAGGCCGAGATGGTTTGGTTGGCATCCGATGAGGACCGCGAGGGAGAGGCTATCAGCTGGCACCTGTTCACCGAACTTGGACTGACGCCCGAAAAGACAAAACGTATAGTATTCCACGAGATTACCAAGAACGCCATCCAGGCGGCCATTGAGAATCCAAGAGAAATTGACATCAACCTGGTGTATGCACAGCAGGCACGCCGTGTGCTCGACCGCATTGTCGGTTTCAAACTGTCACCGGTGCTGTGGCGCAAGGTAAAGCCCGCCCTGTCGGCCGGACGCGTGCAGAGTGTTACCGTGCGACTCATCGTTGAGCGCGAACGCGAAATCAACAGGTTCGTCAGCGAGAGCGGATACCGTGTTACAGCACAATTCGAACTCCCCGGCGAGGATGGCGAGAACAACATACTCAGCACCGAGCTGTCAAAACGTTTCAAGACAAAGGAGGAGGCCGAGGCATTCCTCGCAACATGCAAGGAGAGCACATTCACCATTGAGGATGTGAGCACCAAACCACTGAAAAAGAGCCCGGCAGCGCCATTCACCACATCGACACTGCAACAGGAGGCTGCGCGCAAGCTCGGCTTCACCGTGTCGCAGACCATGATGGTGGCCCAGAGACTGTACGAATCGGGATACATCACATACATGCGTACCGACTCGGTGAACCTCTCGTCACTCTGCATCGGTTCGTGCAAGGAGGTGGTTACAGAGATGTTCGGCAAGGAGTATCACAAGAGCCGCAACTATGCAACCCGCACAAAGGGCGCACAGGAGGCTCACGAGGCAATACGCCCCACATACATGAGCAATGCCACCATCGAAGGTACCGTGCCCGAGAAAAGATTGTACGAACTCATCTGGAAACGCACCTGTGCTTCACAGATGGCCGATGCACAGGTTGAGAAGACAACCGTGAGCATCTCCATCAGCGGACACGCCGAGACATTCATTGCCACAGGCGAGGTGACCGTGTTCGACGGTTTCATCAAGGTATACCGCGAGAGCACCGACGATGAGAACAACGGCGACCTGCCCGCAATCCCTGCAGTACACAAGGGCGACATGCTCACCACAAAGGAGATTGTGGCAACAGAACGCTTCACACAGCATCAGCCACGATATACCGAGGCAAGCCTTGTGCGCAAACTCGAGGAACTCGGCATTGGCCGTCCGTCAACATACGCCCCCACAATCAGCACAATACAGCAGCGCGGATATGTAGAGAAGGGCAACAAGACCGGCGAGACACGCAAATACAATATCATCACACTGAAGAACGGCAAGATAACAACCAAGGAGGGCAAGGAGACAGTGGGTGCCGAGAAAGCCAAACTGTTGCCAACCGACATCGGTATTGTCGTGAACGACTTCCTCTTCGAGTACTTCCCCGAAATCATGGACTACAACTTCACAGCTACCGTGGAGAAAGAGTTCGATGAGATTGCCGACGGCAAAAGACACTGGGCCGACCACATATCGGTATTCTACAAGGAGTTCGAGCCAAAGGTCGACAGCATCATACAGACAAAGAAAGAACACAAGGTCGGCGAGCGCGTGCTTGGTAACGACCCCGCTAGCGGCAAGCCTGTATCTGTGAAAATCGGACGCTTCGGTCCCATCGTGCAGATTGGCTCGGCGAGCGACGAGGAGAAACCGCGCTTTGCACAGATGAAGCCCGGCCAGACATTGGAGACCATCACTCTTGAGGAGGCACTTGGGCTTTTCAGCCTGCCACGCACATTGGGCGAGCTCGGCGGACAGACAATAACCATTGGTGCAGGCCGCTTCGGCGCATACATAAAGTTGGGCGACACATATGTTTCTTTGCCAAAGACACACGATCCGCTCACAGTAACCCTTGAAGAGGCAACAGAACTCATTGAGGCAAAGAAGAAGAGCGAGGCCGAGAGGATAATAAAGACCTTTGACGAGGAACCCGAACTGCAGGTACTGAACGGCCGCTTTGGCCCTTACATCGCCTACAAGGGAAGCAACTACAAACTGCCAAAGACTGTTACTCCAGCCGAACTTTCGTTGCAGGAGTGTCTTGAGATTGTAAACAAGCAGCAGGAGGGCGGCAAGGCTCCTGCCAAGAGAAGATATACAAAGAAGAGCAAATGACACGCATATTCCTGACCGGATACATGGGCTCGGGCAAGACGACGCTTGGCCGCGCACTTGCCGCAGAGATGGGAATACCGTTCATAGACCTTGACCACTACATCGAGAAACGCTACTGCAAGACCATTGCACAGCTGTTTGCCGAGAAGGGCGAGGATGGATTCCGCGAAATTGAGCGCAGGATGCTGCACGAGGTGGGCGAGTTTGAGGATGTGATAATTTCCACAGGCGGTGGCACACCATGCTTCTTTGATAACATTGATTACATGAACGCACAAGGAACAACTGTCTACCTTGACGTCCCCGTGGAGAGGCTCCACATAAGGCTGGGCATCGCACGCAGCAAACGCCCGCTCATAAAGGACAAGAACGACGAGGAACTGATGGCTTTCATCATCGAGCAGTTGGCAAAACGCGCACCTCACTACTGCAAAGCGCAGTACTCATTCAAGGCCGACAGGCTTGAGGACGCCATGCAGGTGAATGAATCGGTAGCAGCGTTCCGCCGTGAGTTCGGAGTATAAGAAAGAGAGAAACACAAAATAAACACCATTGATAACCCCGACATCAAACACCACTTACAAAAATGAAAAAATGGCGCATTGAGGACTCGGAGGATCTCTACAACATCAACGGTTGGGGAGCATCCTATTTCAGTATCAACGAGAAAGGTCACGTTGCAGTGACACCAAAGAAGGACAGCGTACAGGTTGACCTCAAGGATTTAATGGACGAGCTGCAGCTGCGCGACGTGGCAGCACCGGTACTTGTACGTTTCCCAGACATTCTCGACAACCGCATTGAGAAGATTGCCGGCTGTTTCAAGATTGCCGCCGAGGAGTACAACTACAAGGGTGAGAACTTCATTGTATACCCCATCAAGGTGAACCAGATGCGCCCCGTGGTTGAGGAAATTACAAGCCATGGAAAACGCTATAACATAGGCCTTGAAGCCGGTTCAAAGCCCGAGCTGCACGCTGTCATTGCAATGAACACCGATAGCGACTCACTCATCATCTGCAACGGCTACAAGGACGACAGCTACATCGAGCTTGCCCTGTTGGCACAGAAGATGGGACGCCGCATTTTCCTTGTTGTGGAGAAACTCAACGAACTCAAACGCATTGCAAAGATCGGCAAGCGCCTTGGTGTGCGCCCCAACATAGGTATCCGCATCAAGCTTGCATCCGAGGGCAGCGGCAAGTGGGAGGAGAGCGGCGGCGACGCAAGCAAGTTCGGCCTCACATCGAGCGAGTTGCTCGAGGCACTTGAGATTCTCGATAAATTCGACATAAAGGATTGTCTGCGCCTGATACACTTCCACATCGGTAGTCAGGTGACACGCATCCGCCACATAAAGACAGCCCTGCGCGAGGCATCACAGTTCTACGTGCAGTTGCGCAAGCTGGGCTACAACATCGAGTTCACCGACATTGGCGGTGGCTTGGGCGTCGACTACGACGGTACACGCTCATCAAGCAGCGAGAGTAGTGTGAACTACTCAATCCAGGAGTATGTTAACGACGCTATATACACAATGGTCGATGCCGCCGACAAGAACGGCATTCCGCACCCCAACATCATCACCGAGAGCGGACGCTCCGTTTCGGCTCATCATGCGGTGCTCATCTTTGAGGTGCTTGAGACAGCAGCCCTGCCGCAGATGGACGAGGATTGGGAGGTTGCAGCAAACGACCACGAACTGGCAAAGGAACTCTACAAGATTTGGTGCGAGCTCGACCAGCGTACAATGCTCGAGGCACTGCACGATGCGCAGCAGATTCGTGAGGAGGCACTCGAACTCTTCAGCCACGGTATCGTCGACCTGAAGACGCGTGCACAGATTGAGAGCATGTTCTGGAGCGTGACACGTGAGATTATGGCCATTGCAAAGACCATGAAACATGTGCCCGACGACTTCCGCAAACTGCCCAAACTTCTCGCCGACAAGTACTTCTGTAACTTCTCACTGTTCCAGAGCTTGCCCGACAGCTGGGGTATCGACCAGTTCTTCCCCATCATGCCTATCCACCGTCTTGACGAGCGCCCCGACCGCAGTTGTACAATCCAGGATATGACCTGCGACAGCGACGGAAAGATTACCGACTTCATAAACTACAACAGCAAGGCCGACTCTTTGAAGGTTCATCGCGTCAAGTCAAACGAATCGTACTACCTTGGTGTGTTCCTCGTAGGTGCCTACCAGGAGATACTTGGCGACATGCACAACCTCTTCGGCGATACCAATGCCGTGCACGTGAGTGTCGACGACGACGGTTACCACATTGACAAGATTATCGACGGCGAGACAATTGCCGACGTGCTCGACTACGTGCAGTACGATGCGCGCAAGCTTGTGCGCACACTTGAGCGTTGGGTGACAAGTGCCGTCAAGGACGGACGCATCACACTCGAGGAGGGCAAGGAATTCCTCTCGAACTACCGCTCGGGATTGTACGGATACACATATCTCGACTATTGATGAAAGAGAAGATTACCGTTATAAAGGTTGGAGGTAAAATAGTAGAGGAGGACGCATCACTTGCCGCCCTCCTCAACCGTTTTGCAGCCATTGAAGGCCGCAAGGTGCTCATCCACGGTGGCGGGCGCTCGGCAACACGCATTGCCGAGAAACTGGGTATTGAGAGCCGTATGGTCGATGGCCGGCGCATAACCGACGAGGAGACTCTGAAGGTTGTTACAATGGTATATGGCGGCCTTGTCAACAAGAATATCGTTGCCGGCCTGCAGGCACGCGGTGTGAACGCACTAGGCCTCACAGGAGCCGACTGCAACATCATCACGGCTCGCAAGCGCCCGGTAAAGGACATTGACTATGGTTTTGTGGGCGATGTTGACAGTGCCGACGGAGAGATGCTCTCGAAACTCATCGAGCAGGGCATCACACCCATCGTGGCGCCACTGACACACGACGGCAAAGGCACAATCCTCAATACGAATGCCGACACCATGGCGGCCGAGACTGCCAAAGCGCTGGCAACGGTGTATGACACAACGTTGATATACTGTTTTGAGCTTCCGGGCGTGATGCGCGATCCCGAGGACGCCGACAGTCTCATACCCACAATAACCGGCGAGAGCTACAGGCAACTGTTGGACGACGGTACAATAAGCGGCGGCATGATTCCAAAGATGGAGAACGCCTTCAATGCCATCAGCAACGGCGTGTCAAAGGTCATAATAACCAGAGCCGATGCTATAGACGGTACGCAGGGAACACACATCATTGCATAACGGATGAAACTCACAAAGAGTATTATTGAACACCCCGAGTGGGGCTCAATCATTGTGGCGCGCAACGTAAGAGCGCGCCGCATCATTTTGCGTGCCCGCCCCGACGGCATACACATTACCGTTCCCGCCTTTGCCCGGCAGAGCGACATCGAAAGGGCCATAGCCGATTGTGTCCCCAAGCTTATGCAGAAGAAACCCCAAGGCGTGGGGAGTGTAATTGACAGGGAATACAGGATAGAGAGCGATAATTTCACATTCTGCATTGAAGAGCATGCTGCCGATGTGTTCCAGATGAGGTATTGCGGGAAGACAGCTACATTGCTGTGTCCTGCCGGTACTGTTTACAGCGATAAGAAGATGCAGCAGTGGTTGCGTAAGGCCGTGACCACAGCACTTGCACACCGTGCCAAGGAGTTGCTGCCAGCGCGCCTTAAAATGCTGGCAGCCGAGAACGGTTTTACATATAATGGCTGCACCGTGCGCAATGTCCACAGCCGATGGGGCAGTTGCAGCGCCGGGAAAAACATCAGCCTCAGCATATATCTTGCACAACTCCCCAATGAACTGATTGATTATGTGCTGCTGCACGAACTGTGCCACACCGTTGAGATGAACCACAGCGAAAGGTTCTGGGCACTGATGGACAAAGTCACAGCCCCAGCCAAAGCAAAAGAACTGCGCAATAGATTGAAAGGATACAGAACTTGTATTTAAGCCTTTAACACCTTTAACCCTCGGCTTTCAGTTTTCCGGCAAGATACACCGACATGGCTGCAAACAGTACAAACCCCACAATTCCTGCCGTGCTGTTGGCAATCGCCTCTTCCTCCGATGCGCCGAAAAGCACTGTTGTAACAACGGCCAGTGAGTTGTTGAGCACGTGACCCACAATGACCGACAGCAGGCTGCCTGTGCGGTAATATATCCAGCCAAGCACAATACCCAGCAGCGTGGCATATACAATCTGCACGGGGTTCATGTGGAAGATGCCGAACACCAGTGCCGACATTATTATTGCAGGCCATGGACGGCCGAAATAGCGCATCAGTGCCCCCTGTATGGCGCCACGGAAAAGTACCTCCTCGAGTAAAGGCCCAAGCAATGCCAACCCCATGATACCCACAACGTTGTGCGAAAGTCCCAGGAATGTGTTGCTCAGGTTATCCTCGAGCTGGAACCACTGCACAAATATGTTGAGTGCAAACATTGAAGAGAATACAAGAAGTGTCGATATCAGTAGCGTGCGTGGTGCTATCGAGTGCAAAAGCTCCTTCCCCAATCTGAAGAAACCGGCAAAGTGAATGAAAAGCAGCATGGTGAGCGATGAAAGGAAAAGTCCCCACGCCTGGGCATCAATCATATAAGAAGCCTCTTTTGACGCACAGCCGACATAAGCGGCAACACCCTGTGCAACATACTTGCACACTACAATAAACACCACCTGCAAAAGAAAGTACATCGCAACCAAAAGGGCTATTGTACCTGCAAGATGTAAAGCTTTCTTCATATTCGTTCAAATTCCACGTTTAACCCTTGCAATGTCAACCTCTATCTGAAAGCGCAGGGCATTCACATTTTCAAAACTCTGCTCGCCGCGCAGACGGCGCACGAACTGCACGGCAATCTCCTTGCCGTATATATCTCCCCCGAAACCTATTATGTGCACCTCGTTGGTTCGTTCCTTGCCGCTGACGGTGGGTTTCACGCCAATGTTCATCACACCTTTGAACGTCTTGCCGTCAACCGTTACATCAGTTTCATATACACCGTCGAGAGGCAGCATCTGCTCCATGTCGGCAGGAGAGATGTTCGCTGTGGGGAACCCGAGTACGCGTCCTATGCCTGCACCATGGACAACGGTACCCTGCAATGTGTATTCGCGGCCCAGCAGGCGTGCTGCCAGTGTCACGTCCCCGGCCGACAATACGCGTCGCACGGCCGATGAGCTCACCGCAGTGCCGTCAACAATGAACGGCTCTGTTCCAAAGACCTCAACCCCACACTCCTTGCCCATGGCAATATACTGTTCTGTTCCCTCGCCTGGTACGGGCTTGCCAAAATGGTGGTCGTATCCCACCGCAAGCATCTGCACCCCAAGGCGCTCAACAAGAATCTCCTTCATGAAACGGGCGGCGGACATTGCAGCCATCGCATGGTCGAAATCGAGCAGCACGCAAACGTCGGCGCCTGCTGCCTCAAGCAACTTCACTTTTTCGTCCGGGGGTGTTAGCAGGAATGGCTCACTCTCCTTGTCGAAGAGCCTGCGCGGATGGGTAGCAAACGTAACCACCATAAGCGGCAGTCCCTTTAAGGCCGCAGCAGCACGCAGTTCGCCAAGCATGGAAAGATGTCCACGGTGTACTCCGTCGAACGAACCTATCGTGGCCGCGCAAGGTCTCTTGTCATATTTTGTTATGTCTGTTATTATCTGCATAATCATTCTTTGAATATCGCATCCCACGATGCATTGCGCTCGACAAGCACTGCGTCAATTCCCAGTGCGTGCGCGGCGGCACAGTTCTCGGCCGAATCATCGAAGAACAGGCAGTCGGCGGGCTGCACCCCCTCGCTTTCAAGGAGTGAGAGGAATATCTCCGGCTCGGGCTTGCGGCGACGCATGAGGTAAGAGAGATACAGGGCATCGAAGCACTCCGACGGTAACTTGCCGCCGGCCTCAACGAACAGTTGCTCAATTCGCGGCCAGTGCCCGCTGTTGGTATTGCTGAGCATGACCACGCGCTGTCCGGCGCTGCGCAGTGCAGCAAGGTGCTGCAATTTGGCGGCCGGTATGTCGCCAAGCATAAGGTTCCACACGCGCTGTATCTCGCAGTTGAGGCTATCGCCCATTTTTTCGGCTACAGAAGCGGGGATAAATGATTTTATATAACCGAACATCCCGTCGGTGGTTATGTCACCGCGGTCGAACTGCATCATCATTGAGTTCATCAGGCAGCCGCGCTCTGTGAGCATGTCGGCCGGTACGCCCAATGCTGCCATGGCTGCAAAAGTGCGGTCGACAAATAGGTCAATCACCACACCTCCCAAATCAAATATCAATACTTTTTTACCGGATAACATAAAACATACTATGGAATCAGTTGACAATAAAAATAACCTTGTCGATAGGGCATCTCATCCTGGACCGATGTGAAGCATCTCGTTAAAACGGCAAACGGAGATACTTCGCTGCGCTCGGCATGACAATCATTTACTTTCAATAATTATCGCAAATTTACACAAAAAATACCTTATGCCACAAATTTTTACTATATTCGCCGCTGATGTCTGTGCATCAAGCCTTTAGCCTTTCAGATGATTTAACATAAATTAACAATCGGGGGGTAATTTGGGAATTTGCACTACATTTGCCTGTGAATAGAGAACAAAACACAATAGAAAATGGATTTGATTAAGATTGAAAACATTACAAAGAGGTATTCGGCACACACGGCGCTCGACAATGTGTCGCTGTCGATACCCGAAGGCTCCATCTATGGCCTGCTTGGCCCCAATGGTGCCGGAAAGACAACACTGCTGCGCATAATCAACCGCATAATAACCCCCGACGCGGGTCGTGTGTTGCTTGGCGGCAAGGAAATGACAGCCGACGACGTTGCTCACATTGGCTACATGCCCGAGGAGCGCGGCCTCTACAAGAAGATGAAGCTTGGCGAGCAGGCGGTGTTCTTTGCACGCGTCAAGGGACTCTCGCGCAAAGAGGCAACACAGAAGGCAAAGATGTGGTTCGAGAAATTCGGTATCGAAGACTGGTGGGACAAGAAGATAGGCGACCTCTCCAAAGGTATGGCACAGAAGGTGCAGTTCATCGTCACTGTGCTGCACGAGCCCAAGCTGCTCATCTTCGACGAACCCTTCTCGGGCTTCGACCCCATAAATGCCAACCTTCTCAAGGAGGAGATTCTTGCATTGCGCGACAAGGGCGCTACAATCATATTCTCGACACACAACATGTCGTCGGTCGAGGAGGTGTGCGACCACATCACGCTCATCGACAAGTCGCGCAACATCCTTTCGGGCAATGTCGAGGAGATACGTCACAGCCACGGAAGCAACATCTTTGAGATAATCTACCGCGGCAACGAGCAGCAGCTGCTCGGCACGCTCACAGGCAAATGCTCGGTGATGGATACACAGGCTTCGCCGGTTGGCATAAACAAGGCCAAGATACACATTGCGGCCGACAGCGACGTGCGCAATGTAATAGCTGCCGTCAACGAGAGCGTAGAGCTGCGCTCATTCAGTGAAGTGATACCGACGATGAACGACATCTTCATCCGTGCCGTAAAACATAATGTATAATAAAAAAGAGTATAACGATGAAAAACAAGATAGGAATAATCATAGGCCGCGAGTTCTACGAGCGCGTGCAGAAGAAATCGTTCATCATCACAACCCTGCTCACCCCTATACTCATGCTGCTGCTCATGTTCGCCCCGATGCTCATTTCGGGCTACTCCGACGACAGTGCAAAGATGGTGGCCGTGGTCGACGACACGCACATTATAGCGCAGCAACTCACCAACAGCGACGAGATTGTCTTTGAACAGACAGCACTGCCACTGGAACTGGCACGCACCGAATACAGCGACTACTATGCCGTGCTGCACATCGGCAGCGACATTGTGGCCAATCCGTCCGATGCCTACCTCTACACCAACGGAACGGCGGCAATGGGTACCGAGATGAACATAGCGTCGCAACTGACAATGGCTGTGCAGAAAGAGAAGATGAATTTGTACAACGTTGACCAACAGGTGATGCAGCAACTCAACACCCGCGTATCACTGCAATCGCTCAAGAACAGCCCCAGCGAGGAGGATGCCGAGGGTTCATCGGCCATGGTGGCGTCAGTTATGGCATATGTGCTGAGTTTCATCCTCTACATGTTCCTCATCCTCTACGGTGTCATGGTAATGCAATCGGTCATCGAAGAGAAGAACAACCGCGTGCTAGAGGTGTTGGTATCCACAGTAAAACCCTTTGAGATGATGATGGGCAAGATACTTGGCATCGCATGCGTGGCACTGTTGCAGATAGTCATATGGATTGTCTTCATAGGTGCCGTGGCATATTTTGTGCTGCCGCACATACTCCCCGATGAGATACTCGCCGCTATGGAAATGCTCAAGCAAGGCGTGCCCGCGTCGGCCATAGGCGGAACAGAGATGGGCATGCTGCAGGCAATTCTCATGCTCAGCAACATCAAATACATCGGCGGCATCATCATTTGGCTGTTGGTATTTGTCTTTGGCGGCTTCCTGCTCTATGCAGCAATGTTCGCTGCAGTGGGCTCTGCCGTCGACAGCCCGCAGGATGCACAGCAGCTGCAGACACCTATCATGCTGCCAATCATCCTGGCGCTCTTCGTCATGCTGTCTGTCATCAACGACCCATCGTCCGACATGGCATTCTGGTTCTCAATGATACCGCTGACATCGCCCATCGTAATGATGGCACGTATACCATATGAGATACCCATGTGGGAGGTTTGTGTGTCGGCCGTGTTGCTCTACGCCACCTTCCTCATTGTCGTTTGGGGTGCCGGAAAGATATACCGCGTGGGCATTCTCATGCACGGCAAAAAACCGAATATCAAGGAACTGCTGCGCTGGATGCGATACAAATAACCTTTACGTAGTCACGTGAACCACGTGCCGTTGCTTTGGAAACAACAGCATTCAGGCAAAAAACGATTTATAAACCTGTAGGGGCGAACAGCGGTTCGCCCCTTTTTTTGATTCGGCATTTCTTAACTTTTTTTAGGAAACAGTTGATATATATTCATTAAAGCAGTACCTTTGTATTGGTTTATTGTGACCAATTGTATACGCTCCCGGGGAAATGCAAAACCCGCTCACAATTGTTCCAAAGACCGCTTTCGTAAAGCAAAAACTGAAAAATCCCGACACCCCTTTCGAGGCGGGAGTTTTTTCTATTACAATGCAATACAAGACGTCTTGTTGAGGGCTTGCTCCAAAACTCTTGGTAAGGAAAATACAAATAACAAAATAAAACAAATTATTATGAAAAAATTTTTACTTTCAATTTTTGCCGTGCTCTTTGCATTCGCAAGCGTGCAGGCGCAAAGTTATGTGAAGGTAACATCGACTCCTTCAGATTGGAGTGGTGATTATCTTATTGTTTATGAAGACGGTGCAAATGCATATGTTTTTAATGGAAAAGATGCTGTCAATGGTTATGTAAAAACGACTATAGCCAATAACGTAATTGTTCCTAGTGATGATGTTAATGCATGCTCTGTTGAAATCGTTGCGATGTCAAATGGTTATTCTATAAAAACCATTTCTGCTGGTTATATCTATGGAGCATCTGGTAGTAACACACTGAAGTTTAATACCTCACAAGCGCAGCTAAATACTATTGAATTAGAAAGTAATGGTGTAAAAATTACTTCTAATACATCTGTCTTGCGTTTTAATAATGCAAGCAACCAAATGCGTTTCCGCTATTACAAGTCATCTTCATATACAGGACAAAAGGCAATTGCTCTTTATAAGTATACTGAGGATGCCGGTGGCGAGGATGTAGTGAATATTGCTGAACCTACATTTAATCCTGCCAATGGTACTACATTTGAGGAAAGTCTTGGTGTGACTATCACTGCAGAGGATGGTTTGACGGTATATTACTCAACTGATGATAAGAAATCATATAAACAGGGCAATACCTTGAATATTACAGAAACAACAACTGTTTATGCTTATGCGGAGAATGCAGATGGTGATGTAAGTGACATCGTTTCTGCTACATATAAAAAGGTTGAATTGATGACAATCGCTGAAGCAAAGGCTGCATATGATGCAGCTGGTGCGAATGTTGAGGTTGTTATAGATCTTGCTGGCGCTGTTATAACTGCAAACTATAACAACGGAACATATGTGTTTATTCAGGATGACGAGGCAGGCATTTATGTGTATGGAAGTAGCGTTTCTTATCCCGCTGGCACCAAGTTTACAGATGGTCGCATGACTTGTACTTCTACTTTGTATTCAGGACTGCATGAGATTACCAATGCGGTTTTCAGCAATGTTTTGACAACCACTACAACTGTTGAACCTATTGTTGTGACCGTTGCGGAGCTTAATGCAAACTTTGATACTTATGAAGGCCGCTATGTAAAACTTGAAGGTGTCGAACTTTCTGGTACAACAATCACTCAGGGTGAAGATGTGTATGCGATATTTAATCGTTTTGACATAGCTCTTGAGAATGCTGCTGTTTGCGATGTTTTGGGTGTTGTAACTTGTAATATTAAGAATAGTGTAAAAACTCTGCAGATATTCCCAACAGAGATATTTGTCTCAGAGGCGGTTGTTGATGTTGCAGAGCCTGAATTTACACCTGCTGATGGAACAACTTTCGATGAGAGTCTTGATGTAACAATCAATGCTGAAGATGGCTTGAAAGTATTCTACTCGATAGATAACAAGAATTCTTACATTGAGGGTAATACTTTGACCATTACCGAAACAACAACTGTTTATGCTTATGCAGTTGATACAGATGGTAATGAGAGTGAAGTCGTTTCTGTAACATATATAAAGAACGAGCCTGTTACACCTCCTGCAGAAGGTGAGACTGCAGAGGTAGTTGATGTTCTCAATCGAGATTTTACGGGTGTAAAGAGCGGTTCAACAACATATTCTTCTTGGAGTGACAAAAAAGCTACCTCTGCTGCGGTTTATGCAGGTAACTCTGCCGGTAGCAATGACGCTATTCAGTTACGTTCAAACAATAGCAATTCTGGTATTGTGACTACTGTTTCTGGTGGTAAAGCTAAGAAAATAGTTGTGAAATGGAATGATAATACATCTAGTGGGCGTATCTTGGAAATATACGGAAAGAATACCGCGTATACATTGCCTACAGAATTGTATGCAACAACTGGAAATACAGAACAAGGTATGAATCTCGGAGAGATTGTTTGTGGTACTTCTACAGAACTCATAATAGAAGGCGATTATGAGTATATTGGTCTACGCTCAAAGTCTGGCGCTATGTACATTAATGAGATTCAAATTACTTGGGTAGTAGAGGCTGAAGAGCCTACAAGCGCTTACACTCTTTCAGTAAGCGATGCCGGCTACGCAACATTGTTCCTTGATTTCCCTGCGACTATTCCTGCATTCAAAGGCGAAGATGCAGGTGCTTATATCGTAAAGGGTGTTAAGGATGGCAACTGGCTCAACTTGGTTAAGATTGAGGGCGTTCTCCCTGCTAACACAGGTATCATTGTTAAGGCAAATAAAGGAAGCTACGAATTTAAATACAGTGCTGATGAAGCAACTGATGTTGCGGATAACCTTTTGAAGGGTACTGTTGTTGACGAGAATATTACAGAGGATGCATACGTGCTTTCTGTTGGAGCGAATGGTGTTGGCCTTTATGGCGCAATTTTGAATCAGCTTGATGGTACTGCATGGAAGAACAACGCTAACAAGGCATACTTGCCTGCAAGCGCAGTTCCTAACAAGACTGTTGCATTCTATGGATTTGATTGGGATGGCACAACAGGCATCAACGAGGTGAAAACTGAAAACGGAGAGGTGAAAACTATCTACGACCTCACAGGCCGCCGTGTTGAGGAGATTACAGCTCCCGGTATTTACATTGTAAACGGCAAAAAGGTGCTTGTTAAGTAAGAATTAATTTTAGACATAAGTACATAAGAACATAAGTCCTATGGCGCAAAACCGTAAGTAAATCAAATTTATGTAGACTGCATACAAACAGGTTTGCATGCAGTCGCATAAACTTTGTTTTAAAATGCACTCAGGTGCATTTGCAACAAGAATGTTGCTCGGGTTTCGCGATTATAATGTGAAGAGTCCTTTTAACTTTGTTGAATTCGCTTTGTTCTTTTGTCCTTTTGTTCTTCTGTCCAAAAAAAGAAAGAGATCCCTCGTCGCTGCGCTCTGTCGGGATGACATTGTACGCGCAAGGGTATTCTTAAAACTAAAAACGATTAAAAACAATAACGATATATGAAGAAGGCTTATGTATCACCTCTCATGGTAGAGGTAAACGTTGAAGCGGAGACAATGCTTGCCGTTTCATTGCAGATGAATGGCGGTAAAACAGTAGATACCTCAGATCCGAACAATCAGCTCGGTGGCAGCA
>JAZQZZ010000040.1:0-73069 GCA_045634305.1 Bacteroidaceae bacterium | reverse complement strand
ACGAATAAGTTCATTACTATCACCTGCCGAATAGGTAATCTTTTGTACATAACGGTCATCGTTGCGTTCAAATACCTCTTTCGCTATATTTACAATATTGGTGGGGTGAGCTTGATTAAGAGCAAAAATCAGAGTCTTGGGAAGATAGTCAAAATTGGGTTCACGCTGTGGATCATTGAATAGATCCCGATAAACCGCATCTTTATAGGTCTGCAAGATGAGTTTTATTTGGGCAGGATTGATAACACTTCTATTCAGTTCTGTTTTTGAATAGTTTTTTGTCTCCTTATTGAGTATTTGCTCCACTTTTCCCGTATAGCAGGTTACTCTTCTTAGTTTGTCTCCTTCTCTGATAGCACCACCTTCTTCGGTTGCTTGGGTCTTTATTCGATATACACGATGGTCAACATTTACTCCATCAATAATACTTTGTTCCAACGTGTAGTTTACCACACGATTGTTATTGAAGAAAGCCATTGTCTCAGGAATAGGTGTGGCTGTTAATCCTATCAACTTGGCAGTATCGAAATATTCAAGAACCTTTCGCCAATTGCCATAAATAGAACGGTGACACTCATCGATGATGATAAGGTCAAAGAAGTCGTGAGGCAAATTGGGATTTTCAGGCAGAACAATTTCGCTTGTCGTGTTGTCCACATCATCATCGTCATTGTCTGTTATGTCTTCTCCCTTCAATAAAGAGAAAAGACGCTGAATAGTCGATATGACAACGTTGCTGTCGCTTGGAATTTTAGCAGATTTCAAACGATTTACAGAATAAATGGTGTTGAATGCATCTCCATTCTCCGTTAAGCGGAATGTGCCGAACTCCCCCTCTGCCTGTTTGCCAAGATTATTGCGATCTACAAGGAAAAGTACTCGCCTCATTGGAGTGTATGCCAACATTCGATAAGAAGCCAGACAAGCCGTATAAGTTTTACCTGCTCCAGTAGCCAATACCATCAATGCTCTATTTTGTCCATTACGGAAACTCTTTTCTAATCCAGTTATGGCTTCGTATTGACATGCACGCAATCCTCTCTGGTTCAATGTGGGCAATCCTGCAAATGGGTCTTCAATCCCTAACATTTCGACCAACTTCTTGGGTTTGTGCATTACTGATATTTCCTCATAAATAGAATCTTCCTTCCTGAAATCCCTGCAATAATGATGTTTTCCGTTAGACGTATATATAAAAGGAAGAGGTTTTTGGAATGCTGCATAATAGGATGGAACACATTTTGCATATCCTTCGGCCTGGTCGCATACTATCTGTTGGGCAACATCCACCTCCTCGCGCTTGGCTTCAAGTACGCCTACAGCTTTTCCGTTGATGAAAAGGAAATAGTCTACCTCCTTGTTCCCTTTCAACAACCCTTCCCTTACAGCAACCGCAGTACTGTCGGCTTCGAATTCATCGCGATTAATAACTTTCCAACCAGCGTCTGTCAGCCATTTGTCAATCTTTACCCTCGCTTTTTCTTCAGGCTTCATATAATTACAAATTATCAGAAGTATTAAAAACTGCAGATATATTACCTAACTCCTACAAAAGTAGCGATTTTATTCAACTTTGACCACTAAAAGCGGTTTTATTTCCCTTATCACATTTGCTGCACTTGGTGCATCACGCGAAGCCAGTTAGCGCCCCAGATTTTCTCAATGTCGGCAGCGGCGAAGCCGCGACGAAGGAGTTCGCGGGTGACATTGCGCAGTTGCGATGCCGAGGAGCTGCCAATGACTTTTCCATCGCCATCAAAGTCGGTTCCTATGCCCACATGGTCAATGCCGGCAACCTCTATTGCGTGTTGCAGATGACGCAGAAAGTCGTCAAGTGTAGCCATTCCTTCCTTGCGCAGGAAACCACTGTACATTGTCACCTGTACCACTCCACCTTTTGCTGCAAGTGCGCGCATCTGCTCATCGGTGAGATTACGCGGGTGGTCGCACAGTGCGCGGCACGACGAGTGGGAGCATACAACAGGTTTTGTACTGCACTCCAGCACTTGCCAGAAGGTGCTCTCGGCAGCATGGGACAGGTCGACCATCATTCCAACGCGGTTCATTTCGCGCACTACCTCGCGGCCGAATGCACTGAGGCCTCCGTGCTCGGCATTGCCGCGCGCCGAGTCGCAGATATCGTTGTCGCCATTGTGGCAAAGTGTCATATACACTACTCCCCTGCGACGTAGACGCTCGATGGCCGACAAATCGCAACCAATGGCATATCCGTTTTCAACACCAAGCATAATGGCACGTTTGCCCTGTGCCTTCGCCATGTAAAGTTCTTCGGGTGTGCTGCACAAAGCCACATGCGCTGCATTGTCTGTAACACCAGCCGCCACCCAATCGAGCAAGGCATCGGCCTTTTCCGTTGCGCGCAGCAATGACACTTCATCACGCGCTCGCTGCGGGATATATGCCACCATTGTCGTAGTATCGAGCATGCCTTCTGACATCTTGTGAAGGTCGACAAGCGCCACATCATCGCGCCTGTCAAGGCGATAGGCTGTAGCGGAAAGCATTGGGGTGTCGCAATGCGAATCAATTGTCAACATACGTTCATGCAGTTCAGTAACACGGCGATAGAGCGCCGCCTCATCCACGAGCCAACGGAAAAGCGGCATCATAATATCATCACCGTTCATGATAAACGACTCGGGGTGCCACTGCACTCCAATTATGCTTCGGCCATCGACTGCTTCCATGCCCTCTATGACACCATCGGGCGAGGTTGCCACAACCTCAAAGCCTGCCGGTACGCGGCTGACAGCCTGATGATGGAAAGTATTCACCGCGAGTTTATCGCATTTGAAAATGCGACCAAGACGGCTTCCGGTAGCAATCAGGACATCGTGTGTCGCAACGCCACGCTCCACTGGTTCCTGGTCGTGGTTAAGGAGCTGCTCTCCCAATGCTGCATATATATCCTGATGCATACTGCCACCGAATGCAGCGGCAAGTGTCTGCACACCGCGGCATATTCCAAGAATGGGCAAGCAACGTGCATCGGCAAGCCGTGCAAGCAGCAGTTCCTGCTCGTCACGCGGCGGATTTATGCCATGAAGCAATGAATAATCGGGTTCCTCGCCCATATAACGCGGGTCAATGTCGGCGCCTCCGGTGAGCAGCAGCGCATCGATGTGCGACAGCGTCTCAACCAAAGCCTCACGCTCCGGGTATGGCGGGATAAGCAGAGGCACTCCACCGGCCTCAAGCACAGAACGGTAATATGCCTCGGCAAGTGTTGCCTTGCCGTCGGAGAAATTAGTTGTGATACCTATCACCGGGCGACGTCCGCAAAGCGGATAACTGCCATGCAAGGCGCGGAATTCACCACTGACATCAAATTTATTTGCAGACATAATATCTTGAAAATAAAAAAACACCCGCACTTGATGAAAAACACGGGTGTTGATTCTACAAAAATTTTTCTATCATTCCATTGGCATGTTGCGCTTGATGCTGTGGGCAAGCACAATCATAGTCTCGGTGCTCACGACACCGGGGATCTCCTGCACACGGCCGTTTAGCAACTGCATGAGGTGTTCGTTGTCGTGGGAATACATCTTTGCAAGAATTGAATAGGGACCGGTTGTGTAGCAGCACTCCACCACTTCGGGTATCTCGCGCAAACGCTCTACAACATCCTTGTACATTGAACCGCGCTCAAGACGTATACCGATGTATGTACATGTCTTGTAGCCAAGGCGGCGTACATCAATCTCGTAGCTTGAACCCGAGATTATGCCCATGTCAATAAGATGCTGTACACGCAAGTGGATTGCCGCGCGTGAAACTCCGCACAGTTCTGCAACATTGCGGAATGGGATACGCGCATCTTTTGAGATGATGCTCAATATCTTGAGGTCGAGTGCATCGACTTTACATTCTAGGTTTTTCATATTAATGGTCGGTTATAAGTTGTATGTGTTATTTCTTTACTTTACAATTTTCACGATTTCAACATCATAGACAAGTGCACTGTATGGCGGTACCCTGTTGCCTCCCCTTTCGCCATAGGCAAGCTGCCATGGCAAATAGACCTTGCATTTTGTACCCACGGGATAGGTTGTGAATACCTCTGCCAAACCGGGCAGCAAGGTAGCAACAGCAGCCTCGACTACCTCGCCACGTGAACTCTCGGCAAGTTTGCCGTTTATAAACGAAGCCTTGTAGGTGTAGCCGACGGTGCTTTCCAACGATGCAACCGCACCGTCGCCAGCCTTTTCAATCTTCACTTGGACACCGCCGGGTAATGTCTCGACACCTGCACGTGTACTGTTCCTTGCAATGAAAGCTTCGCTTGGACGGCGGAACACCACCTGATTGTAATAATCGTAGGCCTGTCCAAGGTTCATCATAGGTTTTTCGCCTGTTGCCGTAGCTTTCAACCCTGCAAAGAACATGAGCTTACTGATTTTTTTGGTAGTGTCACTCTGAGCAATGGCATACTCGGCTTCCTCGAGCATTTCCATGGCAGTGGCACCGATAACCAGACCACGCGCATAGGCAACTGCTGATGGTGAATCATCAACAGGGAAAGCATCGTGTAATCCCTTGGCAAAGCTTTCGGCATCGGTAATGCCCAGTTCCTCCATTGCACGTGGCACATCACGCGCAATAATCATGCTCACTGCATAGGACAAAGAGTCATCCACTGCCACATCGGGCGTTTCAACCGCCTGAGCCACCTGTTCCTTTGCCGTACGCGGTATGAACAGCAAGCCTACAAGCAGATAGAGTGCCAGTGCGGCAACTATTGCCAAAAGTGCCTTGACTGATGTTTTCATCGTTTATATATCAAAGTACCTTGATCAATTCAACGTCAAAGACAAGAGCGCTGTAAGGAGGAATCATCTCACCCGCGCCATGCTCACCGTAAGCCATGTCATAAGGTATATAAAGACGCCATTTTGCACCTTCCTGCATCAACTGGAGTGCCTCGACCCAGCCTCTGATAACCTGGTTCACACCAAACACAGCGGGCTCGCCACGCTTGATAGAACTGTCGAAGATTGTACCGTCGATGAGCGTACCCTCGTAGTGGCACTGTACACGGTCGGTAGCCGATGGTTTCTTTCCGTTACCGGCAGCAATAACCTCATACTGCAAACCGCTTGGCAACACAGTAACGCCTTCCTTCTTTGCATTTGCAGCAAGGAAAGCCTCGCCGCTTGCCTTGTTCTGCGCATAAGCTTCCTCGGCCAATTTACGGAAATGATCATTCACCACCTGTTGTGCCTCAGAGTGTGACATATCGGTCTTTGCACCGGTGAGCACATCCTTGAGAGCCTTTACAAAATCATCAACATTCATATCCTTCACACCCATTGAGAGCAGATTCTGGCCTATACCCATTCCAAGGCCGTAGCTAAATTTGTCCATTTTACTAATTTTATTATATATTATATGAATTCCTGTCATTTTGTTACAAAGCATTTTTACACACTTTGCACTTATGAGCTGGGCGAAGATACAACTATTATTCTTTTCACAAACATAAATGACACTTTTTTTTATTTAAAAATGACATTTTTTCAAACAACACACCCAAAATGCCATTTTACATTTTGTCAAGAATAAAAAAGAAAACGGAGGCGTGGCAGGAGTATATTGGAATTGTTATTTAATATAAAAATATTATGTAATAATATTAAAACATCAATTTATTTCCATAACTTTGTAACAATAGCACTTTTTATACCGGAACATAGTTTTAAACTACATAAATAATATGTCAAGTAGCATTATAATTGCAATAATATTTGTTCTGCTCGCCGGCGGCATGTTCATACTGCGCAGAATCTACGGCAACACACCCGCAACCGAGGATAGCCACGACCACCACGATGGCGAAAACGGCGTGTGTTGCGGCAAGCACACCAACTGCGAAAAGGGTTACGACAACAGCAACCTCTATTTCGAGGACGAAGAACTGGACCGTTTCAGAGGAGTAAAACCCGAAGAGTACACCGATGATGACATTGAAGAGTTCCGTCAAGTACTATACACCATGCGCGAGGACGAGGTGGAAAACTGGGCACACTGCATTGAGACACGCGGCATTGAAATGCCCCACCAGATCAGAGAAGAGATTCTAATGATGTTACAATAACACCGGGTAACGTGCGCAGACTGACACAATACATAACAGCCATTCTTGTAATCGCATGCCTTTGCGGTTGTGCAAGCAGAAGGAAGAACACCGCTGCAACGCGTATGTATCATGCCTTCACAGCCAAATACAACACGTACTACAATGGCAACGTTGCATACAACCAGGCACTGAAAGCACAGAAGACCGGGCACAAGGACAACTACCTTGAGCAGCTACCGTTGCTCATTATAAGCGACAAGAACACGCAGAAGAGCGGCGCCGGCAACTATGACAGGGCGATAGAGAAATCGCAGAAAGCCATAAAGAACCACTCCATTAAAAGAAGACCCAAGAAACCGAGCGGCAAGAAACTCTCGAAGAAGAAACAGCTGTTCTACTCACAGAAAGAGTTCAACCCCTTCTTGTGGAAAGCATGGTTCCTGATGGCGAACTCACAGTTCCAGAAAGGCGAATTCACCGAGGCTGCCAGCACATATATCTACATTTCCCGCCTCTACGAGAACGACCCCGAAATTGTGGCACAGGCACGAATTGGGCTTGCCAAATGTTATGCCGAACTTGAGTGGCTCTACGAGGCCGAAGACCTGCTGCAGCGCGTACAGCGCGACACCGTCCCAGAATCATTGCAAAAAGATTATGCAGTGGCAAAGGCAAACCTTTTGCTCAAGCAACATCGCGATGAGGAGGCAATCCCGCACATCAGGACCGGACTCAAGCGCAAGGGGCAGACACCGCTTGACAAAGCCCGTGAATATTACCTGTTGGGACAGCTATATGCCAACGCAGGCAACAAAGAAGAGGCTTACAAGAATTTTGGCAAGACCATCTCATTGAGCCCGCCATATGAATTTGAGTTCAATGCCCGCATACGCCAGACCGAAATGGCAACCGACGGCAATCACAAGAAGACGCTGCGCAAGCTCAAGCGCATGGCAAGGTCGGACAAGAATACCGATTATCAGGCACAGATTTATTACGCCATAGGCAACCTGCACCTGAGCAACAAGGACACCACCGAAGCTCTCAAGGCCTACGAGACGGGTATCGCAACAGGAGCAACAGGCGGATATGGCACAGGCATGCTGCACCTGCAGCTTGCAAGGCTCTATTGGGAGAAGGAGAAGTTCTCAAAAGCCCATGAAAACTACAGCAAGGCAATGTCAATGCTTGGCGAAGAGACGCCGGGATTTGAAGAGATAAAGTTCCGTAGCGAATCGCTTGCCGACCTTGTGCAGTACACCGACATAGTTGAGAAGGAAAGCGAACTGCTCCATTGGGCAACCCTCACAACCGAAGAGCTCAACCCCATACTCGATGCTCTCATTGAAGAGGCCAAACGCTTGGAAGAACTGAAAAAGAAAGAGGAAAAAAAACTTGCACGCGAGAACGGGGGAGGCAACGAGCTTGACCAGGCCGGGAACAATGCCGCCATGACAATAGACAACCAGAGCGACAGACAGATGTGGTACTTCTACAATCCACAACTTGTTGCACAGGGAGTGCACACCTTCAAGGAGAAGTGGGGCAACAGGGAACTGAAGGACTATTGGCGTTTCAGCAACACCATATCATCACTCATGAGCAATGAACTCGCCATGGACAGCACCGTCACCGACAGCCTGGCCATGGACAGTACCTCTGCCGCAATGGACAGCATTGACGCTGCCGGCAGCATTGATACAGAGATGGCCGATGCCGCGCTGTCAACCGACCCCACGACACGCGAATACTACATACAGCAGATTCCCGACACCGAGGAAGAGAAAGCTGCGGCACACAAGGCCTTGAGCGAAGCCCTCTTTGAAGCGGGTGTACGTTTCAAGGACGATGTCAGCGACAAGCGACTGACACTCTCATACCTTGAGCGCATAGTAAATGACTACCCCGAATTCGAGAGGCTTGCCGAGACATATTATCAACTGTTCCTTGCCTGCTCGCGTTGGGACGAGCCCGACAAGGCAACATACTATAAAAACCTGCTCATTGCCGGCTACCCCGACAGCACAATGACCAGACGCATACAGGACCCGGACTTTTTTGAGAGCGTAGCGACACGCAGACATAAGGAAGATTCGATATATGTAAAGGCATACACCCACTACACAAACGAGGAGTATGACGACGTGATAAACGAGAACATTTACAGTGCCACAAAATACCCACAAGGCAGTCATCGCGCACGCTTCATGTTCATCGATGCAATGGCAAAACTATACAGCGGCCGCCAGGAAGAGGCTCTCGAGGCACTCGAGCAACTGACAAGCTCTTACTCTGCCGACAGCATAAGCGTAATGGCAGCCGGTATAAGCACAGGCATCAAGGAAGGCAAATTGCTGCACAGCGGCATATCGACATCAATATGGGACCGTAAGGCCGACGGCACCATACGCCACGGCGAGGACAGCATACCGCAGTTCAGCACTACACGTAACGAGCCCTATTACTTTGTGCTCGCCTTTGCCAACGGTTCGCTCGACCAGAAACGCCTGCTCTTTGAGATGGCACGCTACAACTTCTCGCGCTACATGGTGAGGAGCTTTGAAATGACATTTGAGGAACTGGCCGAGATTACACTGCTTGAGGTTAAGGAGTTCCTGAATTTTGACGAGGCATTCCTGTACCGCAAGCGCCTGTTCGGCAATGCCGAGACAGCCAAGCTTCTCGAAGGAATAAACACTTTTGTAATATCAAAGAGCAATCTCGATTTGTTATTACAGTATTATACATTTGACGACTACACCGAGTTCTACGAACAGAACTTCCTAGCCATACCGGAAGTCGAAATTGACGGCTACACACTCGACGAACCCGACTATGAAGAGAATGTAGAGAACGAAGAATAAACAAATGACTAAGATGGCATACCGTTTACTATGGGCCGACGATGAGATAGAATTGCTCAAGGCCCACATAATATTCCTACAAGGCAAAGGGTACGAGGTTACAACAGTGACCAACGGCCCCGATGCCATTGACGCCTGCACCAAAGAGGCTTTTGACCTTGTGCTGCTCGACGAGAACATGCCAGGACTTACAGGACTGGAGACCTTGAGCAGAATCAAGGAGATGCACCCGCAGACACCGGTTGTCATGGTAACAAAAAGCGAGGAAGAGGATATCATGGAACAGGCAATAGGTTCTAAGATTGCAGACTACCTGATAAAACCGGTGAACCCCAACCAGATTCTCCTTACACTCAAGAAGAATATCCACCACAAAGAGATTGTAGCAGAAAAGGCCAACACTGCTTACCAGCAGAACTTCGGTAAGCTATCTATGCAGATAGGTGATGCACGCACCACAGAAGAGTGGATGGACATATACCGCAAGATTGTCTATTGGGAACTGCAGCTCGAAGAGGCCGACACACAGATGCACGACATGCTCAAGTCGCAGAAGGAAGAGGCAAACAGTATATATGCACGTTTTGTAAAAAACAACTACATGGAGTGGATGGTTTCCGGCCGCGATGAACGCCCGCTCATGAGCCACGACCTGTTCCGTGAACGCATATTCCCGCTTGTAGACAAGGGCGAGAAGGTATTCATGATTATTATAGACAATTTCCGATATGACCAATGGCGCATGCTTGCCAAAGAGATTGGCGGCAACTTTGTCATTGAGGAGGAGCTATACACCAGCATCCTGCCCACGGCAACGCAGTATGCCCGTAACGCCATCTTCTCGGGACTCATGCCAAGTCAGATAAAAGATATGTTCCCACAGCTGTGGGTTGACGAGGAGGAAGAAGAGGGCAAGAACCTGAACGAAGAGGCACTCATCGCGACACAGATAGCACGCTACCGCCGCAAGGACAGCTATTCATATGGCAAGGTACTCACATCGGCAGCAGCCGAGAAGTATATCGACAACATCCACAGCCTGGCAAAGAACAACATTAACGTGCTTGTGGTAAACTTCATCGACATGCTTTCGCATGCCCGCACAGAGTCAATGATGGTACGCGAACTGGCAGCCAACGAGGCGGCATACCGTTCTATAACACAATCATGGATACGCCACTCGGCAATTAAGAAGCTGTTCGACTACCTTGCTGACAGCAACTACACAGTCGTAATAACAACCGACCATGGCAGCATACAGGTGGACACACCCACCAAGGTCATCGGAGACAAGAACACCAACACCAACCTGCGCTACAAACTGGGCAAGGCGCTCAACTACAGCGGTAAGGATATCTTTGAGATCAAGAACCCGGCCAAGGCATTCCTTCCACAACCGAACATAAGCACAAGCTACATCTTTGCCACAGGCAACAGGTTCTTTGCTTATCCCAATAACTACAACTACTACGTATCATACTACAAGGATACGTTCCAGCATGGCGGCATATCAATGGAAGAGATGCTTATTCCATTCATAACAATGAAACCTAAAAACAACCGACAATAATGAGCGAACAGACATTTACAATACATAGCCTTGAGGAGTATTCCCAGGCTGCGAAATGGTTCACCGGCTTTTTGCAGAAGGGAAATATTTTTGCCTTCTATGGCAAGATGGGCACCGGCAAGACAACTTTCATCAAGAGCCTGTGCGAGGAACTTGGTGTCGAGGACACCATCAACTCGCCCACATTCGCCATTGTGAACGAGTACGAGGACAGGGATGCGAACACAATATTTCACTTCGATTTCTACCGCATAAAGTCCATCGCCGAGGTCTACAACATGGGCTACGAAGAGTACTTCTACAGCAATGCCTACTGCTTTATCGAGTGGCCGGAGCTTATTGAAGAGCTGTTACCCGAGGAGCACATCAGGGTAGACATTACTGAAGGTGAGGACGGTGCACGCACAATAAAGGTAACCGTGAACGGGTGAACATCGCTTTTGTCATACCGGGCAAAGCGAAGTATACAAGAACATTTGAACAAACTAAAACACTACAATATGAAAATAAATGCAAACGCATCGGGAACAAGAACCATTGAGGTTACCGAAGAACAACTGCAGATAATCAGGAAATATTCACTGTTTGACAGAATTGCCAACAGCACAGGTATCATTGACGAGGAGTCGCTCAACAAGTTGCGTCTCACAGTGCGTTCACTCATTGCATCGCAGACAATGGCATCGAAGGAGCTACTGGACATCTGCCCCATCCTTTACCACGAGGACATGAAGGCTCTTGGACTGAAGAACCTTATCAAGTGCTACACAGAGTGGATGGCAACAGCGACAGCAGAGGAGGCCGAAGGAGCAGATGAGTAACAGAAAAATCACAGATTGGCTGCCCACCACCCGCAAGGAAGCCGAACTGCGCGGATGGGACGAGCTGGACGTTGTCATGTTCAGTGGCGACGCCTATGTCGACCACCCATCGTTCGGTGCCGCTGTCATTTGCCGCCTGTTGGAAGCCGAGGGCCTGAGAGTAGCCATCGTCCCACAGCCCAACTGGCAGGACGACCTGCGCGACTTCAAGAAGATGGGGCGTCCCCGCCTCTTCTTTGGCATATCTGCAGGTTGTATGGATTCTATGGTGAACAAATACACCGCAGCCAAGCGATTCCGCAGCGAAGACGCCTACTCACCAAACGGCAAGCACAGCATGCGTCCCGAATATGCAACAACAGTCTATTCAAACATCCTCAAGAAGCTATATCCCGACTGTCCCGTGGTGATTGGCGGCATTGAGGCATCCATGCGCCGTTTCACACACTACGACTATTGGCAGGACCGCTTGATGAAGAGCATTCTTGTAGACAGCAAAGCCGACGTGCTTGTTTACGGCATGGGCGAACAGCCGATGACCGCGCTGTGCAAGGCTATGCAGGCAAGATTGCAGGAGAGCAGCTCCGGGCACATCACTGCCGACGTCGCACGCGAGATAACCAAAGAGATACGCCAGACCGGATACCTTGCCCGCAAGAGCGAGATTACCATTGACGGGACACAAGACAAGATGCTTGCCCCGCACACCGTGTGTCTCAACGACAAGGCAAAGCAAGCTGCCAACTTCCTTGCGATAGAGAAGGAGTCGAACAAAGTGAGTGCAAAGAGACTATTGCAGGAGTATGACGAAGGTGTGGTGGTAATAAACCCGCCATTCCCCACAATGACAACTGAACAGCTCGACCACAGTTTCGACCTGCCATACACCCGTCTGCCACACCCGAAATACAACGGCAAGCGCATACCGGCATACGACATGATAAAGCACTCGGTAAACATACACCGCGGATGTTTTGGCGGCTGCGCCTTCTGCACCATATCGGCACATCAGGGCAAGTTCATTGTCAACCGCAGCCAGGAAAGCATCCTGCGCGAAATAAAGGAGATTGCAAAGATGGAGGATTTCAAAGGTTACCTTAGCGACCTTGGAGGTCCGTCGGCAAACATGTACATGATGAAGGGAAAGAACAGTGAGCTGTGCGCCAAATGCTCACGTCCCTCGTGCATACAACCAAAGATATGCCCAAACATGAACATTGACCACGGTGCACTGCTCGAACTTTACAGGAAAGTGGATGCGCTGCCCTGTATAAAGAAGAGTTTTATTGGCAGCGGTGTAAGATATGACATGCTGCTTCACAGAACAGGCGACAAGCAACGCGATGAGGTTACAGACAGATATACCGAGGAACTGATAATAAACCACGTCAGCGGCCGTCTGAAGGTGGCTCCCGAACACACGAACGATGCAGTGCTCAAACTCATGCGCAAGCCATCGTTCAAGCAGTTCCATGACTTCAAGCGAATATTCGACCGAATAAACAGCCGCCACAACCTGAAGCAGCAGATTATCCCCTACTTCATTAGCAGCCACCCCGGCAGCACGGTGGAAGCAATGGCCGAACTTGCAGCAGAGACAAAGCAACTGAACTTTCACCTGGAACAGGTACAGGATTTCACCCCCACGCCAATGACAATGGCAACAGAGATGTACTACACCGGCATCAACCCCGAAACGGGCGAGAATGTCTACGTTGCACGTTCAATGAAAGACAAGGAAGCGCAACGAAGGTTCTTCTTCTGGTACAAGCCTGAGGAGCGCAAGCAGATAGCACAACTGCTTCGACGGATGGGAAGGAATGATTTGGTTAAGAAATTAGGAATATGACAAAGATGGCGACTGCTTGGTCGCCATCTTTGTCATATATAAGGTTTTATTTGTTCTTGTTCTTCTCGGCCTGAACCTTTACGGCGTCAATTGCGCCAAGGAGAGCATCTTCAAAAGTGTCACTTGTCTTTGAGGCAAAAAGATCGCCGCCGGCAGCCGAAACGCGTAATGCTACTTCCTTGTTCTTGGCAGTCTCGGGCTTAATCAGTTTCATTGTCACCTCAAGGGCTGTTGCACCTTCGCAAAGCTTATCCAACTTCGCAACTTTTTTCTCCACGAACTCCATCAACTGCTGTGATGCATCGAAATGAACAGATTGAATTCTTGTTACCATAACTCCTAAATTTAAAACGTTTAAATTTATTATTTACCGGCTCTGGGATGAGCCTTCTCATAAAATCCTTTCAAATCCTCGAAACTGAGGTGGGTATAAATCTCGGTTGTTGCCAATTGGCGGTGTCCCAACAACTCTTTAACAGCACCAATCTCGGCTTTGTTGTTGAGCATTGCCGTTGCAAAGGAGTGGCGCAGCACGTGCGGGCTCTTTTTCTTAAGCGATGTGACTTTAGTAAGGCGGTTGCTAACTATCCTGTAGACAGCGCCGTGCGAGATGCGTTCTCCTTTAGCCGAGAGAAAGAGCGCATCACATGGATGCTGGGCAAATGCCTCGCGTTCACTGAGATAGTGCTCTAAAGCGGCCTTCAACCCGGATGCAAAAGGAATAATACGCTCGCGGTTGCGTTTTCCAAGAACCTTGACAACAGAGGCACTCATATCCAACGAAGAAAGGTTTAACCCCACTAGCTCGGAGAGACGCATTCCGGTTTCATAAAAGAGCTGCAGTATCATCTTGTCGCGACAAGCGGCATAGTCATCGCCAAAATCTTCATTGTCAATGAGCTTATTCATCTCGTCTTCCCTTACAAAGGAGGGCAACTTCTTGCGGCACTTGGGGCCTTTGAAACTTGAGACTGGATTCTGCTCAACGCCGCAGTTGGCGCGTACAAAAGCGAAGAACGAACGCAGGGTGCTGAGCTTGCGGCAAACAGTTGAAGGGGCGGCGCCTGCATCCATCATTGTGGCTACCCAAGAGCGTACGACATCGGTATCGGCCTCATGAAATGACAATGACTCATCCAGACGGGCCACATAATCCTTGAAGGCGAGAAGGTCACGCTCGTATGCCCGCAATGTATGGGCAGAGTATAGCCTCTCAACTCTCAAATACCCGATGAATGAGTCTATAAACATATTCGTTGCCGAAAGAGATAGTCTTTCGGCAACGAATATAAATCAGTTTTAATTAAAAAACAAGAAAAACGGGATATTATTCCTCGTTTGCGCGAAGCTTCTGTACATATACAGCGTGCTCCATCTTCAAACGCTTCAAAACAGAAGGCTTGTCAAACTGCTGACGTGCGCGCAACTCCTTAACAACACCGGTTTTCTCGAATTTTCTCTTGAATTTCTTGAGAGCTCTTTCAATGTTCTCGCCCTCTTTAACAGGTACTACAATCATTTCCTATTTAATTATTTAGTTTATATTATTTTTCACTTTAGACAAAATGCAGCGCAAAAGTAGAAACTTTTTCTTAAATGGCAAAACTTTCGTACCGTTTTTTACCGAAAAGGGGTAAAAGTTTCTGTAATAGCAGCTATGAACTCTCAAAGTAAACCAGGAGTACTCATGGTTATCAGCCCCAAAAGGTAATTTTGAAGACACCCGCAAAAAAGATGGCGGCAAAAGCCGCCATCATGTATATAACCTAATATTATATATATATTAGAGGTTAGGATTGATGCTGCTCCACTCCTCGATCGCAGGAACGATGTTCAAAGTAACGAGCTCGTCACGCATCTTGCAGAGGTGAGCATAGCTTGCATCGAGCTTTGCAATCTCTTCGTCTGTACCAACAGGCATCTTGTATGAACAACCGTTAGCATCGAGAACAGTATCCATAGCCATCATGATGTGGTTGTACTTCTCGTTAGATACATATGTACCTGCAGGGTAACGGAATGTCTCACCACCCATAACAGAACGGATCATCTCAACAGAGAGGTATGATGGGCTCTGGAATGATGAACGGCCACGGAGCTTGATGATAGCAGCACCACCCTGTGTAACGTCCTTCTTCATCTGCTCCCACTCAGCCTCGGGGAATTCCTCTGTACCGATGATTTCTGTCAATGGCTTGCCGGCAATCTTAACAGCACTACCGAACACTGCCATCTGCTCACCGTGACCACCGTATGTCGCACAACCTGTAACCTCGCTCATCATAACGCCGAACTTCTTTGCAAGAGCGTTCTGCAGACGTGTAGAGTCGAGACCTGCAAGTGTTGTAACCTGACCAGGTTTCAAACCTGAGTAGAGAAGTGTTACAAGACCTGTCAAATCGGCAGGGTTAAAGATGATAACCACGTGCTTAACATCAGGGCAGTATGTCTTGATATTCTTGCCAAGCTCCTCGGCGATCTTGCAGTTACCGGCGAGCAAATCCTCACGTGTCATACCCTCCTTACGAGGAGCACCACCTGAAGAGATGATATATTTTGCATCCTTGAATGCCTCGGCAACATCAGTTGTTGCTGTGATATTCACGTTGTCGAAACCGCTCTGACGCATCTCCTCGGCAACACCTTCTGGAGAGAATACATCATAAAGGCAAAGATTGCTTGTCAAGCCCATCATAAGAGCAGACTGTGCCATGTTTGAACCGATCATACCGGCAGCACCTACAATCACCAATTTCTCATCTGTTAGAAATTTCATAACTTTAAAATTTTAAAGGTTTATATTAAAAACTATCTATATTCAAAATAAAAATCACAGGCCAAGGCTCTCGAAAATACGTGCCGTCGCACCGGCGTTGGTGGAGACAAGTTCACCGGCAGCCTTGCCGGCACTCTCAAGAAGAGCTGCATCGGCAGCAAAAGTTTCCATTATCTGGGCAAAGTCGCAAGTGGCAATAATTTCAAAGCCACCGCCACAAGCTTTCAGTTGCTGCACCTCTTGGAACTTACGGTTATTGGGGCCAAAGAAGACCGGAATGCCATACACGGCAGCCTCGAGTACATTGTGTATGCCGGCTCCAAAACCACCGCCCACAAAGGCTGCTGTACCATAGCGGTATATTGATGACAGCAGGCCATAGCAATCTATAATAAGGCAATCAGCATGACGTACCTGTTCCATTGTTGCTGTCGAGTAGCGTACACAAGAGCCCTCGTATTGGGAAACGATAGACGCTATGCGCTCTTCGCCCACCTCGTGAGAGGCAATGATAAGTTTCCACTCCCTGTGGGCATTGAAGAAAGGCATGTACACCGCCTCGTCGTTACCCCATGAGCTACCCACTACAAAGACCTTGCGGTCACCTTCGACAAAAGCATCGACCAATGGCAGCTGACGCGCCTGTTCGAGCACCTTCGCCACTCGGTCAAAACGTGTATCACCCACAACTGTCACATTCTCCACACCAACCGACTTGAGCAGAGCCTTAGAGCTGTCATTCTGCACAAAGAGATGTGTGAGACTGTGCAACGCAAGACGATAACGGCCACCCCATGACCTGAAAAAGGCCTGTTCCTTACGGAAGATGGACGACACGCTGTATGCCGGAATTGAGCGTTTCTTGAGTTCGAGCAGATAATTCAACCAGAACTCATACTTTATGAAAAACGCCATTTTGGGACGTACCAGCTCAAGGAAACGCCTTACATTGTGCTTTGTATCGAAAGGCAGGTAACAGACAACATCTGCCTGTTGATAGTTCTTGGCCGGAATATATCCCGACGGCGAGAAGAAGGTGAGCACAACACGATACTCTGGATGCTCAGCGCGCATCTTCTCAATCATGGGGCGTCCCTGTTCAAACTCGCCTAGCGACGAGGCATGAAACCACACGTAGTCAACCCCCGGATTGAGTTTTTCCTTGAGAACAGAGAATATCTCACGATGACCGGCAAGCATCTTCTTGGCCTTCTTGTGACCAAAAAACGCAGCCAGCCTCACGAAAAGGATATATATGTATATACCAAAACTGTACATTACTTATCCAAGAACTGTTATTGCACGACGCAGACGCGCCAAAGTCTCTTCCTTACCTATAAGCCCCGAGATGTGGAACATCTGTGGGCCTTTACCCTCGCCAACAAGAGCAAGACGGAAGGCATTCATTATATCGCCCATGCCGTAGCCCTTTGCCTCAATCCATGCATGTACTGCAGCATCCTGGTTCTCAATAGAGAAATCGGTGAGCGACTCCAACAGGTCGGCAAGTTCGGTCATTTTCTGGGCAGAATCCTCTTTCCAACGCTTCTTTGCGGTCTTCTCGTCATAGGTAACTGGAGCCTCAAAATAGAAGCTACATGCATCCCACAGTTCATGTACGAAGTTCACTCGACCCTTCATCAGAGAAACAATGACCTCAAGGTGCTCAAGAGTTGTCTCAACACCATGCTCTTTGACAACGTTCATGAAAATTTCGGCAATTTCCTTGTCCGATTTCTGCAGGATATACTCGTGGTTGAACCAAACCATTTTCTTATAGTCGAAACGTGCACCGGCCTTGCTGCACTTTGATAGGTCGAACTTCTTCACCAGTTCCTCCAACGACATCATCTCTACATCGTCACCGGGGTTCCAGCCAAGCAGTGCAAGGAAGTTCACGACAGCCTCGGGCAAGTAGTCGCTCTCGCGGAAACCGGTTGACACGGCACCGCTCTTGGGGTCGTTCCACTCAAGCGGGAACACGGGAAAACCAAGACGGTCGCCATCACGCTTGCTGAGCTTACCGTTGCCTTCGGGCTTGAGAAGCAATGAAAGGTGCGCGAACTGCGGCATTGTATCCTCCCAACCGAATGCGCGATAAAGAAGCACGTGAAGAGGTGCCGAAGGCAACCATTCCTCGCCACGGATAACGTGGGTAATCTCCATCAGGTGGTCATCGACAATGTTTGCAAGGTGGTATGTAGGCAGTTCGTCGGCCGACTTATAGAGCACCTTATCGTCAAGGATTGACGAGTTGATGGTAACCTCACCACGGATGATGTCGTTGACTACAACCTTTTCACCCGGTTCAATCTTGAAACGTACCACATACTGGTGACCGGCTTCAATAAGTGCTGCAACCTCCTCGGCAGGCATTGCCAAAGAGTTACGCATTGACATGCGTGTAGCGGCATCGTACTGGAAATTCTCCACCTCGGCACGCTTTGCCTCGAGTTCCTCGGGGGTATCGAAAGCAATATATGCCTTGCCTGCATCGAGCAGTTGCTTTACATACTTTTTGTAAATGTCGCGGCGCTCGGACTGACGGTAAGGACCGTAGTTGCCTCCAAAAGAGACACCCTCGTCGAATTTGATGCCCAGCCAACGGAACGATTCAAGGATATAATCCTCGGCCCCGGGCACAAAACGGTTTGAATCGGTATCCTCAATGCGGAGCACAAGGTCACCGCCATGCTGTTTTGCAAAGAGGTAGTTATAAAGGGCAGTGCGCACACCACCGATATGTAATGGCCCTGTTGGACTTGGGGCAAAACGCACCCTTACTTTTCTTTCATTCATAGTGTTCAAATATTAAATTCAGAACAGTATCAAAATGACGTTGCCGCATATAAACCGCAACTATCCTAATTAACTGTATATTCAGTACAAAAATAGCATAACTTGCGCTGTTGACAAAATAAAATGCTACATTTTTGCACGCAGAGAGGCGCCAAAGCAAAAGCAGGCAGCAGAACTTTGCATTTGTATGTTTTTTTGAATACATTTGCGGAGCAAATATTTAAACATGCAATTATGGAAAAAGGCAGCATCCTAAAGAAATACAGCCGAAGGATATCCCGAATAATCTTGGTTTCGCTGTGCATTGGACTTATAACATACTTCATGCCGAAGGGAAAGAGCGTATACTATGACTTCACCCCTGATACCCCATGGGCACACGAGCAGTTGCGCGCCGAATTCGACTTTGAAATCCCAAAGACAAGCGAGGCACTGCTTGCCGAGCAGGACAGCATAAAGGAGCTTTTTATTCCTATTTTCCGTCAATTGGAGACACCGGATGTGCTGCACGAGACATTCCAGGCCAAATCACTCAAGAGCAACTTGAGTCTCATCGGTAAAGGTGTTTTCCTAGACAACCTGAAGGAGATGCTCAACAATGGTATAATCGAAGACAGCGACACCCTATACCTGAACAAGACACACAACAGGATTCTCACATACAGGGAAGGCTCAGACAGGCGACGACTTGAGTCAAGGGATTTCATAACCCTGTCACAGGCACGCAAAAGATTGCTAAAGACCGTTACCGACACAACAGGGATGATGTCGCTAATAAAACCCAACTACAAGTGCGACGTAAACGCCTGCAACACGGAACTTGAGAAGCAGATAAAGGCAATAGACCCGGTATACAAGTACATAAAGGAGGGAGAGAAAATCATTGGCACGGGCGACATCGTTGACCCTGAGACCGAAAACACAATAAACACATATCTCACCCAGAAGAGAGCCAAGGAAAAGACAAAATCGGCAGACAACTGGCAATACATCCTGCTTGGACAGATTATATTCATCGTGGTGTGCATGATAATACTGCTGGCATATATCTACACCTACAAAAAGGATGTTGCAGAAAACCCGAGCAAATTCATATTCACAATAATTTCGGCAACACTGTTCCCAATGCTTGTGGGTATAATAACCAGCCACGGCGAGATAAGCGTATTCACATTGCCGTTTGCCATCCTGCCATTCACGCTTTGCCTGTTCATAGATGAAAGCACGGCATTGGTGACAAGCTGCATATCAGCGGCAATGTGCTCAATCATGCTGTCGGCACCATACGAATTCATGCTGCTGCAGATACTGGCCGGCAGCAGCGCAATATTGAGCCTTAAAGAGCTTTCATCACGAGCACAGATGTTCAAATGCGTGATAATAATATTCGTCACATACGCAATAGTATACCTTTGTTACAAAGTCATACAGACATCGGGACTGTCCGAGATCAGCCCTCTAATGTTTGCCTATTTTGCAGTGAGCGCCATACTCACACTGCTTATCTACCCGCTCATGCTTGTGATAGAGCGCACATTCGGATTCATCTCGAGTGTCACACTCATCGAGTTGTCGAACTTCAACAACAAATTGTTGCAAAGAATGTCACAAGAGGCTCCTGGCACCTTCCAGCACTCAATGCAGGTGGGCAACCTGGCTGCTGAAGCCGCCATTGCCATTGGGGCAAACGCGCTCGAAGTGCGTACAGGCGCATTGTACCACGACATTGGCAAACTGGAAAACCCGGTAATGTTCACAGAAAACCAGAACGGCGGCGTGAGTCCACACAGCGCCCTCACCTCAATACAAAGTGCGCAGGCTATCATAAAGCACGTCACAGACGGACTGGCAACAGCAGAGCACGAAGGACTGCCTAAGAAGATAAGGGATTTCATACGGACTCACCATGGAGTTTCAAAGACCGGATACTTCTACATCACGTACAAGAACGAACATCCCAATGAGGAAATTGACGAGAGCCTGTTCACCTACCCCGGTCCACGACCAAGTACAAAAGAACAAGCTGTGCTGATGTTGGCCGACTGCGTAGAAGCTGCATCGCACAGCCTTCAGGAATACACCGAGGAAAATATCAATAAACTTGTCGACAACATAGTGGAAGGCAAGTTGAATGACGGAGAACTGACAATGAGCCCTATCACCTTCCAGGACATAAGTAAAATAAAAGAGGTGTTCAAGAAAAGGCTCATGGCAATATATCACACAAGAATCAGTTATCCTGCAGAGCAGAAACAGTAATGAGAACAGAAAAGGACGTTAATGCCATACCGCGCGCAGTTAACGTTCTTTTCGCAAAGAGCAAAGACATGGACGGCTTAGCTGAATACCTTTTGAAAAACGGCCTAATCAACGAGGAAGAAGCACAGACAATCAACAAGGATGGGCTATGCAGGATTATAGCTGATGACCTGCAGGAGGAGTTCAATGCCGCCAGCCTACACAGCCACACGTTCCCCTGCACCGAGACCATAGCCACCCTGCCAGCCGTTCAGTTCAACGGAGCAATCTCACGCCTGCTTGCCGAGCGCATTGAAGAGAAGAAAAAAATCATAGAACGCATATTCACGCTGTGCGACAGCAGATGGGATGAGACACTCCTGAAGGTTGCCATACGCAGTTTCGGATTCGGCATACAGAACTCCGTTTTCGAGGAGTGGGCAAACGTGCTCAACACCCAAGCATTGGGCAAGCACCGCGACAACCTCACACAGATAGAAGCCATCATGTTCGGACAGGCAGGACTGCTTGAGGAAGAAAGCATCCCTTATTATTATAGAGACGAGGCTACGCGGAGCACTTATTACAACGAACTGAAAAGGGAATACCTTTTTTTGAAAAACAAATTCGGACTCACAGCCATCAACCACAAAAAGTGGAATTGCGGCAACTCAACACCCCACCTACGCATTGCGAGAGTGGCAAGTCTTTATTATCTGAACAGACTTACGATGTCAGGTATAACGGCAGCACACACCCTGACCGACATATACCGGCTGCTGAGTCACCCACTCAGCGGTTATTGGCAGAACCACACATGCTTTGGAGGGACAGAGACAGTGGGCAACGGATGCATGAGACAAAAACAGGTAGATGTAATAATCATCAACTCTGTAATCCCCATGCTGCATATTTACGGCAGGCACCGCAAGGAAGAGAGACTCTGCACAATGGCGAACGAGCTGCTTCACCATATCGACCCCGAAGAGAATAGTATAATAAGGAAGTGGCGCGAGAACGGCGTGAGGGTTGAAAGCGCAGCCGGTACACAAGCACTGCTTCAACTTGAACGCAAATACTGCAAGCCCAAAGAGTGCGTAGCTCGCCCATTCGCTTGCCATTACATCAAAAGCAGATTAAAGAAGTAATATCTTTATATATTACAACGCAGCACCGGCGCAACCGCATTACACATAAAAGAAGACACCGTTGGCAATGCCAACGGTGTCTTCTTTTCAAGATAACCCTAAAATCACTTCTTGTTCTTCTTTGCCTGCTTTGCAACCATTGAATAAGCAATAGGAGCTGCAATGTAGATTGATGACAATGTGCCGAATACAACACCAAGTATCATTGCAAATGAGAAGCTGCGGATGCTGTCGCCACCGAGGACGAAGATACACAACAAAACGACCAATGTACTGAATGAAGTATTCAATGTACGTGCAAGAGTTGTGTTCAAAGAGTTGTTGAACAACTCGAGCTTGTCATGCTTTGGATACAACTGGTTGAACTCACGGATACGGTCGAAGATAACCACCTTGTCGTTGATTGAGTAACCGATAGCTGTAAGGATAGCACCGATGAATGTCTGGTCGAGCTCAAGTGACATTGGCAACAAGCCGTGCAACAGAGAGTAGCAACCCATGATCATCAGTACGTCAACACCAAGAGCGAAGATTGAACCTACACTATATGCCACGTTGCGGAAACGTACAAGAATGTAAATGAAGATTGCAATGAGAGCAAGAATCACTGAAAGCACAGCACCCTCGCGGATATCATCGGCAATGCTTGCACCAACCTTCTGTGAGCTCTTGATTGAGCCACCCTGGTCATCCTGTGTATCGCAGAATCTCTCGAATGTAACATCCTCGGCAAGTACGCCACCCTTCTTCAAAGCGTTGTAGATAGCCTGCTCAACCTTCACATCCGAATCGGCTGAGGAGTCATCAAACAAGTAGTTTGTAGAGATACGTACCTGGTCACCACTTGTACCATAAGAAATTACCTGCACATTGGCACCCTTGATCTCAGCTGTCAACAAATCACGGATCTCAGCATCAGAAACCTTCTGCTCGAACTTGACAACATAGTTGCGACCACCGGTAAAGTCAATGCTCTTTGCCATGCCACGCAATGCAAATGAAGCGACCATAGCCACAGCCAACACCACGAATACGATGTTCACCTTCTTTGCAGCTGCAATGAAGTTGTACTTTGTATCCTTGAACATCTTGCTTGACAACTTGGTTGTGAAAGTAAGGTTTGTCAACTTGTTCTTGCTGAGGAAACGCTCATATACCACACGTGTAACAAACACAGCTGTAAAGAATGAGCACAACAGACCGATAATCAAAGTTGTAGCAAAGCCCTTGATTGGGCCTGTACCGAAGTTGTAAAGAATGACACCGGTGATGATTGATGTGAGGTTAGAGTCGAAGATTGCAGAGAATGCATTCTTGTAACCGTCAGAAAGCGCAGCACGCACATTCTTACCGGCACGCAACTCTTCCTTCGCGCGTTCATATATAAGCACGTTGGCGTCGACAGCCATACCGAGTGTCAACACGATACCTGCGATACCAGACATTGTGAGAGCTGCCTGGAATGAAGCAAGGATACCCAATGTAAAGAACAGGTTGAGCAACAATGCGCCGTTGGCAATCATACCCGGTACAACACCGTAAACAGCACACATGTAAATCATCAGAAGAATGAACGCAATCACGAATGACATCAAGCCCTGGTTGATAGAAGCCTCACCGATAGATGGACCTACAACGTTGCTCTCAACGTCTCTCATTGGAACGAGCATCTTACCTGAGCAGAGCACAGTTGCAAGGTCCTGTGTCTCCTCGATAGTAAAGCTACCGTTGATTACACTGTGGCCACCGGCAATACGGCCCTCGGGTACAGGCGCGCTGTATACAAGACCATCAAGCACCACAGCGATAGGACGGCGGCTCTTCGCACACTCGTCGGTAAGGTTAGCCCATGTATGCGCAACAGCACCATTCATAGTCATGTTTACACAAGGCTTGTTGTTCTGGAAAGAAGCTGTAGCCTCAGCAATTACGTCGCCCTGCAATGGAGCTACGCCATCAACATCCTTGTCCTTTATAGCATAGAGTGTGTAGATACCATCCTTATTATCGGCACCCCAACAAAGCATCAGTTCACGTGGCAACAAATTCTTATCCAATGTTTTGCCGGCAGCAAGAACCTCATCAATCTTAGCCTTGCCCTCGCGGTTCACATAAGCCACGATGCAACTGCCTGCATTACCGACAAGACCTGTCAATGGATTGATTTCCTGACCCTTGCTCTTTGCGACCTCCTCACCCAACTGCATGAGCTTTGGAAGCACCTTGGCAATCTCCTGATCTGTATATGTCTCCCAGAACTGCAAGTTTGAAGAACGTGTCAAGAGCTCGATTACACGTGCCTTGTTCTCAACACCCGGAAGCTCAACCATGATGCGGCCCTGGCCACCACCAAGTTTCTGAATATTGGGCTGTGCGACACCAAAACGGTCTACACGCGAGCGTACCACATTAAACGAATTTTCAACGGCATTCTCAAGCTCGGCACGGAGAACTGCCTCAACCTCTTCGTTTGTAGAGTTCTGAGAAACCTTGTTCTTCAATGCACTTGATGCAAAGATTGACGCCAAGGTCTTCTCTGCAGGCAAACTTGTGATGAAAGCACCGATTGCGTCACCATTGGCCAAAGAAGCCTTCTGCGCAGCAGCAATTGCAGCCTCTACGTCCTGATCCATATTACCGCTTGTGAGCGATTTAAGGAACTCAGGAACTGAGACTTCCAATGTCACGCTAAGGCCGCCCTTCAAATCAAGGCCAAGACCGATTTCCAACTCACGGCACTGCTGGAGAGTGTAGATACCCAACCATACCTTCTGATCTTTGTTTGTCTCGAGGTACTCCTCTTTCTTGAAGCCGAGATACTCTTCTTTCTCTTCTTCAGTAACAGCATCGCCATTGGCCTCACGCTCTGAAACCCAAGTTGCTGTCTGGTCTTCTGCCCACTTCTCGATTTTCTCGTTCTGACTCTTGGTCACGTAAGAGAATGAAAGATAGAACAGACACACAAGTGTCAGCAATACTGCAAAAACTTTTACAAATCCTTTGTTCTGCATTGTTAATTAATTTTTATTGTGATTTATTTTGTTCCTTTTAAAAACGCGCAAATATAGTGTTTTTTCTTAAATAAAAAGCATTATTTGCCGCATTTTCTTTATTTTATAATATAAAAGGCGTGTAAAATACAAGAATCGGGTACATTATGGCATACCACAACAGCAAAAAAAGAAAACTCTATTGGACACGACAAGCGGCCACAGGCGCAAGACGCTGCAGCCACATAGATAGTTTGTAACGGTTTTCTTATTTGGACGAGGCATTGAACAGGCGCTTCTTCTCTTCATCGGTCAAAGAAGAATATCCGCCTTTTTTAATCTTCTCAAGAATAGCATCGATCTCAGCCTCCGAGGACTTCTTGCGTGCATTATATTCATAGTCCGATTTATGCTTGCCTCCGGCCGTATACGTAAATTTGCCCTTTTTCCTACGTTTGAACAAATCCCTGCTGAAGAGCGATTTCATCCAATCGACAGGACGATTCACAACCTCGGTGACATCAACCCCTTTGCCAAGCAGAAAAGCAAACAGGAAACCGGCGAACGCACCACCAAGATGGGCAAAGTTACCGCCCGCATTCTCACCAGACAGCATGAGCACCGATATCAACACCGTAACCACGGCAAAAGTCGAAAGTTTCACACTGCCGAACAGCAACAAGTTTATCCTATATTCAGGAGAACGCACTGCTGCAGCCGCAACAATCGCCAGCACCGCGGCCGAGGCACCCACCAGATGAGCCGAATCGACCACAGTGTCAAAATATGGAAAGACATTGTAGGCAAGCACAAAGAAAAATGCACCAAAGAAACCGCCAAGCAGATAAGTACCCCAAAAATGTCTCGTCGAGAAGAACTCAAGATAAATGCGCCCGAAGATATGCAACGCAAGCATATTCCACAGGATATGCCACAAACTGCCATGCACGAACATGTATGTAAAAACAGTCCATGGCCTGTAAAGGAGCTGTGTCAATGCCGCAGGCAACTCAACCCACGAACCCACCGTAACAGCAAGGCCACGTTTGTTCAGCAGCACTGAAAAAACACCGATTAAAAGAAGGATTATATACGTTACAACATTTACATATATAAATTTCCTTACAACATCGGAAGCCCGGAATTTTTCAACGAAAATCTTAAACATATGGACCTCCGATCTTATTTGTTTTACGCCAATATAGAATCAGTGCAAGACCGAAAAGCATTCCTCCCAAATGTGCAAAATGCGCAATTCCATCCTGGCTGTTCGAGATTCCGAGCAACAGTTCTATGACCGCATAACCTATCACAAAAAACTTTGCTTTGATGGGAAACGGTAATGGAAATACAAACATTCTTTCATTAGGGAACAACATTCCGAATCCCAACAATATGGCATAGATAGCACCCGAAGCACCCACTGTAGTCCACATATTGAGAAACTGCCCCATGGGAACAACTCCCGATGGTGTGCGCACCCCTTCATAAAGAGCCAAGCCCTCGTGTACGAAATTTATATATTGTACAACCTCCTGCAACAGACCGGCTCCAATTCCGGCTACCAGATAATAGATTATAAAACGTTTTGCTCCCCATACTTTTTCAAGAACACCGCCGAACATATATAGCGCGAACATATTGAAGAAGACATGTGAAAAGCCGCTATGCATGAACATGTATGTGACAAGCTGATATGGAGCAAAGTCGGCAGCCTTGAAAAAGTGGAGACCAAAGATGCCTGTAAGGTCTATGCCCTTCCTTTCCAAGACAATTGTCGCCAGGAACATCAGCACATTTATAGCCAAAAGATTTTTGGTAACTTGCGGTAATCGGTTCATAGTTGATAAATTTCTACACTGCATTAAGCTTTGGTGCCTGCTACAGCATTGACTTGGCAAATATAATACAAAAAGCGACAGGACATACTGCAGATGTGCCATTATCGACTTATTATCTATTATTAAAGTATATTTTCAAATAAAATCGGCCGCAAAATTATCGGTATTTATTATATTTGCAAATTATTGTGGCTTAACAAAACATAAAATCACGGATTTGAACAAAAAAACATATAAAAAGATGAATCTTGAAATCACATTGGCACAAAGTGTTGCCGAAGCAATCAAGCAGTTGTATGGCGCAGAAGTAGCTACCGAGAAGATACAGTTGCAAAAGACACGCAAGGAGTTCGAGGGCGACTTCACCCTCGTTGTTTTCCCATTCCTGGCACTTTCAAAGAAGCGCCCCGAAGAGACAGCGCAGGAGATTGGCGAGCAGTTGAAGAGCAACCTCTCCATCATCAGTTCATTCAATGTTGTCAAGGGTTTCCTTAACCTTGCCATTGCACCAAGCTATTGGGTTGAGCTGTTGAAGCACATTGACGCAATCGATAAATGGGGTACAACTCCTGCAACCGATGAGTCGCCGCTTGTAATGGTTGAATATTCTTCACCAAACACCAACAAGCCCCTGCACCTTGGACACATCCGCAACAACCTGCTGGGCTATGCCTTGTCAAACATCATCGCGGCAAACGGCAACAAGGTTGTAAAGACCAACATTGTCAACGACCGCGGTATACACATCTGCAAGTCAATGCTTGCATGGCAGAAGTGGGGCAACGGCGAGACACCAGAAAGTAGTGGCAAGAAAGGCGACCACCTCATAGGCGACTATTATGTAGCTTTCGACAAGCACTATAAGGCCGAACTTGCTGAACTCATGGAAAAAGGCATGAGCAAGGAGGAGGCCGAGGCTGCATCGCCACTAATGGCCGAGGCACGTGAGATGCTTGTGAAATGGGAGGCCGGCGACAAGGAAGTACGCGCACTCTGGGAACAGATGAACAATTGGGTTTATGAAGGTTTTGACGAGACATACAAACGTCTTGGAGTTGATTTTGACAAAATATACTATGAAAGTGACACATATCTTGTAGGCAAGGAGACTGTCCTTGGAGGACTCGAGAAGGGCATCTTCTACCGCAGAGAGGATGAATCGGTATGGGCCGACCTCACTGGCGACGGTCTCGACGAGAAGCTCCTGTTGCGTAGCGACGGCACATCGGTATACATGACGCAGGATATCGGTACTGCACAGTTGCGTTTCCGCGACTACCCCATTGACAAGATGGTTTACGTTGTGGGTAACGAGCAGAACTACCACTTCCAGGTACTCTCTTTGCTGCTCGACAAACTCGGTTTCTCATGGGGTAAGGGACTTGTACATTTCTCTTACGGAATGGTGGAGCTTCCCGAGGGCAAGATGAAGAGCCGCGAGGGCACAGTCGTAGACGCCGATGACCTGATGGACGAGATGATAAACACTGCACGCGAGACGTCAGAGGAACTTGGTGGCAAGCTCAACGACCTCACAACCGAAGAGAAGGCCGAAATCAACCGTATCATTGGCTTGGGAGCATTGAAGTACTTCATACTAAAGGTTGACGCGCGCCGCAACATGCTCTTCAACCCCAAGGAGTCAATTGACTTCAACGGCAACACAGGTCCTTTCATCCAATACACATACGCACGTACACGCTCAATCGGCCGCAAGGCTGCAGAGGCTGGAACAAAAACAGCGTTCACAGCACCCGAGAGCATCAGCGAGAAGGAGTGTAACATCATAAGAATGCTCAACGAGTTCCCAGCTGTTGTACGTCAGGCAGGTACCGACTACTCTCCATCGGGTATTGCGAACTACGCATATGAACTCGCAAGAGAGTACAACCAGTTCTACCACGACTACAGTATTCTGCGCGAGGAGAACGAGGAGACAAAGGCTTTCCGTCTATTGCTCACCGACAATGTAGGCAAGGTCATCAAGACCGCAATGAACCTGCTTGGCATTGAGGTTCCCGAAAGAATGTAAAAAGCCGTTGTACGATGGCCAAAAACAAGCATTACGTGGTGTGGAACGGCGTTCAGCCGGGCATATACTCCTCTTGGGAGGAGTGTCAAGCGCAGATAAAGGGCGTCAAACAGGCTCTTTACAAGGCGTTTGACACTCTTGCCGAAGCGGAGCGCGCGTATGCGTCATCACCCGGGCAGTACATCGGACATGGTGCAAAAGGCGAAAACAAAAAGAAACCGGCAATTCTGCCGGCATCCATAATAAAGAATGCATTGGCGGTAGATGCTGCCTGTAGCGGTAATCCGGGAATGATGGAGTACCGCGGAGTTTACATTGGCACAGGCGAAGAGATATTCCATTTTGGTCCCATGTTCGGCACAAACAACATTGGCGAGTTCCTTGCCATTGTACATGGTCTTGCATTGCTGAAGCAGAAAGGCATTGACCTGCCTATATACTCGGACAGCTACAATGCTCTGCTGTGGATCAAAGGAAAAAAATGCAAGACAAAACTTCCGCGCGACAGCAGGACCGAAGAACTTTTCAAATATGTGGACCGCGCCGAGAAATGGCTCAAGGAGAACAGCTGGACAACAACGCTCATTAAATGGGAAACCGACAAATGGGGTGAGATTCCGGCAGATTTTGGCAGAAAATAACAGATAGGAAATGACAAAGTATTTCAAACGGACAGAACAATGCCCATTCCATGAAAGCATAGGATGCGGGATGATATTCTTGCTGAAATACTACTCGGCATTCATAATCCTGTCCTTCATCTACAAAATCATCTTCCTCGCGCTGAACCACGGCGATGACAGTGGTACATTCGGGAATTACGCCGATGTCCTGCTACATGGCGTAAGACACGACCTCGCCATAGCCGGATATTTCACGGCTATACCGTTGCTGCTGACAATGGCAAAACTGTTCATACGCCTGCCACTCCGCATCTTCTACAAAACATACAACGGCATTATTGCTTTCGCAATCTCATTGGCATTCGTCGCCGACATCACCCTATATCCCTATTGGGAGCAGAAACTCGACGCATCGTCCATACTTGTATATATCGATTCGCCGGCCAATGCCATCGCAAGCATAACAACCATTCACATCATAGTGCTTGCCATTGTTCTGACTGCACTCACATTCGCAACATACAAGAAACTTTCATACATCTGCAAGGACGAAAGCAGAAGCGACAAGGATACAGAGTCCAAGACCATCCACAAAGTCACGAAGGGGATAATATACATCCTTGCCGTAGGATTCATGTTCCTTGGCATAAGGGGTGGCACCACAGAATCCACGAACAACATCGGTACGGTATATTACAGCGACAGCCCGACACTGAATGACGCTGCAGTGAATCCCATATTCAGTTTTCTGTATACACTTGCAAATCTGGAGGATTTCAAGGATGAATACAGTTTCTACAGCAATGATGAGCGTGAAAATATTTTCAATGGACTGTACATACAGGACACCATGATATCCGACACTTTGCTGAAGTGCACACGCCCGAACATCGTAACAATCATTCTCGAGGGGATGAGTGCCGGGTTTGTCGAGAGTCTGGGAGGAACAAAAGGAATAACGCCGAATATTGAAAAGCTTGCAGAAGAAAGCATCCTTTTCACTGAATGCTATGCTAACAGTTTCCGAACGGACAGAGGTGTGCTCTCCATCCTTAGCGGCTACCCGGCTTTCCCAAAGACATCGGTGATGAAAGATGCCAACAAATGTTCTAAACTGCCGTCACTTGCCGCATCGTTGAAAAGAGCCGGATACTCCAACACGTTCCTTTATGGAGGAGACATCAAGTTCACCAACATGAATGGTTACCTCCTGTTCACAGGATATGACAGACTTATCTCGGACAAGGATTTTACAAGGGAGGAGACAACGACGCATCGTTGGGGAGCAGGTGACGACATTACATTCGACAGGCTGTATGAAACGATAATGGACACCAACAACGAGCCTTGGCACATGACATACCTGACACTGAGCAGCCATGAGCCCTGGGAAGTTCCATACAACCGTATAGAGGATGACATGGTTGCCAACGCCTTTGCATTCACAGACGAGCAGTTGGGCAAATTCGTCGAGCGACTGAAAACGACCGACAAGTGGGATAACACACTGATAATATGCATTGCCGACCACTGCGTCACCGGCTACCCCGCAGGCATAAGACAAACCGACAAAGAGCGCAATCACATTCTGTTCATGATGCTTGGCGGTGCCATAAAGGAACCCGAGCGCATTGACACAAGATGCAACCAGACAGACCTTGTTGCAACCCTGCTTGCACAGCTGCAATTGCCGAACGATGAGTTCAGGTTCAGCCGCAACATACTCTCGCCCCAATACAGCTATCCGTTTGCATACCATTGCTACAACAACGGAATATCGTTGATGGACTCTACCGGATACAGCGTGTTTGACCTTACTGGTTGCAAAGAGACAACAGAAGTCACCCCCGGTAGCGAGGAGAGGATAAGGAAAGCCAAGGCAATACTGCAAAGCACATACAACGACTTTTTCAATCTATAAATCCACAAAAGAACACTTTTATCATGACAGACACCGGACTATTGAAAAAAGTCAAGAGAGCATATAAAGAGAGTTTCCTTGGCAAGGAGAGGAAAGAGAGATATATTCTACGCGCAATATTGCAGAACATCCTCTCGTCATACCTCATACTCCTGCTATGCCAACTCATTTTCATCCTTGCCAACCGTGAGATTCATACCGGCAACAACGGGTGGTGGATGATTCTTAAAGGGAACCTTGTATTTGCCACCCCGGCCGTTTGCTACCTGAATGCACTTTACATTCTCCTCACTCTGTTCCCATTGCACATTAAAGAGGGATGGGTAATGAAGAATATTACAAAGTGGGCATTCATTGTGCCCAATGCTGCCGGAGTCATTGCCAATCTGTGCGACTGCATATATGTGCGTTATACAGGACGAAGGAGTACGTGGGACATCTTCAACGAGTTCAGCAACGACGGCAACATAGGCAAGGTAATTTGCATTGAGGTAATGCACAACCTATGGTTGTTCGCGATTGGCATACTGCTCATATACGCCATTTACAAGCTTTACACCCCAGCCACGGAAGAGTACAAGGAACGTCCCCTCATCAAATACTACGCCACACACATTGCATTGTTGCTGTCGGCTGTGGCGCTAATGGTAATTGGAATTCGTGGCGGTGTGGGCAAGAGCGTGCGTCCTATAACCCTGAGCAATGCCAATGCCTATGTATCGACACCGGGGGAAGCAACACTTGTGCTGAACACTCCGTTCTGTATCATCAGAACAGCCGGCCGCAAACCCTTTGCCCCGAAGGAATACTTCACAGAGGCCGAAGTTAACTCCATCTACACACCTATACACCATTTCGGGCACACTGTTCCGAACAAGAAGAACATTGTGATACTCATTGTAGAGAGCTTTGGCAAGGAGTACATCGGAGCCTACAATCCTCGCCGGAACGGCAGCCTCACCCCATTCCTTGACAGTCTCATCAAGCGGAGCAAAAGCTATCTATACTCCTATGGCAACGGCAGAAAATCCATTGACGGAATGCCGTCGGTGCTGTCAAGCATTCCAATGTTCGTCACTCCATTCATCTCGTCCTCGGCATCGCTGAACGACGTTGACGGCATCGCCGGCGAACTTGGCAAGTTCGGTTACAGCAGCGCGTTCTTCCATGGTGCTCCCAATGGCTCAATGGGTTTCATGGCATATGCCAAGGCAAGCGGATTCGACAGATATCATGGCATGACAGAGTACTGCAATGACGAGAAGCACAACGGCAAAGAGGAGTTTGACGGCACATGGGCTATTTGGGACGAGCCTTTCCTGCAATACTATGCAGAGTGCATGAACGGAATGGAAGAGCCTTTCATCACAGCCATGTTCACAGCCTCATCGCACCACCCCTTCAACATTCCACAAGAATACATGGATACATTCACTGCAAGCGGTGACCCGTTCCTTAAGTGCGTACAATACACAGACCATGCACTGCGACAATTCTTCAACTACGCCGAGAAACAGTCCTGGTACAGGAATACCCTTTTCGTAATAACTGCCGACCACACGAATCACAGTATTGAAGAACGCTACAGGACTGCGTCGGGCGAAATGGAGATTCCAATCATCTTTTTCACCCCAGAAACCGAGGCACCGTTCGAGGCCGGCATTGACACGGTTACGATAGCTCAGCAGATAGACATCATGCCAACCGTACTTGACTACGTGGGTTACGACAGACCCTTCATAGCATTCGGACAGAGTCTTATATCTACACCCGCAGAAGAGAGCTTTGCGGTCAACTATGCGAACGAGACATACAGATACTACAAAGGAGAATACATTATGCTCTACAATGGAGAGAACGACACTCCATTGTCAATGTTCAACCTGAAGAACGACATAATGATGAAGGAGAACATTCTTGCAGGCAACGATGTTCAGGAGGATATGACACGCGAACTGCAAGCCATCATACAGCAATATATGAACCGCATGACAGCCAACAGGCTGACAATAGGAAACGACACCATCAAACAATAAGCAAATGTCAACGACCATCTACCCATCACCGATATTCGGCCCCGTGAAAAGCCGCAGACTCGGCATTTCATTAGGAATAAACTTGCTGCCAGCCGACGGCAAGGTGTGTACATTCGACTGTATATACTGCGAATGCGGACTCAATGCCACAAGAAGGGCAAAGAGTCCCATGCCCACACGGCAGGAAGTAGCAAAGGCGCTTGAGGAGAAGTTGATGGAGATGAACCTACGCGGCGAACAACCAGATGTACTCACCTTTGCAGGCAACGGAGAACCCACCATACACCCCCATTTCAAGGATATCATTGACGACACAATTGGATTACGCGACAGACTATGCCCGAATGCTAAGGTCAGCGTACTCACCAATGCGACCCTCATCACCCGCGACAGCGTATTCGAGGCATTGAAGAAGGTAGACAACAACATCCTCAAACTCGATACCGTAGACAGCAATTATATTTCCGTTGTCGACCGCCCCACCGGGAAATATGATTTACAGGCTATCATAGGACGGATGAAAGCCTTCGGAGGTAAAGCCGTGATACAGACAATGTTCTTGAAAGGAGAGATTGACGGCATGAACATTGACAACACAGGTGACTGCTATGTCATGCCTTGGATAGCTGCTGTGAAGGAGATTGCACCGCGTGAAGTGATGATATATACCATTGACCGCGAAACACCTATAAGCGGACTGCAGAAAGCCACACACGAGGAACTCGACAGAATTGTTGCCTTGCTTGCCAAAGAGGGCATTAAGGCAACGGCATCATACTAGAACCATGACAAAAGTCCTGATATACCATAATAGGAAAATACGACAAAGGCATATCTTGCCAACTTACCGATAGCCATTATAGCGAACACCTTATATTTATCAACGCGCATAATACCCAGAGTCACCAGTATTACCTCGCCTATTACAGGCAAGAATGACAAGGCAGCAGTCCAATAGCCATATCTTTGAATCATAGAATCTGCACGCTGCATTTTCTTGTCCGATATTCTGAACACTCTCTGCACTGTGCGCTTATCTGTAAGATAACCTAGCATGAAACATGTTATGCCGCCTAGCGTATTGCCAAAGGTTGCAACAATGGTGAGCCATAATGCATTAAGCCCCAGCCTCAAGAACAGGAGCAACAGCGCCTCACTTGCTATTGGAATGACAGAGCCGGAGAGGAAAGAGAGCAATGCCATACCCCAATAACCATAATCCTTGAGAAATTCTATTAGTGTTTCAACCATAACTCAAATGTTGCGACTGCAATCATTATTGCATTAACCAAAACAAAGTACACGTTGGAAAGTTTAGTCTCTTTCATGGAAAAGAGATATGAGGCCAATATTGCCACAAAAGGAAGGAGGCACATATAGAACAGACCCGCGCCGTGGCCTACAATAGCATAAAGCAGCAAAAGATATATATTTGCTACAATTACGAACGAGAGACGTCTACGCAACAGAGGCTTTGCCGGTGAAGCACTGCCGACAAAGGTATACGTCGCTGGCAACAGCACCGCAAGCACAAAAACAAGCAACAAGAGGTCAAGTAGTGTAAATGTAGGGAAATGAACGTCAAACACTGTTGCAAAATTCTCCGATAGTAGTTCCGGCAACACATCCAGACTCGGAAATACATATACTACCCCAAACACAAACCAGAATGGCGTTGCCAGGCCAAGTAGCGAAGCTGCCACACCTCTAGGCGAGAATGTATTGGTTATGGAGCAGAACAAGAGATAAAGCGGTATGAAGTACAGCGAATATGGCGTTACAAAGCACAACGTTCCCAAAAGCATGAACGAAGTATAGAACAGACCGACCGGGTTGGCGCTATGCTGACATAAGAACAACAGCATCATCGAAGCCATGAAAAGCAACGATGCTGACGCAATTGCCACATCTCCGTTCACAAACGTAGAGAGAGCCGTAAACCAAAGATAGAGAGCGCCTTTCCACTTGACACTGCGGTCGAAAAATGTCTGCCTGGAAAGCAATACTGCAGCAATGACATACAATAAGACTGACAGCAGATGCATCAAGAAACCGCCTTTCGGGGCCTCTGCAACAAAAGAGACAGCCGGCACCGGCAACCAATAAGTTGCCAACATAACCAACATCGACAGTACAAACAGTACCGTCGATGTATATCTGCCCGAAGCAAAAGTGCCTTGTAACATCCCAATTATTAAAGGTCAAAACCTATATCACCCCTGAAGTACTTCTTCTCGAATTTGATGGCATTGGCCGAACGGAAAGAACGTTCAAGAGCCTCCTCACGTGTAGCGCCATACGAAACCGCAGCAATGACACGGCCACCGGCAGTGACTACCTTGCCTTCCTTTTCGGTTGTACCGGCATGGAAGAGTATGCTATCCTTCACATCCTCAAAGCCTGTCATCTCAAAGCCCTTGTCGTAGTGCTCGGGGTAACCTCCGGATACAAGCATCACACACACGGCGTTGCGCTCATCGAACTCAACGGTTGTTCCGGCCAAAGTGCCTGCAGCAACCTTTTCAAAGAGTTCAACGATGTCGCTTTTAAGACGCAACATCACAGACTCGGTTTCAGGGTCACCCATGCGTACATTGTACTCGATTACCATTGGCTCACCCTCAACGTTTATGAGACCGAAGAAGATGAAACCTTTATATAAAAGGTTATCCTTTACAAGACCATCAACAGTAGGCTTGATTATTCTCTCCTCAACCTTCTTCATCCACTCTTTTGTAGCGAATGGAACGGGAGAGATTGAACCCATACCGCCGGTATTCAGACCGGTATTGCCCTCACCTATGCGCTTGTAATCCTTGGCTTCGGGCAGGATTACATAATCCTTGCCGTCTGTGAGCACGAATACCGAGCACTCGATACCATCAAGGAACTCCTCAATGACAACAGTTGCCGATGAGTCACCGAACATTCCGTCGAGCATCTCATCGAGGCTGCTCTTTGCCTCCTCCAATGTAGGAACAATGAGCACACCCTTACCGGCGCACAAGCCATCGGCCTTGAGGACATAAGGAGCCTTCAAGCCCTCGAGGAAACGGTAAGCCTCCTCTTTCTGCGCTGCTGTGAAAGCCTTGTATGCTGCAGTTGGGATGTTGTGACGTTCCATAAAATCCTTTGCAAAGCTCTTGCTTCCCTCAAGCTCGGCAGCAGCCTTTGTAGGGCCGATTACTGCAATCTCCTTGAGTCTTTCATCGGCTGCAAAGTAGTCATATACACCCTTTACCAATGGATCCTCGGGACCTACAACCACCATTGATACGTTGTTTGCAAGAACAAAAGCCGCAATGGCATCGAAATCGCAAACTGCAATGTTCACATTCTCACCTACCTCCTTTGTTCCGGCATTTCCCGGAGCAATGTACAACTTGTCGACTTTAGGACTCTGTGCTATTTTCCATGCGAGAGCGTGCTCACGGCCACCGCTACCCAAAAGTAATATGTTCATATCGTATAAATTTATTTGCTTTTAAGTTACTTATCGTCTCTCTTGCCCTTACCGCCACGCAATGGTTTGAAACCGTTCTTGTAGGGTGACTGGCCTTTGCCGGCACCTTTGCGTTCAAATGGTTTGCGGCCACCTGCAGCATTCCTGCCTCCTTCGCGGTTCTCGCGTGGAGTACGACGTTCCTCGCGACGTTCACCACGGCCTTCGCGTGAAGTGAAACGGTCATCTCTACGTTCGCCACGTGGACGGCGGTCATCGCGGCGTTCACCGCGACCCTCACGCGAAGTGAAACGGTCGTCCCTGCGTTCGCCACGTGGAGCGCGATGCCCGTCACGTGGAGCACCATCCTCGCGACGCTCTCTCCTTTCACCATCACCCTCGGTACGTTCTCTTCTTGCAGGCTTTCTGCGAGCCTTGCTGAAGTATGCCTCCAGTTCGCGACGACGGCGCATTGACTCGTCATCAATCTCACTTGAGTAGTTGGCATCATTATTCAGATTCTTCGCGGCACGCTCTGAACGTGTATCACCGTCAAGGCCTGTGAGGCGCGACTGGCGCTTGAGTGGAGCGTGATCCTTCTTCAACTCATTACCCTCACCGCGGAAGCCCTTATACTTGCCCTGGAAAAGTTCGTACTTGCGGAACTCGCAGTCAAGGTCGCCGTTGAACAGAGGTATTCTTGCCGAAGCCTTAAGACCAATCTGGTCGAAGCAATCGTAGTTGTTGCTGATTACCCATGCCACGTTACCCTGGAAAGCATGTTTCAAGCGTGCACCGAGATCCTTGTACACCTGGAGCAGTTTGTCAGGTACAAGACGCTCGCCATAAGGCGGATTGACAATCATTATCGCAGGCTCCGGATGCTCCTCGAAATCCTTGATGTCACGGCACTCAATCTCAATACAATCGTTCATCATTGCCGATTTCACATTGCGACGTGCACAAGCCACCATGCGGCCATCGACATCATAGCCGTAAATCTTATGTTTGAATTCACGCTCGGCCGAATCATCCTCATAGATTGACTTGAAGAGCGCACTGTCATAATCCTTCCACTTCTCAAATGCATAACCCTGACGGAATACTCCGGGCGCAATGTTACGTGCAATGAGCGCAGCCTCAATGGGCAATGTTCCCGAGCCGCACATAGGGTCAATGAAATCACACTCGCCATGCCAGTTTGTAAGCATAATCATGCCGGCTGCAAGCACCTCATTGATTGGAGCACGACCGGTCTCAACACGGTAACCGCGACGGTGTAGCGACTCGCCCGAACTGTCCAGTGCAAGTGTACACTCCTCGCCTGCAATATGTATATGGAAGATGAGGTCGGGGTTGTTGAGACGTACCGATGGACGCTCGCCATACTTCTCATTGAAGAAATCAGCGATGGCATCCTTCACACGATAAGCAACGAATTTGGAATGACGGAACACCTCGCTGTACACTACCGAATCTACCGAAAATGTTGAAGTCGTATCGAGAAACTGTTCCCAATCGAAAGCCTTTACAACCTCATACACCTCGTCGGCATTTGCCGCTTTGAAGTGAAGGAACGGTTTCAATATACGCACGGCTGTTCTCAAGTGGAAATTAGCCTTGTACATCATCTCCTTGTCACCGGTAAAAGACACCATGCGACGGCCAATCTGCACATTATTCGCACCTAATGCAACCAACTCCTTTGCCAAGACCTCTTCCAAACCCTGGAAGGTCTTTGCTATCATTTCAAATTCACCCATAATGTAATAAAAATAATCTTGGGAATGCCCCTTATAAATATTATGCAAAGGAACAAAAAAAAGCAATGCAAATCAATAGAAAGGGTTGATATTTGCATAGAATTGAGCTACATTTGCATAGCAGTTTCAAAACCCGATACAAACCATGAAACATAAAGCCCCTATAACGTCATGCATAATATTTGCGGCATTGGTAAGCGTTGCCATTTTCCTCTCAAGCAACAAGGCTGTAGATCCGGCAAAAAACAGCGATGATGACCACAGGATCTCCAACGTATTCCCGCCCGAGATTCCCACAAGCATTGTATTCGCCGGCGACACGATAGACCTCACCTTGCAGGAACGTCGTGAACGCATGGACAAGGAGATGCTATCATTTACATACTCACATATAAACACGATGCTCATCATAAAGCGCGCCAACCGTCTGTTCCCCATTGTAGAACCAATCCTTGAGGAGTGCGGTTTGCCCGACGACTTCAAATACCTTATGATTATTGAAAGTAACGGCGACCCCGAGGCACTCTCACCATCAAAAGCCGCCGGGCTGTGGCAGTTCCTTGAGAAGACCGGCCGTGAGTATGGTCTTGAAGTGACTGAAGAAGTAGATGAGCGCTACCACACCGAAAAGGCCACCCGTGCCGCATGTAAGTATCTCAAAGAATCGTATGAGATTTTCGGCGATTGGCTCACCGTTGCAGCAAGCTATAACACAGGCCGCAACAACGTGACAAAGCGCCGTGAGAGACAGAAAGAGGAGAAAGCCATTGACCTTCTGTTGCCCAACGAGACTTCGCGTTACATATTCCGCCTGATGGCTGTCAAAACAATATTCGAATGCCCTGCAAAATATGGATTCATGCTACGTAGCAGCGACCTATACCCCACAATCCCCATTGAGAGGGAGGTTACTGCAAGCGGTGCAACAATAGACTGGGCCGACTTTGCAAAAAAACACGGACTGACATTCCAGCAACTGCGCGAAGCGAACCATTGGATAAGACGCACCAAGCTCAACAACAAGAGTGGAAAAACATACAAGGTGCAGATTCCCGATGCGAAAGCACTGCGTTACAACCCTGCAGAGACAAAGGCACACAATACCAAGTGGGTGGTAGAATAAAAGAAGAAATCTTCCGCGGAAGATTTCTTCTTTTATCAAAGAGTATCCAATCAATAGTTCTCGGGCTTGATCTGGAAATATGCCTTTGGATGCACGCATACAGGGCAAACCTCGGGAGCCATCTTACCAATGTGCAAGTGACCACAGTTGCGGCACTGCCAGATGCAATCCTTGTCGCGGCTGAACACAAGACCGTTCTGTACATTCTCAAGCAACTTCTTGTAACGCTCCTCATGTACCTTCTCAACCCTTGCAACAGCCTCGAACATTGCGGCAATCTCAACAAAGCCCTCTTCGCGAGCCTCCTTTGCCATTGTCGGGTACATATCTGTCCACTCGTAGTTCTCGCCTGCAGCAGCATCTACAAGATTCTCGGCTGTGCTACCAATACCGTGTACAAGCTTGAACCACAATTTAGCATGCTCTTTCTCCTGGTCTGCTGTCTCCTGGAAGATTGCTGCCATCTGCTCAAAACCATCCTTTTTAGCCTTGCTTGCATAGTATGTATACTTGTTACGCGCCTGGCTCTCACCCGCAAAAGCTGCCCAAAGGTTAGCTTCGGTCTTTGTTCCTTTCAATGATTTATCCATAGTTGTTTTTTATTAAAAGTGTTAATAAGATTTTCTTCTGCAATTATCTTAAAATTCTCGCAAACAGCAAAGACATTCGGTCACTTTTTTTACTAAAAAAACAAAAAGGACGCCTCTTTGTTCAAAGAGACGCCCTTTATGACTTATAAGGATATAAATAAAAAGATGCTGTGCAAGGTAAAAGCTTTCACCTTTACTTGCAACAACTGCACCTTGGCTTAATCTGTTTGAAGAAGTCATTACCCTTGTCATCTACGAGGATGAATGCAGGGAAGTCCTCAACCTCAATCTTCCAGATAGCCTCCATACCAAGCTCCGGGTACTCAACGCACTCGATGCTCTTGATATTGTTCTGCGCAAGGATGGCTGCAGGGCCACCGATTGAGCCAAGATAGAAACCGCCGTGCTTCTGGCAAGCGTCGGTCACCTGCTGGCTGCGGTTACCCTTTGCAAGCATAATCATTGAACCGCCATTCTCCTGGAAGAGGTCTACATATGAGTCCATACGACCTGCAGTTGTGGGACCCATTGAGCCGCAAGGCATGCCGGCCGGAGTCTTTGCCGGACCTGCATAGTAGATTGGATGGTCCTTGATGTACTGTGGAAGACCCTCGCCGCGGTCGATGCGCTCTTTCAGTTTTGCGTGAGCAATATCACGGCCTACAATGATTGTACCGTTGAGTGAAAGACGTGTAGCTATCGGGTACTGTGAAAGCTGTGCACAAACCTCCTTCATCGGGCGGTTGAGGTCAACGCGTACAATCTCGCCCTCGCCGGCGTTGCGCAAAGCCTCGGGGATGAGTGTTGCAGGCTGGTCGTCGAGTTTCTCAATCCAAAGACCATCCTTGTTGATTTTCGCCTTGATGTTGCGGTCGGCCGAGCAGCTCACACCCATACCGACAGGGCAGCTTGCACCGTGGCGTGGAAGACGTACAACGCGGATGTCGTGTGCAAGATACTTGCCACCGAACTGCGCACCAAGACCAATGTTGTGAGCCTCTTTCAGGAGCTGTTCCTCGAGCTCGATGTCGCGGAATGGGCGGCCTGTCTCGTCGCCTGTTGTCGGCAGATCGTCGTAGTAGTGTGTAGAAGCGAGTTTCACTGTATGCAGGTTCTTCTCGGCCGATGTACCACCGATAACGAATGCAATGTGATAAGGAGGACAAGCTGCTGTACCCAGGCTCTTCATCTTCTCAACGAGGAAAGGAACAAGAGTTGCAGGGTTCAACAGAGCCTTAGTCTCCTGGTAGAGATATGTCTTGTTGGCAGAACCACCACCCTTTGTAACCATGAGGAACTTGTACTCCATGCCCTCGGTAGCCTCAATGTCAATTTGCGCGGGGAGGTTACACTTTGTGTTCACCTCGTCGTACATATTGAGTGGAGCATTCTGGCTGTAACGAAGGTTCTCCTGAGTGTATGTATCGAAGACACCGCGTGAGAGAGCCTCCTCATCGCAGAAACCAGTCCACACCTGCTGTCCCTTCTCGCCATGGATGATTGCTGTACCTGTATCCTGGCACAATGGGAGCTGTCCCTTGCAGGCAACCTCGGCATTGCGGAGGAATGTGAGTGCTACATACTTGTCGTTATCGCTAGCCTCAGGATCGTTCAAAATCTTTGCAACCTGCTCGTTGTGAGCGCGGCGCAACATGAACGATACATCGCGGAATGCAGTGCGTGACAAGAGTGTCAAAGCCTCGGGAGTAACTTTAAGGATTGGTTTACCCTCAAACTCGCCCACAGAAACACCCTCTTTTGTCAAGAGATAATACTCTGTTGTGTCCTGTCCATGCTGGAACATGTGGGCATACTTGAATTCAGGAATTGCTGCCATAGTTTTTGTATGTTAATTGGTTTATATTATTTATTCAGTCTTCACACTGTTACTCTTCGCTCAAATCTTCGTAATTTTGATATAGAAAATCATTATACGGATACTTCTGCACATGCAGTTCGCACACCTTCTTATAAATGATTTCCTTGAGGTTCTCAATATTCTGTTTCTCGCGTGCCGAGATGAACAGGCAGTTGTCGGCAAGTTTGTTCATCCAAGTCTCCTTGAGTTCATCGAGGGTGATATTCTCCTTTGTCTTTGGAGTGAGGTCGTCCTCCTCTTTCTGAACGTATGTGAAGGCATCAATCTTGTTGAAGATTACCATCAATGGCTTGTCGCCGCACTTGAGGTCGGCAAGTGTCTTTTCAACCACCTCAATCTGCTCCTCGAACTCGGGGTGCGACACGTCCACAACGTGCAACAGAAGGTCGGCCTCGCGCACCTCGTCGAGTGTAGACTTGAACGACTCCACAAGGTCGGTAGGCAACTTGCGTATGAAACCTACGGTGTCGGAGAGCAAGAACGGCAGGTTCTCGATGATTACCTTGCGCACTGTGGTGTCGAGCGTTGCAAAGAGTTTGTTCTCGGCAAAAACCTCGCTCTTGGCCAGCAGGTTCATCAGTGTCGATTTACCCACGTTGGTGTAGCCCACCAGTGCCACACGGATGAGGCGCCCGCGGTTCTTGCGCTGTATGCTCTTCTGCTTGTCAATCTGCGCCAACTGCTCTTTCAACAGCGACATACGGCCAAGAATTATACGGCGGTCCATCTCGAGCTGAGTCTCACCCGGACCACGCAAACCCACGCTACCGCCCTTTCCGCTACCGCCGCCGGAACCACCACCCTGGCGTTCAAGGTGAGTCCACAGACGCTGCAGACGAGGGAGCATATATTTGTACTGCGCAAGCTCAACCTGCACCTTTGCGTGTGCAGTCTGCGCACGCATGGCAAAGATATCGAGAATTAGCGATGTACGGTCGAGAATCTTTATCTTTATTTCTTTTTCAATGTTGCGTATCTGCTTTGCCGACAGCTCGTCGTCGAAGATTACCATACCAATCTCGTCGTCGGTATCCTTGAGCATCTCAACATAATCGGCAATCTCTTTTAGTTTACCGGTACCCACGTATGTAACAGGATGCGGATGGTCAATGCGCTGTGTAAAGCGCTTAACGACCTCGGCACCGGCTGTCTGCGCAAGGAATTCGAGCTCGTCGAGATACTCGTTTGTCTTGCGCTCGTTCTGTGTGGCGGTAATCAATCCCACCAGAATAGCGGTCTCTTTCTTAGTTGTCGATATAACAAATTCTTTCATCCAAATACAATCTTATCCAAATTTTATGCGAATATACGAATAAACGAGCGAGAAATAACAAGTTTACTTGATTATTTTTCAAAGCGAGTGCAGTCGTATATCTGCCATAGGCGAATTACGAATAAACGAGCGAAAAATTAAAGCTTGCTTTAGTTTTTTACTGCGGGTGCAGAATTTAGCTACACAAAAAAGTGAATGATAGGAATATTTTGCAGAAAAATAGTTAATATTGCGTTATAAATATAGTTCAAAGCAAAAGATATCATGAAAAAACCGCTGTTATTGTTCATGCTCATTTTGTTGCCATTTACAGCAAGAGCAACAATCCAAATAGCCGACACCATAATAATCAACGGTGAAAAGCATTGTCTTGACCACGATTTCCCATTAGAAGCAGGAGACCGCGCATTGGGGAAAATGGTACGCGATGCACTGCCCAAAGAGGTCACTTTGGAAGGAAAGACATGGAGAGGATCATCTTCAACAGCATGTTCGCGTAACTACATAGCCACATGGGAAATTGCAGACAACAAACTATTCCTGCGCAAAATAGAATTTAATATTTATCATGGAAAAGGCGGGAATATCACATCGCATTGGATAGAATGGCCCCAAGAAGAGCTGAACGGTCTCTTTGCGCAATACTGCACAAACGAAGGAATACACGCAACATGGGTCAGCGACTCTTTAAATTTAAACAGAAGTGAAGAAACTCAAGAAATGGGCTATTACATAGTCAATGAATCAATGGTCAACATCTGTTTACAGGAAGGAGTTGTGAGTGATTTCAAACAAGTTACAAGCACCTATGCAAATATTGACCCGTCAGCCGCATTAAGTATTAGCAAGGAGTTGTCAGACAGGTTCCCATGGAATGACTTTCCTAAACTAAAGAAAGGAGATAAAATTATTGTAGCTATAAGAGAAATCTGCATTGACAACAATGGCAAGCTAACCGGTTGTATCATTAACAAACATAAGGAAACCAACGACCTTAGGGAATTCCGTGCAATCAAAAAATTGTTGCAGGAGTACAAATGGCCGGCAATACAATTAGAGAACAATATAGACTTGTCTGTTATACTTTTTCTTACCAACAAGTAAGATTCAGACTACATCATCACAGCATTAACAGACTTGACAAAACTACTATGGTTACAAATATCATCTGGACACATTGCACTATCGGCCGCCATCTACTTGATGAATTTGAAGGTGAAGAGAAGATGAAGGCTGCCGCCATTTACGCACTCATAGGCCTGGCAGTCCTTATCATCCGCGTTTACTTAGAGAGCAAGAAGAAAAAATAAAGCGAGAATATCGCTGAAGCCATATAAACAATATTGCCCCGAAGTCCAGGACTTAAGGGGCAATACTATAAAAATATCCAAATGTCGGAATCACAACACCATCACACGATAGCAACCGCCGGCAACGGCCTTGACAAGACCTTTCATTTCCATTTCAAAGAGCAGGGGCAGCAGCTTGTTTATTGGCATGTTCAACTGCACAACCATCTGATTTACCTGCAGGCCGTCGCTGTTCTCGCGCAGTGCGGTCATTACTGCGGTCTCGTCGGGCGAAAGGTTGGGGAACAGTTCGGTCTGTAAATCCTCGGCACTCTTTTTAGTGGTAGCAACCTCCCAGTTCATTGCCTCGACAAAGTCATAGGCGCTGGTTATTAGCGCCGCCCTGTTGCGACTGACAAGTTCATTGCAACCCTGTGAATATTGGTCGTTTACACGACCGGGGAAGGCAAAGCAGTCACGGTCATAACCCAAGGCGAGCGAGGCTGTGATGAGCGAGCCGCCCTTTGACGCCGATTCCACGACAACCGTTGCATCGGCCATGCCGGCAACAATTCTGTTGCGCTGCACAAAAAAAGGTTTAAGCGATTCTGTTCCGCTCATGAATTCGGTGAGCAGGCCGCCGTTCTCAAGCATCTGCTTTGCAGTGGCACGGTGTGCGCCGGGATAGATGCGGTCTAGTCCGTGAGCAAGCACTCCAATGGTCGGCAGGCCGGCCTTTAGTGCTGCCCGGTGGGCACAGACATCAATACCGTATGCAAGGCCGCTGACAATGAGCGTACCGGGCGCGAAGCGTGCCAGGTCGGCAACAAAGTTCTCGCAAAGCGACTTTCCATACTCGCTTGCATGGCGTGTTCCGACGATGGAAACAATGCGGCGGGCATTGAGATCGGCATTGCCGAGCGAGTGCAGCACCAGCGGCGCATCGGCACACTCGGCAAGACGGCAGGGATAGGCCTCATCGCCAAAGCAGATGAGCTTTATGCCTTTTGACTCAATGAACTCCATCTCCTTCTCGGCAAGTTCCACAAGCGAACGGTCGCAGAGCAGCTCGCGCAGACGGGGCGATGCACCGGGTACAATGTCGCCTATATTGGCGCCATTCTCGAGCAGTTCCTTTGCACTGCCAACGGTTTCAATGAGTTCCCTGATAAGAGCAAGGTGCGGCACCTGCACCCGTGAGAGTGCAAGCATCGCAACCTGTTCATTAAGTATATTTGCAGCCACAGCTGTTATTTAAGAATATTGCAGAAGGTAGCGTCCTTCACATATTTAGCGAACTCCAGGTCACCCATAGCCTTCTTTGCCAATGATGGGTCAAGTTCTACAGCCTTCTTCAAACCATCATAGACAAAGCCGACATTTGATATACGGGCACCGAGAACTGCCTTGATGTAGTATGTCATTGCATCGGGGTTCTCCATAGCATCGAGAGTCTCGCGTGCGGCAACATAGTTCTTGTTGAGGACCTGTGCCAACAGTGCGCTGTTGGTATTCTTACCTTTGAGCAACGCTGCGGCACGGCCATACTCGCCCTGTGCGATGTAGAGGTTACCAAGTGCCTCGTCACCGGCCTTTGCATCGGCACCCTTTGCCATGTAACCCTCAGCCTCGGCTACATTACCCTCGAGCAACTCAAGATAGCCAAGGTTAACCATTACCTCGGGAGCAGCCTTTGCCACACTCTCAGCCTTTGCAAAATAGCTTGCAGCTGTACTGTAATCGCCCTTGTTATAAGCCATCACACCAAGGTTGTTATATGCACGGTAGTCGTTTGGATAGAGTCTGATTGCAGTGTTGAAGATATCGGTCTGCTCAGCCTCGTCCTCGGTGAGGATTGAAGAGTAGAGAATCTCCTCCAATGAGAGTTCCGAAGGATCGGCTGCGTACTGCGCTTTGATCTGGTCGTCGGAACGGCCGATAATCTGATAGTTCAATGTAACACGTGCACGACGCAGTTTTGGAAGAATCTCGTCTGCAAGTTCTGAATAAACAGATGAAATATTCTTAATCTGCTGCTCACGCTCCTCGGGATCGGTATACATAGAGAGCAGGCGGAGAATAAGTTCCTTATCGGGCAAATTAGACTGCGAGATGAGCTCCTTGAAGCCTTCCCAATCCTCGGCAGTGTACTCGCTGTCGACATAACCGTCGAGCTTTGCGTTCTTGAGCTCCTTTTTCATCTGCTTTGCAGTGTTGATTTCGCGCACAACGGCAATACCGTCATTGAGCATCACACCGCCATCGGGTGATGCGTATGCTGACACCTTGATTTCATCGAGCACCTTGTTCTCGTAATCGGTAGCCACATCCTTGAGTGCAGCACGGAACTCTGTCATCTCGGTACTGTTGAGCTCCGAAGTGCGGAGATTTGTCTGCTGTATAAGGAACATAATGTTGGCCTCCTTGGCCTGCTTGATGACACGCTGGAAAGCATCCTCGCCGACAGCGATATTTGCCGTTGCAGCAGTCTGACGATAGAGCTGGGATGTAGCGATACAGCCATCGGCAACCTTCACCTCGGGAACGTTCTTTGTCTTCTTTCCTTTATTGATTACAAAACGCAGATAGAGTTCGGCATCTTCCATCGCAGGGATATAATCGTACTGGATCTTCATCTTGAAGCTGCCACCATTGTCGTATGAGATAGTGCGGTCGTTGCCACGTACCTTCTCGCCCTGGAATGTCACAGGTTCAGAGATGGCCTCACCGCCCTCGTACTTGAGCACAGGAGTAATAGTCAGTACCGATTTCTTATTGAAGAACTTTGCAGGGAAACGGCCGTCGATGGTAGCAGGAATCTCACTGCCGACAACCTCCAGCACGCCCGGAGTAACGGTGAAATACTCGGACTTCATACTCTTCATCTTTGAGCTGCATGAGCTCAACATCACAGCTGCCACAACAAGCAGCAAAAACAGTTTCTTTAGCATTGATTTATTGTTTTTCATTCAGTTTTGTCGCTTAACGCGCATAGGCACGCATATCTGTCGCAAAGTTAACGCGACAAATCCAATTATCAAAAAAAAGAGTAACGTGTTCGTGGTTTATTTTACTTTTTTTTGCAGTTGCGGGGATGATGGGCAATTATTTCCTCGCGCAGGCGCACACGGTCGATATGGGCATAGATTTCGGTAGTGGAGATGCTCTCATGCCCGAGCATCACCTGTATCACACGCAAGTTGGCACCACCCTCGAGCAGATGGGTGGCAAATGAGTGACGGAAGGTGTGCGGGCTGACGTTCTTTGTGATGCCCACCCGCTCCACAAGTTCCTTGATGTGATGGAACACTGTTATGCGCGAAAGAGGTTTCTTAAGGCGTTCACTGACAAAGACATAATCCTCGTAGCCACTCTTTATCGGTATCCTGTTGCGGTCAACGAAGTAGGCCTCTAGTTCGGCAATGGCACGCGATGAAATGGGGACAAGGCGTTGTTTGTCACCCTTGCCGGTCACACGGATAAACTGTTCTTTGAGGTAGAGGTCGGACATGCGCAACGAGCATAGCTCCGACACACGCAGGCCACAGCTATAAAGCACTTCAATAATAGCCCTGTTCCTTTGCCCCTCGCATGTAGCAAGGTCAATTGAGTTTATTATGTCATCAATCTCCTGCAGGGTGAGCACATCGGGCAATCGCACACCTATTTTGGGTGAACGCAGCAACTCCGTTGGGTCTTCGGGGATATATCCGTCGAGTTTCAGAAAACCATAGAATGAACGCAACGACGAGATTATACGTGCCTGCGAGCGGGCATTGACACCAACATCGGCCATCGCAGCAAGGAACTCACGAAGTTCCTCAATCGTAACTGTGAGCAAACGGTCTACATTGCCAAAGAATGTCATCAGCTTGTTCACATCGCCGATGTAGGCATCGACGGTATTGGGCTGCAACGACTTCTCGAGCTGCAGATATATGCGGTAACGCATGAGTGGCGAATTGGCATTCCTGTTCATTGGCGACAATGTTTTCCATAGGCGAAGTTACAAAAAAAGAGCGTCGGTGTTGACTTTGCACAATGAAATTATTATCTTTATAGCACAAAAAATAAAAGAGCCATGAATTTGTTGCAATCTTTGTTGTATCTTCGCAGTTTGAAATAAGAAATTAAAAATTTCTTCCTAAGAACAGAACGTAAAATGAGCCTTACCACCCCACTCGACCAGTACATTGCCGACCACAGCAGCCCCGAAGGCGACTACCTCTACAGGCTGTTCCGTGCCACACATGTCGAGATTCTTGCGCCACAGATGGCATCAGGTCACATACAGGGACGCCTGCTGAAATTCCTTGTGAAGATGATTCGCCCACGCAGGATACTGGAGATTGGCACATTTACCGGATATTCGGGACTATGCATGGCCGAAGGACTTGACGATGGCGGCAAGCTATATACCTTTGAGGTGGAGGATGAACTGGAGGATTTCACACGCCGCTGGATTGACGGTTCACCCTACGCCGACAAAATTGAGTTCATCATTGGCAATGCGCTTGAGATTGTACCCACTTTGGGCGAGAAGTTCGACCTTGTGTTTATGGACGGCAACAAGCGTGAATACATAAAGTATTACGAGATGGCAATGGAGTACCTCAACGATGGCGGTTGGATTCTTGCCGACAACACCCTGTGGGACGGTCACGTGATTGACCCTGCGAGGCAGGATGCACAGACAAACGGAGTGAGAGCTTTCAATGACCTGATACGCAATGACGAGCGTGTTGAGGTGGTAATTCTGCCATTGCGTGACGGACTTACAATAATAAGAAAAAAATAAAAGATATATGGACAGTACAAGACAAAACAAGATTTCACGTCTAATTCAGAAGGAGTTGAGCGAGATACTGCTCAGATTGCAGAAGGAGACACGCGGAGTAATGGTTTCGGTGAGCGCAGTGCGCGTGAGCCCCGACCTTGGCATTGCAAAGGCTTACCTTAGTGTGTTCCCATCGGAGAAGGGTAACGAGGTTGTAGAACACCTGAACACAAACATCAAGGCCATCCGCTTTGAGCTTGGTAACAAGGTACGCCACCAGCTACGCATAATCCCCGAGATAAGATTCTACATCGACGACTCGCTCGACTACATCGAAAACATCGACAAGCTGTTGAAGGAATAACAACAGCATTCCGTTATCCCGGCAAACGGGGTGACACAACAATGCAGAGAGATCAAAATCCAATGAACCTGTCGCTGTACATAGCCAAGCGTTACCTGTTTTCAAAGAAGAGCCACCAGGTGATAAATATCATTTCGGGCGTGGCCATTGCCGGTATTGCTCTTGCTACAGCGGCTATGGTATGCACGCTCTCGGTATTCAATGGCTTCCAAGGCGTTGTAGCCAAGCAGTTCTCTGCTTTTGATGCCGACATAAAGATTACGGCTGCAAGCGGAAAGGTAATCATCACCGATGCACCGGAGATTGGCAAGGTTGCAGAGATGACAGACATCGCAACCTTGTCGTTCTGTATTGAAGGAAAGGCAATGGCGGGATATGGCGGTCAGCAGGCCATGGTAACCATAAAGGGCGTAGACGAAAACTTCGCATCGCTCACCCAGATACACAAGGCCCTGTATGGCCCGGGGGAATTCATTCTCAACGACGGCATGAACGACTATGCCGTACTTGGCGGCGGATTGGTGCAGAAACTGAACTGCGGAGTACTTTTCACTACCCCGCTTGAGATATACGTACCCAACAGACAGGGTAGCATAAACCTCACCATTCCGGCAAGAAACTTCAAGAAAAGCGAACTGCACTCAAGCGGACTGGTGTTTATACTCAATCAGCCCGAATATGATGGAGAATACATCATCACATCGGACAGCTTTGCACGAAACATTTTCCGTCGCGGGGCAAACGAAGCCACCTCTATGGAACTGAAACTGAAGGAGGGTACAAATACCGCAGAAGTAAAGAAAAAGATAGCAAAGGCTCTCGGCAACGGTTACACCGTACAGGACCGCTATGAGCAACAGGAGAGCATATACAAGGTAATGCAGGTTGAAAAGCTTATCTCATACATATTCCTCACTTTCATTCTCATGGTTGCCTGTTTCAACATCATTGGCTCACTGGCAATGCTCATCATTGAAAAACGTGAAAACATGAAGACGCTGAGCAGCCTTGGCGCAGAGAATAAGACCATTGCAAACATCTTTGTTTTTGAAGGAGCCATTATCTCGGCAATGGGAGCTGCCATAGGTATTGTTGCCGGAGTGGCACTGTGCCTTGTCCAACAGCACTTCGGGCTCATCTCCATGGGAACTTCGGGCGATTTTGTCATTGAGAGCTACCCTGTTGAAATTGCTGCAAGCGATGTGGCAATAACATTCTTCACAGTCATTCTTGTTGGTTTTTTGACTGTGTGGCTGCCGGTGAAGGCTCTTACAAGAAAATATATCTGATTATAAGCTCCGGGGTATTTTTTAAACAAGCACGACATTCTTCACCTCTACCGGATAGTTGAGGAAAAGCGATGCCTGATCGCCGAACTTACCGCCTGCCTCGGTGGTACAAAAGAGGGTTGTACCGCCCTTTGTACAGAGCGCATCCATTGCCGGATGACGGTGCAGATAGTCTTTGAGTGATGCTGCGACAGCCGCGCCTTGAGTGATGAGGTTTATACCCTCGGGGGTGTACTTCCTGATTTTTTCAATGAGAATTGGATAGTGCGTGCAACCAAGTATTATTGTATCAATCTCGGGGTCTCGTGAAAGGAGATTGTCAATGTGACGTTTCACGAAATAGTCGGCACCGTCCCCCGCAAACTCATTGGTCTCTACAAGCGGCACCCACATTGGGCAAGCCTCGCCTGTAACCTCAATCTCTGGAAACAGTTTGCGTATTTCAAGCGGATAAGAGAGTGATTTTATTGTACCCTCGGTAGCAAGCACGCCAATATGGCGACTCCTGGTGATGTCACCAACGCACTCTACCGTGGGACGTATGATACCCAGCACGCGACGATTGGGGTCACACAATGGGATATCGACCTGTTGGATTGTGCGCAGAGCCTTTGCCGAAGCAGTGTTGCATGCAAGAATCACCAACTGACATCCCTGACGGAAGAGATAGTCGACAGCCTGGCGTGTAAACTCATAGACAACATCAAAAGAACGTGTACCGTAAGGGGTACGTGCATTGTCTCCCAGATATATGTAGTCATACTCGGGCAACAGTTTCTTGATTTCGTCATAAATCGTCAAACCGCCATAACCAGAATCGAACACACCTATCGGGCCTGCATCCTTTGAAAGTTGCACAAATTTATCCATAGTTGCTTGTTATAAATACTTTATCTAATAATGATATATTCGTAGGACCACAATATCGTTATAGGAACTTAACAATTACAGGTCTCTTGCAATTCAGTCTCTCATTATCATTCTTGCCCGACACCGACAACAGCTTCAGCGTCGACATCGGTGGTAACATCTTCATCGCACTCTACAACTGTAACAGCTGTGTCAATAAGTGTTTCTGTAACTAAGGTCTCGCCGCGAACAGCTGAAACCGGTTGAACAGCAGGCTTATATGCCATCATATAATCGTTGTAGCCATCGAGTTCTGTCACCGGTTTATCGGGATAAAGTGCTGCATCGAGCAACATTCGGGTTATATCAACCGCCTTATTGGTATTCATATACACATATGCAGTGATATCGGTATCTACCACATAATCAAGGTCACAAGCAACGGCTACTTTTTCTACAGCTATTGCTACAGTTTCGCGCGATGGCGCAAAAAGCGAGTCTTTGGCTTGGGCAAGCCACACATTAAGTTCCTTGCGGAAGTTCACGCTGTTATCGACCAGACGTTGCAGTTCATTCTGTCTTTTACGCAGAATGGGTTCGGGGAAATCACGGTATCCGTCCAGAAATGCCACATATTGGCGTGTGAGTTCCCTCTCGTTATGCTCTATCTCTTTCTCGCATCGCTGACAAAGGCGCTCATAATCGGCAACAGCCTGACCATACGACGGCAATGCCTGCAACACACTGTTGTTGCTATAATACCCGAACTGTGCTTTTGCAAGCATAGAAAAAGATAATACAATCAAGAACAAAAAGAGTTTACGCATTATATTGGTTTTATGGTGTTACAAATAACAGGAAACAACCCCCTTTCAAAGGGAGTTGTCCTGTATAATGATGGAATGCATTACTTTGCAGGTGCTGCTGGAACTGCATTTGCAGCAATACCGAGTTTGGTCTTCACCTTTGCGGTAACATCATCGCAAAGCGATGTGTTGATGAAAGGAATACCGCCGGCAAGGTCAAAGATGCATACGTATGAGCCGTCCTTACCTACAGCGTCAAGTGCACCCTGAAGCTTCTGGTTAATCTCAATCATCTTCTCCTGCTCAGCCTTCTGAAGATTTGCCTGCACCTCCTGACCGTACTCCTGGAGACGCTGCTGCAACTGCATCAACTCCTCGTAACGACGCTTGAGGATGTTCTCGGGAAGTGAATCCTGCTGCATCTTCTCAAACTCTGTACCCTTCTTCTCAAGCTCTGTGCGGATGCTGTTGAACTCGTCTGTGTACATCTTCTCAAGAGCCTGTACATCCTTCAATGCCTTTGCATACTCTGGCATAACCTGAATAATCTCGGCAGAGTTCACGTAGCCGAATTTCTGTGCCAAAAGGCTCATTGGAGCCAGCATCAGAATCAAAATCAAAATCTTCTTCATTTTTTCAATATTTAAATTAAACAATTTCACGTTCTGAATATATGACTGAAAAATCATCCGTTTGTTAAATTTGCAAATGTTAATTATTCTGAATATCCCAATTTTACAAGCACTTCATTGCTTATATCAATGGATGGAGAAGAATAAATGAGGCTTACAGCCGATGATTTGTCAAACACCATTGTATACTTCTTCAGGTCGCAGATATCCTTGATTGCGTTGTACACCTCTTCCTGAATGGGTGCCATGAGGCTCTCGCGTTTCTTGTACACCTCACCGGTGGGACCAAAATAGTGACGTTTGAGTTCGCTGGCTTCCTTTTCCTTGGCAAGGATAGCCTCTTCGCGTGCAATGCGCTGGGCATCGGAGAGGAATGCCGACTCACTCTGATACTTTTTGTAGAGAGTCTCAGCCTCCTGCACAAGTTCATCAATCTCACCCTGCCAACGCCTTGACTGCTGGTTGAGTTGCTCGTTGGCACGTTCATAAGCCGGAATATTCTTGAGAATATATTCCATATCCACTGTAACATATTTCTGTGCCTGCGCTCCCGCGAAAGCCAACAGGCATACAACTGCTGTAAGGAATAGCTTTTTCATAGTCGTTTGTTTTATAGTTAGAATTCCTGTCCCAAAATAAAATGGAAGTGGCTGCCGCCATATTGTGACGAACCGAATACTTTGTCGAAACCGTATGCCCAATCGATACCGATGAGACCAATCATCTGCAGGAAGACACGTACACCGACACCGGCACTACGCTTGAGGTCGAAGAGGTTAAACTTGGTTGCATCGGTCCATGCATTACCGGCCTCAACAAATGCCAAGCCATAGATACTGGTAGCATTCTGCAACATGAATGGGAAACGGAGTTCCATGCCAAGACGTGCATAGGCATAACCCTCGTAACCGTAAGGTGTGAGGCTACCATTCTCATAACCGCGCAAAGCGACCATATCCGTAGCATAGTTGTAGGAATATCCACTCATACCGTCACCACCCACGTAGAATGTCTCGAACGGCGATTTCTTGTTCTTGTCGTAACTGCCGAGGATACCGAAATCGGCACGTGTCATCAGCACAAGATTATACTTGCCCGGAGTAAGGGATGTATAGGTCTTGCTGCGGAACTTGATTTTGTAGTACTCAATCCACTTATGCTTGTCACCAAGCTCGGCCTTGTACTGCGGCGAGTTGACATTGGTTGCAAGGTTTGCATAATCCTTTCCGTCCCATGCCGAGTATGGCGGTGTCGCCGACGCCACCAGAGAGAACTCAGAACCCTGGCGCGGGAAGTACGGGTGATCGACAGTGCTTCGTCCAAGTGACAACTGGAGATTCAGGTTGTTACATACGCCATCGGTTATAAGGAAATACTGCCAGTTTTTGAGGTTGTATACCTGGTAGTTCAACTCGGCCGACAGGGTGAAGTTATCATCGGGCCAGTTAAGGCGACGTCCCCAACCCAAAGATGCACCATACATCTTTATATATTTGTCGGGGTCATAGTATGACGACACATTGTTATATCCATAGCCATCGTAGTTGCCATAGCCATAGAGATAGTTGTAGTAGTTATTGTAGTAGGCCGAATTGTAATAACTGTCAGCAACGTCGGTCTGCATTGAGAAGAAGGCAGAGAAGGAAAGTGAATTCGGGCGCTTGCGTCCAAACCATGGGTCAAAGAAATTAATGCTGTACGACTGGTAGTAACGGCCGTTGGTCTGTGCACTGATGGCAAATGTCTGGCCGTCACCCTGTGGAATAATACCACGACGCACACCATCCCTGCGGAAGAGGTTGCGCATTGAGAAGTTTGTGAACTTCAGCGACAGTTTTCCAATGATACCTGTCTGTCCCCAACCTGCCGACAATTCAATCTGGTCACTGCTCTTAGGCTCAAGTTTCCAATGCATATCCACTGTACCGTTTTCGGGATTAGGCGCTGCTCCCGGATCAATCTTCTCGGGATCGAAGTGTCCCATGTTGGCAATGTTACGCCATGAGCGCTCAAGTGCATTCATAGAGAAAAGACTACCCGGCAAGGTATAGAGTTCGCGGCGTACCACCTCTTCATACACACGATCGTTACCGCTGATGGTCACACGGTCAATTGTAGCCTGCACACCCTCTGCCACACGAATCTCAAGATCCACAGAGTCGTTCTCTATTCTCGCCTCTATGGGCAGGGCGTTAAAGAAGACATATCCCTCATTGTAATACATATTCTTGACAGCGTCTTCATCATTCAACAGTCGGTTCTCAAGTTCGTTCTGGTCATAGACATCACCGGACTTCATGCGCAAAACATAATCAAGATTAGCGGTTGAATAAACACTGTTACCAACCCATTTGATGCTGCGGATGTGATACTGGTTACCCTCCTCAATGGTAAGATATATATCGACGCTTTTGTCATCGAACTGCACCACACTGTCCTTCACAATACGTGCATCACGATAACCGTTTTCGTAATAACGGGCAAGAATTTTCTCCTTATCCTCGACATACTGGTCCTCGGTAAACTTCTTTGGTCTGAAAATTGTATATATCAAGTTATCCCAACGCGTCTTCTCGCGGGTCTTTTTCATTGCATATCGAACCTTCTTGTCCGATAGGGCATTTGCACCTTCTATATATATACGGTTGATTTTTATCTTGTCATTCTTTGAAATCTCCACATCCACAATCATGCGGTTGTCCTCTGTGACATCGGGACGCTGGACAAACTTCACCTCGGCATTCTTGTAGCCCTTGTCATCGTAGTAGTTCTTTATGACCTTCTCGGCACGTGAAATGATGTCGGGAGTGATGTGACCGCCGGGATGAATACCCAGTTTGGGTTCCAGTTCCTCGCGCTCGCTCTTCTTGATTCCCATGATATTGAGCTGAGATACACGGGGGCGTTGTCTGAGAGAAATTCCCAAGTATATGTAGTTCCCCTTTATACTGTCGGCTGTGATGCTGACATCCTCAAAAAGTCCATGCTTCCAATAGCGTTTGATGGCAGTAGTTACCTCTTCACCGGGCACAGATATAACGTCACCGATAGAGAGGCCCGACAAGCCTATTACCACCGACGGTTCAAGGTTTTCTGCTCCCGACAGGTTTATACCACCAATAGTGTATTTGTGTGCTGCACCTGTATATAATATCGTTGGCTTGACAACCACCTCCTGCGCCGACAATGTCAGCGAGAGAACTGCCAGGACAACCAAAAGAGTCGTTTTCAAAAACGGAAAGAATCTCATCCTATAGTGTATTTTCATCATTTGTCACTTGTTCACCCGTCAAGCCATAACGGCGCTGACGGCTCTGATATTCATATATAGCCTTGCAAAGTTCTTCTTTGTTGAAATCGGGCCAAAGTACCTCGGTAAAATAGAACTCGGCATACGCGAGTTGCCACAACAGGAAGTTGCTCAAGCGCTGCTCCTTGCCTGTGCGTATGAGCAGGTCGGGGTCGGGCATGAAAGATGTGGCCAGAGCGCCATCAATGGTCTTGTCTGTTATGTCGGAGAGTTCCATAGCGCCTTCCTTCACCTTTGAGGCGATGCTACGTACTGCCTCGGTAAGTTCCCACTTCGAAGAGTAGCTCAACGCAAGCACAAGAGTCATCGAATCATTCTTTGCCGTGCGCTCCATACAGCCGTTCAGTCGGGAACGCACATTATCGGGCAACATGCTCATGTCACCGATGATACGGAACGCGACGTTGTGCTTTACAAAAAGTTCTTCCTCAACCGACTCGAACAACAGAGCCATCAATGCAGCAACCTCGGCAATTGGACGCTTCCAGTTTTCTGTTGAAAAAGTATAAAGGGTCAGATACTTGACTCCCAACTTCAACGCATCCTCAACCAACTGACGGACCGCAGCTGCACCGGCCTGATGCCCTTCGTGACGTTCCTTTCCACGAAGCTGCGCCCAACGGCCATTGCCATCCATGATAATGGCGATGTGTTGCGGCACTCTATCCATGTCTATCTTTTCAATATAGTCCATTGCTATAAATTACTATAAATCCAAACAACTCCTTAATTGTTACATTTTCTATATTTGGGCGACAAATCGTATGTCACAAAAAGCGACAGAAACGAATAGCCATCCTTGTTTTTCATTAATCCGCTATCTATCCCATAAGGGTCGTCCAACGTGCTCCCGCCCTTGTACGTCACATCCAGATTGTCACTGAAAGTGAAACGGTAAGAGAGTTCGCAACCCACATTCAGGCGTGGCATAACCTTCCATTTCAGGCCCACGCCAACCGGAATATTCGGTGTAAAGACGTGTTTTGCCGGAGCCGGTGCGTATGTAAGTCCCACACCCGCTAGGAGATATGGAGCCAATCGGCTTGAGCGTTTGTAGCCCGAACCATCGCCATAGGCGAGAAAGTGGCACTCATACTGCGCGCCAAGTTCATACAGCATACGGCCGAATTTCACCTCACCGGCCGGGAAAACATTGTCGCCACCTGCAGTAGTACCCGATATACGTGCAACGGCGAGGTTGGCCTTCACAGCCATACGTGGGTTGATGTTATAACGGAAGAGCGCCCCGCCCATCACGTTGAAATTGTCAAATGGTGCCGAGTAGTTGGCATCGCCAAAATATGTAGCACCGCCAATCATAGCTCCAACCTCATATCTGTATTCAAGTCCATCGGCACGCACACCGGCAGAGAAGCACAACATCATTGCGCCGACAACCACACCGCGTACCAAGGCCTTCAATCCCATATTGTCACTTTTTGAAGCCCAAACGGTTTATTATCCCCTTCCACACAAACGGCTCTTCACCTGCACCGACAATCCAAATCACGTTGTTTGAATCTTCGGTCACGACAAAAGGCACATCACAGCCCTGCAATTCGGCCGGAATGCGCTGATAGAAATTATTTGGAGCCTTCCATGTTATACCATTGTCACGCGATATGTAGAAAGCCGAGAAAGCCTCGACAGCCTCGCCCTGCGCCACGCCGGATCCACCTATCGCATAAAGGAATTTGTCATACGGGAACACCGTAAGCCCCTTCAACGACGGGCAAGAGAATGTATTGTTCCCATTCTCATACTTTACCCAACCATTCTCTGTTGACAATCGGCTCCACACAGTAGCCTTGCCTTCCATAGCCTCATTGTCATATCCAACCGCCACATATCTAACAATACCGCTGTTATGATTGAGTTTATATGATGCAACCGACACGCCATAAAGCGGAAAGCCATAAGGCAATGCTCCGGCACTCTCATAGTTCGCACCATCGGTGGTAGAGAGCAAGTTATCGGTAGTCGCAACCCACATCATACCATCGTCATCCGACACACCTACAATGGCAACAAGTCCTGTTGCGCCATAGCTCAACGACCACTCTGCACCATTGGCAGATGTGTAGATACCATCAGCGGCAACTACATAAAGCGCATCACCGAACGATTGCACCGTGGCCAGATTGGCACTCTCCGGCAATCCGGTAATTACACTCCGGTTCCAAACCGGAACGCCCTGCAATTCAGATGTAGCAAGCACAAAACCGCCATTCTCTTTGCCGAACAGGCACAACACGCCATCAAAATCTATCACACGGAACGGCGTGAAAGATGGCGCTACAGAAGCATACTTGTTCCACACCATCTGTTCGGGTTCGACCTGATGCACATTCACGGAGATGGTATAATCCTTGTAGTACTCTGAATCGGTTGATGTAATACGGAACCTGCGCGGTGAAGTAAAATCAATTGAATCGGATGTCGTAAAACCCTCGAACTGTTCCAGACTGTCAACATATATCTGCGCATATCCCGCCAGTTCCATGCTGAACGCCACTTTATCCACTTTGGTTGCAAACGGCAAGGAATCGGCATTGTAGACATCGCCGGTAACCTGGTCTATCGAGAATGCATAAGATTTTCCTTGGATTGTCTTTTTTACTATCGTGTCAGCGCCATCGGATGTAAACGCCGGATATGCTGATGTGATATTGCCTATGCTGAATGACTTGAGGATGGCATATGGTGAAAGAACCGGGCCATCACCATCATCAAGACATGAGGTAAAAACAAACGCCAACATTGACAGAAATATCGTTAAACTCTTTTTCATACAAATTTGCACTTTACGTTCAATTTGCAAAAATAGCAACAATTTTCGGTTTAAGCGATATTTAAGGCTATATTTATAATATTTTAAAATTATTAAGGAGTTTTTTGCCTATAAAAATACAGAATTTCATTGCCGGCAAGCGACTCGCGCGAGACAGGGGACTCCGAAGGCAACGAGGGAGCGACTACGCCATTGCCCAGTTCCAGAGATGGATTTACCTCGACGCGAGCCTCATCCCATAAAGAAGCATTCATGAAGGATTGCAGCACTGTGGCGCCGCCCTCCACAAGCAGGCTGTTGACTTTTACAGAATGTAAATGTGCAAGAATCTGAGGTATGAGCGGCTCATTGAAATCAAGCACAACCTGTTCAACATTTTTACCAAACTTCCCATCAGCCTCACAGGCTGTATATACAACCGTAGGCAACACACCGTCAAAAATCCTCAAACCGGCAGGCAAAGTACCATTCTTGTCTATCACCAAGCGCAATGGCGAACGCCCCGCCCAGTGACGTATATCGAGCGAAGGATTATCGAGCAACGCCGTATGACGCCCCACCAGAATGGCATCGTGCCGTGCGCGCAACTTATGCACTGCGACCTGCGACACCGGCGACGAGATTCTGGCAGCCGAACCGCCGTCACGCAACAAATCGATGTATCCATCGGCACTTTGCGCCCACTTAAGTGTCACATAAGGCCGTTTATATAACTGCGACGTAAAGAACGCATGGTTAAGCCGCAGACACTCCTCCTCGAGCACACCGACGGCCACATCAATCCCCGCAGCACGCATACGTTCAATGCCGGCACCGTTCACTTGAGAGTTCGGGTCACCGGAACCTATCACGACACGCGGAATTCCACGCGATATTATCATATCGCAACAAGGTGGCGTCTTGCCATAATGAGAGCAGGGCTCAAGACTTACGTACATTGTAGAACGTGTGAGCAAAGGCAAATCCTCCTCAGTCACTGAATTGACAGCATTTACCTCGGCATGCGGTTCGCCGGCGCGGATGTGATACCCCTCGCCAATAATGCGGCCGTCACAGACAATGACAGCACCCACCATAGGATTGGGGGAAGTACTGCCTGCACCACAACTTGCAAGTTGCAGACACCGCTGCATATAAAATTCGTCAACGCCCTTCATGTGTAAATCATTTTTACCAATAAACAGTATTATATTTCAATCTTTTCACCCAGAAACTTCGGTTTCTTGCCAACAAACATATCAATAAACATCTTGGTACGTGCAAGCGCTTCGCGCCCTATCCCAAAGAAAAGATATGTCCTTGAATCTTTTATATCCTTGGCATCATAACCGACGGCATCAATGCCATACCACGACGCCAGACACACAGCTCTGGCATTATGGAATCCCTGAGATACGATGGTTACGCTTTCCTGCCCGAAAATCTCCTTGCACCTTACTACAGAATCCAAAGTTCTGAAACCTGCATAATCCAGCACGATGTCCGAAGAGGGAACACCATGTTCCATCAGCGCATCCTTCATATACTGAGGCTCATCATAGTCTTTGGTTGAATTGTCGCCACTCAACAGAAACTTTGAAACCTTTCCAGCCCTGTAAAGCTCGACACACGCATCAATCCTGTATTTGAAGAAGTAGTTAGGACGTCCGTTTCGGGCGAGCGGATTGGTTCCAAGAACCAACGCCACACGATTATGTGGGACTTCATCAACATTGCTGTAACGTTTACTACGGCTCTTGAGTTCAACAGTACAATATGAAATTACGACAAGCAAAAGCGCCAACAAAAACAGAGCTACGAGGACAAGCACTACAATCATAGCTTTTTTAAGAATTTGATTTCCCATTGCAAAAATAACCATTATACGACCCTAACCAACAAGACACTGCTATTATTTCACACTTTTTCCGATACTTTTCAACGTAACAACAACAATTTCGCTCGGCACACAGAAGCGCACCTTGCGCCGCGATGTACCCACTCCATTTGTTGTTATCATCGTAGTACCGTTTGTTGTCCTGTTCCTGCCGCGCAGAAAACGCCTGCCGTAACGAGTGTTCTTAACAGGAGTATAAATACCGAAGAGTGATACTTGGCCGCCATGGGTGTGACCCGCAAAGGCCAGGTCGGCAGCTATCGAATGCCGCTCAACGAAATCCGGGTTGTGACTTAAAAATATAACAAATTCAGAGTTACCACCTACCCGTTCCATATATTTTGCAAAAAGAGTATCATTTGCAAAGCTGTCATACACCCCGGCAATATTTAGTTCGCCACCACTATCAAACAACATATATCGTGCCGTTCCATCGAGCAGTACCACATCATTTTCACTCATTGCCTTTCTTATCAGCGGCTCGCTGCGCTTATCGTGATTTCCGAGCACAGCATACGTTCCCAAGGAGGTTTTCACTGCTGACAGCGACTTGAACAAAGCATCTATAGAATCATTATCAGTCACATAGTCTCCACCCAGGAACAATGCTTCCGGCGCCTCTTTCTGCAAGCGACGCACAAGTTTTCCCAAACGCTTATTCGTAAAAAGACTAGGATAGTGCAAGTCAGATATGAAAGCTATTTTCCAACCATCCAAATCTTCGGGAACAGACTCTTCGGCGAAGGTATATCGTTTCACGCGCCCCACTCCGTTTGGAGATAACGAAGCACAAGACGAAATCAGCAGCATCGCTGCTGCCAATATCATGAACCGTATAAAGAATTTCTTGAATATCATTTACATATAAGCACAGTGGCGTATGCCGTAATACCCTCCTTGCGCCCTTCGAAGCCAAGTTTCTCGGTTGTCGTAGCCTTCACCGATACACAATCGACATCAATGCCAAGCACATCGGCCATCGTCTGTTGCATTGCAGGAATATGCGGGTTCAGCTTAGGCGCCTGTGCCGCAACAGTGGAATCTATGTTACCTATGGTATAACCCTTTTCCTTCAACAGTTCGGCAGTACGGCGCAAGAGTATCTTGCTGTCAATATTAAGGAATTCATCGGAATTATCGGGAAACTGATAACCGATATCGCGCAGATTGGCAGCGCCCAACAATGCATCACAAATGGCATGAATGAGCACATCGGCATCGGAATGCCCTGCCAGGCCGAACTCATAGGGTATCTTCACGCCACCTATCCAAAGGTCGCGGTTCTCCACAAACTTATGCACATCTATACCAAAACCTACTCTTATCATATCACCATGTTTTATCTGCGGAAAAGTTCCTTCAAACCATCCATATCAAACGAGAGCGAGAAACGCAATGTCTGGTCAAGCGGGTTGCTCTGCGCTGTTGATATGAGGTAGGCTGCATCGAGCGAGAAGACGCTCATACGGAATCCTGCACCCAAAGTAAAATACTTTCTATTGCCCTTGTATGCATCCTCGTAGTGATAGCCGGCACGCAGTGAGAACTGCTGGTTGTAGCAGTACTCAAGACCAATACCGCCATATATTTCCCTCAACTCCTCCACTGCACCACCCGGAGCATCTGCGAAAGATTTGAAGATACCGGAAATTGAAGAAATGTCATTATAACCTGTACCATCTAGCCATGCCTGATACTCGGAGTAACGGCTGCTGTCATCTACTCCGGGAGCAGGATTCTCCTCCAGGAATTGGTTGTATGAAGGTTTGGTCGGCACCAGCAACTTATTCACATCGAGACTGATTGACAATGTGTTGTACTCGTCAAACGGCAAGAGCAACGATGCACCCAAACGCAAATTGGTCGGGATGAACTCATTGGTTGCACCACCGTCGTACGAAATCTTTGTACCGATATTTGAGATATTCATACCAAGGCCCAACAAGCACTCACGGTTACCCATGAACAGATATTTGTTGTAGTAGAGCGCAATGTCGGCAGCAAAGGCATGTCCCGGCGACATATCCTCGGTATAGTCATACTGCAGGTCACTGAATATATATCGTAGTGCAATGGCCGCCGAGAATGTCTCGGAGAGCATACGTGAATATGCAACGTCAAATGCCAACTCATAAGGCTTTATAGTCATCTCATTTTCCACAAAGACCTCGCCAAGCGAGAAGTATGTCAAAGACGAGCTCACTGCCGAATAGTCACCTATGCGATAGAAACCGGCAAGATTCACAAGGTCAATATCACTCACCAGCTGACGGAGCCATGGAGTATAAGACATCGAGACACCCGCTCGGGCAATGTTGAACGGATATTTCGCAGGATTCCAGTATTGCGAATTTGCATCGGGTTCGGTAGCAACACCCACGTCGCCAAGCGCACCGGCACGTGCGTCCGGGGCAATAGAAAGTGAAGTGACACCCGTATACACAGGATTGAACTGATTTTTTGCGTTCCGCTGCGCATCCTGCGCAAAGAGAGGAACGGCCATCACTGCCAATAGAAAGCAGACTACTATGTTATTCTTTGTCATATCTGTTTTATTTTCACTGCCACACAAAAAGACGCTGACAGCATTTTGCACATTATATAACTATTTTTTCACTTATTTATTGTTCACAACAACAAATTTTCCGGTTTTTGTCGCAGAAGCCACACCTCCCTCGGTTATGTATGCCCTCACGATATACACGCCTGTCGACAGTGGTTGACCGCCCTGCGCAGTCCCGTTCCAGCTGCAACTGTAGGTATTGCCGTCGCAAACCGACTGTTCAATGTTGCTCCACATAAGTTGACCTTGAACATTGAACACATCTATGCGTACATCGATTTCACTCTGCGGTCGGTCGTGAACCAATGTAAATGTCGTTGCATTACCTGCGATGACCGGTGCCGGATTCACCTTCAATTCCACAAATTCCGGAACCAACGACGGGTCGACATTAAAAGAAATCTTTGCAAATGACGAATTGTTATACAAATCCCATGCACGCAAAGTCAATGTATGTTCGCCGGCATCTAGCCTGTTCAAAGGCATGCTTATAGTGCCGCGCTTGTAATCACCCACAGCCGACACAAAGGAACTGTTCAGGTTATATGTGTGACGCGGGTCGTTATCCACTATTGCTGTTATATCGTGTCCGACACCTGTACCCATGATATTTATGCCGTTTTCATCGTACAATTCCACCACAAGGGTAGGTGTTGCATTCACATCGTCTCCATCGACAAAAGAAGGAGAGTTAAGATACATTTTCACCTCGGGACCAATGCTGTCATTCTCAAAATCATCGGCGGTTCCACCAACCACAAAATTCACGAAATGCCCCTGCGCCGACGACACGTAGGCGGTATCCACGGCATAAAGATTGAGCATACCAAAATCATTGCTGTAGCTTATATCCAAAGGTATTGGCATGTTTATAGAGAAACGGCCGCCGTTCACTGAGTCATTGCCAGTGAAAAGTGTCTTGTTGTATGCCGTGTATGAATAACTGCCCAGGCCTGTATTGTCACGTGTATTTACCTCGACTGCACTGTCAAAGAGGGTTGAATAGAGCACGCCTGTGAATTCCTCGGCCAAATTCCCATCCATAGTTTCCACATGCCCCTCGACATTCAAAAGAGAACCGGCACTCACCTGCGCCACATTCTGCACAGCATCAACGCCGTTCATTTTATCTACCACAACACGATACCCGGGGTACTTGAGCCTCAACGCCGGGTCGCCAAGCAGCACATACTGTAACTTATTCACTGTTCTATCCGTTCCCGCAGCAATCACATTACATTTTGCCATGCGAACTGCATCACCCACAGCCATAACCTCGCCTGTAGTCACCGGTTGCATGAGCAACTTCGAGAACTCCTTGTTTATAACAGAGTTATAGCTTTGCATTACAGTGCGTGTGGTTGTAAAGAGACCTATCGCAGCACCTTCGGCATTAAGTATCGCAGACTCGGCCACCGAGTTGTCACCCATATCAAACGGACCGATATCACACGATGCAGTCACCCAGAAAGGCGTACGCGGTGATTTCACTGCAGCCATATCCGAGGCTTTCCACACCATCTCGTGTGACAACAGATTACTGCTTCCGTGTCCCGAATAGTTCACCATGAGAGCACCCTTTGCAAGAGATGCGTATATATCCTTTGTAGCCGCAGGATAACGAGCGCCCGTTGCCGAAACCTCTATGGGATAATCATCCCAATATATGCGGTTGACAATATATGACGGATATTGCCGCTCAAAGACCGAAGCAATGACATCGGCATCTTTCATATGTTGATTGGGCATTTTGTCGTCACCATCGTCGCCCATGAGCAGAATCCTGTTCTGCCAATCTCCGGCGCTCTTGTTCTGCATGTACGCTATCAATTTATTGACAACTGCATCGGCATCGGCAACCGACTGCACAGGAATACGACCCACGCCCAAGTCTACCTTGTCGCGCAGATGATTTCCGCCCTCACCGTCATCAAGAAGTCCCATGTAATCCTCCAGGACGTAGGACTGTATTGCATCGACAGAGTTCAGCGACTCATAACAGAGCAGATAATCCTCCTGTTTGCGACCGGAGAACGTAAGCATACGGTTATCGTACCAACCGTCGCCGAACAGCAACAGATACTTTGGAGCATCGTCAGATGTGGCAGCGCGGTCGTATAGCATCTTCATTAAACGGCGGTAAGCTGTGACATCAGGAGTTCCCGACGAAAACTCATTGTATACCTGCTGTGCTGTCACAACCTCAACAGTAATATCATCCATTACGCGATGCGCATCGGCCAGACGTTCTGCTGCCTGCAGATACTTCCCGTTTGAAGGAACAATAATGACCATGTCGGCCTGTCTAATGGCATGCAGATTCTGGTTGGGAACCTCGCCCAGCACCTTTACAGATGGGAACGAGCCTTTTATATTGACAGCAACAAGATTGGAATTGACATCGGCAGGAGCAACAACCGAATAGGTTGTTCCTTTTAGTTCACCGGCAAGTTCCCTTATCGCAGAAGGCGAAGAGACATTCCACACCCTGGTATTGACATTACAACCCGCAATATCGAACCTTGCATTGCCATCCTCCGGCATATCACCACGGAAAAGGGTGTTTGCACCACGCAAGGCAAGCAAGCGGCGGAAATTCAGACGCAGATAATCAAGATAACCCACAAGTGAATTGTCATCTGTTATATGCACAAGGTGAAATATTGATTTACCTGCAACACCACCGGGGATCAAAAATTTCCCCTCGACAATCTTGCCGACCTCACCCGATACCGCACGTCCCACGGAGAGCGAACCCACCTCGGCTGTCGTATAGAAATCGCCATAGAGCACTACAACCCTGCTTGCAATTTCTCCTCCTGTGGCAAAGGAGAGGTCTACCACAGCCGCCTCATCCGTTGCTCCGTCAATGGCAAAGCTATAGTTTTTGGCACGACTTGACGTACTAGAAAAAGCATCGTTATCCACGAGAACGCGACCATAGGAGCACAAGCTCTTTTTCTCCTTCTCATACAGCGCATAATCAGCGTATGATGTATATACAGCATCTGTTGTCTGCTGCAAGGTTTCTTTCGGGAACTCCATCGGATTCTCTACGCCCTCGGTAAGGAAATAGCATCCGTAATTAGAATATACATTCTGCGAGTGTATATAACGGCCGTTATTGTACTTCCATTTTATTGTTCCGTTTGCATAGAAGAGCACATAACCGTTTTCGCGCCAAAGCGGTACCTCAACAAGGTCATCGGGCAAAGACGCCAAATCCGTTTCTGGCAACATGTGACCGCCATAGCCATACAAACGCACTTTTGAGGGGTTTGCAAAACCCATCTTCTTGAGTTCGCCGTCGGTTATCTTGTATACCCCGTTCTCCTCCACAGCAATACGCACCCACTTGCCTGTCGAGAGCACCGATGATGCCGTATAGCGTTCGGTTGCAGCAACAGCCGCAGCGCGCTGCCGTTGCGGCACAGGTTGCCTGTCCACGACCAACTTATAGGAGTTTATGCGGTAGAATTTGTCATCGCGCATGACAACAGGCAAGAACACCACATCAAGTTGCGCCTGCTTTGCCTGTACACCGACATGGCATTCCACAACCGGCATTTCGGGCAAGGAGGCAAACTTCTCTTCAATAGAATATCGGGCAACCTCGGCGGGTGTCATCCTCACAAATTCCGGATATTCAATGCGGGCAAAGTAACTGTATGCCGCATAGTCGGCAGGCAAATCTACGACATGAGTGCATTGCGGCAACAAAGAATCGCCGCGCACAGTCCCCCAATCAACAGAGTGGAACTGCGCCTTAGCCAACGTCGCATACAGCAGCAATAGAGAGAATATCAGTTGCCTTATCTTCATATAGTATCTTATCTTACGTGGAAATCCAGCACCTTGTCATCGCCTATATAACCTTTGAGGTGCGTTCCTATTGTAGCAGGTCCTGCACCGGCCGGTGTACCGGTAAATATCAGGTCACCCGTCTTCAACGTGCAGAATCGGCTCACGTAGGCAATGATTTCATCCACTGCGAAATACATCTGCGATGTATTGCCATTCTGCACCACCTCGTCATTGATTGTCAACGAGAAATCGATATTGTTTATATCATAACGCTCAACAGGACGGAAATCACCAAGCACTGCCGAGCCGTCGAACCCCTTGCTCATATCCCAAGGCTCACCGGCCGCAATAAGACGACGCTGCCAATCGCGAGCAGTGAAGTCAATACCCACAGTTATGGCATCGTAGTAACGGTGGGCGAAACGTGCGGGAATGCTTTTGCCCAGTTTGTTTATGCGCACTACTATCTCGGCCTCATAGTCGACCCGACCAAGGAAATCGGGCACATAGAAATGTTTTCCGTTCTTTATGATGGCTGAATCGGGTTTCATGAAAATCATTGGCACCGCAGGCTTTTCATTACTGCCATCAAACTCTATCGCGTGATCCCTATAATTTTTTCCAACAGCTATAATCTTCATCTTCAATCAAATTTCTTCCGTTACACTAAGCCCCTCGAGGCGGTTGAACATGAGCGACAGATGGGCATAGAGCGACGTGTTCTGCACCACGATATTCTCGGGGACGCGTATGCGCAGAGGGGTAAAGTTCCAAATTGCTTTTATGCCCCACACTATCATCTTGTCGGCCACCTCCTGGGCACGGTCAATGGGGACAGTGAGCACACCGATCTGCACATTGTGTTTTTTCATCTTTGCCTCGAGTTCATTGATGTGGTACACAGGAATACCGGCCACACTGTGACCTACGACCTTGGGGCTGGTATCGAATGCAGCCACCACCTCTAGACCGAACTGTTTAAGACCGGTATCATTGAGCAACGCACTGCCCAATTTTCCCGCACCGAAAAGGAAGGCCTTGTGCATGCGGGTAAAGCCCAGAAAATCCTCGAGCACTTCAAGCAGATTGTCAATATCATACCCCACACGTGTGCGCCCCACGATGTTCACACATGAGAGGTCCTTCGCTATCTGCGAAGCCACAATGCTCGTCTCCTTCGAGAGGCGTGTGGATGAGACATACTGCTCACCGCGCTGCTTGAGCAGGCGGCACACCGACAGATACCAGGGTAAGCGTCTGAGCGTGGGTTCGGGGACTTTGTCTATTTTTGTTAGTTGAGCCATTCTATCGCGCGTGTTTTTATTGTATAACGGAACAAAAGTAATGTTATTTTATGAAGCTTTGAAATTTGTCGTAAAAATATTGTACCTTAGCAAACGATAATTTTGTAAATTCTATTGTAGAAAATGAAAAAGAACGACTGGAAAGACCGCCTGAACATTGTATATTCCACCAATCCCGATTTTGCATATTCCACCGATGAAAAGGAGGAAAATGAGACATTACCAAAGCAACAGCAGAAGCTGAGAGTGAGCATTGAGAAGAACCACCGTGGCGGAAAGACCGTGACTATTGTAAAGAATTTCATCGGCACAGAGGAGGATATGAAAGAACTTGGCCGTTTGCTGAAAACAAAGTGCGGTGTGGGCGGCAGCACCAAGGAGGGCGAAATTCTGGTGCAGGGCGATTTCAAGGAGAAAATCATTGAACTGCTAAAGAAAGAGGGGTATACCCAAACAAAATAGCAATAAAAAATGCCGCGAACGACATTTTTAGTATATTTGCACATCAGAATTACAATAACTTTTAAAAAGAATAGAATATGTCAAACAAATCAAAGCTTTCATTGGCAGCCGAACTGTTGAAAATCAAGGCTGTAAAGTTGCAGCCCGAGCAGCCATTCACTTGGGCATCGGGTTGGAAATCACCATTCTACTGCGATAACCGCAAGACATTGTCATTCCCATCATTGCGTACACGCGTAAAGTTGGGACTTGCGAACCTCATTCTTCAGGAATTCCCCGAGGCCGACATCGTTGCAGGCGTTGCAACAGGTGCCATTGCTCAGGGTGCACTTGTAGCCGAGGAGCTTGCAAAGCCATTCGTATATGTGCGTCCAAAGGCTAAAGACCACGGTATGGGCAACCAGATTGAGGGTGATGTTTTCCCCGGTGCAAAGGTTGTTGTTGTTGAAGACCTTGTATCAACAGGTTTGAGCAGTTTGCGTGCTGTTGACGCATTGCGTGCAGCCGGTGTCGAGGTTATCGGTATGGTAGCATCATTTACATATGGTTTCAGCGTTGCGACAGAGGCATTTGAGAACGCAGGTGTGAAACTCATTACACTCACTGACTACGAGGCTGTCCTTGAGGCTGCCAAAGAGACCGGCTACATCACTGAGGAGGTTATGCCAACTCTCCAGGAGTGGCGTGCAAACCCATCGGAGTGGAGAAACGACTTGAAGTAATGCCGCTATGAGCCAATACGAAAGTAGCGTAAAATTGATTCCCTACCCACAGTCAAGGGTATATGCAAAGCTCGAGGATCTCAACAACCTCGAGGGCTTGAAGGAGAGACTGCCACAGGACAAGGTCAAGGATTTGACCTACAGCCGCGACGAGGCAACCGTCAACGTGCCACCTATGGGCAACCTCACCATCAGAGTGGTTGAACGCGAGGAGCCCAAGTGCATCAAGTTGGAGGCTGTAGGTTCGCCAATACCGGTAAATATGTGGATACAGATTATCCCTAACGGCGAGGAGGCAGCCAAGATGCGTGTGGTGATAAAGGCAGAGGTAAACTTTATGCTGCGCTCAATGATTGACAAGCCCTTGAAAGAGGGTGTTGAAAAGATTGCGGAAGCGTTGTCGCTCATCGAATACTGATAGCTGCAACCGGCTTACAACAGACAAGGCAAGGCATTCCCGATGTGCGCGCACATCGGGAATCCGTTTAATACAATAGATTATGGCAAAGAAACTTTGGGAAAAGAACATTGACGTAAACCCCGAAATAGAGCGTTTCACCGTAGGACGCGACAGAGAGCTCGACCTTATGTTGGCACGCTACGATGTGCTGGGTTCACTTGCACATTGCAAGATGCTTGAGAGCATCGGATTACTGAAAAAAGAGGAACGGGAACTTCTGCAACAAGGATTGCGGGGTATATACTCTGCCGCTATGACAGGCACGTTCATCATTGAAAACGGTGTCGAGGATGTCCATTCCCAAGTGGAGCTTATGCTCACACGCAAACTGGGCGACATAGGCAAGAAGATACACAGCGGCCGATCACGTAACGACCAGGTGCTTCTTGACCTCAAGCTCTTCACACGCCATGAGTTGCATGAGATTTGCGAAGCCGTCATTGCTCTTTTTGATGCGTTGCAGCAGCAGAGCGAGAAAAACAAAGACGTGCTCATGCCCGGTTACACCCATCTGCAGGTAGCCATGCCATCGTCATTCGGTCTGTGGTTCGGTGCATATGCCGAGAGCCTTGCCGACGACATGCTCTTTTTGCAGGCAGCATACAGAATGTGCAACCGCAATCCGCTTGGCTCGGCTGCCGGCTACGGCTCATCATTCCCCCTCAACCGCACAATGACAACCGAACTGCTCGGTTTCGACTCAATGAACTACAATGTAGTATATGCGCAGATGGGACGCGGAAAGAGCGAGAGGAATGTAGCCTTTGCACTTGCAAGTGTTGCCGGCACACTCTCAAAGATGGCATTCGATGCCTGCATGTTCAACTCGCAGAATTTCGGGTTTGTAAAGCTCCCCTCCGAGTGTACAACAGGCAGCAGCATCATGCCGCACAAGAAGAACCCCGACGTCTTTGAAATAATGCGTGCGAAATGCAATCGCCTACAGACATTGCCAATGGAGATAGCAATGATTATGAACAACCTGCCAAGCGGTTACTTCCGTGATCTGCAGGTAATCAAGGAGCTGTTCCTGCCCGCATTCGCCGAACTCAAGGAGTGCATTGCAATGGCAACATACATAATTGAACGGATAGAAGTAAACAAGGAAATCCTCAACGACAGCCGTTACGACGCAATGTTCAGCGTTGAGGAGGTCAACCGCCTTGCAGCCGAGGGCATGCCGTTCCGCGACGCATACAAGAAGGTGGGCCTTGACATCGAGGCCGGCACATTCACCCCCAACAAGGACGTGCACCACACCCACGAGGGCAGCATCGGCAACCTCTGCAACAAGGAGATCACCGCGCTCATGGAGAGCATCTACGGAGGCATGGAGTTCTACAAGGCTACCGAAGCCGAGCGCGCGTTGCTCAACAGATAACAGGCACACAAACGCTAAATAACACTAAACGCAGCGGGCGTAGGCAATAAAGCCACAGCCGCTGCGTTTTCTCAAAAAAAGAGCGATGAAAAGAGCGATATTCATACTCACAGCACTGTTGCTGACCCTCAGCGGATGCGAAGTTGAGAGCCCATATTCGGGCTACAGGGCAAACTTTGTCTTCGACGCCACCATACACCCCTACAACCAGGCAAAGAGCCCCGGGCAGTTCATATGCGTGCGCAAAGGCACGAACGCCGGACAATACAGACTCATTGACGCGCTCGGCAAGGAGACGACCGTAAACATTCCGCAGATACAGCTACAGCAGAGCCCGTTCTACTACGGACTTGGCGGACTAATCATAGGCACCCCAATGACCATGGACGGCAATATATGGGCGTTTGACTGGGCCTGCCCCAGTTGCGACAAGGCAAGCAACAGGCTGAAGATAGACCGCACCATGGGACACGCCACCTGCCCCGACTGCGGAACCAAGTTCGACCTCAACAGTGGCGGCATCGCCATCGAAGGCAAGTCACGCCCCATGTGGCAATACCGCATTTTCGGCCCCGACAACAGCCTCGTCATCCAGAATTGACCGGGAAGGCCACGCATTTTTGCGCGAAACCGCGAAAATATTGCGTGCTTGTAGCGAAATAATACGGCAAGCATTGTAAATATCAGTCGTTTATCCTATCTTTGCACCCGC
>JAZQZZ010000039.1:0-96095 GCA_045634305.1 Bacteroidaceae bacterium | reverse complement strand
AAGCGTTGCTTGCAAGGCCCTAACAAGATTATTGTAAAAAACAAGTATAACTTTACAAACCTTAATGAATTTGACGTACGTTATAGTCTGCTTTGCGACGGTAGAGTGGTAGAGGAGAAGGTTGTTGCTGCACCGTCAGTGGCTCCTGGTGCCCAGTCGGCAATCCAGTTCGCGTTCGACACACAGAAGGAGAGCGGCAAGGAGTATTTGCTCAATGTGGAGCTTCTTGTCAGGGAGGCTACACCTTGGTGCGAGGCCGGTTATCCAATAGCCGCAGAACAGTTTGTAATTCAGGAGCGTTCGGCTCTTGCCACAGTACAGCAGGCCGATGAGACACTTACTGTCACCAAGAGCAACGGTGTATCTGTAACAAACGGCAACATCAGCTTCAAGGTCAATGCACAGGGCTTCGTTACCGAGTGGATTGCAAACGGCGTGCAGGTTGTAGAGCCAGGCAACTATCCTATCTACAGCAACATCCGCTGGATTGAGAACGAGAGTCCTTATGGCGAGCACAAGTTTGGTGATACTAGTGCGTCAATCAGCTCGGCGACAGTTTCAAGTGCACGTTCGGGCGACGGAAAGACATGCAACGTTACAGTAACAGCACAGAATGACAAGTGTCCTTATGTGATTACATATACAATATACGCAAGCGGAGTGGTGGACATGAAGGTCGATTACACTCCCAAGACAAGCGGTCTGCGCCGCATAGGTCTCGACATGCTCTTCCCGGCGGGCTATGAGAATGTAGAGTATTACGCAAAGGGTCCATGGGAGAACTACATTGACCGCCAGACAGGTTCGTTCCTTGGCCGTTACACTACAATGGTTGACGACATGTTCGAAATGTATCCTCACCCACAGTCACACGGTAACCGTATGGCATTGCGCGACCTTACAATGTGGAACCCCGAGAATGGCAATGCCATCAGGATAGAAACCGAGGGACAGGTATCGTTCTCGCTTTCACACTATGACCAGCGTCAGTATCTTACCCCTCAACTTCACCCATGGGAATTGAAGAAGGACGATGTTGTGTACGCTACATTCGATTATATGCAGCGTGGTTTGGGTAACGGCAGTTGTGGCCCGGGCACAGAGAGCCAGTATCATTGTCCTGCATATCAAAAGTTCACCCACACATTGCGTGTGAGCACTGTAAATGGTGCCGAAACCGCTATCGGTGAGGTTGGTGTGAATTCCTGTGAAGTAGAATATGACAAAACATCACAGACCGTTGTATGCAAAGGTGTTGTAGCGGGAACTGCTGTTGCTGTGTATAATCTTGGCGGCATGTCTGTAGGCAAGGTTGTAGCCAATGACTCCAATGCCATGGTGTCACTTGCCGGTCAGCCACGGGGCGCATATATTCTTGTCATCAAGGAGAATGGTGCAGTGCGCACACACAGGTTTATAAAATGGTAAATTGTTCTCAAACAATCCGAGCCTGGCTTGCGAACCAGGCTCGGATTGTGTTGTTTAAAAGTAAATAGTCTGTAATATGAATTTTAATGTCTCGGGAATAATCATAGGCGTAGCCACATTCTTGATTATAGGTCTGTTCCATCCGTTGGTAATAAAGGCCGAGTATTACATCGGAGTAAAGAGCTGGTGGCTCTTTCTTTTGCTTGGCATACTGTCGGCCATAGCATCGTTGTTGGTTTCGGAGCTTATAATCTCAATACTTTTGGGCGTTGTGGCATTCTCCTCTTTCTGGAGCATAGGCGAGGTATTCCAGCAGAAGAAAAGAGTGGAGAAGGGATGGTTCCCGGCAAATCCCAAAAGAAAGAAATAGAGTAATGGGGCTGACTAAAAGCTGCTCTTACTATTCGGCATTTTTAAAAACCCGGGTGGCCCAATTTCTTTTGGCCACCCGGGTTTTGCTAATAAAAGGTATGATGTATTACCTTATAGAATCATTCACTGTAACGGTTGTTGCCATCGGTATTGCAGCAAGGCGCTGTACAAGCGAATCGCGTACAATGGCAAAAGCCTCCTTGTTCTCGTTGCTGATTGGCATCTTAGGCTGCGACTTTATTGTAAGCGGGTTGATGGGTTTGCCATTCTCATACACGCGGAAATCGAGATGAGGGCCTGTTGAAAGACCTGTAGAACCAACGTAACCGATAACCTGTTTCTGTTTCACGTAGTCGCCCTCTTTCAACCCCTTTGCATAGCCCGAGAGATGCATGTAACTTGTGGTGTATGTTGCGTTGTGGCGGATTTTGAGGTAATAACCCGCGCCGTTCGCCTGGTAGGCCTTTTTAATGACCTTTCCACTGCCTATTGCATATACAGGTGTACCCTTTGGGGCTGCATAATCCACGCCGTGGTGTGCACGGTGACGTTTGAGTACCGGGTGGTAGCGGCTGTTGGAGAACTTTGACGATATGCGGTAATAATCGAGCGGTGCTTTTAGGAACGCTCCCTCGAGGCTGTTGCCGTCGCTATTGTAGAAAAGTTCTTCACCGGCCTGTGTGAACGGAATGGCATATACCAGGTTCCCCGATGCCTTGAATGATGCTGCCAATATGCGGTAGTTGTTGAGTGGCGTCTCCTCGACATATTCCTGTGCATATATCACTCGGAACTCATCGCCTTGCTGAATGCCGAAAAAGTCGATTGACCAGCCGAAGATATGCGACATTTCGACTGCAAGCAGTGGCGATGCATCGTTCTCTTCCATGGCAAACCATAGCGACGATTTTACAATGCCGGCAACCTCACTTTCTCTCCACTCTACAGGCTTGCGTTTACGCTCGGCTTTGTAATCGTTTGCAAGGTCGAATGTGACGTACGATTTGGGGCTCTCCTCATATATGAAATAGCGTGGAGTGGTGGTACTGTCCTTTTCGCACAGCAGGGCGCAGGCTTGTCCGGGGCGTATCTTGCGCACATTGAATATGCTGTCGGGGCATTGTGTGAGTTTGTATATCTGGTTTGCATTGAATCCAAAATCATAGAGCAGGTCGGCGATTGTCTGTCTTGGTTTTATTGTGTCGTAGTTTACAATGAAATCATCAATCGGAAGACCGTATTTCATGACTACCACCTTTTCCTCTTGCTCTGCAATAGTGCTCTCTTCTGCCTGGACTGTACCATTTGCTGTTTTGCCGGAGCAACCTGCAAGGGCTAGTGCCAATGCAACAATCCCTGTTTTTGTAGCATTCCTTGTGCTTTCGAATATCATTTTCATCAGTATTCTTTCCTTACGTTTTGATATAACGCAATGAAGGATGCCGACGGCATCCTTCATTGACTCTTTGTAGTTATTGTTTACTTGATAACTGTCTTGATGCCGTTTACGATGTAAATGCCGCTTGGCAATGCGCTCACCTTGCCTGCATCCTCAGTCTCCAGGACCTTGATTCCGCTTGCGCTGTATACTGTCCAGCCGTTCTCTCCGTCTGCAATGATATCCTCAATGGCTGTTTCGTTCTCAACGATGTATCTGAGCGTGATGCCTTTGATTTCCTTTGAGTTGCGGTCAACGAAATAGCCGTCGGCAATCTCAAGTATATATGTCCCGTTTTTGACAACCGGTGTATCAAGCAACAGAGCACCCTGATTCTGTTCTACATAAGAGCCGTCCTCTTTGAGGTTGGTGAATGAGAATGGAATGGCCTCGTCGCTTCCTTCTTTGCAGAGCTTTGCCTCTTTTGAAGTATCTACAGTTGTGGCAATGTTGCTGAATGTGAAAAGAATATAGCCCAGAGACTCTACCTTGCTGCCGTCGGCAGGCTCTACTGCTGTTATAACTGCAGCAGCTGCTGAACCTACGTGGGTATATGAATAGATGCTGCGTGTCCATCTTCCCTTAATGGGATGTTTGTAGTTCATTCCCTCGGGATTCAGGAAAATATCACCTGTAATGATCAGGTCGATATTTACATTGTCAACCGATGCAAGTTCCTCGTCTATTGTAAATTTAAGAGTGTTGGCATCAACCTGTGTGCATGTGTATGTCTTGTCTATCTCGTATGTACGGTCTTCGCGCTGGCCACTCTGTGCCTTGAGGCTGAAGTCGCTTGAAACGGCAATGCCCTCTTCGCAAGAGATTGTGAACTCTTTAAGGCCCTGAACATAGCTTCCATTCTCGGGAGTGATAGTTGCCTTAGGATATTCGCGTACCATATAAACAGATGGCAATACCATATCGCCGGCCTTTTCGGTATAACAACCGAAGATATCATTGTCTACTGAATAGTAGATGGTGTTGTTGCCATTCTTTATGGTAGCCTGTCCGTTCTCAATCGATACGCTCCAAACAGCGCCTGCCGCCGGCTTTTCTGCAGCAAATGAAACCTTGCCGTCATTGCCCTCGAGGTACATGTATCGGCTCTCGGCATCCTGGATGGTGTACCCGCCATCGGTGCTTGTGAAGGTAAAAGCATTGTATTCTACAGTCTCAACATACTTGTCATATTTACCTGATATCTTGCGGCTCTGCAAGTTGCCGTTTGCGGTACCAAAAAGGAAATTGGCAATACTGTCATTTGCTACGAATGCATATCTGTTGCCACTTACGATTGTTGCTGCCGGAACGTAAGGCTTGGTTTGTGATACAATGTATTTTGCCTCTACAATCTCACTCTTATAAACTGTTTCACCATCCACCTTTACCGCCATAGCCTTTATGGTTGCCGATTCTGTGAGTTCGGGGTACATTACATAGTATTTGCTACACTTTGTCGTTCCTGTCTCACTCTGGAAATCTTCATAGCTGGGGTCTGTGCCATCCAGTGTGTAGTAGAGCACAAGGGTCTGGTCTGCAGTTTCTGCAGTTACTGTAATCTTGTTCTCATACACTCCTTCTGGGGTCTTGAAAGTGGGTTTTTCAACATTAACCATGTCTGTTGGCAACTCATATTCAACGGTAATGCTCTTTACGTAGTATGCGCGCTGTGTAGCTGTCCAGTTGATGGTGATGTTGCCGTTTGTGTCATCGCAGTCAAATGTATATGCGGCATTGGATGTTGTAAGTTTGTAGGCTTCCGAAGTCTGCGCGCCGACTGTAATTGTCATAGTTGCATCTCCGCTGGCAGCGATACTACTGTTTACGGTTACGCTCTTAATCTTGTAAGCTGCAAAACCCGATGTGCTTAAAGTGTATGCTGTGTTAGGGGTAGCCTTGCTGCCGAACTGTATACCCTTTGTTGCACTCCACTCGATTAAAATAGCATCAGTGGCATTCCACTCGATATCGCTCAAGGTTACTGTGCCGCCGTCGGTTGTGAGTTCGCCCTTCTTGAATGTGTGGGTGTAGGTCTCGGCGCTTGCTGTTGCAAGTATGCAGAAAAAAGTGAATAGTGAAAGTAGAATTTTTTTCATATCGATATGTTTTGTTTTTTTATTTAAACGGCTTTTAAGTTTCAGTTTGCAAAGTTAGTGATTTATTGATAGATATTTGATATCGCTTGTGTTAAATATTGCGTTAGCGGCCCGGAAATTTCCGGGCCGCTAACGCAATAGTATTTCAGTTTTTACTGTTTACTGTTCTTTACTTCTTCTATCTTGTTTATAAAAGCATCGATATCTGTTTCTGTGTGCATAATTATACCCGTGAGTTCTCCATTCGGTTCAAGAATAAGATAAGTCGGGAACATCTGTACGTCGAATTCTTCCAAAATGCGTGCACCTTCGTCACTCTCGTCGCCAATGCTTATGCTCACAAATTCCCTGTTCAGGTATTCAGCCACTTTGTCATGTGGGAATACCCTGTCTTTCATCATCTTGCATGGTACGCAACCGTCGGTGTGGCACTCAATGAAAATGTGCTTGTTCTCTTGGGTTGCCTTGGCAATTGCCTCTTCCAGTGTGATATTTTGGAAATTGGTGCCCGGGCCTGTGTAGAACTCGGCAAAACGTGCCCTTTCAATCATGGACGCCATTTCGGGACCCGGTGTCGGTGCATGAGCCGATATAATCTCGCCTTTCTTGCCAATGATTATGTAACGTGGAACACTTGATATCTGGAAGTCGCTCTCGAACTGCGATTGTTCCTCGCAGTCGGGGAACAGGTTAATCAAGCCCTGCATGTTGTGCTTTCTGATGCTCTCTATCCATGCCTCCTTGTCCTCGCTGCGGTCAATGGAAATTGTAGCGAAACAAACGTCGCTCTCGCGGCGGAACCAGTAGCGCATGCCTGTGAATTTGTGCATGTGCTCAAGACAACTGTGGCACCATGTTGCCCATACATCAATGACAAGTACCTTGCCTTTGAACTCCTCAAAGGTGTGCTCGTTACCTTCGATATCCTTCAGCACTGATATGGGTGCCGGGTTGCCCGGCATTAGGCGGGTGAAGAGCCTGTACATCTCAAGCACTTCGGTTTTCAACGGGCTGTCGGCAACGTTCTCCTCAATGAGCGATTCAATGCTCTTGAGCCCCTCGGTACAACCGCTATTCTGCAGCGGGAACTTCAAACGTTCAAGGTATTCGTTGTGCAGTGCGCTGTTCTTGCTTGTGAAGACAGTGCGGAGTTTGTTGTAGTCGTTCTCGTTGAGCGCTCTTATTGCATAGAACACTGTGGCTGTCACTCCGTCGCGCGAGTCGTTGAAGCTGTCCCCATTCTTCATGGCCTGCAAGGTAAAGTAGTGGTCGGCAAACTTGCCTATTTTCTTTGTGTTTGCGAATTGCGCGACAACCTCATTGTCGAACGACAGTTCAGTCGAGTGCTTGGGCAGTTCGTAGATGTCCTCGTTCTTGCCGCGGCATTTGAACATGTACTCTCCGCTGTTCCATACAAAGTGGCACTGGTTAAGGGTGTGCACACCTTTTTTCTCCTCGGCTATGGTCTGTTTAATGGAGTCATACAATGCTGTTATCTCTGCTGCATTGTTGAACTCGCGTTGCCATATACTGTCGTAGAGTGCGATATCTCCGGCTTCAACACTCTCGTTGCTGTTCTGTGATGTGCCACATGCAGTCGCCATGAATGCAACCAACGCAATTGCTAAAATTTTGAAACAGTATTTCATAAATGTATGGTTGTTACTTGTTTATGCCATATGCAATACCCTGAAGGTCAATACCGTATTGCTCTTTCATGTGTTTCACGGTAATCTCATACTTCTCGGTGAGCATTGGGTAGAGAGCTTTGGGGTAACGTGCCTCGAACTCCTCAGGGGTAAGCCACATTGCATTCTTTATGTATGCGTTGAAAAGGTTGTATTCCTTGTATTTATCCTTTTCCCAATAGTAGCAGCTTACAACGCTCTCCAACGGACGCCACAACTGTTTCAACTGACCAGTTCCAAAGTTGTCGTTCAGGTCGTCAATGAAACCGAGCTTATACTTGTAGTTATCCTTTGATGGGTCTTTGTGGTCCATGATATTCAACTCTTTGCCATTCGCATCCTTGCGACTGCTGAAATCGAAACCGGTCCAGAACTCGTCGGGCGAGGTAATTTCTCCTTTGTCCATGGCATTCTTCAGTGCCTCAATCATAAAGACGCAACGCAACTGTTTGAGTGCATATTCGGTGTCTGTACCGGTTATTATCTCGTCCTTGAAACTGATTGCCCAGTTGTCGAAATTCCCCAGTTTGATAGTCTTGTATGGGTCAAGCGTAGTGCCACCGCCATTACCTTCGCTCTCCTCGCCGAAGTCACGCGGCTCTGTGCGCAGATTATGTATCATGTAAATCTTTACAGGGAACGATGACTTTGCAAAATCCCGGCTTATGTTGGGGAAAATGTAGTTGTAGAAATAGTCTACATAGAACGGCAAATGCTCGTCGGGCAGGTTCCATGCACCGTCCTCGCGCTCCTCGTCATAGCCGGCAACGAATATATCGCCTGTTCCCACTGATACCCAGTCGCGGTTCAGGTCCTCCTCGGTGATGTCCTTGTAAAGGAGATACACACCATACTCTTGCTTTATGTCATAGATGAGCGAGTCATATTTGCTGTCACCCTGTGGAAAACCTCCACGTATGGGCGAGTAGTTGCCCGATGGGGTAATCTCTTCCTCCTCGTGGCAAGCGCATAGGAATGCAAGGCTTGCCAATATTATTGCGGCTGTAAATAGATGTTTTTTCATAATATTTCAGTGCTATGAGTATCTGTTACTGTGGTAGTCGTTTGCCGGGGAGTTCGTTTTGCTCAAGGCTGTTGTTGCTCTGCAATGCCTCATCGGGGATGGGGATGGTGTATAGCATGTCACCCTCCTGCAATGTGTAGTCGCTGCTCTGCGATTCGTTATCGTGCCATGTGTGTGTTATGGCCGGCATGCCCCAACGGCGAAGGTCGAACCAGCGGTGTCCCTCGTAGCACAACTCACGACGGCGCTCTTCGCGTACGAACTGCACCAGGTCGCTGTTGCTCTCGAACTCAACCTCTTCAAAATCCTCGGGGTCGAAACGCTTCTCGAGTAGGGTGTTGAGTGCTGCAGTCGCCTCCTCGTCACCGCTGCCTCCAAGCATTGCCATGGCCTCGGCGTAGTTCAGGTAAGCCTCGGAGAGGCGAAGGCAACGGCCGAATGTACCTGTTGCAGTGAGTGGAAGGTAATAGGTTGTACCGATGTTTACCTTTCCGAAAGCCATTGGCATCTCGCCACCCTGTCCGTCGGGTGCGTGAACGATGTAGTGCATCAGACGCAAATCCCAATCGAGGTAGCTGTCGAGCAGGCTCTCGGATGCCTGAAAGTATGCGTGCATCTTCTGCCCTGATATTGAGCTTGTCGTGTTTGCATAGTCGTATGCCCACTTGAACATGTCGGTTACATTACCATATGGCCAAATAGTCTCGCTGCATTTGTATGTCGGCATATTGATGTATGTTCTCACATATTCACCGTCAGTGTTAATCTCTTCAAGTGTTACTTCGTTGAGGTCAACAAGTTTGAAACGCTTGTCGTCCATTACCATCTTTGCATATCGTGCAGCCTCTTCCCAACGTTCCATATATAGATATGTACGCGAGAGCATCAACTGCACCATGGGGAGGCTTGTGCGGTAGTTGTCGCTCCACTGCTCGCTCTCGGGCAGTTCAAGGTATGTAGCCTCGGCAGTGTGAAGGTCACTTAGAATCTGTGCATATACCTCGGCTACTGTCTTTCTCTTGAGGTAGTCGTCGCTGGGCTCAATGCCGCTCTGCAGCTTTAAAGGAACACCAAGAGCTGTGGAGTCGCTGTTGTAGGGTGTACCGAATATGTTCACAAGATTGAAGTAGTAGAAACCACGCAGTGCATATGCTTGTGCCTTCACCTTGTTAATATTATCCTCGGTGTCTACGACATTGGGTATATAGTCGATAACCGCATTGGCTCCCAGGATTACCTCGTAGTACGACTGATATATGTTTGTATGTCCGGCAGCAGCCTCTTCCATCATCTCGAACATATCAGGTTGCCAAGTGAATGCGGCAAGGTATTTCTCGGCCTCGAAACCATCGGTCGGTGTCTGGTATGGAGCCGCCTCAATATCATCATCAAGCAAGTTCAGGAATATGTTGAATCCGGTCATGTCATTGCGCTGATAGGCCTCGCCTAGTAACAGCTCGTTGAGTGATACAGCATCTTTGGGAACAAACTCGCTTGTAGAGTTCGGCTCAAGGAAATCTCCACACGATGTTGCCGAAAGAAGTGCAACAGTTGTTGCAAATATGTTGAATATTTTCTTCATAGTCTTAAATTCTTATAGTCCGATACCAAGTCCAATTGAGTAAACTCTTGGCTGTATGCTGTTGCCAAGTTCGGGGTCATATCCTCTCCACTCCTTGCTTGCAATCACAAACAGGTTGTTTACGTTGGCGCTTATTGATATGCGCGAGAGACCCAGTTTTTGACATGCCTTGCGTGGCACGTTGTATGAGAGTGAAATCTGGGTACAGCGCAGGAACGATGCATCCACAACCCTTGCGTCCGACTGTGCCCACATTGAGTAGATATTGTCATAGAGCCCATTGGGCAGGTTCAGGTTATAGAGGTCACGTACCGATGTATAGAGCGCCGGTATGTTTGTGTGTGCCTCGTCACCGGGCTGTTTCCAACGGTTGTTGAGCTCATTCGACAGGTTGCTGTATATGTCCGGCATCTTGCCGTATGTGAATGTCGAGTAGGGGTTCGGCAAACGCTTCTGTGCTCCAAGGTTCGCGGCAAAGTCAATGCCGAAGTTGAAGTCCCTCCAGCGTATTCTGGTGTTGAAACCACCCGAGAAGTCGGGCTCGCCCTGTCCCGAATATATAAGGAATGTAGTCGGGTCAACGCTACCATCTCCGTCAACGTCGTCATATGTGGCGTTGGCAAATGTGGGGTAACCGTTTGTGCCGTTGAGGCCTGTGAACTGGTAGGACCAGAAAGCCGACAGCGGATAGCCCTGCTTCAACGGACGGCTACTGTTGCCGCTGAGGAAGTCGTAGTGCGTCAACTCATCGGCCTTTGCTGTGCGGTCATCGGTCTCAGAGCGGTTCCAGTTCTTGCCTGCGTTCATACCTATTGTCCATGCAAAGTTGTTGGTGCGTATCGGGGTATAGTTGAATGTGAACTCCACACCCTGGTTGGTTATGAGACCTCCGTTGAGCGGCATTGACTCCATACCGTACTCCTGTGCAATGTCCTGGCGAATGATGGCATTTGAGCGGCGGTTGTAGTACTCGAAGTTCATTGTTATGCCAAACAACGCTACGTCAAGACCAAGGTTGGCCGACTTTGTGCGTTCCCATTTGAGCTGGTTGTTCGGGAGGCTCGAAATTGTGAGGTAATATTCGTTGTAGCTGGTGTGCAGGCCCTGGTAACGTACAATCATTTCGGGGCTCAAGGAGTTGACCACATTACCCTGTATACCGTATGTGGCACGTATGTTGAACTGGTCGAGCCAAGGCAGGTTCTCCATCATGAATGGCTCCTGTGCCATCTTCCACGATGCACCGAACGACCATGTGGGGTCGAACTGCTTGTTCACGTCCTGGCCGAATCGGTTCGATGCATCGGAACGTATGTTCATGTTGAATACATAGCGGTTCTTCAAAGAGTAGGCAACTGTTGCATAGAACGATAAATAGTTGGTCAGCGTCGATGTCTTGCTCCATCCGCCGTTGTACAGCTGCGAGAGTGCACCCCAACCAATTGATACGTCACTGCCTATGGGCTTGAAATTCTCGGGCAGTGTCGGTGATACAAGAATCTCTCCGCGCTCGGGCACATAACCCCACACAGTGTTGCCCTCGCTGCTTCCCTTGCTTGAGCGTATTTCCATACCGAGCATTGCATTCAAGCGATGGTTCTCGTTGAACTCCTTCGAGAATGCCAAGCGGTGCGATGTGCTGTATGAAACAGTCTGTGAGTTTGCCTGCTGTAGAACACCGCCGTAAGGCATCAGTGCAGCATTGTACTTCTCCGAACCGGCTTTCTCTGTGCCATAAGGGAAACCGCGGTACAACTGCTCGACCTGTGAGGTCTTTTCACCGGCATAGCTCTCGCTTGCATTGTTGTTCAATGACATGCTTGCTGTTCCCTGGTATGTGAGCCAGCTGAGTATCTTGTAGTTGATGTTCACCGATGCGTTGAATGCAGTTCCCGTGTTCTGCGAGAAACTGTTCTCCATTTCGTTGAAGATGTTGGTCGAGTATTGGTTATGGCCTCCAAGCTGTGTGTTATACTGGTAGGTATAGTATTTCGAGTAGTAGGCAGGGGTACCGTCCTCGTTATATGCCGGGATGGCACGGCTTGTGTTCATCGCATAGTTGTATGGGTTGACGCCGGCACCGTAACCGTCGGAGTTTCTTATGCTACCGTTGAGCTGTGCGCTGATGCTTAGCTTCTCATTGACATTGCTGTTTATGCTTAATCGTGTGGTTACCTGGTCGTTGCTGTTGCCCACCTCGTAACCGTTGTTAATCTGGTAACCCAACGATGCGTTGTAGGTGTATTTGTCGGTACCGCCCGAAACGCTCAAGTTGTGGTTGTTGCTCACCGAGTTGCGTGTAAGCAGTTCGAACCAGTCGGTGTTTACCGTCTCAAGGCGCTGCAGATGGTATGAGAACTCCTCCTCGGTTATCATTCGTCTGTTGAACATTGCCATCAAACCCTCGTAGGTATATATCTGTGGCAGAGGCTCGTTCTGGTAGCGTACACCGGCCTCGTATGCTTCCTTGCTGAACTGTATGCGCTCCAACGAGTTCATGAAATCATACATCTCGTATGTGGGGCGTTCTCTCACCGATACGTTTGTATTGTAGTTGACACTTATTCGTCCCGGGGTTCCTTTCTTTGTAGTGATGACAATAACACCGTTAGACGCCTTTGAACCGTAGATGGCTGTTGCCGAAGCGTCCTTCAATACGGTGATGTTGTCAATATCCTGTGGATTGAGCCATGAAATCTGGTTACCGATAAGTTCCTTCATGTCCGATGTCAGCGCCGCACTGATGTCAATTGACAGCGGGTCTTCCTGTATGACACCATCCACAACCCACAGCGGGCTGGTGTTTCCAAGTATGGTGGATGTACCGCGGATTGTAATCTTTGGCGAAGCTCCAACGCGAGCCGATGTGTTTACAACCGACATACCGGCAATCTTACCCTGCAGCATCTGGTCAATGCTCTGGTATGCAGGCATCATGATGTCGTCCGCCTTCACTGTAGTGAACGCACCCACCATGTCCTTGCGTGGCAGTCGCGAGTAACCGTCCTCGACGATTGTAACTTCCTCAAGCATTTCGTTGTCGGGTACCAATTTGATATTGAAAGGCTTGCCAATGTTCTGCGTAGTCAACTTTATTGTCTGGCTCTTTGAGCCCATATAACTGAATACCAAAGTCAGTTTTTCGTTTTCGTTGAATACCAAGTCTATCTTGAAATCACCATTTATGCCCGTGCTTGCGCCCTTAACCATCTTTTTGTCTTTCATGACAACGACATTGGCGCCCGGCAGCGGCATTTCAAGTTCATCCACAACGGTACCCGTTATTGTGCGTCCGGCCTGTGCAAATGCACCAATGCTGCCAGTAAGGCACAATAATAGGCATAATAACCTGATTATCGTAGGTTTTGCTCTCATAGCTTTATTGCGTTATAAGTTGTAGTTACTATTGGATGTGTAAAATTAATGTTTTTTTGAAACTATTATTTATATTTATCGAAAAAAAATACAACAATAAGCAAAAAAAAATTTTAGCATTATATTTGTACCGAAATTAAAAAATAGCATCATTTGCCATTGAATGACGGAAATCACATAATTTTGTAAAAAATGGAAGCTATGAAAAAAGACAACAACACAGAACTGTTGCCCATCGTTAACGAGTCGGGTGAACTCATTGGCAGTGCAACACGTGGCGAGTGCCATGATGGTACAAAACTGCTACATCCCGTCGTGCATCTGCATCTGTTCGATTCCAAAGGGCGACTCTATCTGCAACACCGTCCTGTGTGGAAAACCATACAGCCCGGCAAGTGGGACACCGCCGTCGGCGGCCATGTCGACTATGGCGAGGATGTAGCCACTGCGTTGAAAAGGGAGGTGCGCGAGGAACTCGGTATTGAGGATTGTGAACCGTGTTTTTTGAGCAGTTATCTGTTCGAGAGCGAACGCGAGAGAGAACTTATATATGTATATAGCGCTGTGTATGACGGCGCTGTCGCTCCAAGCGACGAACTCGATGGTGGCCGCTTTTGGGAAATTGATGAAATAAAGTCAGCAATCGGACAAGGAGTACTAACCCCCAATTTTGAGATGGAGTTCCTTAAAGTGATGGAGTGGATTGGGAAGTAACAGTTCTGCCATTGAGTTAAAGGATGTATCTTTTGGAATATGTATGATTCTTCCAAAAACATCCTTTAGCCTTCCAATTATCTCAACAACTGAATGTATGTATATGTGTATGATTGATGAACTATAAATCCTGACAATCGCCATTAGGGAGAAGATAATCAAGGACACTCTTCCAATCAGGGAATCTTTCAGAACCAAAATGTATCCATTCTCCCTCAAATTCGTTTGTTCCGTTCTTGCCTCGGTCATCTATCAATATATCTCCTATGCATAGATTCTTGCAATGTGTGATAACCATCCGCTTGTGGAATACGTCGTCTAAATATCGGGTTATCCACATCACTTTGTCACTCCATGCCGATGGATTTTTCCATGGCGCTGTTGAGAGTATGTAGCAGTCATAATGTTCTTTAAGACGGTGTACTGCATCTATTGCACCGCTCATTGGCAACATCTGTCCAAACAATCCGGGAATCTCATCATATCTACCTTCATACTCTTTGAGAGTCTCTTCATCCTGTTTGGCCAATGCCGACTCGAAATCAACAAGCACACCATCCATGTCGAAATAGAGGCGTTTCTTGCGTTGTGTGGTTCCGTTATGGTTTATATCGTACGAATCCCGTAAATCTGTGAGCACAGAACAGAATTCCGATTCTGTCAAGATGGTTTTGTATGAATTCTGTTCACCCTGACTATGATACAACTTCATTCCGCGAGTTGACATCAAAGCCACACGGAAACGCTCATTCTGTTCAAACATGGCCTTGTATGCTCTGCGTATCAAGTTCTGAAAGTCTGTACTTTGACGGTTGATTGCAGAGCCTTTCCACCAAACAGTTTGGTCTGTCTGCCAATGAGCCGATGTCATATTCTTGGCATTTTTACCTTTCATGGAACATATTTGCCTCTGTTTATCTATATTCTGAAATTTCAATGATTGTAGGAAACCCTCCATACTTCCGCATAGCACTCCTTCAAAACGAAATCCATTACTGCATAGGTTAGATAAAACATTGGCTGGATATGGACTTTTGCTCCATATGTCCAGTGCCCTGCCTCTCCATACCTGTAATTTTATATAAAAGTTCCTTAGTTTCATTATGACTTTGTTTATTTTATATTTTAAGATGGGGGATTGATGAACTTCCTATCATTAATTCCGAATTTATTTATCGGGTGAATGTAAAAAAGAGGAAAATTCTTTCGAATTATCCTCTTTTGTCCAATCGTGCAAATTTGTGACAGATTATCGAACAATTTCGTCAAGCCAAATGAGCAAAGGCGAGCCTGCTTGCACTTTGTCATGGCGAGAAATTGTCGGCACAGCCAACTTTAAAAGAGATTTTTTAAAGGTGGTAGATTTTGTTCATTATTTGAGAGCAGAGGGTTACGATATGGTGACTTTTGACAAGGTTGGTAATGGCTAAAAATAGTTTTATGTGATATCTTATGATATAATTATTTCACGTAAATAATATTTGTTATTTTTGCAAAAGTTAATTTGAAAAGATAAAAATGTCAGTTAATAAGATAATTGCATTTGACGGACTTAGAATACTTGCAGCTTTTGCTGTTGTAGTCTTGCATGCTGTTGCGCCATTGTTTTTGGATTCGTACCCATCCTCCAACTGGAATGTTGCTAATGTGTACGAGTCTTTAGTACGTTGGAGTGTCCCCGTTTTCTTTATGATTTCAGGTGCTCTTTTTTTAAATAAAGGAAAAGAGTTGAATCTTGGTCGATTGTATAAAAAGAATATTTTTAGAATTTTTTTAATTTATATTTTTTGGTCAGTAATTTATGCTCTGCCGCTCTTGAACGGTAGTTTAAGCTCAAGTTATATTTTGTTTAGAATTTTAAATGGTCCATTTCATTTTTGGTTTCTGAGAATTTTAATAGGATTGTATATCGCGGTTCCTTTATTCAGGGCAATAACATCCAATCGCAAAACAGAAGAGTACTTCCTGCTTTGTGCAATGTTGATGGGGATTATATTGCCTTCGGTACTTTCTGTACTTGAATTGTTTGACACTCGTTTGATGGTGGCGTTGAGGGATTTTTGTAAAGGTTTTGATATGACATTTGTCTCTACTTACTCTTTTTATTTCGTATTGGGACACTATTTGTTCGAATATCCCATTTCTGCTACTAAAAAACGTGCTTTATATATCATTGGAATCGTTTCTCCAATATTGCTCTTTGGAGCGAATTATTATGGGAGTTCGTTGTTGGGTAATCCTTATCAGGAATTTTTGAGCAATTCATTTGTGTGTACAATGTTTTTGGCAGCAACGATATACGTATATGTAATCAATTGTAGTTCTTGTATAACGAGAGCAGGAAATATATTATCTAAAATATCGAAGTGCACTTTTGGAGTATATATAGTCCATGTGCTTGTAATGAGTTTGTTGCATAAAGTGGATATTACTCCATCTACTTACTCTTTAACTTGGTTTGTTCCATTGTATGCTTTAATTGTTTTTGTTATTTCCTTATCAATTACTTTTATATTACATAGGATTCCCTATGTAAATAAATGGCTTGTGTAAAAATCGAACCTTGATAGTGAGGTAGATGACATCCTTGCAATGTGCTGTAAATTAGATAGTTTATGGCGTGATGCATCGCTTGAAACTTGCCAAAAACTGCAAAATCTGCTCTTTCCGAATGGAGTTTTGTGGGACAAGGATAAAGACAATTATCGAACCTTTGATGAGAATGAGGCACTGTCAATAATTGCTCGATTATCAGTAAATTACAAAAATAAAAAAGAGGAAAATTCTCTCGAAAATTCCTCTTTTGTCCAATCGTGCAAATTTGTGACAGATTATCGAACCTTTATGAAAGACTTTCTAAAGGTGGTGGATTTCGTTCATTACTTGAAAGCGGAGGGTTACGATATGGTAACTTTTTGTAAAAAATGATGTTTTATGTGTTTTGCGTATATGATTAGAAGATGTTAGATTTGTACATCAAATTTTATCTATTATGTGTATGGAATCTAAATTATGCGCAATATGTAATAGCAGAGAAGCTAATAAAACAAATTCTCATATTATTCCAAGCTTCTTAGTTACTATGGTTGGAAGCTCTGATAAAAGTTATAAAAGGTATAAAGAGATTTTGTACGAGATTTGTGGTCCTATTACAAAATCATATATAGGTTGCGAAGTTGCTCCTGATGATGTTGAGAAAGACTTTGGAGAGCTTTCAGATGAGGAACTTGAGAACTATAAACAAACAGATGTTACTAGGGATTTTATATTCTGCTCATATTGTGAAAAAAAACTAGGAGATTTGTTAGAGTCGCCATATCGCAACTATTTAATAGAAAACAGAAAAATAGAATTTCATATACCATATTTCTTTTGGTTGTCTATTATATGGAGAATGGCAATGTGTGGTATGCTACCTTTTAAAATGCCTACACATATTGTAAAAGCAATGGGGAAAAGACTTAATTTATATATAAAAGCGAGAGAGTTAAAAGGTGATTTATCATATATAATGCAAAATTTGCCTTTTGATTATAGTGTCGTTTATTGTAAAGATTATTGCAAGAGTGGGGCAGGGGTTATATATTCAGATTATGATAAAAAGGAGAAAACAATATTGTTGATATTGGGAGATGTGGCAGTATATATTTTTTTAGAAAAAACTAATAGATTTAGGTTAGCAAAACATTATAGTTTGGCAGACGCTTTTTTGCAAGCAAAAACATATAAAGTCTTGATGAAAGAGCAAATCTTAAATGTTGAAACACATCTTTTTGCAGATGTCTCTGAACGAGTCGTAAAAATTTGCCAACCATTTGTTATAAAAGAAAAGAAGAAAATGATTTTAAATTTTTGGAAACAAGTTAGAAAACATTATATGTGTTCTCTGCCAAATAATCCATCAGAAGAATTTATTTCTACTGTCTTTAATATTATTTATTCTAGTGAGTATAAAGTTGGTGAAAAAGAGAGTCCCAAGCACTTTGCTTATGCATTCTCAAAAGCTCTTTCTTTGGTTTATGGTGTTCAAATTACAAAAGCAAATGGTGAGCTAATTTAACCTTACAAGGTTGGTAATGGTATCAAATAACAAAACACAATCAGCACCCCTCTGTGGGTGCTTTTTATGTATGTAACCTCTATCGCTTATCAAATATCATTTTTAGTAGTATAGGTAAAAACAGATTTCCGTTTTTCGTACAAAAAGTTTTTTCAAAAAAAGTTACTTACTATTTACTCTTTTTCTACTTAACCTAATATTTATAATAAAAGTAATATATCTATGAAAAGACAATTTAGAGAATTGAATGATGATACCAAACAGCGTATCAGTCAAGCCCTCAAAGGGCGTGGTTTGACAGACAACCACAAGCAAGCCATCAGCGATGGTATGAGAGCATATTGGGCAACAATCCCCAATAAGCCAAACGATGGAACTAATGAGATTAAAAACAGTATTAACAATGAAAATCAGTGCTGACAAAGTAAAACTATGCTACACACTCTATGAAGACTCTCCATTATATCAACTAATGGAAACACCCCTCGAAATCTATGAACTCCCACATTGGGATTTTCGCCTTGAAAGGACAGAGGGCAAATATTACGATTACATCTACAAAATCATCTACCTTGAGAGAACAAGCAACAACACCAACAGCGAGTACGATATGCAATGCTTTGGTACATTGCGTTGGGGATTGAAAGCAGACAAAGAGGGCGAAATGAGTGGGTTTGTGTGGATTGAGATAGACAACAAGCAACTATACCTCAACTACAACTATAACACCCACAATCGCCTTGTTTACCTCGATTACATTGAGGGAATGTTAGGTTTGAAATTCCACAACCTTACACGCCTTGACCTCGCTTTCGATGATACTCGCAACCTCTCCAAACGCCTAATTCGTGCCATTCGTGATGAAAACCTAATACCCATTCTCAATGGTACAAAGGTAACAGATAGGGATAAACTCCTTGAAGATATACTCTACATAGGCGTTGGGTCTTGTCGCAGAATTAAGGAGTACAGCCTCATCGTTCAGCAGAAGAATGGCGATTTACGCCTCTCTGCATACAATAAGAAAAGAGAAATCGAAAGCAACAGTGGCAAACAGTATATCGCAGAAGCCAATGGCAACCCCAACTACCTTTTTCGTTTAGAGGTTCGTGTAAATGGCGATACCTTGCGAGAATACTTTCAACACTTGGGTATAGAGTACAATCCAATGCTGTTGTGCAACGAAGATTTCCTTTGGCGTTTGTTCCTTGACTTTTCAAACAGAGTGTTACGCTTCCAAACAGTCAAGGGTAAACAGACCCTTGATGTCCTTGATATTGTAGCGTAGGGTATTAGTAAACCACCCTATGAATACATAGTATTTTGCTCTAATTGATTGATATAATAGAGAATAATCTATATCAAACCTATGTATGAAATGCAGTTTAATATTTTTGATTAGAATTACGCAAAATAAGAATGTATTAAGGTGTCATTTATTGATTACTTTGATGCATTTTTATTTTAATACAAACATATCGACAAATTATATTTGTTGTAATAAATAATATTACATTTGTCAAAATTCAATTTGCTATGGCAGAATTAAGAGTAAAAGAGATAATAAACCAAAGGGGCATATCTGTTCGTGAGTTTGCTCAAATGATAGGTGTTACTCGTGAATATTGTTATTCGTTATTAAAAGGAGAACACGCAAGTAAAAAGATTGTAGAAACTATGGGGCGTGCTCTTAATCTTCCTATTAGGGATTTATATACACAACCCGATGAGGTAAAACCAATATACAATCCTTATGAAATTGTTTTTGGTAGAACAGAACACTACAAACCCAATGATATTGTAACCTTTGGTAAATTGAATGGAAAGTATGGTGCTTTAAGCAATATGAGTACTGAATATCCAGTTGAATGTTGTGGATATAAATTCAAGACAAGTGAACACCTTTTTATTGCTTTACGCTTTTCGGGTTACCCCGATTTACAGCGTGAAGTTATGGAATATCCAAATTCTATGTACTGCAAGAAAGTGTTTATAAACAGTAACAGATATACTGATTTCTTATTTCCCCATTGGCGTGAAAATTATTTCGATGTTGAGGTAATGAAGTATATCGTAAACTTGAAGTATGCTCAAAATGAGGGTTTTCGAAAGTTGCTTGCAAAGACTAAAGGAAAAATCATTGTAGAGGACACAACAATGCAGAACCATAGTAATATGGTATTGCGTTGGGGTTGTCAAGACTTGCAGAAAAAAGACCTTGTAAGGGCAGTGAGAACCTCTACAGGGCGTTATATTCGTTCATTTGAGAAAGACGCTTTGGCAAAGACTGCTTCGCTTAAAAGACCTCGTAGTGCCTCTAAACAGAAATCTTTTGAAGAAAAACTCAAAGTACAAATACAATCGATGGAAAAGGTCGTAGATATATGTGAGCAAACAATACTTGCTCAATGTAATTATACTTTAGTGGGCGAAAATGCAATGGGTAAGATACTCACAATACTGCGTGATAATGGTTCTATTGACCATAAATTTGATTATCCCCTATTCTTATTTGATAATGAAATAAAATAGATATTTATATAAAATGATTGCCATCGGCGCAGCCGGTGGCAATCGTTGTATATGAATTGTATAAGTCGATTTTTATAACATTAAAAATATGCACGGAAATGAATTTCGCCTCTATTGAAAACACATCCAAATCTTGAAACAGATATATCATCTATTTGGGTTGTTACATACTGTAATGCTCCAGCGTTAACACCCATAGCGAAATCTTTAGAAACCCTAAACTCAAAAGACAACAAATTCAAGTAAGCTCCCCAACCCTTATAGTTAGTGTCGTAAGAAATAGAATTAGGTTGTTCATCCTCATATTTACCATATTCGAAATAACCACCTATTTCAGGTGTATAGTAGAAATTATCACTCATTTGAAGATGGTATGAAATATTAGGGTTAACGCCTATTCCCAAAGTTGTACTTGACAGCCAATCATTGTTGTTTTTTGCTGACGGAGTAGATGTATATGGACATATCAATGCTACACCAATACTAAAATTATTAGCAACAAAATAGCCATACTCAACAGCAACAGACAATGATGAAGCTGTAGGTTGTGATTCCGATACACCTTGAGCTATTTTCGTTTTTTGTTGACCAAATTCAAATCCACACTTTAACGAGGTGTAAGAATCTCCTTTTGACTGTGCAAACGACACGGTGCTTAATAAACACAAAGCAATAAATAATACCTTTTTCATAATCAAATAGCCGCCATCAGCTCAAAGGCGTATCTAAATTTGAATAGAATAGGCATAAAAGAAAGTGTGAGCCTACTTTAACTTTTCCCAACGGTAGGCCTTCGACTGCCTTGTAGATGGATAAGAAAAAACAGCTCACACCCTTGGCTATATATGTTGTGAATACATATAACAAACCAAAGGGAGAACATTTTTACCTATTCCTATCTACTAATGAGTTGTCGAAGTTCACCGTTTAGGAATAAAGCTAAAACGCTTCCTATTTATGTCTGTTGCACTTGCAACGATACAAAATTAGAAAACATTTTATAAATGTCCAACTGTGAGCTGTTATTTCTAATATCTTATTTCAATAGATTTTCCAATTCAACCCTGCTGTTGAATTGATATATCTTTCCTCTTATCTTAATAAAACCCTCTACAGCCTCATCGCCCATAGGTTCAAAAAGGGATTTTACGCTGACTCCAAGAGCAACAGCCATCTTTTCAATGGTATCTAAACGAGCGTTGCCATACATCGCTCTCGTTAGACTTGAAGCATCTATATTCATATCACTTGCAAGGTCTTTCAACTGTTTGCCTTGTTGCTTGCAGAGGCGTTTTACATTTTCTGCTAATATTTTCTCCATATTATATATTATATGTTTTGCGTGCAAAAATAGCGAAATTGTTGTAAAAAGCAATAAAATTTTAAAATAATTGTATTTTGTGTTAATTTAAATTTGTTTTTTAATTTTCTTAAATGTATATTTGCAGTGTGATAATTGATATATAAAACAAATAAAGAGGCAAAACGATGAAAACAGTAATTTTTGCAAGAGTTAGCACCAACATACAAGAGTACGACAGACAAGTAAACGAATTGACAGCATTAGCCAACAGCAAAGGTTGGAGCGTGGAAGCGGTATTTGCTGAAAAGATTTCAGGAGCGAAAGCCAACAAGGAGCGTGCCGAGTTGCTGAATATGGTTGCTTATGTTGAGGCAAATGCCATCGACAAGGTGCTTGTAACAGAACTCTCTCGCTTGGGTCGTGATACTCTCCAAGTGCTTGAGGTTATAGAAATGTTGAACAGCAAGGGCATTTCGTTGTATATACAGAACTACAACATCGAAACGCTTACAGATGAGGGTAAGGTAAACCCAATGAGTCAATTCCTTATTACCATACTCGCAGAGGTGGCAAGAATGGAGCGCAAGACTATTCGTGAGCGTGTAGCAAGTGGTTACGCCAATTTTCGTGCCAATGGTGGCAAGGTTGGTCGTAAAGAGGGTTATCGCAAGAGTGATGAGGCGATGCGTGAGGAATACAGCGAGGTGTTCAAGTTGCTGAAAAAGGGTATCAGCCTCCGCAACATCAGCAAGATTACGAATGTGAGTGTAAATACTATAAGAAAGTGTAAAGAGTGTGCAAGCGTATGAAACAGTAGGGAATGAGCAAACCCATCGCAAGAGGTAAGTAGATTATTGGCAAATCGAAAGGTTGTAATGAGGTTTTTAATCTTACTTGTTGTAAGATTTTTTATTACAGTTCGATGGGTAAAATCCAAAAAATAAGCCACAGAGCATTGTGGCAAGGAAAATCGTGTTTTATAAATGATTAAATACAGCGAATATGAAGAATACTTTAATAAATTGAATGTGACAGCAGATGAGGCTAGTGTGTTGATTGGATATTTGACAGCATTGGCAGAGATTGGGATAAATAATTTTGTAGAAAAAGAGATGATAGTATGAAGAATTGTGTAATTTGGACAAGGGTATCAACTAAATACCAAGAGGATAATGGTGGTTCGTTGAGTGACCAAAAGAATAAGTGTGAACTGTTTGCAAGGCAGAATGGGTATGATATAAAGGGGTATTTTGGTGGCACTCACGAGAGTGCAAAGACCCCTGGAGCATTGGTTAAAGCGATGTTTGATGTGGTTTACAAGGACAAGAGTATAAAATATATTCTTGTTTCTGTTGCCGACCGTTTCAGTAGAAACGAGGCGCAAGCATCAATGATTATAAATGAACTGTTGAAGCGTGGCAAAGTCATTGTAGAGGCATCTACGGGTATTGATACATCAACTCGTGAGGGTATGCTTATGATTAAAATGAAATTGGCACTTGCGGAGTGGGATAATGGTAATCGTACCGACAAATTTGTGTCTGGCCGTAAGCATTGCCTTGAGAGTGGTGTCTATTGTGGTGCCGCCAAACCATTGGGGTATGACAAGCACGGCAAGTCGTTGGGTACATATTTTACAGTAAATGACAAAGGGCATTTGATACGCAAGGCATTCAAATGGAAATTGCAAGGGTATGCAAACTGTGAGATTTTGAAGAAACTCTCTGCTTATGGACTTAATATGAGAAAACAGAAACTACATCATATCCTTACCAATCCATTCTATGCAGGTAAGATAAAGCATAAGATGTTGCAAGGTAGGTTGGTAGATGGTAATCAACCCAAATTGGTAAGTTATGAGGATTTCTTGCGTGTGCAAGATATATTGAGTGGAAGAACGGGTGTTTACAAACACAAAAAGGAAACGCCTCGTTTCCCTCTCAAACGCCATATATTGTGTTCTAAAGACAAAACACCGTTTACTGCATATACAGTCAAAAAGAAGAACATCGACTATTATAAATGCAATCAGAGCGGTTGTAAAACCAATGTATCAGCGAAAAAGATGCACGAAAGGTATGAATGTCTGTTGCGTTTTTTTAATGTCACAGAGAACCTTAAACCGCTTTTGAGGGATATTATCTCAAAAATGATTATTTCCAATGATGATGAGGCTAGGAATATGGAAACATTGCTCAAGAAGCAAAAGAGCGAATATCTTGGCAAGTTGAAGAAATGTAAGGTAAGGTTTGGAATGGGCGAGATTGATGAGGAGATTTACGAAATGACAAATAAGGATTTGCAAGAGAAAATCGATAATATAGAGCGAGGTTTAGCAGAGTGCAGAAAAAATTTATCGAACCTTGATAGTGAGGTCGATGACATACTTGCAATGTGCTGTAAATTAGATAGTTTATGGCGTGATGCATCGCTTGAAACTTGCCAAAAACTGCAAAATCTGCTCTTTCCGAATGGAGTTTTGTGGGACAAGGATAAAGACAATTATCGAACCTTTGATGAGAATGAAGCCCTCTCGATAATCGCTCGATTATCAGTGAATTACAAAAATAAAAAAGAGGAAAATTCTCTCGAATTATCCTCTTTTGTCCAATCGTGCGCGTGATAGGACTCGAACCTACACGTCGCAAAACACCAGATCCTAAGTCTGGCGCGTCTACCAATTTCGCCACACGCGCGACTGTTTTTATCTTTCGGCTGCGAAGGTAGTATAAAAAACTGAATTATCAACCCTCTTTTTCCTCTTTTTTATTATAGTACTCAAAAATAAGGGCTTTTGCTGTTTCAATTATTGTATCACGTCCTTTCTGCCAGTCTTCGCTTGTGATGTCTACTTTAATGTCCGGGTCAATACCGAATTCGGTGTGCCTGTATTTTACATCGAGTGTAGGGCATGCCGACAGACGTACTCTCCATCCGTTGGGCAGTGTGCCGGTGAGCGGCATGCCGCTGCCACCGCCGGTTTTATCGCCTACAATGGCAACGTGTGGCAACTCGCGCATAATCAAAACGAAATGGTTGGCAGCGCTGTAGACGCTTCTGTTTGTGAGTACCACCACGGGGCGCAACCAGCGCGAGCCTTCACTCGGCTCAAGGTAGAGAGGTTCGGGGGTGGAGAAGTCATTGTGTCCTTTGCCTGTCTTGTGCTGCATGTAGCCGTAGTGTAGTTCCTCTTTTATGAATATCGATGCCAACTTCTCGGCAGATGTAATCATTCCGCCGCCATTGCCACGTATGTCCAGGATGATGGCCTTGCACTCCTTCAGGTTGTAGAGCATGAGTGAAAGGTTGTTGGTGCCGAAACTGCCCGAGAAACTCTCTACATATACATATCCGATGCTGTCGGGGAGGATGTTGTATTTTATGCCGTTTGTCATCCTGAAGTCTGTGCCAAGATAGTTTCGCTGTATCGAGTCGCTGAAGTTGATGGGGTGTTTCAATTGCCAGTCCCAATAGTAGCTTGTGCCGAACATTGACGAGAGGTTGACATGTCCGTCTCGCAACTCCCTAAGCATATCGCCCAACAGGTCAAAGAGCATCAGCTCGTCGCGGCATGTGTCGGCTATGGGCTTGTATTTGTCGTAGACGTCATTCCAGTCGAGCCCGAACTCCTCTTCGGCCTGTGCAAAGAAGCAGTAACGTTCGTCAATGAGTTGCCACAGCGCTTCGAAGTTCTCGTTTCCGCAACCTTCGAACTCCTCCTCGCCAATGCAGCTTGTGAGCAGTGCTATGGGTAGAATCAGGTATGTAAGAAATCTTTTTATCATGGTTCTTAATATGGCGAGTATTCGTTCAGTTTATTGTAGCTCTTGACTTTGAATATTGTCCTTGCGAATCCAATGGAGAAGGTGTTGCGGTATATGTGGCAGTTTATGTCGTTTATGCGGCTCTGGTACAGGTCGGCAATGTATGATATGCGTAGTGTAGCGCTGTGGTGCTTGGCTCTCATTGGGATGTCGAGCGAGAGTATGTGACGCCACGAGGGATTGTTGCCGGGGTGGGTGAATGCTACTACGTTCTTTGCATGTCCAAGCCCGAAAATTTCATAGTAACTTTGCCCGAACTCGGGTGCGAACATTGCGCCAACGAGGGGAATGTCCAGTTGGTAACGTGCGACCCACTCGCAGCGGTGCACCGGGAAATGGTATATTGCCATTCCGCTTGCTGCGAGCGCGGTGCGCAGCTTTGCTGCTGCAGGGTTATTGCCTCCGGCCGGGTTGTAGAGCGCTCCGCCTTCAAGTTGTATCTGTGCTCCGGCAAGCAACGTGAATCCTTTGGCAATTTTAAAAGGGTGGTAGCCGCCCCAATTGTAGCCAATGAGGGCGCAGTATTGCATGTTGCTACCCTGTATGGCATAACCGGCCGTGATGCTGAGCAGTTTCTGATATTTCCAACAGTAGTTGCCTGTACGTGCATCGCGGAAGGCTTCGTGGCTGTAATTCACTCCAAGCCCTTTGTGATTATAGTTGCTTAGGTAGGTGTCGAGGTTGTTGAGCAATGTGATGCCGAACTGTGAACTTTTTACCACAATACGTTCCGGTATTATGGTGTCTGTAACAACATATTGAGCCCTTGACATTGCCGGCAGTGCCAGCAATGCAAGGGCTGTCATTATGATGTGCGCAATTCTCATTCGTTGTCGCTTTCAAAGAGTGATAGTTGCTCGCCTGTCTCGTTTGCGGGCTCTTCGCTCTCGGGTTCCTCGGGAATCTCCGGTGGGGGCGGGAACTTTGTCGGTTCAAGTTCTATAATCTCGTCAATCTCGTAGGTGGTGAGTCGCTTGCCGCGTGCCTTGTAGCTCTTTACACCAATAAACTCGTCAACCTCAATGACCAACGGCTCGCGGAAATTGTCGTTGCCGCCGAACATTACCTGTATGCGCGGGAACGGTGTTTCGCTGAACCAAATGAGTTGGTTGTCCTTGTTCTCGCCAAGGCAGTTCTGACGGCGTGCGCCGGCTTCAAGGGTGAATCGCTTGATGTAAGGATAACCCTGCTGTGATGCATCGTAGAGTGCAGCACTCCAAACCTTTGCGGGATCAAACTTCTCAATCACCATCAAATCGTCGTCGAAGTGGTTGTTCAGGTCAACAGGCATGATGTCGAATTCTCCGTTCTTGCGTATTGCAAGTATCTTGTCATCGTTGTGGAACTCACCCAGATATTCGCCATGGTTGTCAAAGTTGATACGCAGGATGTCGCGGTCGAACCACACCTGGCGCCCGCCAAGTGTTGAACTGCCGTGCTTCTTGAGCGTGATGCGCATAACCTCGTTCTTTGTTAGTATGTTACCCATTGACTGGCGTCCCTTGATGGCTATGGTGCTGAAATCCTTCTCTATGATTGAGTTCCTGAGTCTTGGGTTGGGGCGCAGCATCACCTTTATTATCTCGGCCTCGCCGTTGGGGTTGGCTGTGAAGTATGCAATCTTTGAACCGGGTGTACCTTGTGTGAGGTCGTACTCACGGTCACGCGTCATGCCGGTGGCGGCAAAACGCTTTATGTAGTGTATGCCGTTCTTGCCGTCGCGGTAAACAACGTTGTATATGGTACGCTTGTCGTTCTTCTTGAACACATCGACATATATGACATTCTTGCCCACGAACAGTTTCTCGCTCACCTTTACTATCTTGTACTTTCCGTCCTTGTAAAAGAGGATTATGTCGTCGATGTCCGAGCAGTTGGTGACGAACTCGTCCTTCTTCAGTGATGTACCGATGAATCCCTCGGCGCGGTTTATGTATAGTTTCTGGTTCGCTTCCACAACCTTTGCTGCCACAATGGTGTCGAAGTTGCGTATCTCGGTCTGGCGCGGGTAGCGTGCACCATATTTCTCCTTGAGCATTGTGAACCATTTGATGGTCACGGCGGTCATTTGTCCAAGCTGCTTGTCGATGTCGGCAATATCCTTCTTGAGGCGCGCAATCAGTTCCTCGGCTTTCTCTTTGTTGAAACGCAGGATGCGTGCCATCTTAATTTCCATCAGACGCAACAGGTCGTCGCGGGTTATCTCGCGTATGAAGTCCTTCTTGTATGGTTCAAGGCGGGTGTCAATGTGTGCAAGTGCACTGTCCATGTTGGGTGCCTGCTCAAACTCCTTGTCCTTGTATATGCGCTCCTCAATGAAGATGCTTTCGAGTGATGCAAAGTGCAATTGCTCGAGCAACTCGCCTTTTTTGATTTGAAGTTCAAGACGCAACAGCTCCTTGGTGCTGTCGACCGAGCGGCGCAACAGCTCGCTCACGGTAAGGAACACCGGTGTCTGGTTGTCGATTACGCAACAACATGGGGTAATACTAATTTCGCAGTCGGTGAAGGCATAGAGTGCATCGATGGTCTTGTCGCTCGACACTCCCGGTGCAAGCTGCACCAGAATCTCCACCTTGTCCGATGTGTTGTCGTCAATCTTGCGAATCTTTATTTTGCCGTTGTCAACAGCTTTCAGTATGGATTCAATCACCAACGGAGTCGTCTTTCCAAAAGGTATTTCAGTGATTGTCAGTGTCTTGTTGTCATCGGACTTCGTTATCTTTGCACGGATGCGTACGCGGCCGGTGCGGTCGCCGTCGTGGTAGCGCGAAACGTCAATGCAACCGCCTGTCTGGAAGTCGGGGTACAACTGGAACTCTTCGTTCTTCAGGTATGAAATGGCTGCGTCGCACACTTCGTTGAAGTTATGCGGCAGAATCTTTGACGACAGGCCCACGGCAATACCCTCGACGCCATGTACCAACAGCAACGGGAATTTCACAGGCAGGGTGATTGGCTCCTTGTTGCGGCCGTCGTACGACAGTTTCCACTCCGTAGTCTTGGGGTTGAACACCACATCGTGTGCAAAGTGCGACAGGCGTGCCTCTATGTATCGGGGTGCAGCAGCCGAGTCACCGGTGAGTATGTTACCCCAGTTTCCCTGGCAGTCAATGAGATAGTCCTTCTGTCCCATCTGCACCAATGCACCGGCAATAGATGCATCGCCGTGCGGGTGGTACTGCATGGTGTGTCCCACAACGTTCGCTACCTTGTTGTAGCGTCCGTCGTCGAGTTCGCGCATTGCGTGCAGAATGCGTCGCTGCACAGGCTTCAAACCGTCGTAAAGGTGTGGTACCGCGCGCTCAAGGATAACGTATGAGGCATAGTCCAGGAACCAGTTGCGGTACATGCCTGTCAACTTGTGCCTAATGCCGTCAGTCTCGTGGTACTGGCTATGTTCGGCAGTCTCACCATCTGCGCTTGCAGCGGTGTTCTCGCCGGCGTTCACGTCGTTGATATTCTCGTCAAATTCGTCGTTGTAATCCATAGTCTTGCAATGAGCTGTATGCTCTGCTGTTGTTCGGTTTTAGGATGTTGTATCAATTAATCTGCGAATATACACAAAATTAACGAAATAATGAAATTTTGATTGATTTTGGGCTTATTGATAACGTTTCGCGCCAGGCAAGGCAAGCTTCTCGGGGTCTTCCGTCGCGCGGTCAGAAAAAGGCTCTTGCTTTGAAAAATGGCTGAGTACACCCATTATTCTCGTTTATTTGTCATTATATTTTAATGTTTTTGCAATAAACAGCCGAATTAGTCAAACTTTTTCCCTGAAAATTGCTATCTTCGCGAGATAATTGCAGAATATAATATAAACTTAAATAAAACTATGGCACAAGAAGATGTTTTTAAGAAAGTAGTTGCGCATTGCAAAGAGTATGGTTTCGTGTTCCCTTCAAGCGATATTTATGATGGCTTGGGTGCAGTGTACGATTACGGACAGATGGGTGTTGAGCTCAAGAATAATATAAAGACCTATTGGTGGCAGAGCATGGTGTTGCTCCATGACAATATCGTCGGTATCGACTCGGCTATCTTCATGCATCCTACAATTTGGAAGGCTTCGGGTCACGTCGATGCGTTCAATGACCCCCTCATTGACAACCGTGACTCAAAGAAGCGCTACCGTGCCGATGTTCTCATCGAGGAGCAGATAGCAAAATACGAGGAGAAGATGGAGAAGGAGGCTGCAAAGGCTGCAAAGCGTTTCGGCGACTCATTCAACCGTGAACTCTTCATGGAGACAAACCCTAAGGTTCTTGCCGAGAAGGAGAAACGCGATGCATTGCAGGCGCGTTTTGCTAAGGCTCTCAACGATATGAACCTTGAGGAACTCCGCCAGATTATCATCGACGAGGAGATCGTATGTCCAATCTCCGGTACACGTAACTGGACCGAGGTTCGCCAGTTCAACCTCATGTTCTCAACCGAGATGGGTTCGACAGCCGACGGTGCGATGAAGGTTTACCTCCGTCCCGAGACTGCACAGGGTATCTTTGTGAACTACCTCAACGTGCAGAAGACCGGACGCATGCGTGTTCCTTTCGGTATTGCACAGATTGGTAAGGCTTTCCGTAACGAGATTGTTGCACGTCAGTTCATCTTCCGTATGCGTGAGTTCGAGCAGATGGAGATGCAGTTCTTCGTACGCCCCGGCAGCGAACTCGAGTGGTTCAACAAGTGGAAGGAGACACGTCTTGCATGGCACAAGGCTCTTGGCTTCGGCGACGATGCTTACCGCTACCACGATCACGAGAAACTTGCTCACTATGCAAACGCCGCTACCGACATTGAGTTCCGTATGCCATTCGGATTCAAGGAGGTCGAGGGTATCCACTCACGTACCGATTTCGACCTTGGCCAGCACCAGGTATATTCTGGCAAGAACATCAAGTACTTCGATCCCGAGACAAACGAGAGCTACACTCCATATGTTATTGAGACATCAATCGGTGTAGACCGTATGTTCCTCAGCGTAATGTGTGCATCGTACTGCGAGGAGAAACTCGAGAATGGCGAGACACGCGTTGTATTGCGTTTGCCTGCAGCCCTTGCACCGGTTAAGTTGGCTGTGTTGCCTTTGGTGAAGAAGGATGGTCTGCCCGAGAAGGCTCGTGAAATCATGAACGAACTCAAGTTCAACTTCAACTGTTATTACGAGGAGAAGGACTCTATCGGCAAACGTTACCGTCGTATGGATGCAATCGGTACTCCTTACTGTGTTACAGTTGACCACCAGACTTTGGAGGACGGCATGGTAACACTCCGTGAGCGCGACACAATGGAGCAGCGCCGTGTAGCTATAAGCGATTTGCGCAACATCATTCAGGATAATGTAAGCATTACATCACTTCTGAAGAAATTGTCATAAAAACAGATGATGAAAAATATCAGAATATTCTTTGCTCTCACTTTGTCGGTCCTTTTTGGACTGACATCGTGCGAGGAGACAACCGAGGCCGGCGAGTTCGACAACTGGCAGAACCGCAATATCCAGTTCATTGATTCAATAGCCGCTGTTGCGCACGCTAATACCTATGATGATTGGAAGGTCTTCCTGGTAAATGGCCTTGACCCCCAAAAACAATGGGGTAACGAGTGCTATGTATATTGCCGGATAATTGAAAATGGTACTGGAACAGAGCACCCGCTCTTCACTGACAGTGTACTTGTGAATTATCGCGGCCGCCTTATGCCATCGGCAACATATCCCGACGGATATCAGTTCGACAGTAGCTACAAAGGTGAATTCAACCCCTCTTTCAATGTACCTGTAGGTATGCCTTTGGCAGGTACCGTCCCCGGATTCAGTACTGCGTTGCAGCACATGGTCGATGGTGATGTCTGGAAAGTCTATATCCCTTATCAGCTTGGTTATGGCGAGAAGATGTCGGCTTCCATTCCTGCTTACTCGACATTGATATTCGACATAAATCTTGTCTCATTTTATCGTTAAACTCTTGTTATGGAACTAAAGGATAATCAACTGCAGATAGAACTCAAGGAGGATATTGCCGAGGGTACATATGCCAACCTTGCAATCATAGCCCATTCAACATCGGAATTCGTGCTCGATTTTGTGCGTATGATGCCCGGTGTGAGCAAGGCAAAAGTCAAGTCACGTATTGTAATGACTCCCGAGCATGCCAAGCGTCTTGCGCTTGCTTTGCAGGATAACCTCATGAAGTACGAGGCGCAGTTCGGCGAGATTCGTCTGCCCGAGCGGGGAGGATATGCGCCGGGGGCTCCTTTTAAGGTAGAAGCGTAAGAACAACGGAAATCGGAAAAGTCAGAGCTGAAATCCGTAGGCTTCGATAATAACACACTCAAACGTAATACCTTACATTGACAAAAAGTAATGACGAGCAATGCCCGTCATTACTTTTTTGTGTTTATCAACATTCTGGATTATCGAAACTTCGCCTTCCGTTTTCAATCAACCATCACTCCGTTTGAGCGGAACTCCGACAGTGAGAAGCCAGTGTGGCGCTTGAAGTAACGGTTCAGGTAGCTCTGGTCGGGGAAGTGGAATTCATTGACAAGTTCCTGGAAACTCTTGTGCGTGTATATGAGACTGACTTCCAATTCTATGATTGTGAAGTGGTCTATTATCTCCTTTGCATTCTGTCCGCTGGCACGTTGGCATATTGAATTCAGGTGGCGTGTGGAGATGCGCATCTTGTCTGCATAGAACTGTACCGATCTCTCTTCGCGGAAATTATTGGTGAGCAGTACCCTGAACTCGTGGAACAGTTTGTCTTTGTTCTCGCTGATATTCTCCTTTGTCAATGTGTTGTGTGTCTTGCTTATGCGCTGTATGTAGAGCAACAGTGAGTTCACGGCAAGTATGATGTTCTGTCGGCAGTAGTCCATGTTTTCGTCGTTGCTGCCGGCCTCAATATCAAGGATATCAATTTGTCGGAAAATGTTGTTCAGGAACTCTTTCTCCAAGTTGCTGTTCCCACCCTGATGTGTGCGGCACTCTATGGCCTGTATGGTCTCTGGGCTCATGGAGCTGCGTGCTGCAAGCCATATGTGTTTTGAGAGACCGAGCAGACGCGATGAGAAGTCGCTTGTAATGTCGAGCAACAGAATGTTTGAACCTGTGGGGCAAATGATTATCTGTCCGGGGGTGAAGCGGTATTTCTGTCCGTCTATGGTGAATAGCGCTTCGCCGCTGACACAGAAGAATATTGATGTGTGCTGCATTTGGTAAACGTGCTGCACAAATTGTTGCAATGACGATTGTGTAGTGGCAAATCCTTGCAACGGTAGTTTTTTCAAATATACGTTGTTCATTATGTTCTATTGTTTGTGTCTATTTTGAAAATATGTGCAAAAGTAGTCAAAATAAGCAATAATACAAAACATAAAGGTACAAATGTGTACAAAAAGTACAGTTTTTGTAATTAATATTAGCGATAATCGGTCGCCAGTAGCATTGAGAATAAAAAAACAGAACTGCCAATCGGTGAAATTTGCAGTTCTGTTTTGAAATGTAGTTTTCTTTGTGGAGCTAGAGGGAGTCGAACCCTCGTCCAAACAGGGAAACAATATGCTTTCTACACGCTTAGTCATCGGTGGGTTTTTCGAGCACAGGCAAGACCGCGACCGCCAACCTGCGCCTTATCCTCTAAAATGTCGCCATTGCATCGAGGCCTGCAATGGTTAGTTCCGATTTGCCTGCACCACCATATCGGATTGCTTCGGAACAACAGCGTCCGGGTGATGTCTCGTCCCCGCACCTGGTGCAGGGATTAAGCTAATCTACTATACTTCGATTAAGCAGCAAGAGCGTAGTTATTGTTGCCAGATAAATTTTTGCCTGCTCATATTATAGTGCGAACCGGCAATGCACTGCGTGCTTACATACCTTTTCTACCCGCTGTCAAATCCAGATAGCCCCGATTGTAAGAGTGCACAAAGGTATAGGCTTTTTTTTGTTTTTGCAACAGCTTTAATTCTTTTTATGTTTTTTACGGCCGATATATAATAAATAATGTATTTTTGCATAAAATATCTCACACAGCATGACACACATAGAAGTTTGGCTGATGGCATTGGCTCTTGCCATGGATTGCTTTGCGGTTGCCATAGCAAGCGGAATATTCTTTAAAAAAGTTTACTGGAAGCCAATGTTGACAATGGCATTCCTCTTTGGTTTCTTTCAGGCGCTGAATCCTTTCCTTGGTTGGTGGGGCACAGACCAATGCCGTACACTCATTGAGAGTGTAGACCATTGGCTGGCGTTCGGCATTCTGGGATTCATGGGTGCGAGGATGATTGCAGAGTCGTTCAAGGAAGAGGAGAAGAAGCGTTTCAACCCACGCCGTTACAAGGTAATATTCACGCTTGCCATAGCCACAAGCATTGATGCACTGGCGGTGGGTATCTCGTTCTCGTGCATGGGCTATGTGAGTGCAGCATCGTTGTGCTATCCTCTGGCAGTGATTTTCCTTGTGTCGTTTGCGATGACTATTCTTGGCCTTGCGCTTGGCCTTAAATGCGGTAACGGATTCGCAAAGAAACTGCGTGCAGAAATGTGTGGTGGTATTATCCTTGTGCTCATAGGTTGCAGAGTGCTGTTTGAACATCTCACTGCATGACGGATGAAAAGGCTGCTGAAAACAATCTCTTTTGGTGCCGCCGGTGTAATTGTTCCGGTGCTTGTTGTCGCCACCATTCTCGAGAAACTTTTCGGCTCGGCATTTGCCATTGAAAACATCTACCATTCGTGGTGGTTCATTGCCATGTGGGCACTGCTTGCTGTGGCAGCCACTGCATATATACTGCGCACCCAAAGGCGCGGCTCACTAATTCTGTTGCATGCATCTTTTGTGGTGGTGCTGCTTGGCGCATTTGTGTCGTTCCTCACCTCAAAGCGTGGGGATATGGCAATTTCACAGGGTGGTGCACCTGCTTCGATGTTTGAAATGAGTGACGGCACGTTGCAGAAACTGCCTTTTCGCCTGCAATTGGTGGATATCGACACTCTCAATGGCGATGGCGAAGCACCAAACGATTACGTTGTACGTGTTGTTGCCGATGACAAAGCCGTGCAGGCAGAGTTCCTTATCTCGTTGAATGCCCCGGCCAAAATCAACGGTTACCAATTCTGCATAAAAGGAGTGGATGAGGCAGGTGTATCGTTGCTTGTCTCATATGACCCATATGGGCGCCCGATAAGTTACGCCGGATATGCGATGGTGTTAATCTCGTTCCTGCTACTGTTCTTTGACAGACAGAGCGGTTTCAAAGCCTTGCTGCAACAGATGAGAGGGAAAAACGGGAAGAGTATAAAGGCTTCTGTAAAAAAAGAGAGTGATGTCATGTCTCTAAGTATTCTTGCCCGGAGAATGTGGGTAGCACTGCCGGTGTCTTTTTTGTTTTTGTGCGTACTATGGTGCGGGCGTGGCGTTTTCCCGGCGACCAATGGTGCCGAGGCTCTTATGTTGCTTGTTCTTTTTGTTATGTTGCTTGCTGTTGCTTTGGGACGCAAGAAACGTTTCGTGCTATTGAGTCGATTGCTCGTTCTTGTTGCCGCTATGTTTTTTGTTGTTGCCGCGATCGGCCTTGACGGCGACAGTGATGTGCAGCCAATACTGCGCACACCTCTATTGGGCATTCATGTAACAACAATAATAATAGCCTATGCACTGCTTGCCTGCACGGCCGTGAATGCTATCATTGCACTGTGTACAAAGGATGAAAAAAGAAAAGCGCAACAGGCACAGCTCGGGCGCTTGTTGCTCTATCCGGCCACAATGCTGCTTGCGTGTGGAATTTTTATTGGTGCCGTGTGGGCAAATCTCTCGTGGGGACGCTATTGGGGATGGGACCCCAAAGAGGTGTGGGCGTTGGTGACACTGCTTGTATGTTCCATGGGCTTCCACTCGCGCTCGCTGCGCTTCATCTCAAAGCCTATTGCATTCCACATATTCTGTATTGTGGCCTTCCTGGCGGTGTTGTTCACCTTCTTCGGCGTGAACTTGCTGCTTGGCGGACTGCACAGCTATGTGTGATTGGTGCAGCTTTCTTCGTCGTATATCCTTTTCAGGCTTTCGGTTAACTGTGCCTCATTGCTTATGAGGGCGCGGAACTCATGCAGTTTTGCAGCGTTGTCCGACTCCGGTATCCATAGTTTCAGGTATCCGCTTTCGCCATATTTTTCTCTGATGTGCGCCACAGCACGTTCAATATGTTCTGATGCTGTAAGCGTAGGGTAGTGCGACAAACCGTATTGTATTGTGCGCCTCATTATTGTTTCTGAGTCGATAATGCGGTCGGCCTCGGCAACTATCTTGCCATATATGGTGCGTGGCGGATTGCTGCAGGATGCACGGTGGTCTTCAACCGCGTCGGCCATAATCTCTATCTGTTCGCTTGTGAAAAACTTTTTAAGCCTCTTATCTCCGCGTACTATGCGTGCCGATACAGTGTGATGTTGTTCCCGGCCTGCTTCCAGTCCCAGGTCGTGATATGCGGCAATTGTATATACCATCTGCATATCAACATCGTAGTGCTGTGCCAGCCTTAGACTGTTCGACATTACCATAAAGGCATGCCTGCGGTCATGTGCCTTGTCAAAGGCTTCATATCGTGGCAATATTTCGCCTTCTATATGATTTATGAGTTCTGCTGAAAGATGTGGCTTGTCCATTTTGTGGCAATAAAAAAGTGCGATATATTTTCATATACCGCACTTGTTGTTATGTCTTGGATTATCGTGCGTAGTTCACTGCACGTGTCTCGCGGATGACGGTAATCTTCACCTGGCCGGGATATGTCATCTCGTCCTGAATCTTCTTTGCAATCTCGCCAGAGAGAAGCTCGGTCTGCTTGTCGTCGATCTTGTCGGCACCGACAATCACACGCAGCTCGCGACCGGCCTGGATGGCATATGTCTTTGTTACGCCCGGGTATGACATTGCAAGCTGCTCAAGGTCGTGCAGACGCTTTATGTATGCCTCTACAATCTCGCGGCGAGCGCCGGGACGTGCGCCCGAGATGGCGTCGCATACCTGTACGATTGGGGCGATGAGGCTTGTCATCTCTACCTCGTCGTGGTGAGCACCGATGGCATTGCAGATATCGGGTTTCTCCTTGTACTTCTCGGCAATCTTCATACCATACTCTGCATGTGGCAATTCGGTCTCTTCATCGGGTACCTTACCGATATCGTGCAGCAAGCCGGCGCGTTTAGCCTTCTTGGGGTTGAGGCCAAGCTCGGCAGCCATAACGGCACAGAGGTTTGCTGTCTCACGTGCGTGCTGCAACAGGTTCTGGCCATATGATGAACGGTACTTCATCTTACCTATGATGCGGATGAGCTCGGGATGCATGCCGTGAATACCCAGGTCTATGGTGGTTCGCTTACCTGTTTCGATAATTTCCTCCTCGATCTGTTTCTTCACCTTGGCAACAACCTCCTCAATGCGTGCAGGGTGTATGCGGCCGTCGGCAACAAGTTGGTGTAAAGCAAGGCGTGCAATCTCGCGGCGAACAGGGTCGAATGCGCTCAGCACGATAGCCTCGGGGGTGTCGTCGACAACAATCTCAACACCGGTAGCAGCCTCCAATGCGCGGATGTTGCGTCCCTCGCGGCCAATGATGCGGCCCTTCATCTCATCGCTGTCAATGTGGAACACGGTCACCGAGTTCTCTATTGCTGTTTCTGTTGCCACGCGCTGGATGGTCTGTATCACAATCTTCTTTGCCTCCTTGTTGGCGGTCATCTTCGCATCGTCAATGATGTCGTTGATGTATGATGCAGCTTCGCTCTTTGCCTCCTCCTTTAGTGACTCGATGAGGCGCTCCTTTGCCTCGTCGGCCGACAGACCGCTGATAGCCTCAAGCTTCTCGCGCTCCTGTGCGTGCATCTTGTCAAGTTCCTCCTGGCGGCGCTCAAGTACGGCACGCTGTGCCTCAAGGTTCTCCTTTACTGTGTCGAGCTCGTTCTTGCGGCGCTGCAGGTCCTCGTTGCGCTGATTGTATTGTATCTCGCGCTGCTTGAGCTGGTGCTCGGCTTGCTGTATCTTGTTGTTGCGCTGCGAAATCTCCTTCTCAAGTTCTGCCTTCTTGTTGAGGAACTTCTCCTTGACCTCAAGCAATTTGTTCTTTTTGATTACCTCGGCCTCTTTGTGTGCGTCGTCAATGATGCGCTGGTGTTTAGCCTTCAAGGCGGTCTTGTTTATCAAAAGTTGGACCAGGAAGCCTATTGCCAATCCGACTGCCAGTCCGATGATTAATGTTGTAACATTCATAATAGTTATAAATTTTTAATATATAATAAAACGCACCGCCATATCCCTTTACCGGTGTGTGCCGGTGCAGGTGAATATTGCAATGCGTGAAACTTCTGTAAAAAACTGTTGAGTCAGTCTTATGCCTTCAGGGAGTCATCTACCAGACGTGTGAGCTCGGCAATCTTACGTCTCACCTCGTCCGATGTAACCCCATTTGAACCGCTCACGGCGTGATAGGCAATGTCGAGTGCGACCATTGTCATCACTCTCACGCCACCTTCGCCCGAAAAGAGGTCTTTATATCTTGACAGCGTATCGTTGACAATTCTTGCGGCTTGCCTGTACGAAGGCTCATCGCTAGCCTTTATTGTCAGCGGGTACGATGTACCATCTATTATAAGGTTTATTCCCAGTTCTCTATCTTCCATATGCAGTTTATTCCGGCTGTTTCTTTAGCGACTCAATGCATCGGTCGATTTCACGCACCAGCCTCGATATTCTCTCCTTTGCGTTCTCTATTCCGTTATCGCTAAGGCTTATTATCTTGGCTTGCTTAAGGTTGTTGTAATTGCTCTCGAGTGCGTCACAGTGCTTTTGCAGTTCAATGAGGGAATTGTCCTTCTCCTCAATTGTGCGCAACAACTCACGGTTCTGCTCCTTCAGCTGCTTGTGCTCATACACAAGGCGGTGGAGCTTCTCCTCAAAAGTTGTCATTGCATTTCTGTCTTGCTCGGTCATAGTACAACACACTTTTCACAAACAAAAGTGTTCTGTTTTGTGATTTCCCGCAAATTTAGAAGATTTTTGCGAAATGTAAAAGATTTAATGCTTTTTTTGTCGGTGAATATGTTTTTTTATTCTCCCGGTAGCTCATTTCTTCTTCAGGAAAATGTTGAACTCATCCTTCCATGTATCGGTAAGTCCCACACACCATGCTGTGAACTCGTCAATCTTAAGGTTGTCGAGTTCATAGTCGAACCTGTGCATCACGTCGTTGCCATAACGTTTCTTTGCCTCCTGCTCAACAATCTGTGGCTTTTCGAACGTTTCGTACAAGTCTTCGGCACCAAAGCAGTGGAGCATCTCGTGTGCCATGCCAAAGGCAATTTGCGGCGTGCCATCCTCGTAAGCCTCGTAGATTATACAACTCTCGGTAAAATAGTCCGCGTTATATTCAGGAGTGTAGGGTACGGCATATGAACGTCCCCGTCCCTGTGCAAAGACTATGACCAGGCAATTGTCGCACTGCTCGTTCTTCCTGAACCACTCATAGAACTGCCCAATGCTCTTGTATCCTGCAGCACCGAGAACCTTGTGCGCGACACGGCAATCCTCGTTGCCGGTACCATGTCCCGGAGCAACATGCACGTTGATGGTCTTGTCGAGACCGTATGTCCCATGTTTGAAACTCACGCTCTTGCCATAGCGTGCAGCCTCTTTCCTTATCCATTTTTCGGCCTTGTACAGCTCGTTAAGCAACTTCTCCTTCCCGGCTCTGCTCCAATGCCCGTCACCGGCAAATACCGCAAGCACATATATGCTCCCCGACAGACGTTTTGCCGAACCGGCGTTGTACTCCTTGTGCCTTGCATGGTGTGATGGCGTAATATTGCGCTCCTTTGGCTGCGGAGTTATAGTCTTTGTGCTCGTAGAGTTGCTCCCTTTTATCGACTTTCCACTAAAAAGTCCTTTTAACCAATTGAATAGTGACATATGTGCTTGTGTTTATGCGTTCAGTCTAAAATTTCTATCCTTGCGCAAATATATTATTATTTTATTGAATATGTGACTCGTTTACGGTTTTTTGCCTATAACAAAAGGGGACCGGCTTTATAAAGCCGGTCCCGTGATGTTGTTGCGCCTATCAGTTTGCAAACATTGCGCATTTATTTATACTTTCTCATTTCTTTTTGCCGCTTACAGTAGCTCCTCTGAAGGCAACAATCTCGCTGTACTTGAGAAGGCGTACATTTACGACTTGCATTCGGTATTTGTTTGTTGACTCTAACAATGTGGTGCCTGGTGCTAATTTGTCCAACACATCGTGTCTGTAGTTCTCTAAGTCTGGTGCAATGGCTGCCTTTGCATCTTGTTTCAAAGTTTCAACGTATGCAAATAGGTTCGAGTTCCTTTGTAAATCGCTTATTATATCATAGTCGACCTTTATGGCGATGTCGCTATATGTATTCTTGACCATATGCTCTGTTACAGAGAACTCCTTACGTTCCAGATGTTCCTGTAACTTAGTGATGATCTTATTGCGTAGCTGTTGCTTAAAGTTTGCAAGGAATTCTGCGTCAATTGCAAACTTGTCAATCTCTTCACATAGGTCAACATCGCATTCACCAGTATTCTTTAAAGTGTTGTTGAAATAGTTGTCAAGAATATCCTCTGATAAGAGTGATATGTTAGAGAATGTTGAAGCAAGGCTAATCTTATTGTTGTTCTGTTCAACTTCCTTGTACCAAACTCTCAAATTGTTTATCAGTGATATGATACTGTTGTACATCTTCAGCAATTTCTCTTGCATGGTTGTAAGGTTTGTTATTACTGTCCATGCTGCGAATGCCGAGAATTTCAGTGTCTTTATTGTGCTCTTTCTTGTGGCAATCTCTTTTTCGTTTCTCTCAATCTTTACATACAATGTATCGCGTTCTTCTCTCCAGACCTTCCATTTTGAACTTTGCCTATAGATGATAAATCCGATTATAACAGCAGAAATGAGTATCATTACCCACCAGCTCAATTGGATTGTACCACCGTTTTCAGCGTCAAGGAATTTTACAACCTTTTCTGCGAAACCACCATAATTGTCATTACTGATTGCGCTGAGCAGTTTGTCCTTTGCATTGTTATGTATACTAACCAGCCATTTGTTAATAGCTATTCCGCCAACGAATGTCAGAACAACAAAAGCTATCATTTTGATGATGGCTATCAAATTAGATTTGTTAAGCTCTTTCTTTATACCTTCGAGTCTGGTTTCTGCCTCTTTGTTTTCATTCTCCAACCTAACAATTTCATTGTTGTGGAATTCAGTGTTAGCATTGACGAATCTTCTATTGTCATTGGAATTTGCATATTTTATTTTCAAAGCCTCGAAATATGCCTGCCATTCATCCCTCTGTTTCTTGTACAAGCATAGTGCACGTCTTTCGTTGTCAAGCGCAGCCTTTGTAATATAGAAACGGATAAGAATATCGTCACTGTCAATCTTGAGTGCGGGAATTTCACGCAGCTCGGGCATCTTTGTCTCAAGGGAATCCACTTCTGTAATAATAGCAGCAAAAGTGAATAGCTCGGGATTGTTGATATAAGCATATGGTATGTAGCAATATCCTTTATCACCCCAATCCTCGCCCCATGAGTTACGGACAAGGAACATGTTCAACTGGTCGCTGAAACCTACAATGGCCATGGCGTGATGTCCATGCTTTAGTTGCTTCTCGGGGTTGTTGGCATTTGCCTTTGTTTGCTCAATCTCCTCCTGTGAAGGTATGGGGATATATGCTCCGGCTTCAAAAAAGCTGGGGAACAATGCAAAACTACCTGCAACAGGGTAGCCGTCTGACAATGCCGATTTTATTGCGTCTGAATTAAGCTTTACGCTCAATGCTTTTCTGAGTTTTCTCTTGCCTGCATCTTCGTATGCTTCGTTCGATGGCTTTTGTGTATATATCTCCTCATGGTATGGCCACACTTTTTCCAGGGCGATACCATATTTGACAAGAGAATCCATCGATGGTTTGTAGCGTGAACCGCTATCCTCTTGTGTGCTCACGTCATCTGCCTGGTCAAGATGTCTGGCGTTGTAATACAGGAAGGCTTCGCTGAGGTCGCAATCTTCCTGCTTGCTCACTTTCATCATATATTCAAAAATAGATGTCAATGTGAACGCAACGCATGAGCCCTGCTGTCCCTGGCTCTTTATTGGGCTGAAGTTTCCTCTCAAGTCGATACTCTCAATGCTTACTTCATGTTCTTCGTAGCATTCCTGTAGGGGTTCTTCTTCAACAGATGGAAGCAAACGGAATTTTTTGTCGTCAATGGTAATCTCATTGCTTACAAAACACTCCTGTGCTTTGCCACTCTCGTCGATGAGTTTTTCAAGTTCTGAAGAACTCTTTTCAAGTTCGCGTATCTGGCTCGATGAGTTAAGAATTTTCTGATTAATGATTTTCAACTCCTTTAATGGGTTGATAAGTTCATCTTCCCCCTCCTTATAGAATTTTGCAACGTCCTCTGTGATGAAGAATTCGATAGCCTCGTTGTACAAGTCACTGAGGTTGATGTTTTCTGAATTGTATACAGCGTTTGCAAACAATTCATAATCGGTTTTTGAAAGCAGTGCTGCAAGTATAGCTGCTTTTTCTGTCATATTCTTTGTCTCCTGGAATTTGGCAGAAACTGATTTCAGGATGTCTTCTATCTCCTCTGCTATTTCCTTGTGGCTACCTTCTGCACAATCGGTCTTGTGCTTGTTGAGGAATGTTGAGAGAATGTTGTCTCGTCTTCTCAACATTTCATTAGTTGTCTGGAATGTCTTGTTTATATCTATCTTTTCGTCATTTACCGATGCACTGTCTATTGCAGCGAGTGTTGCCTTATTGACAAGGTAATTGATGAATAGATATTCACTGAAGTAAAGCGAAGAGAAACCGATACATGTAGCCTCTGCCTCGCTGTTTATCATTGGGAAAATCTCCTTGTACGATGTTGACATCAGAATTGCAAGCTGTGCCAACATGTCTGTAAACTTGGCCTTGTCCATACCAAGCGCCAAACCGCTAGTGGTACTGTCGTGCATGAATACAAGGTGGCTTTTCTGTTCAACGAGACCCAATTCATTGCGAATCTTGTCAAATTTGTCAAGGTTTTTGGTTGTTGTAGGCTTTGTCTTGTAATCCTCTTCAATAACCTTGCACATGTCATCACCAAATGTAATGAATGTAACTTCTGTCAGATTACTTTTTGAGGAAGTCGTGATATTTTTGCACAGGTTGCCTACTAGGCCGATGCTTTCTTCCTTGTATAATGGGAAGTATATAAAAGTGTTGAGCAAGCTTTGTTTTCTGGCATTTTCGACAGTAAGTACACTGTCGAAAATACCAGTAAACAAATTCTCTTTATCATTACTATTGCCCTGTTCAACGTTAGCCCAGGATAAGGCAATATTGTTGTTAAGACAATCTATTGTTGTGAATTCAACGTTTCCTTCTTCTTTACTGTCTTTAACACAAACTTTTAGTTCGCGATAATTCAAATGACCATCTACTCCTGATTCAATTAAGTAATACTTGTTGAATTTAAGTGCCGAAAGGTCGTTTTTGAGAAGGTCGTATGCAATGCCTTCCAATAATGTCTCAAATTCCTTACCAACGAAGAAATGTACGCAATAGTTCATTTTGTCAATTAATTAAGATTGCTCAATGTGTTCTTCAAATCTCTGCTCAAATATTCAAATTCAGCCATGATAGCTTGCAACTCACCACCGTTGCCCTTTTGAGAGTATGTGATGCTGCTCTTGTCTGAACATACGAGCTGGTTGATATAGTCATCAATGCCGCGACTTACGATGCCATCAATAATACCCTGATAGTAGCTGATACCCTTACTGCTGACTTCACTCTTGATAAGTGAATAGAATAGGTCCTTCTTCTCGGGGAGAACTCGTGTCTTGAAGTAGTTGAACGCTGTATCACGACGTTTTGTTCCAGCTTCTTCAAGTGGAACCCACTTCTTTGTGCCTGGACGTGACATTGTCTCTTCATCCCAATAGAAGTAGCTTCCCTTCTGGCAACTGATAAACTTTCTATGAGGCTTGTTCTCTTTGTCTATCTCTTTGACAACAACACCGCGTTCATCCTTTTCCATGATTCTCTCTGTTTCTGTGATATCGTCCCAACCGAAGATGTGACCGCATACCCAATAGAACATAGCCTCGTTAGACATTTCTGGTTTCAACTTGAAGTCATTGGCTTGCATCCAATCAAAGATGGTGCTATCGTAGTGTGGGTTGAATGTATGCTTGTTGCGTACATCCTTGTTGTAGCCGGATTCGATTACATGATCAGGGAACTCATTCAGACAGTAAGGGATAATAGCACCATCAACTCGGTAGAAGATTACCCTCTGTCTCATGATGTCGGTATCCATTGAAACCCAATGTTTGTTCAATATATTGTGCATGAATGCCGGGTCTTTCTGGAAACGCGTAAGGGTTGCGTTGTCCTTGCCATAGTATGCAACCATGAAGTTGGATACCATCTTCTGGTTTGCTGGTGAACCGGCAATCTTCTGACCCTTGTTGTTAATGTCAAGCAATAGACCTGATTTGCATGTGATTGTCTCTATCAAATTCTCCCATTCCACTTCACTCAACTTGTCGATTACATCAAGTACAAGTGTCTCGCGATATCTCTTTGTTCTTTCAAGAGTATCAGTGTATGTAAGGATTGCTTCTGACAAATCATGTTGTGAGTACTCAGAAACGGATTTGTTGAGTGTACTAACGAAGTCGCTGACGAGCAAACTTGCCGCATCCTCAGCAGTAAGTGTCATGTTTACGCGCTCTATTTGAGATAGGTCGTACTCAAACTGACGTGCAGATGTTGTGTCCTTCTGAAGTTTTTCCAATTCATTGCTGTATGATAATGCAATGTTGTTAAGTGTTGTCATTGTGTTTTCAACACCTGTCTTCAATGTCTTAATCAACTCAATAAGTTCATTGAAGATACTCTCGGCTACTCTGCGGCGCTGTGCCTCGAATTTCTGTTTAAGGATTGTATTTGCTGTTACAGTAATGCACTCCTCAAGAATGGCTTCTTTTGTCTCGAGACTTCTGAATTTCCATTTAAATCCATTTCTCTTATCCTCATACTCTTTGTATCCCTCTTCGAGCTTTTTATGAAGATCGGTTATTTTCTTGTCAATGGTAAGGTACTCATCCTGCATTTCATTCTTGTATTGTGCGCAAAGTGAAGTAAGTTTGGTAAGGAATGTGATTGCATTGCCAATTCCGTTCTCTTCTTTAAGATACTTCTCTACTTCCTTTTTCAATGCTTCTTCAATAGCGACTTTGCGAGCCTTGATTTTCTCTTCGCTTGTGAAGCCGCTCATGTCATTGATGTATTTTTCAGCATTGTCCTTTGTCTTGGCGTCAGTGTCATTAATGTCGAGCTGAGGAGCTTTCAGCCTATTGATTTCAGATCCAAGGTAAATAGAATCAATGAGGTAGTTGAACTGGTCGCCATCCTCTCGAATCATTACATCGCTCAGCATGGTCCAGTTGATAGCAGCCTGCTCAATTTCAAATCCCTGTGAAATCAACTTCTGGATAAGAACTTTTGCTACTTTGTATTTGTATACTTTTGCAAGTTCATCGCCTTTATATACTACCTGACAAGCACCTAAACCGTGTACCCAACCTTTCTTGTTCTTTATATTATATGAGCCATTTGACCAACCAACGTTGCTTGCAATTGATGCAATGTTGTTACCCAATTTATTTCCGGATAGATACATGCTTGTACCAACAACTTCGCACAACTCTGTCACGCTGTTTACAACACCGCCCTGGTTTGTCTTGTTGTCAATAACATAGAATGTGTCAAAAATAGGTCTCTTGATTGTTTTCTCTTCATTATTGAGAGACAATTTCTTGGGCTCTGCTGGTGTAGCATGCATTGTGTAATCAATATCCATAATTGCGGCATAGGAATTTGAAATTACACGTGGTGTCTTGTTTCCGCTTGGGTCCATCGCTCTGAATACCCCCCAATTTACACCATAGCCATAAAGGTTCACATTCGTTGGATATGCCTCCTTGATGATGTGCGCAACTGTCATGAATGAACCGGCACCTGTACCACCGGCAATAGACATTGCCATGTGTACATCTACGACACCACCAGTTGTCTCGTTTGCAATGTTCTGTACTCTGTTAAAGCTGTTTCTGATTCTTGCTTCAATGTGTGAATAGATTAGCTCTGTATACAAACGGCCGGTTGTTCTTACCTGGCTTGCACCATCAACAATCTTACGTGCGATGTAGCCTGCGTTGCAGGGGAACATCCATTTGTACTCGCCCTGTTCCAGCCCTTCCTGATAGAAACCCAATGGATCAATACCATCAGGTATTTGCATGAAATCTGTGCTTATATCTGTTGCCAGATTTGAATTTTTGGGAGCGGTTGTGTCAAAGTCAATTGCAATGAAAGCAATCTGTCTGGGGATATTGCCCTCACCAAACTCCTGTTCGTACATTTTCTTTGTCTGCGAAATCGCCAATATACCGGTGCCGCCAAGGCCGATATAAATTGATGGTCTTATAACTAATCTTGCCATAGTTAAATGAATTAAGTTGTTATTATTTTTTTGTTGATTACGTTGTTTGTATTGTAGCTTTTTCGCCGTTCTCGTTTATTATTTCAATTGGACTACGTCGTATCCTTTCACCATTTATTGAATATCGTCTTGTTCCGGTGAACGATATGCTGTTGCTTCTTGTGCCGCGGCCGATAGTAACCGGTGACGTCCAGAAATCGTGATATTCGTATGGTCTGCTTCCTTTGAAAAGCTTTGCAAAGAAAGAATCCTTGGTCTTTGTGTTTGCTGTACATACAAGGCTGTTGCCACCCTTCATTCTGATAGTTCTTTCTGAACCGTTCTCGTATGTGATTGTAACCTTTGAGAATGGTGTTTTACGCCAAAATACAAAACGTGACAGAATATACCATAATATACTAACAGTCAAGAAAATACATGTTGCCCATATGACTTTTTCTTTCAATGGGTTCATAATGGTCTCTTTGTCGGCCATCATCTTGTTGTCATCACCGAAACTTTCGAAAGAAATCTCGTCAAGAATCTCTGTTTCTCCCCCTTCGGGTATGTATTTCAAAGAGTAAATGTGTTCACCGTCCTTTGCACTTTTCTTGAACTCAAGTGCGAATTTTACTTCGGTCTCATCTGTGGTGACAGTGAAACTATTTCCTTCACAAAGTACATCGTTCTTGTAAATCTTTACGTCTTCTGCGGGAATCTCGTCACCATAATCATCAGTGGTATACACTGCTATTGTAATTGGCTTGTCCTTGAGCCAATTCTTGCAGGCATCGTTCCATTCAAGATCCAGATAACGCTCCATTTTCTGGGGAGTGTATTCGTGCCATCCCCATGACTCATAGGCTTTGGTCTCACCGAACAATGCATACCTGTCTTTGTCCTGACCACAAGAAACGAGTATTGCTATCACTAAAAGTGGTATAATACGAAGTAATGCTTTCATTTTTATCTTTTTTATTTATTCTTCAATGGGTTCAGCTTTTCTAAGCTTGATTTTCAAAGTCTTTTGAACTTTGTTTACCAACTCAAGTGTCTTTGAACTTGTATTTGAGAGAGAGATGATATAAACATATCCATCATCGCTAATCAACTTGTCGTTGACAACATTGAAGTTCAGGTCAATGGTGCTGTTGCTGTATATGTTTTCGTCAACAGTCTGTTGGTTGTATTTGAGTTTGACGTCGATTTTTCCGTCAACGACTTCGCATACATCGTCAATCTTGACATAAGGATTATTGTCTGATGTCACTTTTATTTTTATGCCTTCAGGTAGCTCATAGTTTTTTTGTACCTGATTGATGTTGATTGTTTGTGTCTTTCTGTTTTCTTTTACAGCGTCAATAAAATTATATTTACCGGCTACTGTTGCCGAAATTTCAATTAGCCTTTCTTTGGGATTGATTATCTCAACATTGTCACTAGGTTTTATGTCGGCGCATGCAGCATCTGTTAAACGGATATAGATAAGCAACGGGTCTCTTTTACTCCATTTTTCATTTATTTCCTTGATGAATGACTTGTCTGTATTCTCATTGAAATCATCTATACCATCTGTAAGCATGTATATGGTTGTACTATGCTTGGTCATGTCGACATAATCCCTTTTTGCATCCATTAATGGGTCATAAAGGTTCGTTTTGCCGTGATGCGGTTGCACGAACGATTCAATTTTCTTTATAAGTTCGCGCTTGCCGTTGGGAGTTGCCGGAAATTTCCATGGGGAGTCATAAGTCATTGGTTCACCTGTTGCATCGGATACGTATGGTCTTGGCACGACGGTTTTTGCATCGATCCTTTTCAAACCTGTATCACCACTGATAATGCACTCTTGGAAAGGGCAAACGACGATTGTGTCGCCAGGGTTAGTCTTTCTAGACTTGATTTCGTTTATCAGCCACTCTTTGGTGCTGTCCCAGACATCCTCTACACCTCCTCTTTCTGGACCAAGCATAGAGAGTGTCACATCCCAAAGATAGACATAAAACTGCTTGTCGTTCGTCTCTTGCGCATTTACAGTTATTGTGGGCGCAGCAAAGCACAGTGACAGAATTGCGATAATAGCTTTATAATTCATATATTATTTTTTATTAGTTTGTTATTACCATTCTTCTCCCCAAAGGTAGCTGTATTCTTCGTCAATTTCAAGGTCAAAAAGTATTGCTTTGGGATAAATCTTGGTTTTGCCACCCAAAGCAATGGCATCCTCAAGATATTGAGTTAATTCATTTTCTTGCCCATTTTCATGGTATTTCTTAATTTTCCTTGCAATCTTGATTGAATCACCATCGTTTTTTAGAGATTCATCAACCAAATCATATCGCGTTTTGTAGTCAGAATAATATTTTTTGAATTTCTTGTTCTGGTTGCCAATGAATACAATCTCCCTGGCTACAAGTTCTTCTCTGAAACGAAGATAGTACTCTCCAATAATCTTATCATTCATGTTCTTATATTCGCTCCAAAGCTTGTGATTGATGGTGTTCTTGTTATCCTCTACCTGATTGTAGAAATTACGTGCATCCTCAATATATTCTTTCTTGTTTGATGGTTCAGATAGAGTGGATGTACATGAAACCATAAGCGACAAAATGGCAATGATGTAGAAATAGTTTCTCATATTATCAAATAATGTTTTTATACTTTGAAATGATTCTAATGGTTTGACAATCAAAATGTTGGCAACCTTGCATATCGGGGTGCAACATTGCCAATACGCAAATATAAAGAAAAAAACATAATAAATGCAAAACTTTGTTATTTTTTATTTTAAAGGCTTGATATGCCTTCAAATTTTAGCATTTTGAGGTAGTGGGCGGCTTTCTTTTCTAGGGCGAGGGGATAGGCGCGGGAGGTTGATGGCATGCGCCAGAAATTGTACTCGCGTCCCGCAATGTGCAGGGTGGTTCTGTCGCCCATCAGTGGTGTGACGCAGCCAAATTTCTCCACGATGGTGTCGGTGGCTTTCTGCCCTGTGGTGACAATGGCTGTGCATTGTGGCAGTTTGGTGAGCAGGGCTGCAATGTCGGTCGCTGTCTTTATCTCAAGGAATTTGTCGGATGCGTTTTCCTTTAGTCTCACAACCTCGCACGCTGTGTCGTAGAGTGCTATTCCCTGCCGGGTACAGAACTCCACAACAGCTTCTTTGTCGAAACGTTTTTCGTCTTTCAGCTCAAAATGGTGTCTGTCGCCGAAGAACAGCAATCCCATCACGCGCCACATGTCGTTTATCCAGTTAGGGTAGAAGAAGTGCATTGACCATTTGGCTTGCGGCGGCGGGAAACTGCCAAGCATCAGAATCCTTGCATTCTGTGGCAGGAATGGCTCCAACGGGTGCTTTTCGCTGATGTTGTTCATGGGGCTGTTGCGTTCAGGTGGAGAGGGGCTCCTTGTTTGGGACTGTGTTACTTTACAACTCTCTTTTTCCCATTTATAATGTAAACGCCGGGAGCTGTGATGGTTTCTACACGGCGGCCTGTGAGGTCGTGAATCTCTGTGCTCTCTGTTCTTTGCTCAGTCATCCTGTCAATGCCTGTAGCGCCGGCTGCAACGGCAATGCTCTTTGCGTTCTTGTCAATGCTAACGGTTATCTCCTCGCCACTGGCCGCGGCTATCTCATCGGCTGTTATCTCTCCTCCAGCAGTCAGGACTATGAAACCTCCGTTGTATATCATGTTGCTGCCGGTGTAGCCGGGAATGAGACATGTGATGGCATCGATGTCTGCCAGTGTAACAGTGTAGACGTCATATCCATAGACAGGCTCTATTGCCCAATGTGATGCCGCAGTCCAAGGTCCCCAGGTTGATGCGCCCTCGTTGTTGCCGTTGCATTTGAGGCATCGCTGCACGTCGGTGAAATCGGGTTTGCCGGGGGTATAGTAGGTCTGCTCAAGGCAGTAATGTCCCTCGGGGTAGTCGTATTCCTCGCCCTTGATGCTGTATGATACAGGGGTGGTATCGAAGCGGTAGATGGATTGCTTTGTCTGCAACTTGCTGCGGTCCTGGATGTAACGGCCGTCGTTGGCTTTCAGATAGAACGTGTTGCTTTCGGCTGCCTCCTCAAAGCAGAATATGCTGCGCACCTCGCCTCCTTTTTCGCCGGAATAGAGTTCGTCGCCGTTCTGGTAGAGATAGTGCGTTGTGTGTCCGTCACCGGCTCCGCGTATGCGATAGTATCCGGTGGCACTCTCTTCATATTCATATTCTGCAGGGGCTTCGGCTGCAGTTTCAATCTTTTCAACAATTTTCTGTACGTTGCTGTTTATGGCAAACGATGCATATGTGGCAAGTGAGCGCGGGTCGTTGCAATCGCGTGTGTCGTTGCCCATGTCCCAATAGAATATTCCTGCGCAGCCGTTGTTGTTCATATATTCACTGCGTAGCCATACCTGTTCCATGCCGGTAAAGTAGCGTGTAAGTCCATCGCCTACGTCGTAGCTGTTCTGGCTGTACTCGAATGTTTCATATGGCATTGAACGCCAGCCTGTGGGGTAGAATTCGGGATGTGTGTTTGCCGGGCGGCTGCCGTTGCTGTACATGGCACCGCTTGTGGTGGTTGCATATGAGAGCATTATCTTTTCAACAGGGTAACCGTAGCTCTTTGCCTTGGTAAAGAAGTTCTTGTAGTTGTTGAAGTTGAATATGTTCTTGTTTCCGGGGCCATAGTCCTGGAAGTTGAAATAGTCGACATACTGCATCTTGTCGGTAGGGAAGTTGTAGTAGAGCTCATGTGGCGACACGGCTTGTATCTTGCCGTCGTGCAGTTTGGCGCGTACCAGTTGGCACAGGGTACCAATGCCGCTCCAGTTGTTGTTCCACTCGAAATCGTAGTCGACACCGTCGAGGAACGGCTCGTTGCCCATCTGTGAAATAGCGTTGGCAAGTGCTTCCCGGTATTGGGCATTGTTGTTTATCTTGGTAAAGAACTCGTCGGACCATTTGTCGATGCTTATGGTTACGTGGGCTCCTTCGTAACCCTCGAAGGTGGCCTTTATCATTCTGAACCACTCGGGGGTTGAGTAACTGTCGCGTCCTAGGTCCTCGGCAATGTCATATTTCCACATGCCATCGACACTGCGTGAATAGGCTCCGGTTATGGCTTTTCCAATGCCTGGTTCAACAGGTGTATTGCCCTGTGCAACAATGTCGCTTGCACCGAACTTCTGCGACCATGTGATTGTCTCGTCGAGCTTGCCGTCAATGCCTGCGCCAATGATGCAGTCGGTTGAGCGCAAACCGGTGAGCGTGGTAGTGGCTGCGGTAGTGTGGCTGTAGGTAGGTGTGACAATCGTTTCGTCAAATACAACGACAAACTCGTTGCCAAGTGTGGTTGCATTGGTAGAGAAACCTATGTGATGCCATTTGTTAAGTTGTAGTGTGGTGGCATATGTGAATTCCAAGCCGTTGCAACGCAAGATGAATTCGCCTTGTGCATTACCCATGCGTAATGAGATGCCGTTGTTTGTGTCACTTTCTTTAATTAAAAGATATGCGCCCGGTGTCCATGTGTCAATAGATAGCCATGTCATGAAGGTGTAGGCCGTGGTGCTTGCAAGATAGTTGCTGTTGTTGTAGGCGATGAGTGCATCTTTACCAACGTTCATCTGTGCACCATTGCCTGCAAGGTCAAGCACACCAGTGCGTCCGTTGTGTTCGGCAAGGTAGATACCGCCGGTGATGCTGCCCTTGTTGTCGGGTTGCTTATATTTCAATGAGCCGTCGGCTTGCGCAGTTGCTCCAATAATGCTTATGACGTTGCTTTTGAGGTACTGACCATGCTGCACGCCGCGGTCAAAGAAACGGCTGCAATCGGCGTATGCGAGATTGCGGCGGTAGACGAAGTCGGGGTTATCGGTGACCGGAGTGCGTTCAACACCGCTTGCACTGAATGTTCCGTTATGTCCTTTGCCGCTATAGTCGTAGACGTTACTCTCAAGGCGTGTCTGGTCGAATTTCCAGTAGCCTGTCAGGTGGCTCCACAGTGGGTTGAAACTGTCGATTGTGTTGTTCCAGAACCGGTTGTAGTCGGCAGGGAGTATGAAATCCCACATGCGTACCTCGTCCATACGTCCAAGGAAACCGCCACCAAGCAACATGGGCTCTGCTGTGGGTGTGGCGAATGCTGCCGACAGAGTGCGGTCCTGTCGGTTGGCATTGTTTACAAGCATACTGAGGCTGTTGCCGTCGAGAAGCAACGTGATATGCGCCCAATTGCCGGTTGTCAGCTTGGTATCGCTGAATGAAAGAGTGTCGCCATTGCTTTCTATTATAAGCTCACCTGGTGTTCCCAACTGCATGTTGAGGCTGTTGCCCCAGGTGATGATGTTTGCTCCGGGAATCCAGTGTTGCGGGTTGATCCATAGCTGCAAGGTGGTAACGTTTGCTCCGCTGTTGTGTGGCGTACCCAATGATACTCGGCCGTTTCTCTCGAAACTGATGGCATTGTTTGTTACTTGTGCTGTGGTACCGAGCGATGCAAAAAGCATCAACAGTGCGATGGCATATCTTTTCATAACTTTGCGGGTTGGGGTTGGTTATTTCTCTTTGCGCGTGGTGAGGTAGAGCACGGCTACCATTATTACCGTTGCTGCAGACAGCATCATTGTGGATATGCTGTTGAAATGTATAGTCTTTTCATTTGATGTAATCAGAGCGTATATGTCACTGAAAACGGAATATACCGACAGGGCTGTGAGGAACGCAAGTATGATACCGGTGAGGCGTGATATATATTGCTGTTTCTTTGACTCCATGCCGTTGATTGCGTATTTGAGCATTTCCTGTGAGTTGACAAACGAGGATTTGCGCTGTTCGGCGCCGTACTCCTTTTTCGAGCGTTGTGTGAGCTGGTGTTTCTCGTAGTCCTGTTCGCGCTCTGATAGTTCAACTTCAAGCAACATAAGGTTGTCACGTGAAATCATGTCACGTATCACAGCCGGTTTGACATCGACGTCATCATTGATGCTCCTGAGGAAGTTCTTGCAACAGATGGTGCCCGAGTCGTATATGAGAACTTCCCATGCCGCGGGGATGTAGGAGAAATTCAGCTCATGAGTCACTGCGGAGTCGGCCTTGCAGCCTGTGTGCCATATGTAGTTGGCAAATACTTGCCAAACCTTGTTGCCGCCAATGCTCAGCGCGTTGCCGGTAATGCCGAATGTGTCAAGCAATGAGGCACATTCGCTTTCGCTGTCGGTGAACAGGTTATAGGTGTATATATAGCTCTCGCTGGCATCGGTGAGTCCCGACTGGGGGAGTGTCTCGGGTTGTCCCCACAGGTATCCGTCGGTCTTGTCGGTGTAGTCGGCAAGTGGGGCAAGCAGTTCGGCAATATGTCCTGTGCTGCTTGGCAGTTGTGTGGCGAACGATATCATGTCACTGTTGTAGCACTCCTTGAAATTGCCGGCGGCTGTGTCTCCGGCCGAACCGAATATCTCAATGGTGAGCATTCCGCAGAATCCGGCATAGAGGTTTATCTCTTCGACCATGCATGTGCGCAATTCCATTCCGCCCAGAATTCTTGCCACGCTCTCTTTATTGAGGGCAATGCGCAACATTGCAGTGAGCCCTTTGGTATAGGAGTCGTAGGGGTTGTCTACTGCAGTTATTGTGCCATGCTCTGTCTGTACCGGCGTGAAGGAGCCCAGCGGCTTTGATTTGTATTCGGACTTTATTCTGGTGTCGATGCACCAGTTGAATGAGTATAGGAATTTTGTCATGCTGTTCTTTGCTAAAAAAACAGAGGCTCAAAATTTTGAGCCTCTGCCAATGTCATTTCTTTTCGGTGTCCTCCATGTTCTTGCGTGGCTCTTTCTTGGCGAGTGTGATGATTTTGTACACGTACTCTGTAATCCATGCCTGTGAGTAGCCGAGTTTATCGTTGTAGTTGCGCACCGAGTATACCGTGCGGAATGTGGCCTCATCCTTCCAGTTGTTCTTGGTGAAGATGTCGTTGACAATCTTCTCGGTCATGCTGTGCAGGAGCTTGTGCATGAAGCCCGGCACGCGGAACTTCCACTTGAGCAGGTTGCCCACAAGCATCATGAGGTCATTGTTGAAGCCCTGGAATGCAAAGAGGAATGGCTGTGCATCCTGTATCTTCTTGCAGTTCTTCTTTATTGAGTTGTCAATCTCCTTGAAGAAACTCTCGTCGAGTTTGTATAGCTGCTCGAGCATCTTCTTGCACTTGCTACGCTCGCCCACGCCAAGCTTGTTGTTCTGTGTGGGCACCTTCAGGGTACGCTTGAAGGTTGCAAGGTCGGGCAACATGTTGATGTTGGTTATACCAATGTTAGCTGCCATGGCTGCCTGATAGTATACGCGTATGAGGGTCATGAAGTCCTCCATGCCGCCAATGCGATGCTCGGCGTTTTTGTCTTTCTTCTTGAAAAAATTAAAAAATCCCATTATTGAACTTCTTTATCAGTTATTATTCCTTTTATATTATAAAACCGGAGTGTTATTTCTTGCGGTTGTTCTTGATTCTCTCACGCTCCTCTAGTAGCTTTTTCTGCTGTTCCTGCAGTGCCTCAAGGCGTGTCATCATGTTGGTCTGCTTTGCTACTGAGTCCTTGTTCTTCTCGGCATATGCCTCCATCTTATTCAGAAGCTCATCTTCCTTGATGCTCTTTCTCAAATAGAGAGCGATGATGATGCTGAACAGGGTTGAGAGGAAGTAGTAGTAGTTCAAACCAGCAGAGTAGTCGTTGAACACGAAGAAGAAGATTACCGGCATCAGATACATCATCCAGCGCATCATCTTCTGCTGCTGCTCCATCTCCGGTGTATTCATTGCAGGTGCCTGGAGCTTGCTGGTGTAGTATGTGTTGATAATCTGTGTCACCGAGAACAAGAGACAGAAAATGCTGATGTGGTCACCTATGAGCCACAGATCCTTGTTCCAACTGAGTAGTGCGTCGAACGCCGAAAGGTCGTGTGCCCAAAGGAAACTCTCCTGGCGCAATTCGATGGCGTTTGGCACAAAGTTGAAGAGGGCGATGAAGATAGGCATCTGTATGAGCATAGGCAAGCAACCGCCCATTGGGCTTGCGCCATACTTCTGGTATATAGCCATCATCTCCTGCTGTTTCTTCAGTGCATCCTCCTGCTTGGGGTATTTGACGTTCAGTTCATCGAGATATGGCTTGAGGGCACGCATCTTTGCCGATGAAACGTATGATTTCTTTGTGAAAGGATATACACACAACTTCACGATGAGTGTGAGCAACAGCAGCACGATACCCATGTTGAGACCTGTGCTTGAGAGAATGTCGAACAGGTACATGATGAAGTAGCGGTTAATCCAGCGCACGATTGGCCAACCGAAGTATATGATTTCCTCAAGTTCGAGGTCGCTCTCGGGGTTGAGAGCCTCGTCACTTGCGTCCTTGAGTGCGCTGAACTTGTTGGGGCCGAAGTAGAACTGGAGGCCTGTTGCAACAACGCCTGTCGGGTCGAACTGTGTGGCTGCGGTTGTTGTGCACTCCTTGAGCATGTTCTCACCCTCGGGAATGCTTGTTGAGCTTACCTTTGTATTGTTGAAGTTTCCGCCGGCAATCATTATTGTCGAGAAGAACTGGTTCTTGTATGCAACCCAGTTTACACTCTCGGTGAGTGACTCGCTGTCGTTCTTCATCTCGTTGAGATTGTCGGTGTCGTCGTCTGTCAGCTTGTATGTGAGGTTGGTGAAACGCTGCTCGAAGTCGTAACCGGGCTCCTGCTGGCGCAGAAGCTGCTTCCACATGATGTCAACCGACTCGCTTGAGCTGAGCAGGTCGCCCATGTTGTTTGCCTTGATGTAAAGGTCGGTAATGTAGCTGTCGGGGCGCAGACGGTAGATGAAGTCTATGTAACGTCCTTCCTTGAAGTCGAGGCGCAGTACGGCCTTGTCGGCTGTAGCCTCCTGCAATGCAAAGTAGCACTGCTCGGTGTTGAGGTCGCCGTATTGTGGCTTCATCTTGAATGTATAGGCCATTCTGTTGCCGGGTCTGCTGTTCTTCAGCTTGTCATTGCTGTCAAAGAGTATCACATCGCCACCCTGCTGGTCCTTGTATTCCTTGAGAGATGCGCTTGTTATGCGTCCGCCAAGTGTATTGATGGTGACACTGACCTTGTCATTTGTCAAAACGACCGGTGTCGCTACACCGTTATACACGTTGTGGAAAATGCTTGCGGTGTCGTTCTTGATGTTCTCGAACTGTTTCTTTGCATATTCGGCGCGCTCCTGCTCGATAATCTGGTCCTGAATCTTCTTCTGGGCAATGCGTTCCTGGCGTGCTTTCTCTCGCTGTATGTCCTCGGGACTCTTCTGGTTGAATTTGAAGAAACCAATGATTACGAGTCCTATAAGTACGTATGCGATAATGGTTTTTTTGTTCATTTTTTATTTTGTAAGTAGTTTATAATTCAATCTGTTTTCGCAATAGACTTGCAAAGATAGGAAAAAATAACAATATTCATCGTTTGTGAGGCGGTTAAAATGCAAACTTTGTATTTATTATGTCCGTTACGCGCATTTATTGTTAAAAAGTATTATCTTCGCACATCAAACATAAAGCTATGAAAACAAAATTGACTATTTCTTTGTTCTCTTTGTTCGCGTTGTCTGTGGCGACTGCGCAGAACAATTCAGAAGTGTATGATTATTTCAACAGCAAGATTGATGAGGCTGTTGCTGCCTCAACTGTTGTCGACGGCGAGGATACCGAAGATGCAAACCCCGTATATGCCAAACTGTTCGCCACACCGGTGCTGTATGAGTCGGTTGTGAATGGCGCATTTGCCGGCAATGACGACGTTGCGGAGAGCGATGTAAAGGCTATGGATGCCGAGCGCGAGGCAGTTGTTGAAAACGTTATGATGGGACTTTACCGCACTGCTCCCGAGAAGGTGCAGATGACCGAGGCCGAACTCCGCAGCGAGAAGTTTGTTCCGGCCAACGTCTCAAAGGCGGCTGCTCCCGACCTCAAGTTTGCAAAGCTTGAAATACCCGACGACGTGGCCGGCGGCATGAAGACCACCGTTAAGAAACCAAGCAACTGGAAATTCTCGGGCCGTACATCGTTGACCTTTACACAGAACTTCATCTCTGAGAACTGGTATCAGGGTGGTGAAAGCAACTACGCAATGCTTGCGACAATTGACCTCGACATGAACTATGACGACAAGGACCGCATCACATGGACAAACCACTTTGACCTTGACCTTGGTTTTGCAACCTCACAGGCCGATACGCTTCACACCTTCAGGTCAAACACCGACAAGTTGCGCCTTGAGTCGACATTCGGTTACAAGATCGTGAAGAACCTTGACCTTGCTGCAAAGCTGAAGGTTGAGTCACAGATGTTGCCCAACTACCCTGTGAATACAGCCGATTTCATCTCTAACTGCCTTGCTCCGCTCGACGCGAATGCCTCAATCGGTTTCAACTTCAAACCGAATCTCGGAAACTTCAAGCTCGAGGTCTTCCTTGCTCCGCTTTCGGCATATAACTTCCGCTATGTGCACTATGAGCGCTTGGCCGGTTCGCTTGGCGTGAACGAGGATAATGGCTTTGACATCGGCCGTGGCCGTGCAAGACACGACTATGGTACCCAGCTTGTGGTTACAATCCCTACTTACCAGCTTACATCGTTCCTCGATGTATATTCACGTCTTGAGTACTACACCAACTACCACCGTGCATTCTTCCAGTGGGAGACCAAGTTCAATGTGGCCCTCAGCAAGTACTTCACCGCTTCATTGATGCTCAACGCACGCTTCGACGACAGTGTGACCATGCACGATGAGTGGAAGTTCTGGCAGTTGAAGGAACTCTTCACACTTGGCGTTGCCTACGCTTGGTAAGAACCGATTTAGAAAAATATTCACAATAGACAGTATACCATCATGAATTTCAGTACGTTGTTCCCAGTTACCGAACCCACCTGGATATATCTTGGAGTGCTGTCTATTGTGCTTTTTGCACCGTTGCTGTTCAACAGGCTGCGCCTGCCGCACATCATTGGAATGATATTGGCCGGATTGCTCATAGGCCCTAACGGATTGAATATCCTTGACCGTGACGACAGCTTTGAACTCTTTGGCGAGGTGGGACTCTTTTACATAATGTTCCTTGCCAGCCTCGAAATAAACATGCAGGAGATGAAGCAGGCAAAGGGTGGTGCATTGCTCATGGGACTTGCTGTCTTTGCAATACCCATCGCACTCGGTCTGCTGGCAAACACCTTCATACTCAAGTACGACAATTTCATGACATCGTTGCTGCTGGCGAGTATGTATGCGTCCTATACTCTCATATCGTACCCCATTGTGGCGCGTTATGGTCTCTCACGCCTGCGCTGTGTCAATTTTGTGGTGGGCGGAACGGTGATTACCGACACACTCACACTTTTTGTGCTGGCTATAATTGTGGGAATATCCCGTGGCGAAGCCAATGTGTGGTTTGTGCTGCTGATGTTCGTGAAATTGATAGCAGTCGGTGCAATAATAATTTTCTTTTTCCCACGCATTGCACGTTACTTCTTCCGCAACTACAACGACAGTGTCATACAGTACATCTTTGTAATGATGCTGCTGTTCCTTGGCGCGGGATTGATGAAACTTGCAGGCATGGAAGGCATTCTTGGAGCCTTCATCACCGGATTGGTGCTCAACAGGCTCATACCTCACTCATCTCCGCTCATGCGACGCATAGACTTTGTGGGCAATGCAATCTTCATACCGTTCTTCCTCATTGGTGTGGGAATGATGATTGACGTAAGCGTGCTCTTCAAGGGAGGTAACTCGCTTGTTGTGGCCGGTGTAATGGTTTCTACAGCACTGGTGGGCAAATGGATAGCATCGTTCCTGGTGTCAAAGGTATACCGCATGTCGTCGGGTGAACGTAATCTCATGTTCGGCTTGAGTACCTCGCAGGCCGCCGCAACGTTGGCTGCAGCCATTGTGGGTAACAAGATAGGGCTGTTGAACGACGATGTGCTCAACGGAACCATCCTGCTTATTCTGGTGACCTGCGTTGTCAGTTCAATTGTTGCCGACAGGGCATCACGCAAGCTCATTCTTTCGGGCAAGGCACTCAATGCACCCGCCGGGGTATCTTCTAAAAAGACTCTTCTGGCGCTTGCCAATCCGGGCATGGTCGACCGTCTTATGGACTTGGCGCTGCTTGTGCGCAAGGAGAACAGCCAGATTCCACTCTCGGCCATCAATGTTGTGCTCGACGAGGACAAACAACGTCGGCACGATGGCAGCAAGGTTCTCGACCAGGCTGCCAACATAGCTGCGTCGGTAAATGTGCCGCTGCTCACCAAAATGCGTCTCACAACCAACCTTGCGCATGGTATTGTGCACGAGGTCAAGGAGAACGACTATCGCGAACTTATTCTCGGTTTCCACAAGAAGGAGACTGCCAACGACAGTTTCTTGGGTAATGTGTTGCCCGAGGTGCTTAACTCACTCGATTGTCAGGTTCTCATGGCACGCATGAACATTCCATTGAACACCGTGCGCATGATTCACATAACCTTCCCCGCAAAGGCCGAGTTCGAGGCCGGTTTCCCCTATTGGGTCGAGGAGACCGCGCGCATGGCAAGCGGCCTTGGTTGCAGGATTATGTATCACGGGCACCCCGATACAATGGATAAGATTAAAGTTGAACTCAAGAAACATGCGCCTGTAGATGCCTCATACTTTGAAACCGACGGCGGCAACGACCTCAAACGCCTTGCACAGGTGATACATAAAGACCATCTGCTCATCATTGTAAGCGCACGCAAGGGTTCAATCTCCTTCCGCCCATCACTCGACCACATCTTCGTGCAGTTGCAACGCGATTATCAAGACACAAGTATCATGCTCATATATCCAAGTGGCTACAAGGTAGAGGGTGGTGAGACACATTAAAAGTGAAAACGGAAAGGTTAAAGCGGAAATCTAAAAGGTTAAAGTTGCGAATAAGCGAATTACTACATCATCAAACATTGAACCATGAGAAATGAAAAATACGACATTTTTGTAAGTTACAGCCGTGCCGACATGGATGTTGTAAAGTGCTTGGTCGATGATATCCACGAAAAGACGAATGCCCGTTGCTGGGTGGATTGGAATGGTATTGAAAGTGGCGACCAGTTTGTCGACGTCATTATAAATGCCATTGATAGAGTAGATACAGTACTGTTTATCTTGTCGGACAATTCCATGGCATCGGAGTTCGCAAGAAGAGAAATAGACTATGCGCGTAATACTGGCAAGAAAATTGTTCCGGTGGTTGTTGATGGCGGTAAACTGCGTGGTTGGTTCCTCTTCTTCTTCGGGTCGGTCGATTATATTGATATAAAAGTCCCGATGCAGTACGACAAACTGCTCCGTAATATCGGGGATTGGTATGGTTCTGAATCTTTTATCGGTGAAGCATTGCTGAATAACGAAAGAAAGACAACCAAGAAGGTTGATGTTCACACTGCTTCGAAAACCTATAAAATAGGTGACTTGTATGATGAAAACGGCAAACAGGGCATAGTCTTTGATGTTACTGCCGATGGCAAGCATGGAAAGATTGTAAGCCTTGATGAGAGTAAAGGCTTGTCATGGGCAGTAGTGGATGTTTATAAAAGAAAAACTGATGCAACATCCCATGACGATGGAATGAGTAACTTTAACAAGATAAAAAAACAATCCAATTGGGAAACAAATTATCCTGCTTTTGCTTGGTGTGCTACTAAAGGCGAAGGTTGGTATTTACCGGCAAAAGAAGAGCTTCTGTCCATATGCGAAAAGCGTGATATAATAAATGAAAGCTTGAGTAAAATTAAGGCTGTAACATTAGGACGTTTCTTATGGTCTTCTACGGAATCTAATAAAGAGTTTTGTGCGTGGAATGTCGGTATGAAGTATGGCGGCACCATCGACTGCAATAAGTTCAGCGACGACAATGTGCGTGCCGTGTCCGCTTTTTGATTTAGGATTTAGACTTGTAGGGGTAGACCGGTGCGTCTACCCTTTTTTACACCCTGTAATCCTAAAATTCCAGCACTCCGCCTTCAATTATATCCTTGTGTGAAATTGTGGTGCCTTTAACGCGCTTGCCGTCGAGGCTGGGTTTAATGTTTCTATTTCCATTGTTGGCTTTTACGGTAAACGTATTCCCATCCGCAAGGTGCAGTTTCACCTCGGGGAATAGCGGCATGCCAAGCTCATATTCTCCGCCGCATGGGTTGACAGGGTAGAAACCCATAGCACTCATCACATACCATGCCGACATCTGTCCGCAGTCCTCGTTGCCACAAACGCCGTCGGGGCTGTTGCGGTACATCTCACGCATAATCTGTTGCACATATTGCCTTGTCTTCTCCGGCTTTCCAATATGGTTGAACAGGTATGCCACGTGATGGCTCGGCTCGTTGCCGTGGGCATACTGCCCAATCATTCCGGTGCTGAAGATTGGCAGCTCGTCATTCTCGCTTGGCGAGTAGGTGAACATGCTGTCAAGCTTCTGCTCAAAGCGCTTCTTGCCCATCAACTCTATAAGTCCGTCAATGTCGTGCTGTACGCTCCACATATAGTGCCATGCATTGCTCTCGCAAATATGTTGGGTATATTCGTCGGGGCTGAACTGTGGCTGGAACTCACCCTTGCTGTCGCGTGGTTGCATGAATGTTGTGGCGGGGTTATACTGGTTGCGCCAGTTCTCCGCGCGTTTGTAGAATACGGCTGCTATGCTGTCGTTTCCCATGGCCTGTGCCATACGCGCTATGCAGTAGTCGTCATAGGCATATTCCAGGGTGCGCGACATTGCCCAGTTGTCGGCATTGTAGGGGTCTACAACATCATATGGCACGTAACCGTTATTTCTGTAGAACCCGATACCGCGGTATTCGTCGCTGTTTGCTGTGGCAACACAGGCTGCAAGTGCCTTCTCGGCATCGAAACCACGGAATCCCTTGAGGTAGGCGTCGGCAATCACCGGTACGGAGTGGTAGCCAATCATCATGTCGGTCTCGCTTCCCCACATGTTCCACACCGGCAGACGGCCATGCTGCTCATAGTGTGCAATGAATGAGTTTACCATGTCATCTACCAGCTCGGGTGCGGTGAGGGTGAAAAGCGGGTGCGCGGCGCGGAATGTGTCCCACAGTGAGAACGTCGAGAAATTCTTCCATCCGTCGGCAGTGTGGTTCTGCTTGTCGGCTCCACGGTACTTGCCGTCGACATCGCAATACAGTGTGGGTGCAATCATGGTACGGTAAAGGGCTGTGTAGAAGCATACCTGCTCATCGCGTGTACCGCCCTTTACCTCTATGCACGACAGCCGATTGTTCCAATGTTCTTGTGTCTTTGCGCGGTAAAGGTCAAAGTCGTTGTGCTGTGCCTCTGCGGCAAGGTTCTTTGCTGCGCCATCGAGTCCTGTTCCTGATAGTGCTGTGACAATTGTCAGCTCCCTGTCGCGGTCAAGGTCAAAGGTCATTTTTGCCACACCGGGCATAATCCGTATATTGCCGTCGCGTATGACTTGTATTGAATCACATTCAAATGTCGCTATGGGCTTTGAGAACCTTGTGCGGAAATATACCTCCTGTCCGCGTGCCCATCCGTTCGAGTGACGGTAGCCCTCTATTGTACAACTGTCAACAATGGCAATGTGGGTGGCCTGTGTGGCATCCCAGTTTGTTGCCTTGCCAAGGTTCAGCAGCACAGTGCCCTCTTCACCCGGGAAAGTGTAACGCTGCACTCCGCAACGCTCAGTTGCTGTCAGCTCCACATCAATGCCGTAGCTGTCAAGATGTACGCGGTAATATCCTGCCTCGCACAGCTCGCGCTCGTGGCTGAACATTGAGTGTACCCCAAGTGGTGCATCGGCCTTTCTCACCGGCAATGTCACTGGCAAGAAACTGATATCGTAGAGGTCGCCTGCTCCCGTACCGCTAAGGTGTGTGTGGCTGAATCCTGCAATGGTGCTGTCGGGGTAGAAGTATCCCGCAATCCAGTCCCAACCGGGCTGTCCATTGTCGGGGCTCAGCTGCACCATACCGAACGGAGCCTGTGCTCCTGGATATACGTTGCCCTTGCCGTCGGTACCTATGAGTGGGTTTACCAATGAGGCGTAGTCGGTCTGTGCAGTGGCACTCATGCAAAGCAGTGCCGCGCATATTGTTGAAAGAATCTTTTTCATAGTATTTGGGTTGTTGATTGCGAAGATAGCAAAAAAAGAAAAACGAGGCAAACGCCTCGTTTTTACTGCTTATTATTTCCTTATTTCTGTTTCTCAAAATGGAAAGGCTCGAACTGTGAATCCTTGTCAACCCAATGTGGTTTACGCATTGCATAGATGACGAACGGTGCACCTGTCACCACAATACAGCCTATTATGAGTACTGCATACCACACCGCGTTGCTTCCCACGGCAATCTGTGCCGGTGGAATGAAACTGAGCACAAAGGCAAGCAAACTGCCAAGGAATCCCACACCCGCAACAAGCCACATGAGGCCGTTTCCGCTCTTGCCCAGACGGAATGGGCGTGGTGCATCCTTCATATTATAGCGCAGATAGATGGCTGCAGCAAACATAAGAAGGTACATTATAAGATAGAGCAGCACTGTGAGCTGTGACAGAATCTGATAGAAACTCTGCACCGATGGCATGATTACGAACAGCAGGCTCAAGAGTGTTACCACGCCGCCCTGAATGAGCAGGATGTTCTTCTGCACGCCAAGCTTGTTGCTCTTTTGCATGAACGGCGGCAGGTAACCGGCTTTTCCCACAGCATAAATACCTTTTGATGGACCGGATACCCACGTGAGCACTCCCGCAAGCACACCGAATGCAAGCGCTATGGCAATGATTGGCGACAACCACGACATCCTTATGAACTTGAAGTAGTTGTCAAAGCCAACGAGCAGGCTCTGTGTGAGGTTTATGTCCTTCTGTGGAATGATGATGCCAAGTGAGAATGTGCCAAGTACAAAGATGAGCACTGTTATTATGGCACCCAAGAACACCGCCTTCGGGTAGTTCTTGCTGGGGTTCTCCATGTCCTTCACGTGAATACCGGTCATCTCCATTCCGGCATAGAAAAGGAATATTCCCGATGCGAGCACAAGGTTGTCGAGTTTTGTGATGTCCGGGAAAAAGTCACCTCCGAAGTCCATCTGCGACTTGCCGCCGCCAATCAGGTAGATGATGGCAAGCAACACAAGCAACGCAGCCGGTATGATGGTACCTATTAGACCGCCCACCTTTGCCACCTTGCTCACCCAACCGAGTCCCTTGAGTGAGATGTATGTTGCAATCCAGTAGATGGCAAGCACCACCACAAGGGTGTAGAACTTGTTCGACGCCAGTGACATGTCGGCAGTGTCGTTCATTCCAATGAACGCGAGCGACACGGCACCGAAGGTCAATACTGTGGGGTACCATATGGTACTCTCAACCCACTGCAGCCATATGGCGACAAAGCCTAGACGTTTGCCGAACGCTTCGCCCACCCAGCGGAACACACCACCTTGCTTGTCCTGGAACATTGCTGCAAGTTCGGCTGCCACAAACGATGTTGGAATAAGGAACACAAGTGCAGCAAACAGATAATAGAATGCCGAACTAATTCCATATTCGGCCTCGGCTGGCAATCCGCGCAGCGACACGACAGCTGTGACGTTCATGATTGCCAATGTCGCCACACCCATTTTTACGGTTTTTGTTAATGTAGACATAGTTATCCTGTTTTAAAGGTTACGAAATATGAGTGATAACACAGCTACAGTATCGTTGGTTTGCGGTATTACAAAAATTAACTAGGACACATTTCAAAAAATGCGTCCTAGTCCATATGTTATGGCTCTTTTATGCTTTACTCAGCATCTTCTTTGCTCCAGTCGAGCTTTGACAACAGCAACTTTTTGCAACCCACGTGGCTGCAACTTTGTCGCAGCTTCGCGTGACCATTTGCTGTTGTCGAACTTTATCCAATAACATTCTTTATACAATTTCACCTTCCTTTAATTGTTATAAGAATGGCTTCGTTATCCGAATCAAAGAATCCCTCATCTCTTATATTCCATCCCATTGCTGTTACATAGTCTTTTATCATATCGTTTGTAAGGCGTTTTTTCTTTATTCGCTCGGTGTATTTGTCGGTCTGTTCGAAAGGGAAGCTTTCTCCCTGTTCATAGAACACCCATCTTGGATCACACATTACTCTCACTATTCTAAAACTATTGTCCACTCCCCAATGCTGAAAATAATAACATGGTAAATAAAGATCTTTGCCGGGTAAATCCAAATCTAACATTATTCCTGTAATGTCAAAATTATAAGTTTTGTTTAAGATATAAATCAACGTATAGATGTCTCTATTTGAAAAGATTACTGTTCCGTTATGTCCTTTAGGTACCCACAAGAGTATTTTTGTATATACAGAGTGAGAAACGAGAGGTAAGCATAAATGTAAATTAACATCCGTGTATTGAAACTCGAATCCCCACTGACCTCGTGCACTCTCTTTAAAATAATCAAAAACCTTGTTAATATCGCTCTTAACCAAATAAAGTTCGCATTGAATCATAGATTAATTAATAATTATAGATTTAAAAATTGAATTCGGGTCATTTTGTTTGATAACTATTTCATGTTGTTTGTTATTTCTCAGATTCCTATCAACTCGTCCGGGTCTACAAGGTTCGCCGGGTCTCCGGCGCAGTAGGCGTAGGGCGAGAGGTGGTAGTACTTCTCGGCCAAGGGGTCAATGGTGGAGAAACGCGGTATGAGCGCATACTGCCAAGATAGTCCTTGACAAAGAAGTATGGTTTTACCTCGGGCTGCAGAGTGGTGTCATTCAGCAAATATATATGTAGCTATCTCCACTATTTAGTTATATTTTTATAGTTCCCTTCAATTACAGAAGTGCTCTCATCGATCATTCTAAATTTTGCAAACAGGAAAAAATAGTTGTCAATACGTTCTGCAACCTCTGGATTCTCGTCTATTATGCTACAAAGCAACTCTTTTATTTTAATATAATATTCGCTAACATCTCGCTTGCGAAGATAATTGAAAAGCAACATATAATCGTTCTCTGTTTTAAGTTTCTTATGCAATAGGTTATCATATAGTTGCCTCGTTAATAAAGAGTAATCTGTATTACGGAATTCACGTCCCATTCGGTATATAAAAAAATGGTGTACAATGTGCCATTTACCTGTAATAGCAGACTTACTGCATACAATAGTTTCTCCATCTGGATTAATTAGGGTCTTCTTCCCATTATAAATGCAATCACTTAATACTATCTCAATTCTGTTAGTGTCAATCTCGCCATAATAGAAGATAAACCAACTTCTTTTAATTTCCTTGTTCTTTTTCTTAAGAGTTTTTCTGGAATTATAAAAAAATATATCCGACTTATTTCTATTAAGTTCATTAACAAAAATGTCTGTGGCCACTTTGTCGTTAAAAAAGCTTTCGTATATCATTACTATATTATATGAAAAGCATCCATCGTGCGTAGATATACCATTGCAGAATTCTATTGCAGATATTATTGCTTCTTTTGTATCCTTGGTACTCATTTTTTGAGCATTAGAATAAGGTAAAAATAACACAATAGTCACTATAAAAGCAACGAGACGTTTCATATTAATTCATTTCTTTAAATTAACGAACTATTGATTAACGGCATATCCAATATAATAAACTTTAAGAATCCTGTAACTTTTTAAAGATCCATGATGTTCCTTTCTCATTCATATATTGTATTGTAGCGGCAAAGCGTTGTCTAACCCATTTTGGAACATTTTCTTTATGTGTCATTCTTCAAAATGACAAACTCGTGCCTTTGACTATTTTTCAAGTTCCTGTCAACTTTAATATCAAAATCATTAATTATTTATCAACTAGCACATACCCTGCCTGATGAGCTATTTCTTCTGTCATCTTTTCATATTTCTTTAATATGGGTAGTTCTTTATAAATTTCACATCTTTTTATAGTATCATTTATTGATTCTTCTATTGAATATTCAAAGAACAAGACCTCGCATAATCCTTTCAAAGCTTCCTCTTTCATCTTTAGAGGCAATAAATCCACACATTTTTCAACTTCATTAATTTTCGGTATATACTCTTTGTATATACGCATAAGATAATATCCAATGCCTTCAGAGTACTCTTCAGAACGTTTTCCTTGCAAGTAGTTTACAAATATAATAAAGTCTTCACCTTTCAAGAATGAGCTATCGGGTACAGCAAGCATCTTCACCACATAATCACTACGCTGCATATCATTCATATCCTTAGCATTCTTTCCAAGTTCTTTTAGCAAAAAATCACTATATTGATTTTGTTTGCAATATACAGTATCTATCTTTATGTCAAGATTGTCTAAATCAAATCTAATAGGATTATTATACTCTATCATAACAGAACAATACAATATCAATAGAATAGTATGCATAATATTACTGTTTTAGAATAACATTTATTAATGTCAAAAAGCCACCATTTCATCGGATAATTTGCATTACCAGTTTTTCTCCATTCAACAATTCGATATTTACCAGTGGGGGTATCTGAGTTCGTTTTAGTTCTATCTCTGCCATTAGCTCCTCTAACTTTTACAACAGTTCTATATATCAAATTGTCATGCCTATCATAAACAGAATATAAAGCATATGGATTTTTTCCCCTATTTGACGAAGCGCTAACCTTTACAAACCACATTCCGTCCGGATCCACAAGGTTCACCGGGTCGCCGGCGCAGTAGGCGTAGGGCGATAGGTGATAGTACTTCTCGGCCAGCGGGTCCATTGTAGAGAATCGCGGAATGAGCGCATACTGCCAAGATAGTCCTTGCTTTACAATTATTTAGATTTCACCCCAAATGCATCTCTGCTTTAAATTCTTCCCAACGTTCATTTTGCCTTTCTATCTCCCTGATTGAATTTTCGAGTGCCTGCTCCTTGGTGTAGCCTAACCAGCATGTATAATCTGTCATTCTGGTCATTTCTATTGCAGTTATTTTATGCTTTTTGAACAGTTCATACACTTTCTTTGTAATGATTCTCCATCCACCAGCCCTGAAAATATCACTGCCGTCCCATTTTTCAATGTCGAACATAGCACCCTTGGCCTCGAAATAGTCCCTCTTTTTATCTTTAATTATGTTTTCAAAGTCAATCTTTACCATATCATTACATTTACCTGTGACAGAGAAGCCGTTGTATCCAGAAACAATATTCCCCTTCTTATCATACATCTCAATCTCGTAACATTCCCAACCGGTAATGTTGTTGTCAATAAGAAGATCTCTCATTCTGTCCGAGATAAGGTATGTTCTAATATTGCGATTGTCAAGAACATCACGCATTTGCTTGCCGCTTTCTCCGGCAACCTCGCGGAATACTATAGGGAATTCATATCCTTCGTAGTTACCAAGTTCAAGGTCCCAGCTGATTTTCCTAGCCAATTCTGAGTTCTTTCTCTTCAATGCTTCCTTCCAGATGTCAGATTTTACAGCAAATGTTGTCAAATAGTTTCTGCTATTAAATTCGTAAAAGTCTTTAAGTGTCATAAATCAATTATAAGTTATAAGTCAATATTGAAAGTCTCTTTCATAACCTGTTTCATAAAGAGTTCTATCTCTTCGGTTGATGGTTTGCTATTGTTTTTTTCAAATTCCTTAAATAAATTTTCCCATTTTTTGTTGTATTTATATGATTCTTTTGAATGTGATGTTTTCTCCAACCATATGCCATATTTAGGGTGATTAATGTTTATTTGAATTTATTTAACCACGCCGTAAATATAAGCTTTAAGTATTGGATTGTCAAGAAAAAGATGTTCCAATGTGCCCATTATTTTGATTTTTGGACGCGGTTGGGCAAGCAGTTGTTTGGATATTGGAAAAAACGAGGACGCATTTCTAAAAATGCGTCCTCGTTCATATATTATGGCTCTTTTATGCTTTACTCAGCATCTTCCTTGCCCCAGTCGAGCTTTGCCATGCGCTCATAGCTTGCGTAGCGCTTTTTGGCCATCTCCTCGGCAGCATTGAACAGTTCGCTTGCCTCGGCTGGGAACTGCTTTGCAAGTGCAGCATAGCGCACCTCGCCCTGCAGGAACTCCTGGAACTTCTCCCACTGTGGCTCCTTGCTGTCGAGTGTGAATGGGTTCTTGCCCTCTTCCTCCAATGCAGGGTTGTAGCGCCACAAGTGCCAGTAACCGCACTCAACGGCTGCAGCCTGCTCGGCCTGTGCCTTGCCCATACCGCGCTTGATACCGTGGTTGATACATGGAGCATATGCAATTACCAATGATGGACCGGGGTAGGCCTCGGCCTCACGGATAGCCTTGAGACACTGGTCGTAGCTTGCACCCATTGCAATCTGTGCAACGTATACATAGCCGTATGTTGTGGCAATCATACCAAGGTCTTTCTTGCGTATGCGCTTACCCGATGCCGCAAATTTGGCAATTGCACCAAGAGGTGTTGCCTTTGATGACTGACCACCGGTGTTAGAGTAAACCTCGGTGTCAAGGACAATGATGTTCACATCCTCGCCCGATGCGATGACGTGGTCAAGACCACCGTAACCGATGTCGTACGATGCACCGTCGCCACCGATAATCCACTGTGAGCGTTTGACAATGTACTGCTTGATGTCGAGAATCTGTTTGCATGTGTCGCAACCGCAAGCCTCGCAAGCCTCGATGATGGCAGGAGCAACCTCCTTTGTCACCTCGGCGTTGTTCTTGTTTTCAATCCATCTCTGTACAAGAGCCTTGAGCTCCTCGCTGCAGCCGGCACATGCCTGAACCTCGGTGAAGAGTCTTTCAAGACGCTCGCGCATTTTGTTCTCGGCAAGCTTCATACCCAAACCGAACTCGCAGAAGTCCTCGAACAATGAGTTGGCCCATGTAGGACCTTCGCCCTTCTCGTTGGTTGTATAAGGTGTTGAAGGTACTGAACCTGTGTAGATTGAAGAACAGCCTGTTGCGTTGGCAACAATCTCGCGGTCACCAAAGAGCTGTGTAAGCAACTTGACGTATGGTGTCTCACCACAACCCGAGCAAGCACCCGAGAATTCAAAGAGTGGAGTAGCGAACTGCGAGTTCTTCGGGTTGCTCTTCACGTCAACAAGGTGCTGCTTGCTCTTCACGTTCTTCGCGCAGTAATCCCAGTTTGCAGCCTCGTGTCTCTCCTCCTCCAGCGGCACCATTGTAAGAGCCTTGCCGGTCTTTGGATGTCCGGGGCAGATGTCGGCACAGTTGCCGCAACCAAGACAGTCGAGCACGCTCACCTGAATGCGGAAGTGCATGCCCTTCATGGCTGCAGGTGCCTTCATCTCAATCATGTCGGCATTCATGCCGGCAGCCTCCTGCTCATCCATTACTATTGGACGGATGGATGCGTGTGGACAGACAAATGCACAACGGTTACACTGTATACAGTTCTGGGCATTCCATCTGGGGACGAATGCGCTCACTCCGCGCTTCTCATAAGCCGATGTGCCTACAGGCCATGTACCGTCCTCGAGTCCCTTGAATGCCGATACAGGGAGCTTGTCACCCTCCTGTGCGTTGATGGTGCGCACAATCTTTGTGATGAACTCGGGCTCGTCGCGCTTTTCCTCGACGTCATTGGGCAGGTTGGCCCATGCGGGGTCAATGACAAGCTTTTGGTATTCGCCACCGCGGTCAACGGCTGCATTGTTCTTGTCAACCACATCCTGGCCCTTCTTGCCATAAGACTTCACGATGAACTTCTTCATCTGCTCAACGGCAAGCTCTACAGGGATGACGCCTGTGATGCGGAAGAATGCACTCTGCAGGATTGTGTTGGTGCGGTTGCCCAAACCAATCTCCTGTGCAATCTTGGTTGCGTTGATGTAGTATACGTTGATATTCTTCTCGGCAAAACATCTCTTTACCTTGTTAGGCAGGTTCTTTGCAAGCTCCTCGCCTTCCCAAACGGTGTTCAGCAGGAATGTACCGCCGTTCTGCAAACCGCGTGTCACATCGTACATCTTCAGGTATGCCTGTACGTGGCAAGCTACAAAGTTAGGAGTGTTCACAAGGTATGTGCTGCGGATTGGCTTGTCGCCGAAACGCAAGTGCGAACAGGTGAAACCGCCCGATTTTTTTGAGTCGTATGAGAAGTATGCCTGGCAATATTTCTGTGTGTTCTCGCCAATGATTTTTACAGAGTTCTTGTTTGCACCCACTGTACCGTCGGCACCAAGACCATAGAACTTGGCTTCGAACATGCCGTCAACAACCGCCAACTCCTCTTTCTTGGGGAGTGAAAGGAATGTGACGTCGTCAACGATACCGATTGTAAAGTGGTTCTTTGGCTCGGGCAATGCAAGGTTCTCATATACACCCATGATGATGGCCGGGGTTGTGTCGTTTGAAGCCAATGCAAAACGTCCGCCCACGATTGTGGGGTTAAGCTCTCTCAGTTCGGGTGTGCTTGAGAATGCCTCGACAACATCCAGGTACAAAGGCTCGCCGTTGCTGCCCGGCTCTTTTGTGCGGTCGAGCACTGCAATGCGCTTCACTGTCTTTGGCATTACGGCTGCAAGGTACTTCACTGAGAATGGGCGGTAGAGGTGAACGCTCACCAGACCAACCTTCTCGCCACGTGCCATCATGTAGTCGATAGCCTCCTTGATAGCCTCGGTAGCAGAGCCCATGACAACGATTACGCGGTCGGCATCCTCGGCACCATAGTATGTGAATGGAGCATATTTGCGGCCTGTGATGGCTGAAATCTTATCCATGTATTCGGCAACGATGTCGGGAACAGCGTTGTAGAATGGGTTCTCGCTCTCCTTGTGTGTGAAGAATGTCTCGGGGTTCTCGGCTGTACCGCGTACAACGGGGTGTGTAGGGCTCAACGCTCTGTCGCGGAACTCCTGAATGTACTTCCAGTCAACGAGTGGAGCGATGTCCTCCTGTTCAAGGAGTTCGATCTTCTGAATCTCGTGCGATGTGCGGAAACCGTCGAAGAAGTTGAGGAATGGGATGCGGCTCTTCAATGTTGCAAGGTGTGCAACCGGAGCAAGGTCCATGACCTCCTGTACCGAGCCCTCGCACAGCATTGCAAAACCTGTCTGGCGGCAGGCCATAACGTCCATGTGGTCGCCGAAGATACTGAGTGAGTTACCCGCAAGCGAACGTGCCGATACGTGGAACACAGTTGGCAACTTCTCGCCGGCAATCTTGTACATGTTTGGAATCATGAGCAGCAGACCCTGCGAAGCTGTGAAGGTGTTTGTCAAGGCACCTGCCTGCAGTGAACCGTGCAGTGCACCAACGGCACCACCCTCTGACTGCATCTCCTGCACCATTACGGTCTCGCCGAAAAGGTTCTTGCGGCCCTGGGCAGCCCATTCGTCAACATATTCAGCCATTGTTGATGATGGTGTGATAGGGTAGATGGCTGCTACCTCGGAAAACATGTAGGCGACATGTGCCGCTGCCTGATTTCCGTCACAAGTAATGAATTTCTTAGTCTTTGTCATAAAGCAATTATTTATTTGTCTATTTTGCATTGAATGAAACGCTTTTTGCCATGGTATTTGTTTGATGATGTGTGGCTGATAAAGCGGTCGTAATCGCAAATGTACAAAATATTTGGAAATACATTTAAAAAATGGCATAAAAATGACTACTTTTGTGATAATTTAATTTTAATTATGAACAAGTTGCTGTGTTTTATGACTTTACTGCTGCTGCCGTTTTTTGCGGTGGCGCAAAATGGCGTGTATGACAGTGGACTTGAATACAAAATCGGGAATTATCATGGCAAGGGCCACCCTTCGCCAAAATATGAATACCGTGCAGTGTGGCTCACCACAATAGAGAATCTTGACTGGCCCCATTCGCAGGTGAAGACACCGGCCGATGTTGAAAAGCAGAAGGCGGAACTCACCGTTATTCTTGATTCTTTACGGGCCATGCACATCAACACCGTGCTGTTGCAGACACGTGTACGTGGCGATGTCATATATCCATCGGCAATTGAACCATTTTCGCATGTCTTCACCGGCATCACCGGCAAATCACCCGGCTACGATCCCTTGGCCTTTGCCATTGATGAATGCCACAAGCGTGGCATGCAGTTGCACGCATGGCTGGTTACCATGCCGCTTGGCAAGGTTGAGTATGTTAAGCGCCTGGGCAAGAGTGCATTGCCAAGGAGGGCTTCAGCGTTGTGTACACATTACAAAGGTGCATGGTATATGGAACCCGGCAACCCTGCTACGGCCGACTACATTGCTTCGCTTGTCAAAGAGATAGTTCGGAACTACGATGTAGACGGCATACATCTCGATTATGTACGTTACCCTGATAGTGTCGAGGGTTACCCCGACGGTTCACTCTTTGTGAGACATGGCAGGCGCATGTCACTTGCAACATGGCGCCGTTCAAATATAACCCGCATTGTGACATCGGTCTATTCGGCAGTGAAGGAACTGAAGCCTTGGGTGCGTGTCAGTTGTGCGCCGCTTGGCAAGTATGACAACCTCACACGTTACAGCTCGCTTGGATGGGATGCCTACAACACCGTGTATCAGGATGCTCAAGGGTGGTTGCATGATGGTGTCATGGATATCCTTTTCCCAATGCTCTACTTCAATGGCAACAACTTCTATCCCTTCGTGCTCGACTGGTGCGAGAACCGCCACGGCCGTCACGTGGCGCCAGGAATAGGTATCTATCGCCTGATGCCCGAGCATGGCGGTTGGCCACAGGTTGAGATTGAAAGACAGTTCCACACATCGCGCCGTGCCGGCACCAACGGTGTCATGATGTTCCGCACGGCACATCTTTTGGGCAATGCGGGTGGTGTGCGCGACATTTATACAAAAATATATGATACCCCCGCTCTTGTGCCGCCGATGGATTGGATTGCCGATGCTCCGTCGACGCCGTCGGTAATAAGCTGCATGCGTGATGAAAGTGGGGTTTCCTTGAAGTGGAATGCCGTCCGTCCTGTCGCCGGTTTTCCAACTGTACATTATAATGTCTATGCAGCTATAGGCGATACAGTCGATATCTGTCGCATTGACAATCTTGTTGCCACAGCTCTGAATGACACGCTGTTCCGCTGGTCTTGTCGCAGTGTCGACAATATTACAATGGCTGTTACTGCGGTGGATGCCTGCGGTGTGGAGAGTGAGCCTGCTTTTGTGCAGGCTGCATTCGGGGGCAGAATGCATCGTGGTGATGTCATCCTTTTGCCCGAGCCACGCTCGTGGGGACAACGCATTGCTGTAAAGGATACCTATGGCCGCGAGGTGTATGCAGGCAGGTATTGCCGTGAATTCAATGTGTCGGGTTTTGAAACCGGACGTTACACCCTTACAGTGCGCAACCGCCATGGAGCACCGTTACACAAGGTGGAGTTTGTGAGGTAATGTGAAAACTGAAAGCGGAAAACTGAAAGCGGAAAACTGAAAGGTGACAGCTATATATAAAAACGACGATTGGGCCCCAATCGTCGTTTTTATATATAGCTTAATTGATTCTTTTTACTTCTTCTCCTCCTTGTTGCCGAATAGCGAGAAGTGTACATATCTCTTTGGATTCTCTTTCAAATCCTCGAGCAGGGCATTTGCCGCCTCACATGTCTCGTTGAGTTTACCGTAGAGGGTAGTGTCCTTCAGCAACATTCCCACAGTTCCGTTACCCTCGTTTAGTGCAGTGGTAATCTGCTGTATGTTGTTGAGCGATGTCTCGAGAGTGGCAATCATTGTGCCGTAGTCCACCTCGCTCAGCTGTGACGAAACTTTCAATAAATCGTCCTCAATCTTTATCACCTTGTCCAGTGCTGTGGGTATCTCGTTGTTTACAAGGTTGTTCAGCTGCACCGATGTGGCGTTCAGCTGTCCGCTCAGCGCCTCAAGGTTGTTCAAGGTGTTGTTTATGGCCGGGTTCGATACAATATTGTTCAACGATGTAAGCATTGAATCCACTTTGGGCAGCATTGCCTCAATCTGTGGTATCATGTTGCCCACTTCACCCATTGCACCCGCCTCAAGTTCTCCCTTGAGTGTTGTTCCCGGCTCCACGACACCCTCGCCGTTTCCAAGGACAAGGCAAATGGTGCTACCGCCCATGAGCTTGTTGTGTATCTGTGCATAAGTTCCCTCGGGCAGCTTCATCCCTTTGTCAATGCTCACGGTGAGATACACAAGGTTGCTCTCGTTGAAGTTGTGCTCAATTGAACTTACATTGCCCACCTTGCAACCGTTTACATAGACAGGTGCCGAGTTTGTCAACTCGCCGATGTTGGTAAACTCTATGCGATATTTGTCGGTATCGTCAAAGATGTCTATGCTCTTGAAAAAGTTGATAAGAAAATAGATTACGAACATTGCTGCCAGTCCCAGCAGACCGACTATCAGTTCGCGAGAAAATTTCATCTTGCTCATTTTGCTCCTCTTTTAAATATTTCTATCGCTTGGCGTGTGTTGATTTTCTCCCCATTAAGGAATGCTACAATGAATGCATCCCCGAACTTTGCCGATATCTGCTTTTTCAGTCGCAGAATTTCGTTGTAATCCTCACTCTCGCCGTGTGTGTATTTATAAACTCCGTTTTCCTTGTAACAACCGGTCTCAAGTCCCTTGAACCTTTTATCGTTGTTTGGCAGTTTGCTGTCGGCGGTCATAATCTGTATCTTGAATACAGGCTTACCATTCTCCCTGACATTGTTTCCGGCTTTTGTTTCCTTGCTTTTGCCGGTACTTTCCGGCTTTGTGGCTGCATTCTTGCTCTCTTTCTCTTCCTTGCTCTTGCCATAAAGCTCATAATACTCGGCAAAGCCATTGAAGATTCCTTTTGCAAGTTTCTCCTGTCCTTCCTTTGATGCAATTATGCTCTCGTCCTTGCTGTTGGTGATGAATCCCAATTCAACAAGAATGCTTGGCATCACGGTGCGATGCAGTACAAGGAAACCGGCAGCCGAAACACCCCTGTCGTTTAGTGTGGTGTTGCCCAGCATGCCTTTCTGCACCATCTCGGCCAGTTTGACGCTAAGCTCCATGTCGTGGCTTCGCATGAGCTCGAAAATGATATAGCTCTCGCTTGAACGTGGGTCGAAACCTTTATATGTCTCCTCGAAATTCTCCTCGGTAAGGATTACCTCATTCTCGTACATCGCTGCAGCCTTCGCCTCGGCGTCTAAGCCTGCTCCCAGTGTAAATGTCTGGCATCCGTTGGCACTCTTGTTTTTACTTGCATTGGAGTGTATCGAGATGAAAAGGTTTGCATTTGCCTTGTTTGCGATGTCGGCACGTCGTGCAAGGGGAATCTTTACGTCGGTGGTACGTGTGTACATTACCTTAACCTCGGGGTATGCCTTCTTTATCATTTCGCCCAGTCTGTTGGACACCGCGAAGTTTATGTTTTTCTCCTGTGATTTCCTTCCCAATGCACCCGGGTCCACACCGCCATGACCGGCGTCAATGACAACTGTGAACGGCTTCTTGCCGCTCTTCTGTGCCATTGTATTTGCAGTGGTCAATGTGAGCAGCATGAACAGGAATGCTATTCTGAAATAGTGGAGACTATGTAACATAAACAATCGGAACCTCTGTTTTGTTTTGCAAAAAATACAAAAACAGATAAAATTTCCACAAAAGTACTTCATTTATTATAAATGGCAAAGTCCCTAAAGAAAATTTGACATTTTTTGGCTTTAAATCAAAATCTGCATTGAAGTACATGCTTTTTTTTGTATTTTCGCATGATTTATAAATAATGTACAAATGCATTTTATAGAATTCAATATAAGATACGATATCAGCGATGATGCTACGGTGCATCTTTGCTACAGGCTAAGTGATAACGGCAACATTGTGGATAGTTCACTCCCGTTGCGCCAGGTGCAGAAAGGGTGGTGGCAATGCTCGCTCGAGGTTGAAGACCGTTATGCCGACATCAATTACGGCTATGAACTGCGCCTTGATGGTAAGAGCCTGTGTACCGAATGGGCCGGGACACCCCACACGCTACGCTTCAATTGTGTGAACCGCAATTATATCGTGTACGACATGTGGCTCGATTCGCCTGCAGGCTGTTATGGTCGCACAAATCTCTTCCGTTTCTTTGACAAGAACGAGACAAGGCTCGACGAGCCTTCAATAAACTGGTATAACCGCAGTGTCACATTCTCGGTCTATGTGACCGGTCTGCGCAACGGCGAGCGCCTTCATCTTGTGGGCGATGCCGATGTGCTCGGAGCTTGGGAACCTGCACGCGCTCTGCCGATGCAGCAACGTGTACCCAACCGTTGGAGTGTCACTTTTGACGTGGCAACGTTGTGGAGCGGTGCGCTCAACTACAAGTTCATAGCAATCGATGAGGCTGGCAATGTGCGTTGGGAGGCGGGCGACAACCGTCATATCCTGCTACCCGATTTCGAGCAGAGCACAAACTATTTCTATCAGCTCGACGCTCTGTCGTTCGATGCACCCTCGTTACGCATTGCCGGTACTGTGATGCCGCTCTTCTCTCTGCGTTCGGCTCATGGTTGGGGTATAGGCGATTTCGGTGATATCAAACTCATGACCGACTGGTTGGTGGCTACGGGACAGAACATTCTCCAGCTGTTGCCTGTCAATGATACCACGGTACGTGGCGGTAGCGAGGACTCCTATCCCTACAACTGCGTTTCTGTATTTGCGTTGAACCCCATATACGCCGATATGTCACAGCTGCCCGCGCTTTCAAAGCCGCGCCGCAATGCTTTCTACCAAAAGGAGCGCGAGACACTCAATGCTTTGCCGGCGGTGGATTATGCAAAAGTATACCGCTTGAAGATAAACTACCTGCGCGAACTCTTCGACGAAGTCGGCAGCGATGTTCTTGCAAGCGAAGGCTATCGTGCTTTTGAGGATGCACAGCAGCAGTGGCTCAGGCCCTATGCGCTCTTCCGTTTCCTCTCGTCGCGTCTGCACAGCAACATTTGGGATTGGGGCGAGTATTCGCACTATGACAGCACAACAGAGGAACGTGTAGTTGCTGAATACCCCGATGCTGTAAAAGAGATGCGTTTCCACTGCTATGTGCAGTATCTGCTCTTCATGCAGTTGTCCCAAGCACATGACTATGCCAACAGCCGTGGTGTCGCGCTAAAGGGCGATATCCCCATTGGCGTGGCTCCAAACGGTGTCGATGTGTGGTGTGACAGCGAGCAGTTCAACCTCTCGGTTTCGGCAGGTGCACCGCCCGATATGTTTGCAGCCGATGGACAGAACTGGGGCTTCCCCACATACAACTGGCAGGTTATGGCCGGTGACGGTTACGCATGGTGGCGCCGCCGTCTGCAGTATATGTCGTGCTTCTTCGATGCGTATCGCATTGACCACATACTCGGATTCTTCCGCATATGGGAAATCCCACGCACAGCCAAGAGTGGCCTTGCCGGCAGTTTCTCTCCTAACCGTCCATTGTCGGTCGATGAGATTGCTGCAGCAGGTCTTGCTTTTGACGAGGCGCGCCACACAGCACCATATATCGATGACGCTTTGCTCAAGAAACACTTCCCCCGCAAGGTAAAGCAGATTGTAGAGGCCTTCCTTGATGCACGACCCGACGGCACTTATCGTTTCAAACCCGAAATGGAGAATGCCAACCTGTTGGCCTATTACATATATGAGCGCACGCCAAAGCTCCCGCAGGCGATGAAGGACGCAGTGCAACGCATCTATGGCAATGTGCTCTTCATGCGCGACCTTGGCGACCCTGCCATGTTCGTGCCGCGTATTCTTGGTGGCGATACCGAGGCCTATGCACAGCTTTCGCAGGCTGAGCGTATAGCATATGACCATATATATGAGGATTATTTCTACAACCGCCATACAATGTTCTGGTACCGTGAGGGAATGCGCAAGCTTACCCCGCTGTTGCTTTCAACGCCTATGACTGCCTGTGGCGAGGATTTGGGAATGATACCGGCTTGTGTGCCCTGGGTGATGAAGAACCTGCAGGTGCTATCGCTCGAGATTCAGCGCATGCCGAAACTTTACGGCGAGACTTTCGCACGTCCCGAGTGTTACCCTTATCTCTCCGTTGCAACCCCGTCGACACACGACATGAGCACCTTGCGTGGCTGGTGGCGCGAGGACGAGGCTCTCTCGCAGCAGTTCTACAACTGCGTGCTCGGCTTCGATGGCAAGGCTCCGCTTGAGATGGACGGCCGCATAGCACGGGCAATTCTTGCGCAACATCTCGCTTCACCATCGGCCTTTGCCCTCTTTGCATGGCAGGACTGGATGGCTATGGACGAGCGTCTGCGCCGCGACAGCTATGACGATGAGCGCATCAACGTGCCCTCGAACCGCGACCATTGCTGGAATTACCGCATGCACATACCACTTGAGCAGCTCATGCAGGAACGTGCCTTCAACGATACAGTACGCACAATGATTGCCGACAGCGCAAGGTTGCTGTGAGTATGTACGTGTGTTGGGCGAACACACCGGTTCGCCCCTACATCGCGTGTGTTGAAGCCGCACGTAAAAAATGTTTACGGTAGGGGCAGGCCAATGTGTCTGCCCAGGGAAAATAAAGCTGACAAATAAAAAGAAATAAATAAAAACTATAATATATGAACAACACTTTTCGTTCTGCACTTTTGGCAGGAGTGGCGGTCGGCATTGCCGGCTGGGGATATTTGGCCTATAAGGATATTATAGGCGCAGTGCTCTTCTCTTTCGGTCTGTTGACTGTGGTTAATTATAAACTCAAGTTGTATACCGGTACGGCAGGTTTTGTGGCTCTGCGTGCCGAGGATGGCAGCAGCCGTTGGCTCAAGGCCATTGGTGAACTGTTGTTCATCCTCTTCGGTAATGTCATGGGTTGTATGCTTGTTGCGCTCTTTACACGCTTATCGCCAATGGAACTTGGCGCCTCGGCGCAGGCTATTCTTGCGAGCCGTTTGGCTATCGGCCCTGTAAAGGCCGGTCTGTTGGCTATCGGTTGCGGCTTCATCATGACTACGGTTGTGACCTTTGCACGTGAGGGAAAGCCTTTGGTTCTGCTTTTTGGTGTACCTCTCTTCATCAACTGCGGCTTCCCACACTGTCTGGCCGATGCATTCTATTACATGGCAACACCGCTCTCTTATACAGGTGAACACATTTGGGATATCCTGTTGCTCTATCCTTGCCTTGTTGCAGGTAATTTCATAGGTTGTAATCTCTACCGCTTTGTAATGCCGAAACAGTAACTTTTATTATGCTGATACAACACTCCCTGCGGTTGCCATTTTGGGGCAACCGCAGGGAGTGTTGTTATATGGAATTGAGAAAGCCCGATGTTTCCGTTTGTAACGGGCGGACACATTGGTCCGCCCCTACGTGCGGGTGTTCTTGTTTATATCTAAAGACATTTTGTCATGTTGAGCGAAGTCGATACATCTTTGTTTTCGTGTACAACCGGATACGTCATGCCGCGTCTCTACTGTTTGTACAATGAATAATGCAGGAATCCTTATATTCGTCCCGACAACCCTGTAGGGGCGAACCGGTGTGTTCGCCCGGTGTCCGTGATTTTACAATCTCCTCAGTCGCTCCGCGCCAGCTCCTCTTACTCAAGAGGAGCAATATTGTTTTGTTTTATTCACGCTTTGAGGTCGGATACGGCACGTCGTGTCCTACGTTGTGGTTTCTCGCGGTCCGCCCTTTTGGGCATTTATCCCCAATACTGTTTATTGCAAAAAGAAATGGCGACCTTGCGGCCGCCATTGTCTTTTATGGATTTACTTGTTCAATTACTTGACAAGTACCTTTTTGGTCTCGATTACACCGTTGCTGTAAACTGTAACCACGATGTTTACACCGTTTACAGGAGCAGGAATTGCAGCACCTGCAGGTGTGTAGTAAGCTACTGATACAACCTCAGCACCCTCAACAACGAGGTCGTTGATTGATGTACCCTCAGCGTCGTCTACGAAACGGAGTGTCCATGAAGATGCTGTACCTGCACCACCGGTCCAGTTAACGATTGTACCGCTTGCACCTGCACCGCTACCGTGACCTGCAGTGTGGAGAGGATCTGAACCGATAGCGTAGATTGTGTAGATGTTAGCCTCAATTGGTTTAACAACGTAAATAGCAGCGCCGAAGTCGTCGGCCATTGCAACCTGTGTTGCACCGCCACCTGTGCCGGCATACATCTCTACAGTCTCGCTGTAAATCTTGTATACATTGTTAACCTCAGCCTCTGGGATACCGTGACCGTCAGGGTCGTTCTCGCCATCGTACTGCTGGAACTGGAATACGAACTCAGGTGTTTCTGTACGGTGGTAAGCTGCAGGAGCGTTCATCCATGAGAGACCGTTTGCATCGGCATAGATAGCCTTGATCTTACCCTGCTGCTTGAAGTACTCGCTGTATGCGCTCTCAATAGCATAGTAGTATCCGTCCATTACCTCAACGCGCTCAGCATCCTGTGCCAAACCTACGCTTGCAACGAATGCCTCAACGGCTGCCTGTGCACCTTCCTTGTTCTCCTCGGCAACCACAGCCTCAACTGCGTCAACTGCAGCCTCAAGAGCAGCGATGTCGCCGCTGATGCAACCTGGGTCTTTACCTACAACAAGACCAAGTGCAGAAAGTGTTTCACCGATACCGTTAGCCCACAAGTAGTATGCATCGTCCATTGTTACCTCGTAGATGTTCCACTCACCCTCACCATTTGACTTGTTGAAGTGGAGGTAGTCACCGGCTGAGTAACCGTCGCCGTCGATAATCTCCTGAGCCTTAGCGTGAGCGCTGATAGCATCAAGACCATATGTGAACTCGCCTGGGATTGCGCTTACGCAAGGACGACCTGCAAGGTTACCGTCCCAATCCATGAAGACGAACTTGTTTGCATTTACCTTACCCTCGGCAACCTCGATAACGTCTGTCTCGTCGTTAGGGTTGGTCCATGAGAATGAAGCGTTGATTTCGTTGTCACCGATCTCGCTGTAGATTGCGAATGTGTTCTCAAGGTTACCAGACTTAACGAAGTTAACCTCGGCTGCGTTAGAAGGATAAACTGTGAGACCAGTGCTCCAGCTTGTGCTTGTTGTTGTCTCGTTAGTCTCCTCGTCAGTGTTCTCGTGAACCTCCTTGTTCAATGCCCAGTACTGTGCATTTGCAAGGCTGATGATGTTCCAACCATTTTCTGTCTTCTTGAACATGTAAACGCAAGGATCGTTCAATGCTGCCTGGATGTTTGTGTGGTAAGGTGCAACACCTGCATAGTAGCGTGGAGCTGCCTCCTGAGTCTTAACGCGGAGGTTACCGCTGATGATGTAGATACCGCCATCCTTCAACTGTGAAGCGTCAGTAATCTGTGTGCCGCCATTAACATTGTATGGGTTCTCACGGAAGATTGCAGGGTCATACTCCTCGCCATACTTTGTGACGCATACTGTACCTGGAGCCAATGACTTGTTCTCACGACCGATGGTCTTGATTGTGAATGTGCTGAGTGCCTGGCCCTCTGGGAACTTGACGTCAAGATAAACGTAACCTAATGGATCGAATGTACCATTACCCCAGATTGAGTGGTAGTATGTAGAAGTATCGTCGTCGAACAAGTAGTCGATTGAACCCTCTGTTGTCTCCAAAGAGTTTGTTGAAATGTTTGCAGCTGAAAGTGCGAGTTTGTTGCCGTCTGCATCAAGAATCTCAAGACCTGAGATTGCAAGCATCGGGTAACCTTTGTACTTACCGTCGCTGGCTGCTGAACCTACGTTGGTCTCAAGGAATGTCAGACGGATACCGTCAACAGACTTGCCTTCCTCAAGTACAACAAGCTGCTCCCAGTCGTAGCGGTTGTTGTTTACCAATGCACCGAGAGGTACGTTGTGTGGATCCTCGGCTGTGTAAACCTTTGGCAATGTAACGAATGTAATCTTTGAAGCAAGGAATGCATCGATGTTGCCCTGTACACCGTTGATGAAGGTCTTCATCTGGCTGATGTATGCGTATGGGTCTTCGCTTGCGAGGTTGTACAACTCAGAAACCGCGTTGATGAGGTTTGCCTGAATGTATGTGTCATATGCCTCGGTAGTGTACATGCCATCCTGTGGGTTGGTAGAAGGTGTGCAGAGGTCAGAGTACTGCTCCTCGAGCTCCCAGAAGTAAACATCATTGTACCACTCAATCTTTGAGTAAACGTAAGCACCCATTGCGTAGTTCAATGTCTCAACATCAGCGAATACCTTCGCGATGTCTGTGTATGCGCCGTTTGCAAGGCTCTTCTCGCACTCTTCAAGAACAATCATGAACTCGTCGTAAGCAGACTCGTAACCCTCAACAGCAACGCTGTCCATGAATGTGTAGATGCTCTTTGCCTCCTTCACTGCATTGCGGACAGGAATTGAAGCATACTTCACAGGGTAGTTCATTGTTACCTCCTCGAGTGTCCAATCGAAAGCGAGGATGTAAGCATAGTTCAAACAGTAGGGGTGGCCCTCCTTGTAGAAGTCGTAACGAGCCTTGTCTACGTTCTTGAAACCACCAGTTGAAGGTGTTGCACCAACATGGATCTCAATCTCCTCGCCCTCGTACTCCATCATATAGCTCATCTCGAAACGGCCGTTTGCAGTCTCTGTGATTGTTACAACGGCTGCATCGCTCATCTTACCGGTCTTGCCCTGGCCACCGTTAGCACCGTTGTAAGCGTTGTCGCTTGGGTTGGCGCTGAGGAACTTGCCCTCTGCTACATAGTAGAGGTAGTAACCGCCATCGGTAGGGATAAGCTGGATAGCATAAGAAGGAGCTGCTGCATCGGCCTGAACACCGGGAGCAACATAAAGAGGACCGGGGCCTACGTTAGGCTCTTTGGTTGTCTGTGTACCGAATGCACCCTCTGTGCTGTTGTGGTTGTTTACGTATGTGTGGTACTCAACAGGAACGTTGCTCTTCATTACGAAGTACTGTGCGTTCTCAAGAGCATCCATTGATGTGATAGGACTGCCAACTGTGAATGCCCAGTCGCTGTAAGGAACGTAGTCAACGCCACCCTTTGTAAGACCGACGAGCATTGGAGCGTTCTTCGGGTTACCGGGACGTGCACCCCACTCGAGAACGAACTCGCTAACCTCTGTCTCGAATGTGAGCTCAAGGTGGTGATAGTTCGCCTGAGCACCTGTTGCGCTCCAGCATGAGTGCCAGTAGTTGTTCCAGTTGCCGTCGTTCAACGCTGGAAGACCAGCACCGTCAGCACCACCTGAAAGTGTGTTGTGGTCAGCGTTTGAAGTAGCTGTGTAAGGGATAACAGTCTCGCCGTCGGCTGCATAAACAACCAACTCGCTGAGAGCGGTTACAAAGTTGTTGCCGTTTGGCGCCTCACCGTTGTAGTTCTGTGCGACTGTGAAACGGAGAGTTTTCAGAGGCTCACTTGGAGTGATGACATCTGATTTGTAAACCTGGACGGTCGTTGTGCCTTTCTTCACGTTCTCGCCCGGAAGACCGTCACCGGCTCCGATAGAGAGAGACCAATCCTGAGCATTAGCACCTACGAATGACGCAAATGCCAAAGCAAGAGTCAGAAATAAATTTTTTCTCATAACGTAAAAATTAATAAATATAAAAAGTAAAAATTAGCCAAATATGTTGTTGTAACAGCTTTTTTACTGTTATTCGGTTAATTGCCAATGTGTTGCACTTTGTCTGGCGGGCAAAGGAGCGCATGTGTGGCATTTAATCACGCAAAGGTTGTTATAATTATTTGAAATAGCAAGAAAAATGTGTGAAAATTAAAAATTTTAGGCTTGAAATGAAAATAATTGGGGGGGGTATGGCAGTGTGAAAAATTTGTGTTATATTTGCTTGGATTATATATAATATAAAAAGGTTGTAATTGCAGAACCGTTATCCTGAACGGTACTGTCATCCGGAACTGATGTGAAGGATCCTATAACTACGCAAAACAAAGATGCTTCGCTTCGCTCAGCATGACAAAGCATGGGGGCAACAGCTTATTACTATTTGTAAAATACAATTTTTAAACTAAATAATATGAAACTGAAATCTTTACTCACAGCATTCCTTGTGATGCTTGCGACCTTTGCAATGGCACAGGTTGAGGATGGGAAGGTGTATCGCATTGTCAGTGCCAAGTATGGTACGGTGATGTCGGAAAGCCCAATCCTGCACACACTCTCATGCGCATCGAAAGGCGCAGCTACCGACTACCACGAGATGTGGCAGTTTAATGCTGCCGGCGATGGCAAGTTTACAATCAAGAACGTCTATACACAGCGTTACATGCAGTATGAGGCAGGCCGAAACGTCGTTTGGCAAACCGGTCTTTCCGAGATACAGTTTACAGTTACCGAGAACCCTACGCTGAAGGGGTACTACAACATCGACCTCACTCCGACTAAGAATTGGGGTGCCCATTGCGATGGTAGCGGAAATATTGTGCCTTGGAGCTACGGTACCAATGAGATTTCCGGTACAGAATGGACTTTTGAACTTGTAAACATAAGTGCCGATGAGATTGCTGCCGCTGCAGCCGCTTATCAGGACTATGCAAAGGTTCTCGACAATGCAACATCCATCGCTTCCAAGGTGCAGGCCCTCTTTGAGGACAATGCATGCACCGTGATGAAGGCTGAATGGGCTGCAAAGAGTGATGCCGAGGTTGTTGCTGCATTGGAAGGTGTTCCTGCCGACTTGCAGCAGATGGCCCTTAAGGTGAAGAATGACAGTTGGGCAACAGCTGCGCGCGAGAACCTCTCGGAGAAGAATTTCCGCATCTATGACTACAAGCCTTACAGCAACCCCGAGGTTTGGGCTGACCGTCTGTTTACACGTCCTTACAACCGTATCAACAACCCTACAGGTATAAGCACAAGTGATTCAAAGAGCTTTATCTATGTGTTTGTTGAGGATATCCCTGAAGGTACCACAGTTGACCTTGCCGAGATGGCGAGCACCAAGTTCTGGGGTAACGATACACGTTTGAAGGAGGGCTTGAACATTGTTCCTTGTGCCAACAAGGACGGTTCGCTCTACATCCGCTATATCTGCGAGACTGCCATCGATGGCAAGAAACTGGCTGACTATCCTACTGTGAAGATTCACATTGAGGGTGGTTACGTGAACGGTTTCTGGAGCAAGGAGCGCGGTCACACCAACGAGGATTGGGTGTACATGCGCGACCATATGTTCAAGAACCCTACTGCCGTACAGGCTGCCGGCGACCTCACCGTACTTAACTTCCGTACATATGAGTTCCTCAAGGAGTGCCCCGACAACATTGAGGGCGTTATGCGTCTCTGGGATTTCTGGAACAGCCGCCAGAACCACTACATGGCTCTTGACAAGTATGACGCGTGGAGAAATAACAAACAACTTGCCATGAGTGACGACAACGGCTTTATGGATGCAAGTTCATACCGTACACACTACAACAACAATACATTGAGCACCATCGTGAATTATGACCTGCTCATTGCCGATGCCGGCAGCTCTTGGGGTCCTAACCACGAGATTGGTCACACTAACCAGTATGCGTTCCAGATTGTAGGTACATCAGAGGTGAGCAACAATGCGCTCACAAACTTTGCAATCTTTGACCAGGGTACACACGTGAGCCGTGGTAACAACATGCAGAACCAGATTCTTGACTTTGAGAACAAGGTTCCATACGTGGTACGTGGTGAGAGTATGTATGGTTCAAAGCTCTTCAGTATGACACGTATGTACTTCCAGTTGTTCCTTTACTTCCATGCAGCAGGCAAGGATACCACATTCTATCCACGTCTGTTCGAGAAGTTGCGTTACGACCGTCTGCCGGGTTGGGCAACAGGTTCATGGGACGAACTTGACGAGAACGGTTTCTACAGGAACTCTGTAAATGCAGCGAAAGACCAGTTGAAGTTTGCCGAGGCTTGCTGTGAGATTGCACAGATGGACCTCAGCGAGTTCTTCGAGGCTTGGGGCTTCTTTATCCCAATGAAGAATGCGTTCGTGGGTGACTACGGTCATCACTGGGTGTACCTGCTCGAGGAGGAGGCACAGGCAAGCAAGGCGCGCATGCAGCAGTATGAGAAGAAGGGCGGTCACTTGATGTTCCTCGAGGACCGCGTGCGTAAGTCACCAAGGAAGAAGAGCCCATTCTGCGACGGTACAGGTTACCGTGCAAACTATGCCGACTGGGATGGCGAGACAATCGGTTCGGTCGGTAACTTCGGCCAGTGGATGGATTACATTGACGAGTCTGTGAAGGCTCAGGGTTACTACTATGCCGTTTCAAAGGGTAAGGTGGTTATCAAGGAGGCTGAGGGTGCAAGCGGTGCGCTCGGTTTCAAACTTTACAATGCCGAGACTGGCGAGTTGCTCTCATACACCAACAGATACGAGATGAATGTTCCTGTATCGGCATCCGGTGCTAAATTGAAGGTGGTTGCCGCACAGGCCGACGGTACAGACTATGTTGTGCCTCACGCTTCACAGGGTCCCGAGTCAATGCAGAAGGAGGCTCTTGACGGTTCATTGAAGAGTGCAAGTGACATCATCAACAAGAAGGCTACAGCAAATACAATCGTGGGTTATTACTATCCCGAGGCCATTGCCGACCTTGAGGCTTTGTACAAGGAGGCTAATGCAGCGTATAAGGCTAACGATACAAGCAAGTACTCTTTTGCAGAGTGGAGCATCATGCTCGACGATGAGTGCAGCAAGGTACTCAACAACGAGGATGCACGTATCACAATCAAGGAGGGTGCCGTGTTTACAATGAGAAGAGCTTTAAATCCTTATAGAGGTTACTATGCAGTGGGTGAATATCCTATAGCTTCGGCTACCAACAAGAGTGGTGCACAAAATATCGACTGGACTATAGAGTATGCCGGCAAGGTGGGTGAGTACTACCTCAAGTCAACTTCTACAGGTTACTATTTGACAAACCTTACAACTGCCGGTGCATTCCTCGAGACAAAGAAACAGGCCGACGCGCTCAAATTCACAGTCGGTTATACCGATGACGGTAGCGTGAACTTTATCCTCGCCGACGGAAGTGAGCAGACATTCGGTCTCAGTGACGGTGGTCAGCTTGGTGTTCTTTCGCTCAACGAGACAGGTGCAAAATGGCGCGTGGATATTGTTGAGGACAACTCACTCGCATTCTACACTGCTGCAGTTGAGGATCTGATGGCCGAGGCAAACGTGAAGATTACCGAGGTTCTGAACCTTGACAGCCTGCAGACAATGAACATATTCAACGATGGTATCATTGTAAAGGACAACAACCTCAATACTTATGCGCTTAACCTGCTCGATACATACTACGAGGTATCGGACAACAAGGAGGGCGCAGCCGTTACACAGTTGCAGAAGTACGTGAATACATTGCGCAAGCAGCTTGCCGACATCGAGGGTAAGTATATCGTTACTTCTCCTATAGTCACAAAGGGCGAGAGAGTAGTGTGGTACTACATCATTAGCAACAAGAGCGAGAAGTTCGCAAGTATCTATGATGGTACACAGGCATCGCGCAAGGGTCGTGTTGAGTTGAGCGACGAGGTTACTGACGATGCTTTGTGGAGCTTTGCTTCAACAGGTAAGGCCGGTGAGTACAAACTCTACAATGCCGGACAGAAGGGATTCGCATACCGCCAGGGTACAAAGAACTATCTCTATACTTCGGCCGAGGAGGATTATATTCCTGTGACAGTGGCTTACGATGCCGAGAAAGAAGGTCTGTTGCTCACTGCTGCCGAGAAAGTTATTTATGACAGCGGCACTGCAGTCCAGCTGTCGGCATCAAAGTCTTATTGGAGAGTGCAGATTGCCTTGATTGAGAATAACAAGGAGGTGGCTGACATTATCACAACTATCGAGAGCGTGATTCCCGAGGCTAATGCCGATGGTGTAATCTATGACCTCAACGGCCGCCGCGTTGTTAATCCTGAGAGAGGTATCTTCATCCAGGGTGGCAAAAAGGTGTTGGTAAAGTAAAACTCTGCTCAATCCCTCCTGCGGGAGTGATTGAGGGCGGATAATATCGGAGATTCTTCACTACGTTCAGACGGGTTGTTTGGGCTTCCCGGAAATGACATTGCATGAGTATTGTCATTCTGAACGCAGTGAAGGATCTCTTTTTTATGTTGAAAAACTGTCCTTCTTTGCAAAGAGGGACGAGCAACGAAGTTGCAGAGGGAGTTTGAAGAATTATAAATTCGCGAATAAAGAGATATCTCCCTTGCGGCCGATATGATAACTCATATACCTTAATATAATATATAACAGCACCAATTATTGTATATCTCCTTAAAATGCACTACTTTTGAGACGATATTATATTGGATAACTCTGCAGAATAATAAAACCTGAAAATATGAAATTAAGAAATCTACTTCTTTCATTCTTGTTGCTTGCCTTGGCTGTTACGGCCAATGCTCAGTTGGCGCCGAACAATGCACAGCGCTATTATGCCGAGTTTAAGAACTACTTTGTGGATGACATCTGCACTGAACTTAAGGTTCCATACTCTGCAATGACCGACGACCAGTTACGCACAACAATGAGCGCTATGCCCCAGGAACTTGTGAACATTGCCCTCAAGGTGAAGAACAATGCTTGGGAAGAACGCGAGAAGGAGTTCCGCGTGTTCGAGGCAAAGCCTTACAGCAACTCCTACAACTGGAAGTACCTGATGAATGTGAGACAGTACAGCGAGCTGCAGAATCCCACAGGTATCAGCGCCGACAATGAATACTTGCTCATCTTTGTGGGCAGCGAGTTGCCCGACTCCATTTGGTTGGAGCTCTCGCCCGTTGCAGGAAATATGCCCCGTCCATTGATGACCAATGTGCTGACAAACGGTTTGAACGTGGTGAAAATCCCCGATACCGAGGGCGATGACCGTATGTTGTTCATCCAATATTATGTGGATACCGACAGCACTGCTACAAGCAAGAAACTTGCCGACTATCCAAATGTTCCAATCCACATAGAGGGTGGTTATGTAAATGGATATTTCGACCTTTCACGTCACACAGACGAAGATTGGCGCTACATGACACAGAATATGATGAAGCACTTCTCGGTGCAGGTGCTTGGCGAGAGGGTGATGTTCCACATGGAGCTGAAGAATGTACTGGCTGCTTGCCCCAACACAATCACCGATGCCATAAAGTGGTGGGACCAGTGTGTGAAGTGGCAACACGAATTGATGGGTGCCGACAAGTACTATGACCGTTGGAACGACCTCATTCTGGCAAAGGACGGATATGAGGGCATGTTCATGTATGCCACAGAGACATATACCTATTATGAGCATTACACGCTGCCCGATATCTTGCCTTGGGCTAAGGTGTATGCCGACCCGGGACAGATGTGGGGACCTGCTCACGAAATAGGTCACGTGAACCAGAATACAATAAACATTGTCTCTTGTACCGAGGCAAGCAACAACCTGTTTGCCAATGCACAGATTTTCCGCACCGGAAAGACAACCACACGTGGTAACGGTTTGAGTGTTTGCCGTGAGGATTTCAGCAATAGGGTGCCGTTCCCGTTGCGTGGTAGTGACATCATAGCAAAGTCGAGAATGTTCTTCCAACTCTATCTCTATTTCCATGCAGCCGGCAAGGATACGACATTCTATCCAAGAGTGTTTGAGGCGCTGCGCAAGAATCCGCTTGACAAGGGACCTAAAGACCGTAACTGGACATCGCTTACACAGGCAAAGGATGACCAGCTGAGGTTTGCCGAGGTGTGCTGCGAGGTTGCGCAGATGGACTTGAGTGAGTTCTTTGAGGCTTGGGGCTTGTTTGAGCCTATGACCGATGCAGGTGTTGGCGATTATGAGAACTTTATTGTCAACCTGACCGAAGAGGAAGCCGAGGCAAGCCGTGCACGTATGCAACGTTATGCAAAGAAAGGTGGTCACCTGCTCTTTATTGAGGACCGTATAAAGCCATCGCCAAGAACAGACGGCGTTGCCGGCAACCGACTTGATTTCAACGATGAGTTTGTCATTGGCAAGATGGGTAGCACGGGACAGTGGAGTGACTACATCGACGAGAGTGTGAAGGCTCAGGGTTACTATTTTGCGAGAAGTCAGAATAATATTTCAATCAAGAAGTCTGCCGATGCAAAAGGTGCTCTCGGTTTCAAGCTCTTGAATGCGAACACCGGTGAACTGCTGGACTTTAACAATGAATATAAATTGACAGTGCCTGTTGCACATGCAAATGCTCCGTTGAAGGTTGTTGCAGCACAGGCTGATGGTACTGATTATGTTATTCCCGACGTTGCGGAAAGCGATGATGAGGAGATGCAGCTGGAGGCGTTGAATGCAGTGTTGTCTACAGTGAAGAACCTTACAAGCAAGACAACTACAACGGGTAAGGAAATTGGGCACTTCTACAAGAGTGCGCTGACTGCTATCAACGCGCTTTATAATGAGGCAAAGGCTGCTGCCGACAACAAGGATACAAGCAAACACAGCTACAAGGAGTGGATTGCATTGCTTGAAAAGGAAATGCAGGCTTTGAAGAACGATCCCAGTGCGCGTGCTTATCTAAAGGATCTTGATGTATACACACTTACAAATGGTGAGAAGAGAAACTACAGCTTGTGTTATGACAGGTATGGCCTGAAGGCGAACACAGCTTCGCAGACAGCCAATACATCGCCCGACAAGCGTTGGATGTTCGAGAGTACAAATCTTCCCCATCACTTTTATATAAAGAACAAGAATGGTCTTTACATCAATGACATGGAAAGCAATGGTGTATCATGCAGTGGCGGTGATCAGGCGTCGGCTTGGGTGTTCAAGGCAAACTATCTCGATGACGGAACTGTTTACTTTACAACCTTGGGCGGTGATGTCTACTTGACAATGGATGTGAATAACTATAACATCTATGCAGGTACTGAACTTGTCAGTGCTGCGACTTGGGGTATCCGCGCTGTGGAACTCAACAATACTGCAATTGAGGAAGTGGAGTGTGAATATGAAAACGGAGAGGTCGAGATCTATGACCTTGCCGGTCGCAGGGTTGAGAACCCTACAAAGGGTATGTATATTGTGAATGGCAAGAAGGTTTTTATAAAGTAAACCTTATTAAATAATACGTTGAAAGGCAGCCGACAGGCTGCCTTTCAACGTATATGAGGTCTTGACTCACTTGCTTTCACCAGTTTTCAGCTTTAACCGCACTCCGTGCGCTTGAACCTGCTCCCGCTCGGCAAGTAAAAGTATACTTTTTCTCTGCTCTCTCTTACTCGCAGCTTTCACCTTTCAGTTTTCAGCTTTCCGCTTTCCACTTTCAGTTTACTCCTCAACGAGCTCCATCTCTCTCCAACGTTCTGCAATCATTTCGCAATCTTCGCGTGCGACGCTCTCCTCGACTTCGTACTCGGCAAGCAACAGGGCTACCATGTCGTCTATGTTGAAAGAATCCTTTGGAGCAACGTTTTCCCAAAGGTAGGCTGCCGTTTCGTTGAGGCTTATGATTTTGCTGTAGTCTACGTTGTCGGCACCTGCGGGGACAATGATGTGCTCGCCGCATACGTTTTGTATCTCAAATCCTTCCTTGATTTTCATATCTTTTGCTTTTAATTGGTTGTTTTTTGTTGTTTGTCCATCCGGTGGTCATAGCCTGCGGTAAATGGCCAGCAATATGCGACGCAGGGGCTTCAGTGCGTTCCATGTTGCCGAGTATAGCTTCCACTTGCAGCTGTCAGTGCTCACTTCCTTGCCTTTGCGTATGAATCCGTCGGCAATACCGATGATTTTGTCCTGTGTGAACTGCTCGGTCATCCACAGAGGATTGCCGTCGCCGCGCATGGTGTATGTGCCGTTCTCAATCTTTATCACCCTGTGCAGAGCATATGTCTGCTCGCGTACTTCGGCCAGTACCACATCGCCTATCCTGGCTTGGCGTGGCGGTGTAAGGATGACCTTGTCGCGCCCGTTCTCAAGGAATGGACGCATGCTGAATCCGCGCACAACGAATATCACGCTTTTCTTTCCGTCACGGAATGCACGTGTTATCTCCTGCATGAATTGGTGGTTGTTCACTCTTTTTTGAGTTATGCCGTTGTTCATAGTCCGAATGTGCTGCTTGACAAAAGGGCTGCCTCTTCATCGGGGCGGCAGTAGAGTGTGTGTACGGCTATGCGCTCAAGTACTTTGGTTATTGTGCTGCAGATGGCAATGTGTATCTCCTTGTCGAATTTGAGTGTCGAGCATGAGCATAGCATTATGCCGAATGCAGTCGGGATGTTCTCCTTGCGTATCCAGTTCTTTTTGTCCTGCTCAATGGCTGCTATTCCGCCAATGGGGTAGTGGACGTTCATATATATCGGGCGTTTGCCGCTCCATGGCGAACCGTAGACTGTGGGGGTGCCATCGGGCGCAATGCGTATCACCGGGTTGTCGTCGTTGATGAGTGTGCTGCCTTTGATGTATTCAACCCATTTGTTGCTGTGAGTGCTCTTGCCCTGACCGCTTGCGCCAAGGAACATGTATCCCTTGCCGCTGTTTTCAATGGTGGCCGAGTGCATGAGTAGGGTATGGTGCTTGGCTGTGCACATGGTGAAGATGACCATCAGTGTGTTGTTGAAGCCGAAAGTCTTGTCGCTTTCGTTGCCTCTGGTGGTGATGGAGAAACTTTTGTACTCGTCATCGCTCTGCATGAAAGCGCATGGGTGTCCATATTCGTTTATTGTAAGTATCTGGTAGGCTCCGCTATCCTGGCGATATACCTCGAACTTTGCGCTGGGACAGGGGAATGTCCCGACTTTCTCTCCACGCCATGATGGCTGTATGCTGTTGTCCAATGTGATTTCGAACAACAAATCATCGCTCTCTTTGCACTCGAATGGGGCAAGGTTGGGCAGTATCGAAAGGATATCACCGTCGAGTGTGGTGATGGCGAAAGTGTGGTCGGCTACTGTGAAAAATCTTTTTTGCATATTGGTCTGGTGACACATCCTGAACCTATGTGCCTGTAGGCTGTTTATTTAAATGCAAATTTATGAAAAAACGGTTGAATATTCAATTGAATTAACAAGTTGTTTGTTCTTTTGTTTTTAATTTTTATTCTTACCTTTGCGATGAGCCGTCGGTGTAGCGTGCGGCTTTACATGGATATGTCGTATACACTCAACATTCGTGGCAGGTTGTTGCCGCTTGATGAACCGGTGGTCATGGGTATACTGAATGTTACCGATGACTCGTTCTTTGATGGGTCGAGGGTTGCCTCGTCTGCCGATTTGGTGTGCCGTGCAAAATCGATGCTCGAAGCGGGTGCCTCAATCCTTGATGTGGGTGCCTGTTCTACACGGCCGGGCTCGACGCCGGTGTCGCAGGAGGTGGAGCTGGCAAGGCTGCATGCGGCGCTTGAGGTACTAGACAAGGAACTGCCCGATGCCGTTGTGTCAATAGATACCTACAGGGCAGCGGTGGTGCGTGAGTGTGTTGCTTCGCACAATGTGTCGATTATAAATGATGTGTCGTGCATGGAGTGGGATGATAATATGCTCGATACGGTGGCGGCATGCAGATTGCCCTATGTGTTGACCCACTCCGTGGGGCTTGCAGGCGAGGTGGTTGAGTATGACAGTTTCATGCCACAGGTGCTGCAACGCCTCGCCGCCAAGATGTGGCAGTTGAGACAGGCCGGCGTGGCCGATGTTATAGTTGACCCTGGCTTTGGGTTCGGCAAGAGCGTGGAGCAGAATTATCGTATGCTGGAATCTTTACGTGAATTCGCCATGCTTGATGCTCCTTTGCTTGTGGGGCTTTCGCGCAAGTCTATGATTACCCGTCTGCTAGGCATTGCGCCGGGTGAGGCGTTGGCTGCAACGACGGCACTCAATCTTGTCGCAGTGAGGAACGGTGCCGATATATTGCGTGTGCATGATGTTGCCGAGGCTGTGCAGGCTGTAAAACTTGCCCGGGCTTTGGATTTGAAATAAAAACCGTTTTACCTTAATATATATATAGAATGTTTTTCGATTTTACCATAAAGGATATAATAGATATTCTGCTTTTTGCAGTTTTGCTCTATTATCTGTATAAACTCATGAAAGACTCCGGCTCGCTTAATATATTTGCCGGAATCATGATGTTCTTTTTTGTGTGGCTGCTGGTGTCAAAGATTCTTGCAATGCGTTTGCTGGGTTCGGTGTTCGACCAGATGATGAATGTAGGTACGATAGCGTTGGTGGTCATATTCCATGAGGAAATACGCGGCTTTTTCAAGAATCTTGGTTCGCGCCGTTATTTCAAGTATATCTCCACACTTTTTTCACGAAAGGAAAACCAAGATATCCCAAAGGCTGTTATGCCGGTTGTTATGGCATGCATCAGCATGGCTCAGCAAAAGGTCGGTGCCCTCATTGTGATAGAGCAGAAAGTGTCGCTCGATGATGTCATCAAGACTGGTGAACCGATAAATGCCGACATCAGCCAACGCCTTATAGAAGCTATATTCTTCAAGAACGCGCCTCTGCACGATGGCGCCATGATTGTTAGAGGCGGTCGCATTGTAGCTGCGCAGTGCATATTGCCGGTATCGCACGATCTGAACATTCCAAGACGTCTGGGTTTGCGCCACCGTTCGGCAATGGGAGTTTCCGAGATGTCAGATGCTATAGCAATTGTGGTCTCCGAGGAGACCGGTAGCATCTCTGTTGCGCAGAACGGGAAGTTCTCTTTGAACCTCGACGCTCATAAGTTGGAGCAGATACTTTCTGAACAATCATGATTTTGTCAAAAAAACAAATAACATTCAAGCAATCTCCAAATACCTGATGGCATTTGGAGATTGCTTCTTTAATATTTGAGCAGATGTTGATGCGATAGTTCTTGCTGGTGTAGAAAAAGATGATTTTTGGGTCTTTTTGCAAATCGTTGAAAATCAGCATTAAGGGATTTTCCTTTTAAAAAAGTTTAATTTTTTAACAAAAAAACTTCTCAATTTGTTTGTCAGTATAAAAATTTGCCTTACCTTTGCACTCGCTTTCGGGAAGCACCGCGGCAACGCGGTGAATGAACGAACAGCAACGATAGATCCTTGACAACATTCCATTACAGA
>JAZQZZ010000038.1:0-26537 GCA_045634305.1 Bacteroidaceae bacterium | reverse complement strand
TGATAGGTGTCTCGCCCTTGAACACGCGCACCGGCACGTGGCCGTTGATGATGTGGCGGTGATTACCCTTGACACCGAACTCGTCGAGAATATAATCGCACACCTCGGCATTGTCGCGCAGGATGTAGTACCAGCCCTTAGGCTCTTTCTGCACCTCCTTGTCATCGAGCAGGTAGCGCTCGAAAGTCGCCATCTTCGCCTTACCAAAGAGTGGTGATTCGGGGCCGCACCACAAGTACCAGAAGAAGTCGGCATACCTTTCGCGTGTAGCCTCATCGACATCATTGTCGAACGCTGTACGCGCCATACGCTCTACCTTCTTCATCAGTTCCTTACCCTTCACAGGCACGCCGTCAAACACAACCTCGCGCATTGTACCGTCCTCATTGATGGGAACAGCGGCGTGGAACATAAGGTTCGAGTTATATATCACGAACATGCCGCCACGCATGAGCAGACAGTTCACGTGGTTCTGCAAGCGCTCGCTGCGCATAAATGAATGACGCAGACGATCTATCACATCCTGTTCCTCGGGTGTGAGCGCATATGGATTTGCAGGATCAAGTGTTGGCCACAGTTTATCGCCAAGTTCATATTCCTTGCCGTCGATGGTAATGATACCGCGTTCCTTGTCTATGAACTCCATAAGGCAACGGTCCATCATTTTCCACTCGGGGTGCTTCATTGCAATCTGTCCCGACAGTTTGAACTCTATTACGGAAATAGCCTTGTGCATCTGTGCAATGAGTCGCACATCCTTCTCGTTGAAGTTGGTACGTTCCTCATCCACACGAGGCTGATATATTGTACAAGGATCATCGGCATACTGTTCCATTGCGAATGTGGCAAGCGGAACCATATTTATCGCATAACCCTCTTCAAGTGTTGTAGTGTTGGCATCGCGTAACGACAGGCGCAGTACACTTGCAATACAGCAGGTATTTCCGGCAGCTGCACCCATCCAAAGCACATCGTGGTTACCCCAAGTGATATCCAGATGATGATAATCGCAAAGCGCATCCATAATGTGATGCGCACCAGGGCCACGGTCAAATATATCACCAAGGATGTGCAGGCGATCGACAATAAGTCTTTGTATAAGATAGCAGATAGCTGTTATGAAATGGCCGGCACGACCAGTCCCTATGATTGTTTCGATAATAACTTCCAGATAAGCTTGTTTATTCTGGTAGTCGTCGCTCTCGTGCAAAAGTTCCTCAATAATATACACATACTCCTCGGGAAGACTCTTGCGCACCTTTGAACGCGTATATTTAGACGACACGTTGCGGCACACAACAATCAAGCGGTTCAACGAACGCTTATAGTACTCGTCAAGATCGATATCCGACTGTTTCACAAGTTTCAGTTTCTCCTCGGGGTAATATATAAGCGTGCACAAATCCTTTTTCTCCTCGGCGGTTATGGTATCACCGAAAAGGTCGTTCACCTTGCGTTTGATATTACCCGACGCGTTGCGCAGAATATGCTGGAAAGCCTCGTGCTCGCCGTGCACATCGGCAAGAAAATGTTCTGTAGGCTTGGGCAGATGCAGAATTGCCTCAAGATTTATGATTTCGGTCGTCACACTCGACACGGTAGGGAAATCACGTGCCAGCAGACGCAGATAGCGAAGGTCCTCTTTGACCTCCTCAATTGTTATATGCTGCTTTGCCATAATTACATTTTTTAACGCGGGAACAGACAAAAGCCCATCACGCACTTATTACTGCAAATTTACAGTTATTTTCTCAATCTGCAAATATTATAAGAAATATGCATTTATTCTCCGAAAGTTTCGGAGACGAATGGCAGTGCAATGCGGAGTGCCTCTTGCCAATATTGCCATGTGTGTCCCCCATCGCGCACACGCAACTGGTAAGGGATACGCTTGGAGCGCATTGCCTTTATGAAATCCATATTGTTGTCGAATAAAAAATCGTCATCACCCACATCCACGAACCAACGCACCGATGCAATCCTTGCACACAGTTCTTGCGTCGCATTCTCTACAGCTGTAATATTGTTGTTTGCAACGGCACTCTCCATGAATGCCCTACGGCGAGCATCGGGATCACGCGTTATCCAGCTGTTGTCCACTAACCCCATAAGCGCGCTCATCGCATATGCACTTGAGAACATTTCGCTGTGATTGATTGCATACCATGTTGTTCCACCGCCACCCATCGAGAGCCCGGCAATTGCACGGTGCTGTCTGTCGGGGATTGTGCGGTACACACTTTCTATATGCGGAATGAATTCCTGAAAGAAGAAATCCTCATAACGCCACTCTTCGCTGTTGAAATAGCCATCGTAAGTTGTACCTGCGTCGGGCATCACAATTATCATTTCCTGTGCCTTGCCATCCTTGACAAGTCCGCCAGCTATACTCTGCACATTCCCTTTGTCACGCCATGCGGTATGCGTGTCGGTTAGGCCGTGAAGAAGATACAGCACGGGGAAAGCCCTGTTTTCATCGGCATATCCTTGAGGTAGATACACACAATATCTTTTTGTACAGCCAAGGATTTCACTCTTCATCTCACACTCCAAGACCGTTGGATATACATTACCCTGCGCAAACGGTTGCATTACAACAGCAAACAACAGGAAGAAAAGGGTGACACAGTGTTTCATGATAAGTATATTTAATTCGGTTACTCCCTGCGCAACCTTGCCACAGGGATATTCAACTGCTCACGATATTTGGCAACCGTGCGACGTGCCACATTGTACCCCTGCCCTGCGAGCATCTCCTGCAGCGCCTGGTCTGTCAACGGGTTCGATTTGTCCTCGCCATCGACAAGCTCACGGATGACACGGAAGAGTTCATATACGGATTGGGTCGTTCCGTCGGACATTGTCACGCCATCACTGAAATAGTATTTCAGAGGTGTCACGCTCCAAGGCGTCTGCACGAATTTGCTGTTGCAGACGCGTGATATTGTGGAGATATCATAGCCCGTCTGTTTGGATATATCCTCCAGAATCATTGGCTTGAGGCAGGCATCATCACCACCATTAAGGAAATACTCTTTCTGCAGCGTCGCTATGGCACGCATTGTGGCAAGCATTGTCATTTCGCGCTGCTGTACAGCTGTAATGAACCCCTTGGCAGCCTCAATCTTCTGCTTGAGAAAGATGGCGGCAGTGCGCTGCTCGGCATTGCCTTCAACATCCTGCTCATCAAGCATATGCAGAAAATCACCATTCACGCGCAATGAGGGAATGTGGGAATTGTTGAGCGAGACATAGACCTTGTCGTCAACGACATCGAGCAAGAAGTCGGGCATTACCTGTTGGCGGCTGAAACCGACGCCCTCGGTTAACGAAGCGCCCGGACGCGGGTTGAGACGCACGATATCAGCAATGGCATCGCGGCACTCATCGGCCGATATGCCCAGTTTCTCTGGTATTACCCCCCAGCGCTTGCCGGCAAAATCGTCGTAACATTCGGCAAGTATCCTTTTATGCACAGTATAGTCCCTGCCTGCCGCATTGCGTTCCAACTGCAACAGCAGACATTCACGTAAATCGCGTGCGGCAATTCCAGCCGGGTCAAATGTCTGTATGGCCTTGAGCACCGACTGCAGCTGCTCTTCGCTTGTAGATACGTTGTTATAAATAAGGAGTTCATCCTCAATTTCAGAAAGCGGTTTGCGCAACAGACCATCTTCATCAAGTGTCCCTATGATATACTCACCTATTGCCATCTCATCGGAAGAGAGCGCCAGGGCTCCAAGCTGCTCCATGAGCGTGTCGCCAAATGAGACAACATCGCCATACGTTGTCTCGAGAGAAGGCACATATCCGCTTGGAGCAACAGGAATGTCATCATTTCCGCTGTAATCATCATCAGTCTCAACCGAGTAGACATCTGGTGCATCGCCATCAACATCATCCCCACCACCCGGCGACATTGCCTCATCGGGTTCTACAGCGTCAAGGGCGGGGTTATCCATAACCTCGCCACGCACTCTTTCCTCTATCTCGACAGTCGTCATCTCAAGTAACTGCACTGCAAGCAGTTGTTGGGGCGACAAGGTCTGCGAGAGAGTCTGTTGCTGCTGTTGTATCTGTGAATATGAGTTGTCGGACATTGTTGCTTAAAAATCAAATAGACAATTGGCTATGCTCTGTTATAAAAAGTATCATTCGACCATTCAATATTTGAAGCTGCTACCGCCAAGGAACTCGCGCGCCAATGATGTTGGCGGCAGTTCTTTGTCTTGCAAAGGTACAATATAATCAAGAAAACGCAAAAGTCTTTGTGCCTCGGAATACTCGGCACAATTCTCGGGAACGGCACGCAACATGGGCTCAGCCTGTGATTTGAAGACCGCCAACTCATAGAAGAGAGACGAGTTGAACATGACGTCGGCATTCTCCTGATAAGGGAATATCCATTTCTCCTCGCCACGGCGTACATCGGGCCAACGCATGATGGTCTCCTGTGCCGAGTAACCACGATATTTGGCATCACGTATCATACGGCGCAACAAACGGTTGTCCGATGTAGAGATGTAATTGTGATAATCGAGCTTAATTGATGTGAGCGCCGATACATAAATGCGGAACTTGTCGCTGTCGGCAACTTGCGATGTAAGCATTGGGTTCAGCGCATGCGTACCCTCAATGACAAGCACCATCTGCTGAGTCAATTTCAAGCGTTTGCCGTTGAACTCGCGTTCACCTGTCTTGAAGTTGTATGTTGGCACATCGACCTCCTCTCCCCTGAGCATACGGCTCAACGACTCATTGAAGAACGGAAGGTCGATGGAGTAGATTGACTCGAAATCATAATCTCCATCGGGCTTACGCGGCGTGTGGGTGCGGTTTACAAAATAGTCATCGAGCGAAATTGCGTATGGCTGCAGGCCACAGGCAATCAGTTGCACGCTCAGGCGCTTGCTGAATGTTGTCTTGCCCGAAGATGAAGGACCGGCAATGAGCACGACCTTTGCGTTGCGTTGCTGTATCTCGTCGGCAATTCGGGAAAGACGACGTTCCTGCAACACCTCGGATACATTCACAAGGTCTATCCCATAACCGGCACGTACCGCCTTGTTGAAATCACCGATTGTCTCCACACCCATCTTCTGGTGCCACTGCAGGCGCTCTTCAAACAGTTCGTGCAGCTTTTCCTGAGGCACCTTGTCCTCGAGAACCGTCGGGCACTCCTTGTTGGGAATGCGGAGCAACACGCCATCGTCATACTTCTCAACCTCGAAAAGTCCTATGTAACCGGTGCTTGGCACCAGACCGTTATAATAGCTGTCGACGAAACCGTCAAGTTCGTAATAGCTGGTGTAAAGGCGACCATGCGTCTCGAGCAGGCGCACCTTGTCAATGCGGCCGACACGTTCAAAGACCTCAATGGCCTCATCGGTATGGCATTCGATTCTCTTGAAAGGAATATCGCTTTTCACTATGCGTTTCATCTTTTCGCGCACCATGTCTACCTGCTCATCGGTAATGGGAATGTCCATGCGGCAATAGTAACCTTTTGAAATGGCATTCTCAAAGCGCACTATTTCGCCGGGAAAAATCTCATTCATGGCCTTCATGAATATAAACGTGAGCGAACGGACATACATACGCATTCCGTCATCACTCCTGACATCTATAAACTCGACATCCTTGTTACGATAGAGCCTGAGAGCCAATCCCCTGGTAACATTGTTCACACGAGCAGCAATTACGCCATAAGGCAAATCAAGTTCCAGAGCATCATACACCTCGCGCAGCGACACTCCGCTGTGAAAATCCTTTGTAACGCCATTGTTCTTGCAGAAAATACGTATCATAGCCATTGTTTTAAATTATTCCTGGAAATACACGGACATGCTCAAAGATAGTCACAAACGGACGAGAAAAGAAGAAACGGAGGGAGATTTTTTGTAAAATTAAATATAATTTACTTTTTGCTATTTGTTTTTACACAAACATTGCATAAATTTGCTTGCATCACAGCAAGATGAAGTATCATGGAGAAGATGGCACAATACATAAAGAGTATAGAGATTGATTCCCTGTGGAGCAACCGCAAACATATTTATTGGGAGTTGCGCCCGGATGTCAACATACTCAGCGGCAGCAACGGCGTGGGAAAGAGTACAATCATAAACCGATCGGCACGTCACCTGAGAATCATGCGCGAGGGACGGCTCACAAGCACTCCCGAGGATGGTGTTAAAGTAACATTTTACCCCGAAGATGCCACAAGCATAAACTTCGACATAATAAGCAGCATTGACCGCCCTATCCTCAGCGGCGAGATGCTCGAGAAGATACCCGGTGCCGACATACGTACAGAACTCGACTGGCAACTATACAACCTGCAGCGCCGTTACCTGAACTACCAGGTAAACATCGGCAACAGGATTATTTCCCTGCTCACAAGCGGCAACCCCGACGACCAACGCCTTGCCACAGAACTTACAAAGCCGAAGAAACAGTTCCAGGATCTCATTGACGAGCTGTTTGCCCCAACAGCAAAAACCATTGCACGCGACAGCAACGAGATATACTTCAACCAGTATGGCGAGAGGATTACACCTTACGTGCTCTCATCGGGCGAGAAACAGATTCTTGTAATACTGCTCACTGCACTTGTCCAGGAGAACCGCCCTGGTGTCATGCTCATGGACGAACCCGAAATATCACTGCACATAGAGTGGCAACAACGTCTCATCACACTGGTGCGTACACTCAATCCCAATATGCAGATCATTCTGTGTACACACTCTCCTGCCATCATAATGGACGGATGGATGGACGCCGTGACAGAGATGGAAGATATAACAAGGTGAGAAGTTAAAGGTGAAAGCCGCGGGCAAGCGGGAGCTGAGGAAAAGTTCACTTTTACTATGCTGAGCAGAAACTGGTTCAAGCACACAAAGTGTGATTAAAGGCAGAAATAATATGAGATATGAAAAGGCTTAACGAATATCTCAACTCCAATTTCATAGAGGCAGCGAATGCGCTACGGCCTAAACGCGCTGCACAACGCATCATAGCTTACGTGGAGAGCTATGATGACATCTCCTTTTGGCGTACGGTCTTCAACGAATATGAAAGTGACAAGGTGCATTTTGAAATAATGCTACCGGCACGGACAAAGCTCACAAAGGGCAAAAAACAGGCAATGATGAACATGCTTGGCAAGGCCTACGGCCGCAACATGATTGCCTGTGTGGACAGCGACTACGACTACCTGCTGCAAGGAGCGACTTCCACATCGCGACAGATGCTGGAGAACAAATTCATACTGCATACATATGCCTATTCCATCGAGAACTACCGTTGCTACGCCGACAGCCTGAAACAGGTGTGCGTGCTGTGCACACAGAACGACAGCAATGTAATAGACTTCAAAGAGTTCTTCAAACTCTACTCCTGCATATGCTACCCGCTGTTTGTCTGGAGCATTCTACTCTACCGCAAGCACGACACAAGGACCATGAGCCTGCTAGATTTCTGTGAAATCGTGCGCCTTACATCGTTCACCGTGGGCAACCCTGCATATTCACTGCAACAGCTAAGCAGCCGTGTGAAACACAACATCGGCATGCTTGAGAAACAGTTCCCCGAATTTAAAGAGGAGTGCCAGAAGCTGGACGAAGAACTGAATTCACTTGGAATCAACCCCGAAGAGACATACTTCTACATTCAAGGACACCACATCATGAACGGCGTGACAATGCGCATAATGCAGCCCGTGTGCCGCCACCTGCGTAGCAAGCGCGAAGAAGAGATTGAACGCTATGCATACCACCGCCAGCAATACAACAACGAGTTGGCATCGTACCGCCACAGCCAATGCGACATTGCCACAATGCTAAGCAAGAACACCGACTACAAGAACGCGACACCCTATCTGCGCTTGAAAGCGGATATTGAAAAACTGCTGGAAACAATCACAAAATAATGCAATGAAGGTGAACCGGACCGGTTCACCTTCATTGCATTATTTTCAATCTGTATATCATCTTCTTCTCCAGAACACAGGTGTCAGCAGCAACAGCACAGCAAAGAATTCAAGACGTCCTACCAGCATCTGGAATGCACTGAACCACTTGACAAGAGCAGGCAACGTCGCAAAGGAATCCATTGGGCCATAGTTACCAAGCGCAGGACCGACATTTCCCACAGACGCCACAGAAAGGCTGAAAGCATCAAGGAAATCCACGCCTAAAGCCATATTCACAAACAATCCTGCAACAAGCATAAATATATATATCACCGTGTAGGCCAATATTGCCGACTGCACAGCCGTAGGTATTATACGGCCAGTCATTCGCACCGGAATCACAGCATTGGGATGCACAATACGCTTGAACTCATTCCACATCACTTTAAAAAGGATTGATATACGGGCACACTTCATAGCGCCCGATGTTGAGCCGGAACATGCTCCAATGAACATAAGAGCACATAAAAGCAACCATAGAAGCGGCATCCACACCGCATAGTTCACCGTTGCGAAACCGGTAGTCGTCTGTAACGACACAACCTGAAAGAGTGACACTCGCAACGCTTCAGGCACGTTTAAATCAGAGGTAAAGAACAACCCTACACCAATGGCCACCGAGAACAGTGCCGCAACCGTAAAATAAGTCTTGAACTCCGTATCCCGGAACAGAGCCATAGGCTTTGCCTTGAAGATTGCAAGATATAGCAACGAAAGGTTTACGCCCGAAACAAACATAAAGAATGTGAGCACATATTCTATTGAAGGTGAATTAAAGGCTGCTATACTTGCATTCCTGGTTGAGAAACCGCCCGTAGCAATAGTAGACATTGCATGACATATCGCATCGAACCAATCCATCCCTGCGATACGCAACGACACCGTGCAGACAATTGTAAGAGCTATATATATCGTAAGTATCCAACGTGCAGTAACTGAAATACGAGGGTGCAGTTTAGTGCGTATGGGTCCGACAGATTCGGCCGAAAAGAGATTGATATCGTTAAGTCCGAATATCGGGAACACAGCCACTGTAAAGAACACAATACCCAAACCACCGACCCAGTGGGTCATCATACGCCAAAAGAGAATCGACTTGGGCAAGGCCTCTATATCCTGCAGAATTGTTGCTCCGGTGGTGGTAAAACCCGACATTGTCTCAAAGAATGCGTCGGTAAAGGACGGTATACTGCCAGTGAGCATATATGGCAATGTGCCGAAAAGCGAAAAGACAATCCAGCATAGACTCACCACCACATAGCCATCCTTTCGCGATATATTCCTCTCGCCACCCTTGCAGAATGTCACCAACAGAAAGGCAGCAGAAGCAATGATGCCGAAAGAGTACAATAGTGGCCTGACGATGTTCTCTCCATAGAACAATGACACGCCGACACTTCCCAACAGGAACGCAGCCTCTATGAAAAGCAGGATTCCTACAATGCGCAGTATTACTTTAGGATGAAACATATGCTACTTGAAATATTTTTCCAACTTTTTGAGCACACGCTCCAGACAGAAGAAGATAACATGGTCGCCAGCCTCGATCATCGTGTTACCGGTAACGTGCATACCCACTCCGTTACGTATAAGACCACCGATGTTGGCGCCGTCGGGCAAGCCCAGATTCTTTACCGGCTTACGTGTGATGAGGTCATTTTCATGAACCGGGAATTCTGCGACCACCGCCTGGATGAATGTCAGACACTTCACACTTGAGACATCGGTCTTAAGCATCATCTGGAAAATGGTACTTGCAGCCAGTTTCTTTTTATTGATGACAGAACCGATATCCATTTTCTCGGCCATGGAAATGTAGTCGATATTCTCAATTTCAGAAACCGCACGGCACACACCGGCACGCTTGGCAGCAAGGCAGGCAAGGATATTGGTTTCTGAATTGTCGCTCAGTGCAATGAAGACATCGGTATTCGCAATACCCTCGCTGCGCAACAGTTCGGGGTCACGGGCATCGCCATTGATTACCATGACCTCGTCGTCAACAAGCTCCAATAATTTGTGGCAACGGTTAATATCGCTCTCAATAATCTTAATGTCGATATCCTTTGGCATCAGTTTGGTGGTACGCACTGCAATGCGACTGCCACCCATGATGATGATACTCTTGACCTCGGAGAACTGATCCTTACCGCATATCTGACGAATATGAGGGATATTCTCATGTGTTGTCATGAAGCAGACAATGTCATTTGGGACAATACAGTCATTACCACGTGGAATAATGGTCTCGTCCCCACGTTGTATCGCCACAATGTGATAAGGAATGTCGTGCGACAGTTCCTTGAACGGGATATTTATTATTGAAGCATTATCCCTCACCTTGACACCAACCATGACAAGGGCACCGCCACCGAACTCAAGCAACTGGCGCATCCAGCTGTGCTTGATGCTTGTAGCTATCTCCTCGGCAGCAAGCTGCTCGGGATAGATAAGCGAATCGACACCCAAAGAAGAGAAATACTCCTTGTGCTTGGGTAGCAGATACTCATAATTGTCTATTCTGGCAATAGTTTTGGCTGCACCAAGATAGTGGGCAAGAATGCAGGATGTTATATTACGGCTCTCGTCCGGGGTTACGGCGACGAACAGATCGGCACCGCTCACGCCCGCGTCCCTGAGGGAAGAAATCTTCGTGGGGTCACCGACAACAGTCTGAAGGTCGAACGAAGCCTCCATCTTGCCCAATCTCTCATCGCTCTCATCGAGCAGAACCACATTTTCATTCTCGGTAGAAAGCATCTTGGCAAGGTGCGTACCTACCGCACCGGCACCGGCAATGACAATTCTCATAAATCAAAAATTTATATAATCATGCAATCTGCATCCGGGCAAGCAGGTCACTCCCCCTTGCACTGCATAATGGTATTCAGGACACTCTCGGCATCCATTCCGCAAATCTTATATAATTGTTCAGGAGTACCGTGTTCAATAAAAGCATCGGGAATTCCCAAAACCTTTATCTGTGGCGTGTAACCGTTCTGTGCCATATATTCGGCAACAGCACTGCCCAAACCGCCTTTGACGGTTCCGTCTTCAAGTGTCACAATATATTTGAAGTTTTCGCCCACCTCGCGCAGAATATCCTCATCAATGGGCTTGAGGAAACGCATGTCATAATGAGCTACACTCACGCCCTTTTCGGTTGCGGCCTTTACAACCTTCTCCATCTGTTTTCCAATAGGGCCGATTGTCAGGAATGCAACATCCTTACCATCGGTAAGCTTTCGTCCTGTACCCACTCTGACCGTCTCCAGCGGACAGCGCCAATCGATGAGGCTACCCTTGCCACGCGGATATCGTATGACAAAGGTTCCCATATCGGGCTGCACAGCAGTATACATCAGGCGGCGCAGTTCACATTCGTCATAGGGTGACGAGATAGTAATGTTTGGTACCGGACGCAGATATGCCAGGTCGAACGCACCGTGATGGGTGGGACCATCCTCGCCTACAATACCGGCCCTGTCGAGACAGAAGACAATATTGAGGCGTTGCAATGCGGCGTCGTGGATGAGATTGTCATAGCCACGTTGCATGAACGACGAGTATATGTTACAGAACGGGAGCATTCCACCCTTTGCCAGACCGGCCGAGAAGGTCACTGCATGCCCCTCGGCAATACCCACATCAAAGAAGCGGTCGGGGAAGACGTCCATCAGTTTGTTCATGGAACAGCCGGTGGGCATTGCTGGGGTTATACCCACAATCTTTTCATTCTCCTTTGCCAACTCCACAAGTGTCTCACCGAAGACATCCTGGAAACGTGGCGAACCGCCCTCGGTTACTATGCGTTCGCCGGTTTCAATATCAAATATACCCGGCTGATGCCAGACCGTCGCGTTCTTCTCGGCAGGTTCCCATCCCTTACCTTTTACGGTGTGGATGTGGAGCATTCTTGGTCCTTTCATGTCCTTTATGCTCCTTAGCATGCGTACCAGTTCAAGCACATTGTGTCCGTTGATGGGTCCGAAATAGCGAGCACTCATTCCCTCGAAGAAGTTATTCTGTTTGAACAGCATCGCCTTAAGTCCGTTGTTGAAACGTATCAGTGCATTAGCGCGTTGTTCATTGAGGATACCCACCTTTCTCAAAGCCTTGGCAATGCCATAGCGAATCTTGTTGTATGCCTTTGACGAATGCATGGAGATGAGCACTTGACTCATTCCGCCCACACTCTTGTCGATGGACATGTTGTTATCGTTGAGTATTATCAACAGGTTACTCTTTGTATTGGCCAGATTGTTGAGTCCTTCATAGGCCAATCCACCGCTCATTGAGCCGTCACCGATTATCGCCACCACATGCTCATTGCTCCTGTTCATTGTTGCCGATACGGCAAGACCCAAAGCCGCCGAGATAGAATTCGAAGCGTGGCCAGCCACAAATGCATCATATTCACTCTCATCGGGCGATGGAAAAGGTTTGATACCGTTCAATTTACGGTTGGTATGGAAACGGTCGCGACGACCTGTGAGTATCTTGTGACCATAGGCCTGATGACCGACATCCCAAACAAGTTTATCATCAGGTGTAGAGAACACATAGTGCAAAGCCACTGTCAACTCCACCGAGCCCAAGCTCGAAGCAAAGTGACCTGGATTGTTCGCCAATGAATCAATGATGAAGCTACGCAACTCCTTGCACACCTGTTCCAATTGTTTCTCGGGCAATTTACGCAGATCGGCCGGAGAGTTGATTGACTCCAACAAAGGATATTTTATATCTTTTTCCATTTCAATATTAAAATTCTGTTTCAACAGCAAACTGTAGAAAACCGCTGCATCCGCAGCGCAAAATTATTTTTACGCTAATATAGCAGTAAAAAGAACAAATTTGTTGCAAAGATACTATAAATCTTAATGAAGTTGTTTATTTTTGCATATAATTTACCCTTTAAGATGTTTTTCACCACCCCCGTCGAACTGCCTTGCGGCAAATTGGAGATAACGCACAAAAGCAGGCTGATGCTTGTCGGCTCATGCTTTGCCGGCAACATTGGTGCCGCTCTGCTTGGCAGGAAATTCAATGTCGACGTAAACCCCTTTGGTATACAGTACAACCCGCTTTCAATAGCCACTGTACTTGAAAGGATTGTCGACGGCACGCCTTTTGACGACGCCTCGCCCGAACTGTTCGGACATGGGAACAAGTGGCACAGTATTCTGCACCATAGCGATTTTTCGCGCAACAGCAAGGGAGAAATCATTGAATGCATCAACGAAAGGTTAACGAAAGCACACAATACCATCGGCAAGTGTGACACAATAATAATAACCTTGGGCACAGCATATGCCTACACACGCAACAGCGACAACTCTGTGGCCGGCAACTGCCATAAGCTGCCGGCCGCTTGTTTTACGCGCTCACTGCTTGGAATAGAGGAGATTGCCGACAGATTATCTGCTGCAATGCAGCGTATAATCACGCTAAACCCCAAAGTAAAATTCCTGTTCACCGTAAGCCCCATACGCCACCTGCGCGACGGAGCGCACGACAACCAGAAGAGCAAGGCCACACTGCTGCTTGCCATAGACAGGATAACATCGCTTTACCCCGACAATACCCTATATTTTCCGGCATACGAAATCGTACTTGACGAGTTGCGCGACTACCGTTTCTACGCCGACGACATGGTACACCCGTCCACAAAGGCCATTGAATACATCTGGGAATGTTTCTGCAAGTGTTTCTTCAACGACAGCACATTGAAACTGAACAATGAGATTGAGCATATTACACGCGCAATGGGGCACCGTCCTTTTGACGCAACATCAGATGCATATAAAGACTTTTTGAACAGTTTGTTGAAGAAAATTGTAGTCATTGAAGAAAAATATCCGTATCTTGACTTCGAAAACGAAAAGAGACAATGCAATACACTGTTGAACAGATAAAGAATATACTGAAGGCCGAAGGCCGGCTTGCGGCCCCCGACAGCAAAGTGACACGCCTGCTGACCGATAGCCGTTCGCTCTCTTTCCCCGAAGAGACACTGTTCTTTGCCATAAGAACCAAGCATGGCGACGGGCACGAATACATCAGAGAGCTCTACAACAAAGGAGTGAAGAATTTTGTCGTTAATGACGATGCAGCCTTCAATGACATTGCCGATGTCAATTACATAATGACAGACGACAGCATTGCCGCATTACAAACCATTGCAATGCGCCACCGCTCACAGTTCGACATTCCCATTGTAGGCATTACAGGAAGCGACGGCAAGACCATTGTTAAGGAGTGGATCTACCAGCTCACAGCGGGCGACTATACCGTCACCCGCTCACCACGCAGCTACAATTCACAGGTGGGTGTTCCTCTTTCGGTTTGGAAACTCGACAAGGAGAGCACATTGGGAATCTTCGAAGCCGGCATATCACAATGTCACGAGATGGGCAAGCTGCAACAGATAATCAAGCCCACAATAGGAATCATCACAAACATAAGCGGTGCACACCAGGAGAATTTCACATCCCTGCAACAGAAGTGCAGCGAGAAACTGTTGCTTCTGAGCGAATGCGACATCATCATATACAATGCCGACGACCCCATCCTCTCGGGATGCATCGAACACTCGGCACTGCCATCGCGCGAAATCGCATGGTCAAGAACCGACAATGAACGTCCTCTCTACATAGAATCCGTCACAAAAGAAGAAAACGGAACTGTCATAAAGTACAGCTACCTCACAATTGAGGGCAGCTACCGCATACCGTTCATTGACAACGCCTCAATAGAAGACTCCATCAACTGCCTTGCAGCAGCATTGTATCTCGGGATATCACCCGAGACAATCGCCGGACGCATGGCCCAACTCGAGCCGATAGCCATGCGCCTTGAAGTGAAGGAGGGCAAGCGCGGCTGCATGATAATAAACGACAGTTACAACTCGGACACAGCATCACTTGACATTGCACTCGATTTCATGGAGCGCCGCTGCAAGACCATGCCCGGACTCAAGCGCACCCTTATACTGGCCGACATAAAGCAGAGCGGCGAAAGCGCTGTTTCACTATACAGGAACGTCATCGAATGCCTGGAAGAGCATAGAATCGAGAAGTTCATCGGCATTGGACAAGACATAACGTCGCAGGCAGAACAATTCGGCGCCACAAGAATGGAGTGCCACTTCTTTGCCGACACAGAAGAGTTGCTTGCATCACCCATCGTCAAGAAACTGCAGAATGAATGCGTGCTTGTGAAAGGCTCACGTTCGTTCCATTTCGAAGATGTCACAGAGATGCTTGAGAAAAAAGTGCACCAAACCATTCTGGAGGTAAACCTCAACGCTTTGCGCGACAACCTCAACTATTACCGCAACAGCCTTGCCGCCGGGACAAAGACCGTGTGCATGGTAAAAGCCGGAGCATACGGCGCCGGAGCGCTGGAGGTTGGCCGCACATTGCAGGAGTGCAATATAGACTACCTTGCAGTGGCTGTTGCCGACGAAGGCGCCGAACTGCGCAAAGAAGGCATAACAACCGGAATTATAGTCATGAACCCGGAGTTGAGTTCATTCGGTACACTGTTCGACAACAAGCTAGAGCCCGAAGTCTATGGTTTTGGGATGCTCAGAGCACTCATTGAAGCAGCACGACGCGAAGGTGTTACCGACTTCCCTGTACACATAAAGGTAGACACCGGAATGCACCGTCTTGGATTCCTGCCCGACGAAATTCCTGCATTGGTGGAGATTCTTAAACATCAGGATTCATTGACTCCGCGCTCAATATTCTCCCATTTTGCAGGTAGCGACAGCCCGCTGTTCGATGATTTTTCGAGACAGCAGCAAGCACTTTTTGACAGCGCCGCCAACACATTGCAAGAGGCATTCAGCAACAAGATTCTCAGACACATATGCAACAGTGCCGGCACCGAACGTTTTGAATCGGCACGATACGACATGGTACGTCTTGGAATAGGCCTTTATGGAGTATCACCCATTGAAGAGAACCCGAACCTGCACCCCATCTCGACCCTCAAGACCATAATACTGCAGATACGCGACGTACCCGCCGACGAGACAGTCGGCTACAGCCGCAAAGGAGTGCTCAAACGCGATTCGCGCATTGCGGCACTGCCAATCGGATACGCCGACGGACTCAACCGGAAGCTTGGTAACGGCAAGGGCTATTGTATTGTAAACGGCAAGAAAGCGCCATACATCGGTAACATTTGCATGGATGTCTGCATGATAGATGTCACAGACATTGAATGTAAGGAAGGCGACGCCGTTGAGATATTCGGTCCCAACTTGCCGGTTACCCAAGTAGCCGAATGGCTCGAGACAATCCCGTACGAAGTCCTGACATCGGTTTCTGTGAGAATTAAGCGAGTTTATTACAGCGATTGACATGCAGCATAGCCATACCGGAAACAAAATGAAGCATATAGTTTGTTTTCACCTTTTCAATGACAACAGCGGCAGTCCACAGGTTTTGAGAACCGTAATAGAGGGACTGCTCGACAAAGGCTACAGAGTAGACCTTGTGACCTCACGTGGCGGCGTGCTTGACGGACTGAAAGAGAAGGAGAACCTGAAACTCAGGCAATACAATTACAAATTCGCGCGCAACAAGTTTGTGAGGACAATGCGCTACGCATGGGTACAACTGAAGACATTCTTCATTGCCTTGAGCTACATATTCAAAAGGGATGTTGTCATATACATAAATACCATTCTGCCGACAGGTGCCGCAATTGGCGGACGCCTGGCATGCAAGAAGGTTGTATACCACTACCACGAAAACGCCAAAGCCAAAAGCACTGCATACCGCATTCTGGCAAAGATCATGCAACTTATTGCAAGTGACATAATCTGTGTATCGCATTACCAGCGCTCTTTCCTGCGACGCAAGAAAAGGATTACTGTCATCCCCAACGCCCTACAGGAGAGCATGGTCGCCAAACTACATCCCGACAGTGAAAAGGCTTTTGAGAACCAGCGCGTGCTCATGCTCGGTTCACTCAAAGAGTACAAAGGCACATACGAATTCATCATGCTTGCCGAGCGGTTGAACAAATACTCTTTCGAGCTTGTTATAAATGACTCACAGGAGAACATTGACAAATATTTGAAGGATAAGAATATCAAACCGAGCGCAAATTTGACAATATACCCACGACAGGATGATGTAACACCGTTCTATAACCGCGCATCTGTGGTTTTGAACTTATCCAACAAAAAGCTTTTTGTTGAAACATTCGGACTGACAGCTCTGGAAGCGATGACGGCAGGCCTGCCCACAATTGTGCCCACCGTGGGAGGAATAGCCGAAATGGTAACAGACGGAAAGAACGGCTACAAGATTGATTCACAAGATTACAGAAAGATTGAAAAGTGTATAGAAAATATTTTAAGCAACAAGGAATTTTTCGTAATTTTGTCAAGAAATGCATTGGCCAAGTCAAAATTATACGATGCCGGGTGCATGATTGATAATATTGCAGCTGTCTTATAGACGGTTGGCAGCAACCAAGAAAATGAAAAAAATCGCTATCATAGGAATACAGGGAATACCGGCGAATTACGGAGGATTCGAGACTTTGGTCGAGAATATTATTGGAGAGAACTGCTCCAATGATATACAATACACCGTTTTTTGCAGCAGCAAGGACATGCCCCGTAAAATAAAGGAGCACAAAGGCGCCCGATTGAAGTATGTCTGCTTCAGAGCCAACGGCGTACAAAGCATCCCCTATGATATCGTATCCATGGTACGCGCAATAAGCGGTTACGACGCCATACTCATCCTTGGTGTGTCCGGTTGCATCTTCCTCCCGATATTCAAGCTTTTCTGCCGCAAGAAGGTCATTGTGAACATCGATGGCCTTGAATACCGCAGAGCAAAATGGAAACCCTGGGTCAAGAAATTCCTTAAATTATCCGAAAAAGCCGCTGTCCGCTTTGCAAATGTGATAATCACTGACAACAAAGGCATACAGGAGTATGTAAAAGAAGAATATGGTAAAGAGAGTTCCCTTATTGCATATGGCGGCAACCATGCACTCATTGACATAGCAAAGGAACGCGAAGAGGAGATACTAAAGCAGTACAACCTTGAAAAAGACGGCTACTCAATAAGCGTTTGCCGCATTGAGCCCGAGAACAACTGCCATATAACACTCGATGCCTTCAAGAACAGCAATGAAAAACTGGTATTCATAGGCAATTGGTACCGTAACGGATACAGCAACAAACTAAAGGAGATGTACTGCGGATACGACAACATCATGCTACTCGACAGCATATACGACCTCGACATCCTCTACACCTTGCGCAAGAATGCCAAATACTATATCCATGGACACAGTGCCGGCGGCACAAACCCATCACTCGTTGAGGCCATGTTCTTCGGACGTCCCGTCCTCTCTTTTGATGTGGTATACAACCGCGAGACCACAAAGAACAAGGCACACTATTTTACAGATGCCGACAGTTTGCGACAGCTGATATCACTAGGGGTCGACAACGGCAAAGAGCTCAAGGACATTGCCTGCGAGGAATACACCTGGGCAAAGATTGCAAAAGAGTACGAAGCGCTATACTAAACGAACAGCTGCTTGCCACGGGCAAGCAGCTGTTCGTTTTATTTGCGTTCCAGTTCACTGAGTTCCTCCATCTTCTTTGTTGCAAGGAATTCATAAATTCCGCACAAGTGTTCGCGGACCTTGCCATGGCCAAACTCATAAACCTTTGTCACAAGCCCATCAAGGAAGTCACGGTCGTGGCTCACACAAATGAGCGTACCGTCGTAATCCTGCAGTGCCTGTTTCAGAATATCCTTTGTCTTGAGGTCGAGGTGATTGGTTGGCTCATCGAGTATCAACAGGTTCACAGGTTCCAACAGCAGTTTTAGCAATGCAAGGCGAGTACGCTCGCCACCGGAAAGCACCTTAACCTTCTTTGTGCTCGCCTCACCGCCGAACATGAATGCACCGAGCAGATCGCGTATCTTGTTACGTATTTCACCCTTTGCAACATCATCGATAGTCTGGAACACCGTGAGTTCCTCATCGAGCAACGAAGCCTGGTTCTGTGCGAAATAACCAATCTGCACATTATGGCCAAGCTGCAAAGAACCCTCGTGCTCAAGCTCCTTCATTATACACTTTACAAGCGTAGACTTGCCCTCGCCGTTACGGCCCACGAAAGCCACTTTGTTGCCGCGCTCGATGGTGAGCGTTGCCCCCGAGAAGATGCGTTTCTCGCCAAAAGCCTTGCCCACCCCATCCATAATCACAGGATACTGGCCTGCACGTGGCGATGGCGGGAACTTCAGGCGCAAAGCCGATGTATCCTCCTCGTCGACTTCAATGATTTCCAGTTTCTCAAGCATCTTCACGCGGCTCTGCACCTGCAGTGTCTTTGAATATGTACCCTTGAAACGTTCTATGAAATCCTTGGTCTCCTGAATCATCTTCTGCTGCTCCTCGTACTGCTTCATCTGCTGCTGACGGCGCTCTGCACGCAGCACAAGATACTGCGAGTAGTTGACCTTGTAGTCATATATGCGTCCCATGGTCACCTCAATGGTACGGGTGGTGATGTTGTCGACAAACTTGCGGTCGTGGCTTATTACCACCACGGCCTTGCCATTGTTCACAAGGAACTCCTCGAGCCAGCCGATAGACTCGATATCGAGGTGGTTGGTAGGCTCGTCAAGCAGCAACACATCGGGGTTACGCAGCAACATCTTCGCAAGTTCAATACGCATGCGCCATCCGCCGCTGAACTCGCTTGTCTGGCGACCAAAATCCTTACGTTCAAAACCCAAACCAAGCAGAGTCTTTTCAACATCCTCCTCAAAGTGGGTCATGTCAATGGCGTAGAACTTCTCGCTCTTGGTGGCAACCTCCTCAATGAGAGCCATATACTCGTCGCTCTCATAATCGGTACGGGTAGCAAGCTCGTTGTTCATGCGGTCGAGCTCCGCTTCCATCTCATAAAGATGGGCAAAGGCCTGCGACGCCTCCTCAAAGACTGTGCGCCCATCCTCGGTCATCAGATGCTGCGGAAGATATGCTATGACGGTATCCTTTGGAGCAGACACAGTGCCGCGCGAAGCAGTGCGCACACCGGCAAGAATCTTGAGCAAGGTACTCTTTCCGGCACCGTTCTTGCCCATGAGGGCAATACGGTCCTTCTCATTAATGACAAACGAAACATCACTGAAAAGCGTTGTTCCACCAAATTCCACAGCCAATCCGTCGACCGAAACCATATAAAATATTTTTTTAAATTATTATTCGTAACATTTTGGGCGCAAAGATAGCTGTTTTAGCGCAAAAAAAGTAAATTTGCACCTCAATGTTTGCAGTGAAAGCAAAACCGCACAAAAACAAGCAATAATATAGAAGTTGACCTGCGTTTTTTGCGAAATTGTCATCCTGACGATAGGCCGGACCTGTTTAATACCTAAAAAACAACTACAGAATGAAAGTGATGAAATTCGGCGGAACATCAGTCGGTTCCGTGGAGAGCATATTGAGCCTCAAGAAGATTGTTGAAGAGGCTGCAGCAAACGAGCGTGTAATCGTTGTCGTGTCGGCTCTTGGCGGCATAACAGACAAACTTATAAAAACCGCAAACCTTGCCGTAGGCGGCGACATGGCATTCAACGACGAATGCCGTGAGATTGTCACACGCCACCATCAACTCATAGAAACCGTCATCACCGACCAGGGCAAGCGTGCTGCACTGTTGAAAGAGGTTGACATGTTGCTTGGCGAGCTCAACAACATATATCAGGGACTCGCGCTCATCAACAACATGACCCCCAAGTCCGAAGCCACCATCGTGAGCTACGGCGAGAGAATCTCGAGCCGCATAGTATCGGCACTCATCGACGGTGCCGTGCGATTCAACGCCCGCAAGTTCATAAAGACCGAGACAAAGCACAAGAAATATATCCTTGCCGGCGAGATTACCGACAAGCTCATACACGAACATTTTGACGGTTGCGATGAAAGGATAATAGTTGTCCCGGGATTCATTGCCCAGGACAAGGATAGCGAGGAGATTACAAACCTGGGACGCGGCGGCAGCGACTACACGGCAGCCATAATTGCAGCAACGCTGAAAGCCGACTGCCTTGAGATATGGACCGACGTTGACGGTTTCATGACAGCCGACCCACGCGTAATCAACAACGCCTACACCATCGGCCACTTGAGCTATGTCGAGGCAACCGAGCTCTGCAACTTCGGTGCAAAGGTTGTCTACCCGCCTACAATATACCCCGTATTCAAGGCAAACATCCCCATAAAGATAAAGAACACCTTCAACCCGAGCGGCGAAGGCACGATAATAGACGCCCACAGCGAGAGCGAAGGGCGCCTCATCAAAGGTATATCCAGCATCAACGATACCGACCTGCTCACGGTGCAGGGACTCGGCATGGTGGGCGTGGTAGGTGTGAACCACCGCATCTTCCGCGCATTGGGCAATGCCGGCATCAGCGTGTTCCTTGTTGCACAGGCATCGTCCGAGAACAGCACATCAATAGGTTTGCGACATGTGGATGCCGACAAGGCGACAGAGGTACTGAACAAGGAGTTCGAGAAGGAGATTTCCATGGGCCTCATGGAGAGCGTGAAAGCCACAAGCGACCTCTCTACCGTAGCCATTGTAGGTGAGAACATGCGTCACAACGCCGGTATCATAGGCAAGCTGTTCCAGACATTGGGACGCAACGGTATCAACGTCGTTGCCTGCGCGCAGGGCGGGCAGGAGACAAACATCTCGTTCGTCATCAAGGCCGATTTGCTGCGCAAGACTCTGAACGTGATACACGACTCGTTCTTCCTGTCGGAGTACAAGGTTTTGAATCTGTTCATCTGCGGTGTGGGAACCGTTGGCGGCAGCCTCATCGAGCAGATTGTATCGCAGCAGGAGAAACTGAAAAAGGAGCATGGACTGAAGCTGAACATCGTAGGTATCGCCAACAGCCGCAACGCAATCTTCGACCGCGAGGGACTCGACGCCGCCAACTACCGCACAGCACTCAAGGAGAGCGCCCCTAGCAGCATCGGGAAACTGCGCGACGACATCATCGAGATGAACATCTTCAACTCAGTTTTCGTTGACTGCACGGCAAGCAGTGAGGTAGCAGCCATATACGGCGACCTGCTGTCTCACAACATCAGCGTGGTGGCCGCCAACAAGATTGCAGCATCGGCCGACTATGCCACATACAACAACCTCAAACAGATTGCGCGCCAACGCAACATCAAATACCTGTTCGAGACCAACGTAGGCGCCGGCCTCCCAATCATCAACACCATCAACGACCTCATAAACAGCGGCGACAAGATTCTGAAGATAGAGGCAGTACTCAGCGGCACTCTGAACTTCATATTCAACGTATTGAGCAAGGAAATCCCAATGAGCCATGCAGTTCGCCTTGCACAGGAGAAGGGCTACAGCGAGCCCGACCCACGCATTGACCTGTGCGGCAAGGATGTCATACGCAAGCTTGTAATCCTTGCACGCGAGGCAGGATATGCCATTGAGCAGAGCGATGTCGAGGCCAACCTGTTCATTCCACAGGAACTGTTCAATGGCACATTGGAAAACTTTTGGGCAAAGCTGCCGCAGCTTGATGCGCAGTTCGAGGAGGAACGCAAGCAGCTTGCAGCAGAAAAGATGCACTGGCGTTTCATTGCCAAGTACGAGAACGGCAAGGGAAGCGTCTCTTTATGCAAGGTAAACGAACGCCATCCGTTCTACCACCTCGAGGGCAGCAACAACATCATCCTGCTCACGACAGAGCGCTACAAAGAGTACCCCATGCTCATTCAGGGCTACGGTGCCGGCGCCAGCGTAACAGCAGCCGGAGTCTTTGCCGACATCATGCGCATTGCGAATATCTGATACACACTACAATAACAGCATCGGACCCGCAGATTTGCGGGTCCGATGCTGTTATTTGTAATCCTTCAACAGACTCTGCAACTGTTGGCGGGTAAAGAAGATGCGGCTCTTTACCGTTCCAAGCGGCAAGCCAAGACGGTCGGCAATCTCGCGATATTTAAAACCGGCAATATGCATCAGGAACGGAATACGGTAATCACGCGGCAGGCCATGCACAACGCGGTAAATCTCCTTTGTATCGTAATCGTTGTCGGTGACATAATCATCAAGTTCTCGAGGGCAGTTAAGATGAAACAAGTTATCGGTCTGGTCAACAAATATCTGGTCCCGCACCTCCTTACGGTAATTGTTGATGAAGATGTTCCGCATTATTGTGTACACCCATCCCTTGAAATTTGTACCCGGAGTAAATTTATCCATATTGCCCAACGCCTTAAGCGATGTTTCCTGCAGCAAATCGTTCGCCTCCTCCCTATCTGCCGTGAGCTTATAGGCAAAGCGTTGCAACTCCGACTGAACTTCAAGCAGTTCCCTTTTGAATTTTGCAGTTTCCAATTCGTCAAATATTTAAATGTTATACCGGCAAAATCGCCAGGGTTTGAATATAAAACATCCCTGTTGGCTATTTTGTTTCAGAAACAATTTCAATTTATGCCCGCAGCCTTGCGAATACAGGCCGCACTCGTGGCTAAACGTCAATGCATGCTTCGCGTTTCACCCCTGTTTCTGATGTGTCCCGAAAATAGTCTGCACCCGCTGTAAAATATTCAAGCAAAGCTTGATATATCTTGCTCGTTTACCCCTATTTTTGTATCTTCGCGCTGAATATACAACAGCACACAATGGTACTCAATTATATTTGGATTGCATTTTTCATAATATCGTTTGTCATAGCACTCGGCAAACTGATATTCTGGGGCGACACCACGGTGTTTACAGAAATGATGACGGCAAGTACCACATCGGCAAAGAACGCCTTTGAACTCTCTTTGGGCCTGACGGGTGTTCTCTCGCTGTGGATGGGAATAATGAAGATTGGCGAGAAAGGCGGCCTTGTAGCAGCACTAGCACGATTGCTCAGCCCGGTGCTGAGCAAGATTTTCCCCGACGTGCCCAAGGGACACCCCGCCATGGGAACAATGTTCATGAACTTCTCGGCAAACATGTTGGGACTCGATAACGCAGCCACACCAATGGGTCTGAAAGCGATGCAGGAACTTCAGGAACTCAACACTAAGAAGGACACTGCAAGCAACCCGATGATAATGTTCCTTGTACTTAACACGTCCGGGCTGACCCTCATACCCGTATCCGTGCTCACATTCCGCACACAGATGGGAGCCGCAAACCCCACCGACGTATTCCTGCCCATACTCCTTGCCACCACAGTGGCTACGCTGGTAGGCCTCATCGTCACAAGCATATACCAGCGCATAAACCTCTTCAACCGCACAATGGTGCTGTTCCTTTTGGGTGTATGCCTGTTCATTGCCGGCGGCACCTGGGGAATGATGCAACTATCACAAGTGCGCATTGAAGCGCTCTCCACATCACTCGCCGGGGTAACGCTGTTCTCAATCATAATCCTGTTCATACTCTCAGGCGTAAAAGCAAAAATAAACGTCTACGAAGCCTTCATCGAGGGCGCGAAGGATGGTTTCGGCACAGCCGTACGCATCATCCCCTACCTCATTGCCATCCTTGTTGCCATTGGCGTGTTCCGCGCATCGGGCGGCATGGACGTGATTATGGACGGCATTGCATGGTGCGCCAATGCCATGGGAGCCGGTACCGATTTTGTAGGTGCACTGCCAACAGCCATCATGAAACCGCTTAGCGGCAGCGGCGCACGCGGCATGATGGTCGACGCCATGAACACCTATGGTGTCGACTCCTTTGCCGGACGCCTGGCATGCATTTTCCAGGGAGCGACCGACACCACATTCTACATTCTCGCAGTCTATTTCGGCAGCGTCGGGATAAAAAAGACCCGCCACGCACTTACCTGCGGACTGCTGGCCGACCTTGCCGGCATCATAGCAGCCATTATAATTGGATATATATTCTTTGGATAAATCTATAATATCATGATAAGCTACCAGACCGAGGGCGTTAAGATGCCCGCAATCAAGAGACGAGAGACAACCGCATGGATAAAGGCCGTTGCGGCCACATACGGAAAGAAGATCGGCGACATCGCCTATATCTTCTGCAACGACGAGAAGATTCTTGAGGTAAACCGCGAGTACCTGCAACACGACTATTACACCGACATCATCACCTTCGACTACTGCGAGGACGATGTAATCAGCGGCGACCTTTTCATCTCGCTCGACACCGTGCGCAGCAACAGCGAAATGGTAGGTGCGACCTACGAACAGGAACTTCACCGCGTAATCATACACGGCATACTGCACCTTTGCGGTATAAACGACAAGGGCGAGGGCGAACGAGAAATCATGGAAGCCTGCGAAAACAAGGCGCTGGCAATGAGATAAAAAAAGGAATTCCAATCTCACGCATCGGGAGATGTTCATACCCACAGCCTGCGTATTAGGAAATCCGCAGGAGCGGAATCTGCCGGAAAGAACCTTTTTTTAGTCAAAAATAAACAAATTGTTGCTTGATGTTAAAATTCATTAACCTGTAGGCTTGTAAAATTGGGAAGATAACTTATTTTTGCAAGTACAAGAAACAACTAATGAAAAAACAACTATCCACATACAGCAGCAATATTTGGACAGCCACATCGGCTGTCGAGTTTTGCATGTGCGTAAGTAACTGTAACCCAATGGGTTACCCCCCCTAAATTCAGGCATAAAATATAAGAAATAATGCGCTATCGTGCAGCACCCTAACGTGCCGTACGGTAGCGTTTTTTTTGATACAGAAAAGAGAACAAATAATAATATAATGACTGACTAATGAAAAAAGAAAAACAGACAAAAAAACTCTACAGCCCACCGATAACAACTATTGTGGAATTGGAAAGTGAACCATTACTTCAGGCAGGTTCTATTACAGGCTCAGCTCCCGATAGTGACGATTCAGAATTCGGTGCTCCGGCCAAGGCTTCACGCCGCGGTGAATGGGGCAATTTGTGGCAGTAATCCACAAATTGACCTATCGCGAGTTTTGCAGCAAATGGTCGCTCGCTGTGTGGAGTAGTCACACCCGAGCGGGTTGCGATGAGCAAAACGAGTCAATGGGGAAATTTATGGCACGAGAGAGATAAATTTCACTATCGACAATACGAGCAGTGATAGGTCACGCGAAGCCATACCCCCTCCGAGGCTTTGCCTCTCGTCCCCCTAAAAGAGGGACAAATAAAAGTTTTCGTTCAATAATGATAACAAAAAATTAAATATAGTATATGAAAAGAATAACACAGAATCAGCGGAGCAATTTACTCTCTTTGCTCTTTGCTCTTTCATCTGTTCTCTTGTTTTCTTGCAACAACGACGACATCGTGCCCGACACCCCTGAGCAGCCGAGCGTGAGCAAATATGAGCAGCTCACCTTCTGCAGTGCTGACGAGCCTTCTACCCGTGCCGTATGGGCAGACCCCAATGGCAGCGGTAGCCTTGTCTTCAACTGGGAGGCCGATGATAAAGGTACTGAGATGGTGGCATTGCTCTCCGATGGCTCGGCCTTCGTTCGCAATTATTCGTC
>JAZQZZ010000037.1:0-52622 GCA_045634305.1 Bacteroidaceae bacterium | reverse complement strand
GAATTTGTCGCTCGTTGTAAACGGATGTAAACCCTTGTCAACTATCTACACGAAATAACAAAAAAATAAGCTCCGCAAATTCTCCACGTCAGAAATATGTATCAAAAATATGTGGAAATTTGGGAACCATCAAAAAGCAGCCTGAAAGTGTTAAATTTTAGAATATATTGATAATTAAAGGTTTATGTTTGGTTATTTCTGGTTGTTTTTGGTTGTTTTGGGCTTCTAAATACAATATGAAAACACACCATCTCTAATATATTTAACATTGTTTGGAATAGTTACGCTTGTAAGGGCTGAACAAGAATTGAACGCATTGTTACCGATTTCACTAACCCTGTTATGAATCTCAAGGCTGGTAATATTGCAACCGCAAAATGTACAATCTTTAATTCTTACAACGTCGTCAGGAATTACAAGTTCTGTTATCAACTCCCCATTCAGATACAAATTCTTTGCTGTGTGTAGCGGATTGGATTCATTACCATCAAATTCGATATTACACCAAGCAGTTAAATTACTAATGTGTACTTCTTCAAGCTTGGAGCATTCTCCAAAGGCTACATAGCCAACACTTGTAACGCTACATGGCATTTCAATACTTGTAAGGCTATGACAGTACCAAAAAGCCCATGACGCAATGTGTGTGACACTGTTAGGAATTTCAACACTTGTAAGATTATAGCAACTCTTGAAGGCTGAATGGCCAATACTTGTAACCGTCAAAGTTTTTGACTTGTAGGTTATTGTTGATGGTATAACAATGTCACCCGAATATTCATTATCACCACTTGTTACTTCAACTGTTAAATCAGTCAAAGATGTGATATTGTAGTAAATGCCATCAACCTCAATATCGTATGCCCAAACCGCATTACAGCAAGTGAGCAAAATGGTTAAGATTAACCCTCTGAAAATATTAAACTGTTTCATCCTTTGTATATTTTTTTAAATATTCCTTATTCAACTCGTTTGCACGCATTACTGCATCGAATTCATTTACAAATATTTCTCCTTTTAAAGGAATGTAATTTGCTTCTTGAAACACCCACCTTGAAACACGGAAATAGCCATCTTCAGTTGGCTCACTCACAAAAATTTGAATATCCATTATAATACCTCCTGCACCTATGGCTCTGCGGTGCTTTTAATAAAAAGAAAAAACAATGGAAGCATAAAAAGAAAGCGGAGCCTGTCACCTCCTTATCTTCCTTGTTGGGCTTGGACTCCCCCGTAATACAGATAAGGATAAACAGCCCCGCTTGGAATGTATTGCGATAGATACAAATACAAACCAAGAGAGCGTTCTTCCCAATATTCTGAATTACGGTTGTAAAGTGTCCAAGTTTACAAGGGTCAGAATAAAGCGAATGCGCTTTCTAAAATATGTCTGCACACGCTATTTGCGTGCACGGAGCAAAAGTAATAATATTTTCATTGATTATCAAATAATTTTTTTAGATTAAACTGAGCTATAAATATCCGCCGGCCTGAGGCGAAAAGAAGATTATTTTGATATGGAATTATATTGAGCTATTGTGATCATAAAAATGATGAGGCTTTGCATTGGTGGAGCCTCATCATTAGTAATTAGTCACAATATAATCCAAGTTATTGGTCATTGATATTACAACGTTTTTTTGACTGCAAATCTCAGAGGGGTTGCACCCCTGCCGAATTGCTCTTGGCTACCCTGCTTTTCGCCTGCATAATGCAGTCGTAGGACATATTGTTATCATTCCCTCTCACTGCAATATTTCTTGCCAATCCAAATGTTTTCTGCCCTTGTTGAACCGAAGCAAAGAAGATAGATGAGCAAGGAACATACCGTCTAAAAATCCTTGGTCAGAGAGGAGGGTTATATCTTGAACAGCACCTTTTAGATAGTCCTTGATCTCTTGACAATTCTGGTGAATTTCGAGGCGATGCAATGTCTTGGGGTTGCCATAGAATTCTCTTATATACTCTTTGTTGGAAGATGTTGCAATCTCATTGTTCTTGTTGTAGGCGCATAGAGTCAAGCCCTTTGTTTTATCCTTTCTTGCCTTTTTCTGGCAGAGGTTAAGCGTTGGATTCTTTGTCTTATAGAAATTGAGTGTATGTGTCAATTTCCCACAATCTATATCTGCACGCTTATCTATAACCTTGCCATTTACCAAAACAGATACTTTATCGTCTTTTGCAATCTTTCTGATTCTTGACACCACATTAAATTTATAGTCACGGCATAGATCTATTGAGGTAATATGTTCAAATTCCACTCCAAGCATCTCCGGAAATCTCAATGTGGTATTAAACAATGCTTGATTATACAGAGTTTCGTTCTCTATTCGATAGATAACATATTGAGGGAATCGTTGTTCTCCATACCGCCCGAACTTGAATGTAGCAACCTTTTTGCGGCCACAAGAATTTGAAGTGTAAAGAACATCAAAACCATACTGGTAATGCTCGCACACAACTCTAAAAATGGTAAATTTGTCAAACTCAGCCCAGCCTCCAAGTTGTATTTGGGATAGTTCATCCAGCAGTGACAATTCTGCGACATAACAGAGTTTAAGTTCATCAATAATGGTATGCCCTAGATCATTCTTTGCCATTGTTTAGAGTATTTCCATCTGTATTATTTTTCTGAGATGGAACACTTTTCCAATAGTCTTTCAATCCCTGTGATATTGCTTGGCAATGGCTTTGTGACTTCGCCCTGTTACGAAGTGAGTTACTGATCTTTATCTTAGTCACTTCATCTCTTTCTCGATACTTTCTTACATAATCTTTACTCATAGTATTCTATTTTTAAATTTGTTATTTACTAATAAATATTAGCAAGATTGAAAAAATAGATATGATTGGTAAGATTACTTCATTATTTCTAAGATCCAGATAAAATTTTCATAGCAGACAAGTATATGCCTATTATACCTACCTCCGATTATAAAAATTATAAGGGGGCTTACGGAAAAAACCTTGAAATAAGGGTATAGGGAGGGGTACATAAAAAAGGATAGCCTCATAAATTACATAAGACTACCCTTTTTCTGAGGTGCTGAATTTTCTATTCTAATGATTGTTTTTATCTGTAAAAACATATCACTTCTTAATCATTCAAACATTACCTTCAATATCAACGGATTTATTTTGCAAAAAAGAAGTCGTTATAAATCAACACTTTACAGAAATGACTGATTTTGTTTGAAAATAAACTTACGCATAATAAGGTTTGTAAGTAGCAAACTTCCTAGAAGTAACATCAGCATCTGCAAATTTGATAAGACCTTGCTCTAAAGTATCAGAAATAATTCGAGATGCTTCTGCTGATTTATTCTTATCAAGACCAAACCTTTCTCTTACTGATTGATTATTTATTGCTTTATCATCTTCATTCATTAAGCAAGCATGTTGATAGCAAGCTGCAATTTTCTCACCCTTAGTCATTTCTGATAATTTTTTCTTAGGATATAATGTAACTTTCGTACTATCATCGTTCTTGGAAATTTTAACAGGAGGAAGTTGCATCTTTTCAATAGCCTCAATCGCTCTATCTACACCACTACCTCGACGTTCACACATATTAAGTAAAAACATTGTTTCAGCCAATCTCTCATTTCTTGAATGAGGTGGCAAATCAATAAGTCTATTAACATCATTAAGGGGAACTCCTGGATTGGTAATAACTAACCTATTTGTAAAAATCTCAATACATATTGGAATTCCAGTAACCGAAAAATCTTGATGAACAATTGCATTAGCGACAAACTCTCGAACAGCCACTTTGGGGTATTTATAATCATACTCTCTTGTCACTTCAATATTCTCATCATCAACTACATTTTTCATTATAAAATCAATAAGTCCTGCAAATCCAATTGCATACCCCAATTGACCGTGTTGTTCAAATAATTGATTGCGATTATTTGTTCCCTGATATTTTCTTACTATAACTTCTCTACCTTTTAATTGTGGAAAATCTGAAAAGTTATTTGCAAACAAAAGAGCGCCCAAATTTGTAATTTCATAATGTTTGCCATTCCGTTCACAACAACCATATTCCAAAAGCTTATTTATTATAGAATCGGTAGAGGATGGTACATTCTTATCTAATAATTCAAAGAGTTTATTATAATTTAATAATGACAAGACATCAACAACTGTTAACTCGGTTTTTACGATTCTGTTTTCAAAAGATAACCCCTGCGATTCTGCAATATGATTATGTACCTGTTGTCTTGACATTTTTACTGTTTGCTTTGCAGAACGACAATATGACTCATACACATCTTTACCTCTTAAATGCACTGGTCTTTCTTTTTGTTCAGGTATATATACGAACAAAAGAGATTCTCCTTCAAATTCTAGAATTGTATGATCTATCGAAATGGCATACGAAAGATTATTCTTAGCGATATTTCCCAACTTGTGTATAATTTGGTCTATTTCTTCTTGTGTTGGAGAAAAAACTGTTCCATCATCATTAACGCCATACACCAATATGCCGCCGCCTTTATTATTTGCAAAAGCAGATATATGCTGAGCCAATCTTTCTGTTTTACAAGACAAGCCACTTTTCCAATCTAATTCATTCAATTCAGAAGGAATTGGATACAAACTTTCTTTAAGAATGTCTATTGCATTATCTTTCCAACTCATACAAAAGGATTTAATACTATAATACCAAGTACCAATATTTATTCAATCAATGCAAAAATAGCATTTTTTTTGTTTCGGGAAAAATATTAGCAACTTGCGTTAAGAGTATTATATATAGACTTCACAAACTATTCCAGCGATAGTTTTTTCTTGGTAATACTTTCCATCAAAGGGTTGAGCCACTCGAAGTTGTCATCTATGAATTTCACAACCTTTTTGAAGTCCTCCCAAAGGTTCAACATTTCGATATCTTGGCGTACCAATTTTACAGAGCAATCCCTTGTAAGACTTACAAGGGATTGCTCTGTTTATGTCATAACCATTCAAGGTGTTTAAAAACAATTTACTATTCAAATATTATTATTTAAAATAGTCTTTTGCTGCGGCTATTCTATTACTGTGACCGTCATGGCGATATCGTTCTTTGGACGGTCGTTGGGATTGGTTGCAGTGTTCTGGATTTTCTCAACGACTTCTAGGCCTTCAACAACTTCACCGAATACTGTATATCCACCATCGAGGAATGGTGTGCCACCTAAAGTGGTGTATGCCTCGTACTGCTCAGCAGTGAAAGCCGGAGCACCCAATTCCTTGCTCTTTTCTATTGCCAGCTTCCCCAGTTTCTCCTGCAGTGCCATGAGAGCATCGCGGTCGCGGTTGCGACGCATGTTCATAATCTCTTCGCGGTGTTCCATTGCAAGTGCATTGAAGATATTTTGCTCCTGTTGCATCTTCAACTGATGCTCTAGCTGCTTCAATTCGGCAGCTTTGTATACCTTACCCCACACAATATAGAACTGACTGCCACTGCTCTCCTTCTTTGGATTCACCTCATCTCCCAAGCGTGCTGCGCTTAGTGCGCCACGCTTATGGTAGAGTTTGTCGGGCATTATCTCGGCTGGAAGTGTATAGTCGGGGCCTCCGCCACCCAAATTCTTGCCGGCCGGCGCCCCCTTGCTCTCCGGGTCACCACCCTGAATCATAAAATCCTTTATCACACGATGAAACAAAGTGCCGTTGAAATATCCTTCGGCTGCAAGTTTTAAAAAGTTATCACGATGAACAGGTGTCTCGTCATAGAGGCGCACGGTAACATCGCCCAATGTTGTTGAAATTTTAACTATTGCCATAATTATTGTATATTAATATCTGTCAATCTCCGGAACAAAGTTATACAATATTATTATTTCTGCAAACAGACGTAACATACAACAATATAAACATTGTCTGCCGACCGACATACATATTTACATTTTGTAAAAAAATATAACTATAGCTCTTTTTTTGAAAGAAATTCACACTTGGAATGAACTTTTCATTATATTCGCGAAAAATATACTCCACGATTGGAGAATACTGCCAAAAGAAATTTAATTATTAACTAAAAACTTATCTTATGAGGAAACTTTTACTTTTATTCATGTCGATGTTCTTTATGCTTGGAACATCTGTTGCACAGGACAAGGGTGATGGTAAGGACGAGGGCAATGTTGCTTTCGGCCTGGAGTATTCAAACCCTACAGATGGCGAGAATGTTTTCACCGTGTACAACATACGCCTGAAGTTCAACAAGGATGTTGTTGCAACACTGCCCGAAGGTGGTATTGACGTAAAGAACAATACTACAGGTGAGGTTGTAAAGATTACACGCCTTGACAACAACGAGTGGTTGCAGAAGTCTGAAGTTGTATTCCTGTTCGAGCAGAAGAGTGTTTACGACGAGAAAGAGGGCAAAGAGCAGTTGCAGGACCAGTACATTGACAAACCTGGCCAGTGGAGCTACACAGTACCTGCAGGCTGCATAAAGAGCGTTGACGGTGAGGAGTTTGCCGAGAAGACTTTCACTTTCAACATTGCATCGGCAATGGATATTGAGAGTGTATCGCCTGTGGGCGAGGTAACAAAACTCGACAAGATTGAGGTTACATTCCCAAAAGCAATTGCAAGTGTCAATACAGGCAAGTTGTCACTCCTTGACAACTATTGGATGCCGGCTTCTGCCTTCAAGAGCGAGGTAACATACAGCGAGGACCGCAAGACCGTGACATTGGAGCTTGAGACACCTGTTACAACTCCCGGAACATATAACCTTGACATATACCAGGGTGTTTTTGTCAGCGAGGATGGTGCGCTGAACAACTACAAATATGTATCGTTCCAGGTTATTGACCCGACTCCATCATTCGCCACAAACCTGAAGAACGGCGACAAGGTGAAGGAGTTGCCCGAGTACCTTGAGTTCACATTCAAGAATGTAAACGAGGTTAAGCTTGTTGAGGGCGCAGACCCAGTTATGGCATATCTCCCAGGTAATGGAGAGGCTGAAGGTACAACTACATTGGAAGGTAACAAGGTTGTTGTGAATTTCGGCCAGAAGTTTACAGAGGAGGGCGTTTATACATATTGGATTCCCGAAGGCCTGTTCACCATGGACGGTGTGCCCAATGAGACATTTACAATGGATGTTACTCTCTACTCTTTTGAGATAGTTCCATTGGAGGTTGTAAGCGTTACACCGGCTGCGGGCAACGTGAACCAAATTGACAAGATTGTAGTTGAGTTCAACCAGCCTGTAGCACTCTCATACGACGAGAACTGGCAGCAGATTTCACGCGAAATCACTCTCAAAGGCGACACAAAGGATTATGTTTTGACATATGCGCCAGCTTGGAACGTAAGCAACAAGGTTGAGTACCTTGTAAATGCAAAGTGGAACGGATATGATGCATATGAGTCTACTCCTCTTCTTGATGAAGGTACATACACATTGAGCCTCAAGGAGATTATTGTTGACTACGCAGGCGAGAGTTATGTTGACGAATGGGAGGGAACAAACACAATTTGGCATGCAAAGAACGCTTGCATTGACCAGACTTACACATGGACAATAAGCGGCGGTGGCACACCCGATGTTACTACACCTGAGATTGACCTGACAAAGGCTTACCGTGTGAAGGATGTCGTTAGCGGCAAGTACCTCCACGTAGGTGACTACGAGGCACACCCGGGCGGTGTAAACGGTGGTGTAAAGGTTGAGGCTAAAGAGGAGAGCGGCGACCAGATTTTCACCATTGAGGAGGCCGGCAACGGACAGTATTACCTGAAGTCACAGGAGGGTCACTACATCGTTTGCCGCGCATGGAATGTTGACGGTTCAAAGGATGAGAAGACAGCCCTTGGCTTTGAGTTCACCAGCGAGACAGAGTTCTACATAACAAATGCAAAGGGTTACTTCAAGGTTCAGAACATTGGCGGTGTGGATTATCCATTCTGCGATGCACCATTGAGTGCAGCTGCGACATGGGTTCTTGAGGAGGCCGGAACAGCTTCAGGCATCGAGGATATCACAGCCGGTGATGTTGAGAAGACTATCTACGACCTCACAGGCCGCCGCGTTGAGAACATCACAAATGCAGGTATCTACATTGTAAACGGTAAAAAGGTGCTTGTAAAGTAACGTTTTGCTATCAACACTGATAAAATGATTGGGCAGGGAAAACATCCTTGCCCAATTTTCATGTAAAAAAACGCTTGTAAAGAAACGTGAGTTTGATATAAGATATACTAAAATTTAGCGTATTTTGTCATTCTCGACCATACCTTGGTAAAATATTAAAAGATGTTTTCGATGAGCGATAGCGAACTAACGCTACGTGAGAGATCTCTTATTTTACGATATTTTTAAGATCCCTCGTCGCTACGCTCTGTCGGGATGACAGGTTCGCGATTTGATTTAGCTTATATCGAACTCACGTTATTTATATAACACAAGCGGCTCACGTCTGAAGTGAGCCGCTTGTGTTATTATTCAATTCTCAATCAAAGAAATGAACCTACCACTGTTAAGAAGCAGTGGAAATGAATAAAAAGATGAAGTGCAAGGCTTGCGCAAACAAGTGAAACGCAAAGCTTGCTTTGGCGTTTTGCTACGAGTGTAGCCAAGGCTCGCCAAAGGCAGCCGGCTTGTGAAGGCCTAAAAACCGCAGTTTACTTGGAGTAAATGAGGATTTTTAGGACAAGCATAACGCAGCAATTCGCTTTTTAGTCATTTTCATCACTTGTATTCCGCCTGGTCGAAGTAGTAGAGGTCGCCCGAGAGTATCTGTTCTACGCGCATCACAACCTCATCTACATCCATGTCGAGCGACACTGCACGGCCCTCCTGCTCAATGAGCACAATTCGTGGGGCCTTCTCCACACCAAAGAGCTTTGCTGCAGGCGATGCGGCACCGGCAAGGTCACAGGCATTGAGCCAACCATCGCCGCCCATGCCATTGCTCTCCAATGCAGTCTTCCAAGCGGCAGCATCGTTCTCAAGAGCAACGCTGATGATTACGAACTGGTCCTGGTTCTCCTTCACTACATTGTAGAGGTTCTTCATCTCGGCAATCACCGCGTCAGACTTTGCACAGCCGTTTGCCCAGAAGTTGAGCACAACGTATTTGCCGCGGAAGTCGCTGAGTTTCTTCACCTCGCCACTGCTCAAAGGCAATGTGATATCGGGAACCTCGTTACCCACCTTCATGTCATTTGCAAGCACCTTATTGCGGAGTGAGAGATAGTATGGGTGGTTCTGGAGGTCAATGTGTATGGTGTTTACCATCTGGTCGGCATAGGCAGGAGTAAGAAGCGGCAACCATCGCTCAATCATAAGCGGGGTCATAGGAGATGCATTGTTGTCGATAAGCATCCTTAACAAATTAGCCTTTATCTTGATACTCTCACGTGCTATCCGGTTGAGGGCATCCTTACCCTCGGGAGTGGCAAACCACCCGGCACCATGCTTGCGCTCAAGAATATCCTTAGCGAAAGGCAAAATAGAGTCATCGTTGCAAGTCGCACAGTACTCAAGATACAGATCATTTGTCGGGGTACCAGTAGCAATGCTACTCATATTGCTATATGTGTTTACAGCTACTTCACCCGGCTCAACAAAGACCTCCACATCATTTCCTTCGCCAAAGCCCTTGATTGCGTACATAAAAACAGGTTCGTCTTTGGCAAGTTCATACTTGAAAGTATACTTGCCTTTTTTCACCTTGGCTGTTGCAACCTCAATTGTACGGCCAAGCTCGTCGGTGCGTGTAAGGGTGAGTTTCTTTATCTTGTTTCCATCGCTCATGCGGTCGTCGGCAATATTTCCCTTGATGACACAAACACCCTGTGCACTCGCTGCAATGCAGATGAAAGCCACTGCTATTGTCGATAATATTCTGTGTAGCATAACTGTACCTCCTTTATTCATTTATACCGTCTACAATTTTCTTCAATTTCTTTACCATCTCCTCGCCACGCAGCTCAAACTGCACCACCTTACCCTCGGGGTCGATGAGCGCGGTATAAGGAACGCCGTTCACACCGAAGAACTTCAGTGCCTCGCTGTTCCAGCCTTTGAGCACAGAGATGTGTACCCAGTTGCGGTGCACAAGTTCGTTGTCGGCAATGCAGCCTGTCCAATCCTCATATTCATCGTCAATAGAGTAGCTGAGGACAACTATTTTGTCACTCTCGCCCGAGTATGCGAGCGCCTCTTTGAGATAAGGAATCTCGCGGCGGCATGGAGCACACCAGCTTGCCCAGAAGTCGAGGAAGACATATTTTCCCTTGAAGTCGGAGAGTGAGAGTTCCTTGCCGTCGGGGGTACGGCCTGTGATATCGGGAGCCACGGCACCAACCTTGAGGTTTGCCGAACGTACATCGTTCACAAGCTCCTTGTACATTGGCTGCGAGTGCAGCTCGGCGGGAACGGCATCAAGAAATGTCTGGATGACATCGGTACTGAATGCAGGCATCATAGAGTATTTGATGATATACAGAACCACAGGTGAATCGATGTTCTTGTATATGAAATCCATAATTGCTACCTTGAAGTGCATGTTGTTCACATGGAAGACTGATGAGATATATTTTGCCTCAGCCGCCAGGTCGCCCTTAACCTCGGCAGGCATGTTTGCCTGTGCCCCCTTCATGCGCACCTTTGCCTCATCTACACACCGGCTGTTGAGGTCGATATATGCCTGGTACATGTCATTGTTTGGTGTGCCGCCAATCTTTGCTCCTGCGGGATATGCAGCATCGAAAGGTCCCACGATTATCTCGCCCTCCTCGAGGAACAACTGTATGGCACCATTGTCAAAGCCTGAGATATTACACAGGCTGAGTTCTTCGGGGGCTATGCCCTCGAACACAAACTTGTTGTTCTCGACCACAGCCGTTGCTGTTACAACCGTAACACCATCGACCAGCTGCTCAAGCTTAACCTCCTTAACAGCCTCGTTGCTATAACAGAGCATGGGACTGCTCATCTCGCCTTTTATAACAAACCTTTTTTCCTGTGCCATCATCACTGTTGATATGGCCAGCAATGCAAAAACAAAAAATTTTCTCATAGACGTATGTTTTTATTTAAGGTTCTCCTGCAGGAACACTCTGAGTTGTTCGTCGCGTAGACCTGTTGCTATAATATTGTTGTTTTCATCGAGCACAAAAAGCGCCGGGATGCCCTTCACGTTGTATAGGCGGGCTACTTCACATTCCCAGCCTTTGAGCGAAGAGACATTTATCCATGCAAGGCCGTCCTTCTCCACGGCAAGAGCCCAATCCTCCTTCTCCTCATCGAGCGAGACACCGATAATCTCCAGTCCTTTGTCATGGAAATCGGCATATATCTCTTTGAGTGCAGGGTTGTTCAAACGGCAGGGACCGCACCAGCTTGCCCAGAAGTCAATGATTTTAACCTTGCCCTTTACTGCGCTCATTGTCACAGGGTTGCCATTGAGGTCATTGAGTGTGAAATCGGGAGCCTTTGCGCCATTGTCGGTCTTTGACAGGCGGTCGATGCGCTCCTTTATTATGCGTCCGAACTGTGTCTCCTTGGCGCCCTTGCCCATGGAATCATACATTCCACGTGTCTCCTTGAAACCCGAGTTGCGCATGAGAATGTTTGAATATATGGTGTAGGCAAGAATCACGTTGTCGTTGGCAGCAAGAAACTCCTGTGTCATTGCACGCAGGTTCTCCTGCTCGCGCTGTAATGTGTCGTTAACTAGGCTGGCACTGCGGAACTTTCGCCCTGCACGCGCTGCCTCGTAGCGCTCCTGCAAGCCAGTGACAACGGCGCGCAAAGAGTCGGACGCTTTCATGTGAGCGTTGTAGGCGGTGTTCAGTGAACCACCGTTGATGTAGTAGTCGGCGCCATCGCTAAGATAGGCATCATAAACCACACCGGGCTCTACAAACAGTGTAAAACCACCCGAAAAGCCGCCGACCATAAGCTGTGCGAACTTCGGTTCATCAACAGTTGCCTCCATTTTGAATTTGCCTTTCTTTATTTTGCAACTGCCCAAGGTGTCGGTTTTCTCCTCGGATGACTGCGCAAGCAGATAGAGCATTCCGTTCTTTATGCCGTTGATTTTACCCTTTATTGTAAGAGCACTACCCTGTGCAACTGATGCCATGGCGCAACAGAAGATGAAGAGCGCCGACAATATATACTTTTTCATACCTTTTTGCTTTATCAATAAATCATTTCGTATGTATAGTCATTCACAAACTGAATATCCTTGATTTCGCCCCACAGGTTGCCCTCGTTGTCACGGTCATAGAAGAGCGGAGTAAAGTCATTGTCGACATCGGCTGCCGTAGTGAACTTTATTTCAGCCACAGCGCCATTGGTGCCGTTGAACAGAACTATGTCCATGTAGAGGCCAAGGTCGCTGCTGAATGCAGAACTATCCTCGGTGCGGAACTTTATTTTTGTAACATCGTAACCCGCAGGAGCCTCATATACGACGAACTTGTCTCCGTTCGACACGTTGTAGCGATAAACGGTATTGCCCTCGGCAAAGAAGAGGTTGGTTGAGGTAAACCACGAGTTATATGTGATAGTAGACATGTCAGTGGGTGTAAGGCCCGTGAGTTTCTTCTCGCCAATGATGGTATATGCCGAAAGAGCCTCCTCCTCAGCACCGTCGACACCGCGTGTTGCAGGAGCCTTGCTGCCGTCGCCTATATCCTGTTTGAGAAGCTCATAACGGTAGTATTCGCCCGATGCCTCGTCCTTGAAGATGAAACAGGGGTTCTGTTGGTCATAGTTGTCGCGGTAGTTGATATATCCCATAACGGCAGTCATGCCCACCGGTGAGTACTGCAGTCCCTGGAAACGTACATGCGCATCAAGAACAGGATTGTTTGAAACATAGCTTGGCTTAATGGAGTTGCTCTCGTCTATGGCAAAGCCACCGTCGCTCTTTGATGAATAGAGGAAACGGTTGTTCTTTGCATCCCACATGAGGAAACGGTTATGCGTGATGGTGGCTGCTGTGATTTCATAATCGCCCTGATGTGGCAAGTCGGTGCTGCTCTCGCATGCATGACCGGGCTTGTAGAGGGCATGCACAAAGTTACCCACATACACCTCGCCGTTTTCGGTAAGAACCATCTTGTAGAGTGTATAGTTCGATGGGTCACCTGTCTGCACAAGTCTCTTGAACGAGAAGCTCTCACTCTCGGGCTTGAAAATCTGCTGCGCAGTGAACTTTACATTCATGCCGTGTGGGTCGTATACCCTGGTCTCGCCATTGCCGGAGAAGAGTGTCAGGGCAGATGTCTCGCCAATCTGTGTCAAATCGTCGGGGATGTTGATATAAGTAGTATAGGCAAAGCCCGTAGCATTATCGTAGTTGTTGTTGTCCTTGGTAACGCTCTTTACATCGGTATATATCTTTGTGTCGTTACCTATAACCTCAATGTTTCCGACCTTGCGGCTACCCTCGCTGCCATGCAAGACAAAAAGACTGTTCTTAAACAGAGGACGTGTCTTTATTGTGAAACCCGAATAGTGCGACAGGTCGGTAGTCTTGTCATATATCTGCAGGAAGATGTTGTATGCCATAGCCTTGCCCACAGGAAGGTCAAACTCGAGAAATCCCTTGGTGCGGATGGTATCCTGCATGGGCCTGCCATTCTCGTCGACATATGTCCTGAACCAATAGAACTCCAAATCCTCAAGATCCTGGGCGAGAGTCTGCTCCACAACAACATCCACACGACGGTGACGGTCGTTCTCGTCCAGAGCCTGCTGCACCTCAATCATGTCACCTCCGGCCGATTTTGTAACGGATGGTGTAAAGGTGACAGAGGTTATCTCATTCATTGTGTCCAGCTTGTAGTCATAGTTGCCCAAGTCCTGATAACAGGCAGACAACAACGGCACAAATAGCAGAAATGATAATATCTTTTTCATAATAAATTATACTCTTTGAATGTGTTTTGATTCTAAAATTATCAGTCAAGAGCTACCTCGGGAATATCAAAGCGTCTTGTTGGCGGACGCTTGTCATTGGCAGCCTTTATAAGGCGATAGCACTCCTTAAAGCGCTCCTCGCCCGCAAGCTGCTTTGTGCCGAAGAGCGAGCTGTCCCAAGCATAGGTATTGTTCTCCTTGTCATATACAAACGGCAGGATTGACTCGGTAATGAAATTATCGGCACCGTCGTCCTTCATTACGGTCTTGAGCATGAACTGATACTTTTCGTCACTGTATTCACCAAAGTATTTCTTCACAATTTCAGCTGTACCGAGGCCGTTCGGGTCCTCCCACCAGAATGGAATCCTAACTTTGTAGTTTACTGCATTATCGAGTTTTACCCAGCAGAGATTCCTGTATTCAGAGACAGGAAGCCCCAGCAATGCATATCCGTAATACTCGTTGAGCATATAAAGGACATCGTCCTTGTGGAAATTGGCTGCCTCGGCATCCATCTTCTGCTTTGCTGCGTCGCTTGCAAAGAGTTCTACAATATCCCTTGTTGTTGAACCGCCGAGCATACCAACAAAACGGCAGAACTTGTTTGCCCTGAACATACCCAACACAGACTCATATTCGCTCCAGAAATATGGTTCACTGTAGGCAGGCTTGTCACTCTCCTTGGCAATAGGCAGGTCAACAACAATAGCCTCATCGGGTTCTGCCGCAAGCAAGGCATTGACTGCGCTTACGTTTAGAGCAAAGACAGAGTCAAATACATGCATCTGCATATCGTTGTTGAAAAGCTTTGAATAGAACGCATTGTCACCGGTGTGCTGAGCAAGGAAGATATGTTTTTCCTTGTTCCATGCACCAAGATAGGTGTCCATATGGCTGTACCACACAGCAGGCTTTTCATACGACTCCTTTACATAGAGATTTATCTCATTCTTGCCTTCTATACCGGTACCAATGTCACCGCTGCCATCGAGATAAATACATATGGCATAAGTGCTGTCCTCAAGTTCGGGACGCTTCACCTTTACCTCAATCTGCTTCTCATACTCCTTATTGGCAAAAACCACCTCGTCGATTGTCACATCGGCCGGTTCATAGCCCTCAATGGTCTTTGTCTTTACAGAGAGAGTGCGTGCCTCGTCCATCAGGTAGCCAAGTAGCTTCACCTTAAATGTAACTGTTACCGTGTCGGGATTACCCACGATGTAATCGCTGAAGTTGAGCGTCTGCTCAAACTCATTTGCGTAGTTATAATCAAAATAAGCACCGTTCGAATCCTTGTCAAAGAGGTCGGGTTCACGATCCTCACAAGCAGTCAGCGTGAACATCAGGCCCAACAGGCAAACTATATAATGAATACTCTTTTTCATATATCTGCTTCTTAATCTTGTTGTATTAAATTACTTCCTCAGCCTCATTTTCCTGTGTCCAGCCATACTCAACCTCGGCATCGGGCAACGGGAATATGAAGTTCTCCTCGTAAAGAGTCACATCGGGGCAATGACCCAATGTACCCGTCAAACCGTGAGTCTTGAGGAACCAGAAGTACTGTCCCTCGCCATAGAACTCCTTACGGTACTCCTTGTTCAGTGCTGCCATGCACAACTCCTCGGTGTCACACGACACATCCTTTGCCTTGGAGATACCACGCTTGTTGCGCACACTGTTTACATACATTGCAGCCTCTTCGCCGTTTGCGGAAGCCTCGCAGGCAATGTAGTACATCTCGGGCAGGCGTATGAGCGGAATAATTCCGGTCTTGTTCTCAATGTATTTCAATGATATGGCACACTGCTGCTCATTGTTGCGGTAAAATGCAGTACCCTTGGCACGCATATCCTCGCTCTCGGAGCCCACTGACTCGAATATCTGGTTCAGCGTGGGGATATTCAGGTAATACTTGGTCTTCATCTTGTCGCCCACAGCGAAGTACTCGGAGAGGTTGTCCTCAAGTTCGTACATGTTGAGACCGAAGATAACCTCCTTGGAGAGGATTGGGTCGTTGTCGTTGCCGCTCTGAAGTGAGAGACCGCACTCGTCAATTACCATATTGGCATACATTGCCGCGCTGTCCTTCTCGCCCGCATAGCTGTATACACGCGCCAACATGGCATTGATGGCATGATAGTTCAAGCGCATGTTTCTCTTGCCCAGGTCCTCGCCCAAATCAAGTTCCTTCTCGTGGCTCATGCACTCCCTTGCTGTCTTCAGGTCATTTATAATCAAGGCAACGATATCCTTGGCAGGCAAGAGCGGCTGCTTAGAGTGGTCGGCCACTGAGCGATAGGGCATACACTTGATATCACGGACATTTGTGTTGCCGGCATAGTCCATAGGCCCCCATCCGCGCAACAGGTCAAAGTGCAGGAAGGCACGCAATGCAAGCGCCTCACCACGTATCATATCACGTGACACAGAGTCAAGCAACACCACCTCGCCGTTCAATTCCCACCACTTGAGCAGATTGTTGGCATTGGCAATGGCATTGTACTGGGCACGCCATGTGTTTGAGAGCACACCTTTCGTATTGTATGCACCGCTTGTTTCCCTGTCATATATATATACACTGGAGCGGTCGGTTGTTCCATCGGGGAGTTTGTCATACATCTGCGCAAGCTGCTCCATGAGCCCGAAGCTGAGGTTCTTGCCATATGTATCCTCCTCGGTCATCAGTATGTAAAGACCGGCAAGTGCACTGTTGAAACCATTCTCGGTTGTAAAAAGCTCTTTCGCAGGCAAATCGGTATTGGGTGTAACATCCAGCCACTCCGAGCACGAGGGCAGTGACACCATGCTTACAAAAGATACTATAATTATATAAATAATCCTTTTCATATTATTCCTGGCTTTAATCATCTGAACATAATTGAGAGTGAGAGGGTGTATGAACGTGCAAACGGATAGTCGAGACCGCGCTCCATCTTTATGGTTGAAATGCGGGCAAGGTCATTTGTCGTAAAGTTCAATGCCAACACGTCAATGTTTGCACGGCGCAGATACTTGAAGTCCTCGCCGGTGAACCTGTAACCCACATTCAATGTTGCCAGTCTCACCTCATTGTCATCCATAATGAATCGTGTGCTGGCAGGTGTGTTGGCACCTGTGGGGCTGAAGCCCACATAAGGAGTGACATCGCCAGGTTTTTCCCAACGTCCCTGGCCTGCACGGTTATCAAGGTTGTATGCCACATTCTGGTTCTCAATCTTGTCAACAAGAGTCTGGTTATACACTACTCCACCATATTTATATGTAAAGCCGAGTGTGCAGGACAAATCCTTCCAGTTTACACTTGTAGAGAGAGTACCGCTGACCTTCGGGTTCAAGTCACCCACGGCAACCTTGTCGTTCGCGTTCCACACGAATGTCTTTGTACCGTCGCGTTTGAGGTAGACCTCTTTACCGGTTACAGGGTCAACACCCAATGAACGTACTACATAAAGAGTAGTCGTAGACTCACCCTCGCGATACTGTGGCAATGGTGCACCGGCCGAAGCCATCTGCTCCTCGTTTACTTTCTTAAGATAATCGGAGAGTTTGCGAATCTTGTTCTTGTTGGCATTGGCATTGGCATTGATTGTCCAGAAGAACTGATTACGCAGATTCTGTACAGCAACAACATTCAATGTCACATCAAAACCTTGATTCTGCAGTTCACCGGCATTCATCACCATTGTAGAGAAACCTGTAGACGGTGCAAGGTCATAGTTGGTGAGCAGCTCCTTTGTTATGTTGTTGTAGTAGTTGAATGTCACGTTCACGCGGTTCTTCCAGAATCCAAAGTCAACCGAGTAGCTTGCATTGTGTGTCTTCGCCCAACCAAGCCCTGTATTGTTGAGACCGCTCAACAAGGCACCCAAAACAGGGAATGAGTTGTAGGGACGCATAGTCTCGGAGAATGTATAGTACTCAATGGCATCTGCGGGGCTGAAGTTCTGCTCACCGGTGACACCGTAGCTTGCACGGAGCACCAGGTTCGAGAGATAGCCCTGCAGCCACTTCTCGTTGTGGGCATTCCAGCGTCCGCCGACAGACCAGAATGGAACAAGGTCGTGGTTTGCATAGCGTGACGAAGCCTCGCCGCTGACATTGAAGTCGGCAGAGTAGCGGTTGTCATAGCTGTAAGAGAACTGTCCGATAAGACCGATAGAACGTGAAATATTCTCGCTACCGATGTTGCTCATGCTTGTCTCCATCTTGTTACCGAAGATAAAGTCATCCATGTGCGAATCGGGGTAACCTGTTGCCGAGAGGTTAACATAGTTGTTCTTGTCCTCGTTCACGGTCCAGTTTCCAAATACACTGAACAGGTGCTTGTTGAGCACAAGGTTATAGTTGATACCCAGGTTGCTTGACCATGATGACATCTCGCCCGAGCTCTTGTAGTAGCTACCCTTGCGTGTCAGGTCGTCCTCGGTCTCAAAGCTGGTGTGGTCGGCAGGGAGGAACCTGTCTGTTCCCGCCATACCTCTTGAATATGACAGCTGCTCTGTAATGCGCAGATTCTTCAATATCATATACTCCAGGCTCAGGTTTGTTGTCATGCTAAGGCTGTTTGTCCGGTCCTTTATACCTACTGTGGCATCGTAAAGCGGGTTGGTAATCATCTTGCTCTGGCCACTCACGGTATTGTTGTCGAGCACCTTTATCTGCTGACCGTTTGCATCGGTAGGTATATAATAAGGATTGAGCCTTGTATATTGCGAGTATGAGCCATAGGGTGAGTTGCTGCTGTTCGACTCGGAAAGACCCACGTTGGCACGCATTGTAAACTTGTCCTTCAGATAGGTCATATTGAAGTTAACACCCTTTGTGCCGTTGCTTGAACCCTTCATCACACCAGGCTGCATTGCCGCATTGATATCGAGACTGTAACGGAACACGTCGGTACCACCGGCAACACTCAACGAGTGGCGGTTCTGTATGGCAGTACGCAAAGGCTTTGAGAGCCAATAGGTATCGACACCGCCAAGCACATTGCGACGGTAGCTGTTATATAGGTTCATCTGCGCCGCATTTGTGGGGTTGTAGAGACCGGCTCTCCACTCGGTCTCAAGCTTTGTGGCAGCATCCATCATGTTGTAGTCGGTGAGGTCTGGGGTCTGCACGGTCATTGTTCCGTTGTATGAAACGGAGAGTGCACCGTCGGGAGCCACCTTTGTCTCTACAACCACAACACCGTTGGCAGCGCGCGAACCGTATACCGATGTCGCAGCAGCATCCTTGAGCACGGTGATGGTCTCCACACGCTCGGGGTCAAGGTCAAGGATTCGGCTCATTGGAACAATGAAACCGTCGAGCACAAAGAGCGGTGTGTTTGGACGGCTCGATACGTTGTCGAGCATAAGGTCCATGCTGTTCATTGACTTTGAACCGAGTGACTGGTCACCACGAATCTGGAAATCGGGCTCGGCATTGGGGTCCGAACCTGTGAGGTTGTTCTCTATGATTTTGAAACTGGGGTCAAAGAACTGTATACCCTTGAGAATGTTCGTCGGGCTCATTCTGCGCAAATCGTCACCCTTCACCTCTACATAGTTTCCGGTGAAGCTATCCTTGCTTCGGCGGCTTATACCGGTAACGACCACCTCGGCCATCTCAATCGATGGTTTCAACTCAAAAACAAGATTATTCTCATCCTTAAGTATCTGCTTTGAGACAGTTTCATAGCCAACGTAAGAAATACTGATTGATTCCTTTTTATTCAATCGCAGGCTAAACTTGCCATCGATATCGGTTTGGCATCCTCTTGCACCCTTGTTGTCGCCTGTACCGTCAGTTATGAGCACGGTTGCTCCAATGAGCGATTCCTGTGTATCACGGTCAAATACCTGTCCCGACACAAAGACCACCTCTCCCTTATTATCTTTTTCTTTCTGTTTGTCGGGCTGAAGGATAATCTGATTCTCGCCCTCATAGCGGATTATAACGTTCTGGTCGCCAACAAGCTCGCCAAGCACCTTGTCAAGCGGTTTGTTCTTGACTGCAAGGTTTATAGGTTTGTTGACATTCCATAGAGTAACCTCCTGGAGTGTGATTTTTGCATTTGCAGCCTCGGCAACCATCTCAAGCACCTTACCCAAAGGCTGGTTACTTACTCTCAATGTCACGGGCTTCTCTTTCCAGCCGGCAGCATCCTGTGCATTCACAACTGTTGTGCCGCACAAGAAGAGCGCAAGAAGAACGGCTATTTTGCCAAAGAGCCTAATGTTTGAATTTGTTTTCCCCATAATAATACAGTTGTTATGGTTTCACTATTATTGCATCAGCATATCAAGGATACTCTTGTAGAATGCGTTGCTGTTGTATTTTTCAACATAGTCCTTGTAGAGGATATCGGCACGCTCTATCTCGCGTCCGTTCAATATGAAGTTACGCAGCAGGGTGTATAGAACAAAATCCCTTGGTGCGCCATCGTAGCAGGCTGCTATTTCCTTGTACATATCCTCCATCACTGTCGGCATGGCATACTCCTCGCCTTTTGCCTTTGCAGCCTTCTCGTTCAAGTAGAAGCAGTAGCGCATGAGGAAGCTTGCATACTCGGAACAATTCATTGACTCGGCATCATCCCTTACAACGTAACCGTCCATAATGCTCCAATAGTCACCTATTTCCTGCTCCTCGACCGGCACTCCCCTTACACTTGCATACATCACAGGATATTCAACAAATGACATATACACATGATACTCAATCATTGCCATCACGTAGTTCTTTGCCTCGGGGCTTGCCGGGCTCTTTTCAATGAGAGCCTTTGCTTTTTCGAGCAATACACGTGAATCGGCTATGCGGTCTTTCGGCTTTATGTCAAGCGCCGCACAACCAAGGAGTTGCTCCTTGTAGCGCAGACTGCGTTTCAGATTCTCAATACTTTTTACAAGGCGATTGTTGTTCACTGCACGCTCTGTGCCGCTGTACTCAACCTTCGCATTCTTTCCTTCGTATACAACATTGATATGCAGGCTGTCACCTGGTTGCAGAATCACGCAGGTGTTTCCGTTGACAGTCATCCACACTAGCCCCTCACAATCAAAGCTATAGACATGCGTCTCGCCCGGGTTGGTGTGGAACTCCTGCGAAATCAAAGGAGTCTGCATACAGTCAAAGAATACCTTACTTCTCTTGTAGCCATCAATGTTGGCACTCAAGACAGTCTTTTGCTGCGCTGTAGCTGTAGTCAAAAGAGCAAAAACAGAAACAAGCGCTAATAATAGTCTTTTCTTCATAGCTATTGAGTTTTATAAGTGTTTATGTTAATATTATATTAATTGTTGCAAAAATATCACAAAAGCAGATAAATGTAAATATATAGTAAATAAAAAAAGTTAAAACTTGAAGTAAATGATTCCAATGACCACAAATTGCAATAAATTCTGTCCGGCAATTTGCTTTTAATCCGTTTGTGTTTATCTTTGCGTGAAGGATACAAACAAACCATAGATAGAAAAACATACAACATATGACTATGCAGAAAAGAATTATCGAGTGCGTACCCAACTTCTCGGAGGGACGCAACATGGAGGCTGTGAAACAGATTACCGATGCCATTGAGGCGGTAAAGGGTGTCAAGTTGCTTGATGTCGACCCCGGTGAGGCTACAAACCGCACTGTGGTTACCTTTGTTGGCGAACCTGAAAACGTGATAGAGGCTGCGATTGCCGGAATTAGACGTGCTACGGAAGTAATTGACATGCGCTGGCACAAGGGAGCGCACCCACGAATGGGTGCATGTGATGTGTGCCCGCTCATCCCTGTGGCCGGCATAACGATGGAAGAGTGCGCCGAGCTTGCACGTGCCCTTGCAAAACGCATAGCCGAGGAATTGAATGTGCCCACATATTGCTATGAGGCTGCAGCATTCAAGCCAGAGCGACGTAACCTTGCCGTTTGCCGCAAGGGTGAATATGAGGGATTGCCCGAGAAGATGGCAAAAGAGGAGAAACGCCCCGATTTTGGCGCACGTCCATACGATGAGGGCATTGCACGTACCGGTGCAACAGCCGTTGGAGCACGTGATTTCCTACTTGCGGTGAACTACAACCTCAACACCACATCTACACGCCGTGCCAATGCCATAGCATTCGATGTGCGCGAAAAAGGCCGCCCCATGCGCGAGGGCAACCCCATTGTGGGCAAGATTGTAAAGGACGAGAACGGAGAGCCGGTGATGATACCCGGTACACTGAAAGACTGCAAAGCAATAGGCTGGTTCATTGAGGAGTATGGCATTGCACAGGTATCAATGAACATGACAAACCTTGCCGTAACGCCGTTGCACGTGGCCTTTGATGAGGTGTGTCGCGCCGCCGATGCACGTGGCGTGCGTGTGACAGGAACCGAGATTGTAGGCCTTGTGCCCAAGAAGGCACTTGTCGAGGCCGGAAAATATTTCCTGCACAAGCAGCACCGCTCGACGGGTGTTCCTGAGCGCGAACTTGTACGCATAGCCATTGAGAGCATGGGACTCTCAAACCTGAAGGAGTTCAAGCCCGAGGAGAAGATTGTCGAGTATATCCTTGAAGCTGAAGAGCAGAAGAACACTAAAAAACTTGTTGACATGACCTGCGCAGGATTTGCCGAGGAGACAGCGAGCGAATCACCAGCCCCCGGTGGAGGCTCAATATCGGCATATATGGGTGCTCTTGCGGCGGCTCTTGGCACAATGGTTGCCAATCTCTCTTCGCACAAGGCCGGTTGGGACGAGCGTTGGGAGTATTTCTCGGACTGGGCGGAGAACGGCATGGCGGTAATGAACGAACTGCTTGCACTTGTCGATGAAGACACGGCTGCATTCAACAAAATTATGGACGTGTTCGGCATGTCCAAAGGCACAGCCGAGGAGAAAGAGGCACGCGCTGCAGCTATGGAAGCAGCAACACTTTATGCAACACAGGTACCCTTGCGCACCATGAAGGCTGCATACAGGGCTTTCGATGTTGTACGCGCCATGGCCGAGGAGGGTAACCCCAACTCGGTGTCCGATGCAGGAGTGGGCGCACTTGCAGCACGCTCGGCCGTAATGGGAGCTTGCCTCAATGTAAAAATCAACGCGGCAGGCCTTAAAGACCGTGCCGTAGCCGAAGCTCTTGTAAACGAAGCAAATGAGATACAGGCTCTTGCACAGCAGGCCGAGAGAGAAATCCTCGCTATTGTAGAGAACAAGATAAACGGATAAAAACTGGAAACCCAAACAAGCTTGGTTTTCACTCGCTTGCACAAGCTTTAACCACACTCGTGTGATTGAACCTTGGCTACGCTCGTTACAAAACCCAAACAAGCTTGGTTTTCACTCGCTTGCACAAGCTTTAACCTAAAAAGTCATGACAGATTTTCAAAAAGATATTCTGGCAGGAATTCCTGATATTCTGCCTGCAAAAAGAGAATACGACACAACGGCAAACCACGCGCCAAAGCGCAAGGACATTCTCACCGACAGTGAGAAGAAGCTTGCCTTGGCAAATGCGCTGCGCTATTTCCCCGAGAAACACCATGCCGAACTTGCACCGGAATTCCTCGATGAATTGAAGAGATACGGACGAATCTACATGTATCGTCTGCGTCCCCGGTACGAGATGTATGCACGCCCCATTGAGGAGTACCCTGCGCGTTCGCGCCAGGCTGCGGCAATCATGCTCATGATACAGAACAACCTTGACAAGGCTGTAGCACAGCACCCGCACGAACTGATAACATACGGCGGCAACGGTGCTGTTTTCCAGAACTGGGCACAATACCGTCTGGCAATGAAGTATCTTGCCGAAATGACCGACGAGCAGACCCTTGTAATGTACTCGGGACACCCGCTTGGTCTGTTCCCGTCGCACAAGGATGCCCCACGCGTTATCGTAACTAACGGTATGGTTATCCCCAACCACTCGTCACAGGACGACTGGGAGCGTTTCAACGCCATGGGTGTATCGCAGTACGGACAGATGACAGCCGGTTCTTATATGTACATTGGCCCCCAGGGCATTGTACACGGAACAACCATCACTGTGATGAATGCGGCGCGCAAGCGCATGAAACCCGGACAGAAAGACCTGAGAGGCATGCTGTTCGTGACCGCCGGACTGGGCGGTATGTCGGGTGCACAGCCAAAGGCCGGCAACATTTCGGGTGTTGTAAGCATCACTGCCGAAATAAACATAGCGGCGGCCGAGAAACGCTATAATCAAGGTTGGGTGGACGAGCTGCACACATCGCTCGATGAGCTTATTCCACGCGTAAAACAGGCTATGGAGAACAAGGAGGTAATATCTTTTGCATACGTGGGCAATGTGGTCGACCTTTGGGAACGACTTGCCGACGAGGAGATGAATGTCGACCTTGGCAGTGACCAGACATCGTTGCACAATCCATGGGCAGGCGGCTACTACCCTGTGGGATACTCATACGAGGAGTCGAACCGCATGATGGCCGAAGAGCCTGAGCGTTTCCGCGAGTGCGTTCAGGAGTCGTTGCGCCGTCATGTGGCTGCAATAAACCGTCTCACTGCACGCGGTATGTATTTCTTTGACTATGGCAATGCATTCCTTCTCGAATCGTCACGCGCAGGTGCCGACATCATGACTGCCGACGGCAAGTTCCGCTACCCGTCATACGTCCAGGACATTATGGGACCAATGTTCTTTGACTACGGTTTCGGTCCATTCCGCTGGGTATGTACATCGGGTAATGAAAAAGACCTTGAGACCACCGACCGCATTGCGGCAGAGGTTCTCGAAGATATGCTTGCCGAAGCTCCTGCCGAGATTCGCGGACAGCTCGAGGACAACCTTCATTGGATACGCGAAGCAAAGCAGAACAGGCTTGTGGTAGGTTCACAGGCACGTATCCTCTATGCCGACAGTGAGGGCCGCACGCGCATTGCCCTTGCATTCAACGAAGCTATCGCACGCGGGGAGATTTCGGCACCTGTGGTGCTTGGACGCGACCACCACGACGTTTCGGGAACAGACTCGCCCTACCGCGAGACATCGAACATATACGACGGTTCGCAGTTCTGCGCCGACATGGCAGTGCATAACGTCATCGGCGACTCGTTCCGCGGTGCAACGTGGGTATCCATCCACAACGGCGGCGGCGTAGGCTGGGGCGAAGTAATGAACGGCGGTTTCGGCATGGTAATTGACGGAAGCGACGACTCGGCACGCCACATCGAGGAGATGCTCCTTTGGGACGTGAACAACGGTATAGCCCGCCGAAGCTGGGCACGCAACGAGGGTGCAATGTTCGCCATCAAACGACAGATGGAGCGCACTCCATTGCTCAAGGTTACATTGCCGAACCTTGCCGATATGAGCATGATTGAGAGAATTTACAACGAAAACAGATAAAACACTACAGACATGATTCACCATATAAATTCAGAGTGGCTTACCATTGCACGTGTCAATGAGGTTCTGACAAAAGGTTACAAGCTTGAACTAAGTGAGAACGCGAAACGACGTATAGTAAACTGCCGCAAATATCTCGATGAAAAGATGGAGAATACCGAACGTCCCATCTACGGTGTCACAACCGGTTTCGGTTCGCTCTGCAACATTTCGGTCGACAAGGAGAACCTTTCGCAGCTGCAGAAGAACCTGATGATGTCGCATGCATGCGGTACCGGTGCACGGGTGCCGTCGGAGATTGTAAAGCTGATGCTTTTCCTCAAGGCGCAGTCGCTTTCATACGGACATTCGGGTGTGCAGCTAATCACAGTGGAGCGCATCCTCGACCTGTTCAACAACAACATTATCCCCGTTGTATATGAGCAGGGCTCACTGGGTGCGTCGGGCGACCTCTCGCCTCTTGCACACATGTGTCTGCCACTGATAGGACTGGGACACGTTGAGGTTGACGGCAAAGTCTACGAGAGTGCCGAAATTATGGAAAAGATGGGTTGGGAGCCTGTCAAACTCTGTTCAAAGGAGGGTCTTGCATTGCTCAACGGTACACAGTTCATGTCGGCATACGGTGTATATTCATTGATAAATACATTCCGCCTGAGCCGTTGGGCCGACACCATAGGCGCAATGTCGCTTGATGCGTTCGACGGCCGCATGGAGCCGTTTGAACACAATGTGCATGCCATACGTCCACACAACGGACAGATTGAGACAGCACGCAACTTCCGCGAGATTCTTGCCGGAAGCGAGATTATCAAGCAGCCAAAGCAACATGTACAGGACCCCTACTCGTTCCGTTGCATCCCTCAGGTACACGGCGCGGCAAAGGATACCATTGCATACGTGACAAAAGTGCTTGAGACAGAGATAAATTCAGCAACCGACAACCCGACTGTCTTCCCCGAGACCGACGAGATAATCTCGGCAGGAAATTTCCATGGAGAGCCGATAGCATTGGTAATGGACTTCCTTGCAATAGCCGTTGCCGAGCTGGGCAACATTTCGGAGCGACGCATCTACCGCATAATCTCGGGAGCACGCAACCTGCCAAACTTCCTTGTTGCAAACCCGGGACTTAACAGCGGATTCATGATTCCGCAATACACGGCGGCATCCATCGTGAGCCAGTCGAAAGGGCTCTGCTGGCCTGCATCGTGCGACTCCATCCCGTCGTCACAGGGACAGGAGGACCATGTAAGTATGGGCTCAAATGCAGCTACAAAGCTTTGGAAAGTGGTACAGAACACCGAGCGTGTCCTTGCCATTGAGCTGATGAACGCGGCACAGGCATTGGAGTTCCGCCGCCCGCTACGCTCGTCAAAGGCAATAGAGGAGATTTTCACAGCCTACCGCACTGTCGTTCCGTTTGTCGACAATGACACAGTGATGTATCCGCACATAGCAACATCGGTAAAATTCCTGAACGAACATGAGCCTGCTTGTTAAGAACATAGGATGCATAGTAGGCATTGACGAGAGCGGACGTACAAAGGTCGCCGGCAAGGAGATGGCCGACATAGGCATGCTCGAGAATGCCTGGTTACTCACCGACGGCGAGCGCATAGGCAGCTATGGAACGATGGATACCCTGCCGCACGAAGAGGGGCATGAAGTTATCGATGCAAAAGGAGGATGGCTATTCCCATCCTTCTGCGACTCGCACACGCATATTGTATATGCCGGCAGCCGCGAACAGGAGTTCCTCGACAAGATAAACGGCCTTACATACGAAGAGATTGCCAAACGCGGCGGAGGAATACTGAACTCGGCCGACCGACTGCACGACACAAGCGAAGATGAGCTCTACCGCCAAGCCATGGAACGCATTGACGAGATTGTGGCTATGGGAACGGGACTTGTGGAGATAAAATCGGGTTACGGTCTTACCCTTGAGGATGAACTGAAGATTCTGCGTGTCATACGCCGCATAAAGGAGAGCGCTCCGCTTGATGTGCGCGCCACCTTCCTTGGCGCACACGCTGTAGGCCGCGCCTACAAAGGCCGCCAAAGCGAATACGTGGAGCATGTATGCAACGATATGATTCCCGCCGTAGCAAAGGAGGGACTTGCCGATTTTGTCGATGTATTCTGCGACAAGGGGTTCTTTACCGTGGAGGAGACCGCCAAAATAATCGAAACAGGTGCGCGCCATGGCATGCGTGCCAAGATACACGCCAACGAACTCGCCATATCGGGCGGTGTCGAGGTGGGTGTAGAACACAAAGCCCTGTCGGTAGACCACCTGGAATCGATGGGTAACGAACAGATTGAGACACTGCGCGGTGGCGATACAATGCCGACGATGCTGCCAGGCTGCGCTTTCTTCCTTGGCATAGGATATCCCCCGGCACGCAAGATGATAGACGCAGGTCTTGCCGTTGCATTGGCATCGGACTACAATCCCGGTACAGCCCCATCGGGCAACATGAGGTTTGTGGCATCATTGGCAAGCATAAAGATGAAGATGACACCTGCCGAGGCCCTGAATGCAGCCACACTGAACAGCGCATGCGCCATGGGCGAAAGCAAGGATTTCGGTTCAATAACCCGCGGTAAAAAGGCCAATTTTTACATCACCAAACCCTTGCCGTCGCTGGCATTCCTGCCATACGCCCACCAGACACCTGTAATAAAAACGGTTGTGCTGAAGGGAAAGATGGTTGCAGAGTAGCATTATTTCGGTGAAAAGCATTATCTTCGTGCAATTAATGAAACAAACAGAACTGCTATGATAAAGAAATTCATTATTTGCGCGATTGCGTGCATCACATTCACCACAGCCACAGCCGATGAGGGCATGTGGCTCCCGAGCCTCATCAAGGAGCGCGTAAAGGATATGTGCAAGAAGGGCTTCAGGCTGAAAGCCGATGATGTATACTCAACAACAAAGCCATCACTGAAGGATGCCGTGATGCAGTTCGGTGGCGGTTGCACAGGCGAGTTCGTGTCGGCCGAGGGTCTGTTGCTCACTAACCACCACTGCGGATATGCATCAATACAGAAGCTCTCATCGGTGGAGCACGACTACCTCACCGACGGCTATTGGGCAAAATCGCGCGCCGAGGAGCTGCACGTTCCCGGACTCACAATCAGTATTCTTGAGAAGATGGAGGATGTGACCGACAGGATTGCAGCCGGCGAGAACAAGGAGAGCATCATAGCAGAGGCTTCAAAGGGCAAGGGCTGCCGCGCAAGCATTGAATCAATGTACTATGGCAACCAACACTATCTTTTTGTATATCGCGTCTATCGCGACGTGCGCCTCGTTGGCGCACCACCATCATCAATAGGTAAGTTCGGCGGTGACACCGACAACTGGATATGGCCACGCCACACCGGCGACTTCTCAATGTTCCGTGTCTATGCCGGTGCAGACAACGAGCCTGCCGACTACTCTGTCGACAACGTACCTTACCGCCCCAAGCGCCACTTCCCCATCTCTACAAAGGGCGTGAACGAGGGTGACTTCACAATGATATACGGTTTCCCGGGCAACACACAGGAGTATGTGACAGCCGATGCCGTGGAGTATGTTGCCGAGAAGTCCAACCCCATGAAGATTGCCTTGCGTACAATACGTCTTGATATCATCAGCGAGGCGCAGAGCAAGGATGTTGCAACACGCATTGCATACGCAGCGAAACATGCGAACATAGCAAACGCATGGAAGAAATGGCAGGGTGAAAGCCTTGGACTCGAACGTCTAAAAACCGCCGATAAAAAGGAGAATTATGAGAAAGCATTCGCCACTTGGGCAACCGACAGGCCACAATATGCCGCACTGCTCGACTCCATGCATACAGCATATAAAAAGGCCATCCCGGGATATTTTGCACGCGAACTTTTCAATGAGACAATTGCCGGTATAGAGATATATAACTTTGCAGCTTGGCTCAATTCAAAGCATGCAAAGGGCGACAAGCTCACTGCCGATGTACAGGCTGTAGGCCGCAAATACTACCTCAACGACTACAGGATTGAGATCGACAAGGCTATTGCCAAGCGCATGATTACCGAGTTCATTGACCGCATGCCTGCCGAGAACATTCCACAGGAGCTCACTGCAGCCATTACAGCTTGCGGTGGTGTAGAACAGTTTGTCGAGAACATGTACGCGAACACACAACTTATAACAAAGTACCCCTTGACTACCGAGGAGATACTTGCCGATCCTGTGGTACAGTTTGCTGTCTGGTTTGCACCGTTGACAAAGAAGAACACAAACTATGCCTACCGCAACTTGAGCAATGTACCGACAATAGAGAAGTGGTACAGAAAGTATATGCAGGCACTCCGCGAGTGGGACAAGGAGCGTGCCTTCTATCCCGATGCAAACTTCACACTGCGCGTGGCATATGGCACAATCTGCGGCTATGAGAACGTTGACGGCGAGTACCACACACACCTCACCACCCTCGACGGCATCATGGCAAAGGACAACCCCGAAATCTATGACTACAACATACCACAGGTTTTGCGCGACATCCATGCAGCAAAGGACTACGGCCGCTGGAGCATAGAGCACAACGGCAAGAAGACCATCCCTGTATGTTTCCTTGCCAACAACCACACATCGGGCGGTAATTCAGGTTCTCCTGTCATCAACGGCAAGGGCGAGCTTATCGGTATCAACTTCGACCGCACATGGCGTTCAACAATGAGCGACATCGAGTTCGACCCCACCATCTGCCGCAACATCTCGGTCGACATCCGCTATGTACTATTCGTCATTGACCGTGTCGGTGGCGCAAGCTACCTTTTCGAGGAGATGGATTTGAGATAACACAAACAAACACCGTTGTATGGACTACCTCCACACCCTTTTCATAGAACACTCGGCTCTGCAGGCCATTGTAGTGATATCGCTGATATCAGCCATTGGCCTTATGCTCGGACGCATCCGCGTTCTGGGCATTTCGTTAGGCATAACATTCGTGTTCTTCACCGGTATCCTTGCCGGACACTTTGGTCTTACGATTGACGGACAGATGCTATTCTATGCCGAGACATTCGGCCTCGTGCTTTTTGTCTACGCGCTTGGCTTGCAGGTTGGTCCCGGTTTCTTCAGTTCAATGCGCAGCGAGGGAGCAAAGCTGCTGTTGCCCGCAATTGGCGTGCTCATCACTGGCACACTACTTGCCATAGCGTTGAGCTTTGGTGCGAATGTCGCAATTGGCGATATGTCGGGAATCCTGTGCGGAGCCACCACCAACACTCCGGCACTCGCTGCTGCACAGCAGACACTCAGACAACTTGGCGTAGATAGCAGTGGAGCGGCGTTGAGCTGCGCCCTCACCTACCCGCTTGGCGTTGTGGGCGTAATCTTTGCCATGATATTCCTGCGCAAAGTCTTTGTCAAGCCAAGTGACCTGCCACTCCCCGACAGCAAGCACAAGAAAAATGTATTCATTGCCAGCTACTGTGTCACCAACCCCGACATATTCGGCAAGACAATATCCGATATACACGACAAGCACAACCACTTTGTCATCTCCCGTATGTGGCACGACGGACATGTTCTCATCCCGATGTCCGACAGGGTTCTGCAGGAAAATGACATTCTGCTTGTAATCACAAAGCCCGGGGAGACAGAGAACCTGCGACAGATATTCGGCAAACAGGAGGAGAAGGACTGGAACAACGGTAATATAGACTGGAACAAGATTGACAGCGAGTTGACATCACAGCGCATCATTGTCACACGCCCAGAAATCAACGGCAAGAAGCTGTCATCACTGCGCCTGCGCAACAACTACGGCATAAACATCAGCCGCGTATACCGTGCCGAGGTACAGCTGCTCGCAACCCCCGATCTGGTGCTGCAGCTTGGCGACCGCCTTACAGTGGTGGGTGAGACTGCCGACATCAAGCGTGTGGAGAAGATTCTCGGCAACGCCGTAAAGAGCCTCAACGAGCCGAATCTTGTATCGGTGTTCATTGGAATGATTCTTGGCCTTATGGTAGGTTGTATTCCTTTGGCAATACCGGGCATCTCGGTTCCCGTAAAACTAGGACTCGCCGGAGGCCCCATCATCATTGGTATCCTCATCGGTACGTTCGGTCCACGCCTGCACATGATTACCTACACAACCCAAAGTGCGAACATGATGCTCAGAGCCATTGGACTAAACCTGTACCTCGCCTGTCTGGGACTTGATGCAGGAGCCCACTTCTTTGAGACCATTGTACGCCCCGAAGGTGCCTTGTGGCTCATCCTGGGACTGCTCATAACATTCGTTCCAGTGGTACTCATAGGTATCTTCGCACTACGTGTGATGAAACTGGACTTCGGTTCAATTACAGGACTGCTGTGCGGTTCAATGGCAAACCCGATGGCTTTGACATATGCCAATGAGACCATAGAAGGCGACAACCCGTCAGTGGCGTACGCAACGGTATACCCGGTATGCATGTTCCTCAGGGTCATAATCATTCAGTTGGTGGTAATGTTCTTTATCTGACACTGACATGGCGACTGTAAAAAGGACTGCCGTAATGGGCGACCTGTTCATTGAGTTCGGCAGCAAGGATATTGAGATTTTCCGTATTGCTCCCGACGGCAGCGGTGCCCTGAAACGGGTGGATGATGTACAAGGTACAATACGCCGCATTGCCGAAGAGACAGGCTTTGAACGCGACTACAACCTGAGCTACCGCCAATATGTGGCAAGGCTCATACAACATATAAACGGACTGGAAAACAATAAAAACTACAAATAACATGAAAAAGACGATTGCTCTCTTTGTATTGCTGTTGTGCGCTGTAGGAATGAATGCGCAGAACGATTACATCAACGGTTTATCAATCTGGTTCGACCAACCAACAACCCTCAACGGACGTGCAATATGGTATGGCGGCCGCCCCGACCTGTGGGTAGGCAAGGATAAGCCCGAGTGGGCGGGCGATGCAGCCCACAATGCCGACCAGGAGTGGGAGTCATACTCCTTGCCAATAGGTAACGGTAACATCGGTGCCAACATTCTGGGCTCATTGGAGGCAGAGCGCATCACCTTCAACGAGAAGACATTGTGGCGTGGTGGCCCCAACACCGAAAAAGGTGCAGACTACTACTGGAATGTGAACAAGCAATCGGCACACCTGCTCGATGACATACGTCAGGCATTCCTTGATGGAGATGACGAGAAGGCAGCAAAGCTCACACGCGAGAACTTCAACAGTACCGCATCATATGAGTATTATGGCGAGAAGCCTTTCCGTTTCGGCAACTTCACCACAATGGGCGAGTTCTACATTGAGACAGGACACAACCTCATAGGTCTTGGCGACTACAAGCGCGTTCTCTCACTCGACTCGGCCGTTGCCGTTGTGCAGTACAAGAGAGACGGCGTTGACTTTGAGCGCAAGTACTTTGTCTCACACCCTGCCAATGTCTTGGCAATGAAGTACAGTGCAAGCAAGCCGGGGATGCAGAACCTCACATTCAGCTACGCTCCAAACCCAGTATCAGAGGGCGCAATGGAGTGCGACGGCAAGAATGGCCTTGTGTGGAAAGCAAAGCTCGACAACAACGGAATGCAGTACACCATCCGCATCAAGGCAATTGCCAAAAACGGAAAAGTGACCGTTGAAAACGGTAAAATTGTTGTTGAGAAGGCCGACGAGGTCTGCTTCTACGTCACAGCCGACACTGACTACAAGATCAACTTCGACCCCGATTTCAACGACCCCAAGACATATGTTGGCGTGAACCCCGACGAGACAACCGACGGTTGGATGAAGAATGCAGTTGCCAAAGGTTACGAGAACCTTTTCAACGAGCACTACAACGATTACATCGCACTCTTCAACCGCGTTGAACTGAACCTCAACCCCAACGCACCTACAACATTTGAATTCCCTGCAGTAAGGAACCTGCCCACAAACAAGCGTCTCGAAAGCTACCGCACCGGCAAGCCCGACTACGCTCTGGAGCAGCTCTATTTCCAGTTCGGCCGCTATCTGCTCATTGCAAGCTCACGCCCGGGTAACCTGCCGGCAAACCTTCAGGGTGTATGGCATAACAATGTCGATGGCCCATGGCGTGTAGACTACCACAACAACATCAACCTGCAGATGAACTACTGGCCATCGTGCGCCACAAACCTGCCGGAGTGTACGTTGCCGCTCATTGACTTCATACGTACACTTACAAAGCCGGGCGAGGTGACAGCCAAATCATACTTTGGTGCACGCGGCTGGACAGCCAGCATATCGGGCAACATCTTCGGTTTCACAGCACCGCTCATCAGTCAGGATATGTCATGGAACTTCAACCCCATGGCCGGACCATGGCTTGCAACACACGTTTGGGATTACTATGATTACACACGTGACAAGAAGTTCCTGAAGGAAACAGGCTACGACATAATAAAGAGCAGTGCGATATTCACTGTCGACTATTTGTGGAAGAAGGAGGACGGTACATACACAGCAGCGCCATCCACATCTCCCGAGCATGGTCCTATTGACCAGGGAGCGACATTTGTACACGGTGTTGTGCGCGAGATTCTGCTCGATGCCATTGCCGCTGCCGAAGTTCTTGGGGTAGACAGCGACCTGCGCAAGGAGTGGAAGAAAGTTCTCGACAACCTTGTACCCTACACCATCGGCCGTTACGGCCAGCTCATGGAGTGGAGCAAGGACATCGATGACCCCAACGACCAGCACCGCCACGTGAACCACCTCTTTGGTCTGCACCCGGGACACACAATTTCACCCGTGACAACCCCCGAGCTTGCCGAGGCATCAAAGGTTGTACTTGTTCACCGAGGCGATGGTGCTACAGGATGGAGCATGGGCTGGAAGCTCAACCAATGGGCACGCTTGCACGACGGCAACCATGCCTACACACTCTTCGGCAACCTGTTGAAGAACGGCACACTCAACAACCTTTGGGACACACACGCTCCGTTCCAGATCGACGGTAACTTTGGCGGCACTGCCGGCATCACAGAGATGCTGATGCAGAGCCACATGGGTTTCATCCACCTGTTGCCTGCACTGCCCGATGCCTGGGAGGAGGGTAAGATTGACGGAATCCGCGCACGCGGTGGCTTTGAGGTGGAAATCAATTGGAAGGATGGTAAACTCACCGAAACCATTGTCACATCGAACAACGGCGGCCGTTGTAATCTGCGTTATGGCGACAGCACACTGTCGTTCAACACAAAGAAAGGCGGCAAATACAAAGTAATCCTGAAAAACGGCAAACTGAAAAAAGCATAACTGAAGGATAATGGCAAAAAAGAACAACCACACGCTGCTAAAAATCGCCATATGCATTGCCATTGTCCTCTTGGCGCTGTTCTACAACAAGCGTTCCGGACACGAGGACAATGACAAGCTCACCTTGGAGCTTGCGATACCGCAGTTCACCAAATCCACAAAGAGCCAGGTAATAGAACATGTGGGCTACACCGTCTCCTACAACGAGCAACGCCGCAACCCCAACTGGGTAGCTTACGAGCTCACAGGTACAGAGGTCAACGGAACAGAGCCACGCGGCAACAAGTTCATCCCCGACCCCGACGTCATCGGACGCCAGGCTGTCGACGACGACTACAGGAACAGCGGATGGGACAGAGGACACCTTGCACCGGCCGCCGACATGAAATGGAGCGAACAGGCAATGGACGAGAGTTTCTACCTCTCGAACATTTCGCCACAGAACGGCAATCTCAACCGCGGTGTGTGGAAGAGCATCGAGGAGCTAACACGCGACAACGCGCAACGCTACGGCGAAATACTTGTCGTCACCGGTCCCGTGTTCACAAACAAGAAAGGACTTGGCCACATTGGGGATAACAGAGTCATAATCCCCAACGGTTTCTACAAGGTGCTGCTTGCCTACGACAACGGTTATACAGGCATAGGCTTCTACTGCGAGAATGTTGCAGGCAAGAAGAAACTCAGCACCTATGCAAGAAACATTGATGAAATAGAGGATATTACAGGAATCGATTTCTTCCATCTGCTACCCGATGAAATCGAGGGGATTGCAGAAGCAGGATACGATTGGAACGACTGGGAAACCGGGAAGTGACTTAAAGAGAGACACCACGTATGTTCATCGTAATAGCAATGATGTCCGGTGGAATAGCGTTGGGGTACCTGATGCGCCATCACCGCCTTACCTACATAAACAGACTGACACTGTTTTTCATTTGGATTCTGCTGTTTGTGCTCGGCATAGAGGTTGGCAACAACCCGCACATCATAAAGTCACTGCACACATTGGGGCTTGAAGCTCTCTTCATTGCAGTAATGAGCACCATGGGCAGCGTCATAGCCGCCATGCTGCTGTGGAAAAGCGTAAAAAAAAAGGAAGAAAAGAGCAATGAAGGGTAGTCTCATAATCATTGGATTCTTTATCCTCGGTATCATATGCGGCATGACAGGAATAATCCCTGCCGACGTGCTTGAGGGCGACATCAGCCTCTACGTCCTGTGTGCACTTATGTTCTGTGTGGGTGTGGGCATAGGCAATGACCCTGGCATAATAAAGAGTTTCAGGCAACTGCCCAAACGCCTAATACTGTTGCCCGTTGCAACAATCTTTGGAACATGGGCAGCACTTCTCGTTGTTAACCTGTTGCTGGATTACCGCACTGCCGGTGAGTGTTATGCCGTGGGCTCGGGATTCGGATACTACTCGCTGTCGAGCATCTTCATAACCAAATACATGGGAGTGGAACTTGGCACACTTGCCCTGCTCACAAATATTGCGCGCGAACTGCTCACACTGCTTGCCGCGCCGTTGCTTGTGAAATACTTCGGGCCGCTGTCACTCATTTCGGCCGGTGGCGCAACCACAATGGACACGGTGCTTCCATCGGTGATACGCTACTCTGGCAAGCAATACGCAATCCTCTCAATCTATCAGGGATTCGTGGTCGACTTCTCCGTGCCATTCATGGTAACCTTCTTCTGCACCATCTGACAGGCCGGACAGACCATTCAAAGCAGTATTTTCTCTATCGCATCTTTCAGTTGCGGTTTGCCCATCGCACCCTGCGAACGGTGCATTGTGCCGTTCCTTTCAATGAAAATTAGCGTAGGAATAGAACGTATGCCAAAGAGCATTGCAAGCTCCTCTTCGTTGTCCACGTTTACTTTGTAGATATCCACTCTGCCGGCATATTCGTCCGAGATCTCTTCCAGCACCGGTGCAAGCATCTTGCATGGCCCACACCACTCGGCATAGAAATCTATCAACGCAGGCTTGTCGCCCAAAAACTCAAAACTTCCGGGATTCGACCTGTAGTCGCCCACACGAGCAATGAACTGCTCATTTGTCAAATGAATTGTTGCCATAATATTTTTCTTTAGTTGTTAGTTGTTGTTTTCTTTTGCGAATATAACACAAAAATGTTAAAACATACATTCTGTAACATTATTTAGCATTCAAGGAGGTTGCCGCACGTTCTAAAAACAAAAAAACAGGTCAGTGTTGCCAAAAAGCGAGGGTTCTTTATTGATTGTTTGAATAGTTTAAACTAAATTAGCACAATATTATTTAAAATGACTATTATGCAACAATATACACCCGCCGGAAAGTGCCTGCGTTTTCTGCGCAAATATAACCGATACATCAAGGTTGCCGTTATAGCAATCATTGCTCTTGTAATAGCCATGCTGCCCACAGAGTGGTTCGGCATTGCAGGTCTCACCCCTGTCCAGCAGCGCATGATAGCCATTTTCATATGGGCCGCACTCATGTGGATCATTGAAGCCGTACCGGCCTGGACAACCTCACTGCTCATAATAGTGATTATGCTGCTCACGGTTTCGGACAGCGGTATTTCCTTCCTGACAAACGGTTACGAGGCCAATGAACTCATGAGCTACAAATCCATAATGGGATGTTTTGCCAACCCCACGGTAATGCTCTTTATGGGCGGTTTCATCCTTGCGCTTGTCGCATCAAAGAGCGGCATCGACGTGAGCATGGCACGTGCCATGCTGAAACCGTTCGGTTCAAGGCCACGCGTTGTTCTGCTCGGCTTCATCCTTGTAACAGCCATATTCTCAATGTTCGTGAGCAATACTGCCACGGCGGCAATGATGCTCACCTTCATGGCACCCGTGTTGAGGCAGTTGCCCGCAACGGAGAAGGGAACAACAGCCCTTGCCCTTGCAATCCCAATCGGAGCCAATATCGGTGGCCTTGCAACCCCCATCGGTACCCCACCCAATGGCATTGCCCTACAGTACATCAACGATGTCGACGGCCTTAACCTTGGAGTGGATTTTGGAGAGTGGACGCTGGTGATGACACCGCTCATGCTTGTCATACTCCTTATCTCGTGGGTGCTTCTTAGTGTAATGTTCCCATTTACTGCAAAGAAGGTGAACCTTACAATCATTGGTGGTGCAAAGAAAGGGTGGAGAACATATGTAATCTACGCAACGCTTGCCGTCACTATCCTGTTGTGGATGTTCGAGAAGGTGACCGGTATCAACTCATACGTGGTGGCACTCATCCCCATAGGAGTGTTCGCAATAACACGCATCATAAAGTCAAGTGACCTCAAGGACCTCGATTGGGCCTGCCTGTGGATGGTTGCCGGTGGTTTTGCCCTTGGCGACGGTATGTCAAAGACAGGACTTGCCAAAACACTTGTAGCAGCCATACCTTTTGACTCTTGGCCTGTGCTTCTGGTGCTGCTTGGTGGCGGTTTCATCTGTTGGTTACTCTCGCAGTTCATCTCAAACTCAGCAGCCACAGCACTCATGGTTCCCATTATGGTAGCAGTGGGTACAGGCATGCAGGATGCCTTGGGTGAGTATGGCGGCGTGGGCACACTGCTCATTGGCGTTGCCATGGCCGCATCGTTTGCAATGTCATTGCCCATCAGCACCCCGCCTAATGCAATTGCCTACTCAACCGGCCTTATAAAGACAAAACAGATGTTCGTCACCGGAATGCTCGTAGGCACCATTTCACTTGTCATCGGCTACGTGCTCATAATTACAGTGGGCAAGACCGGCTACTTTGGATAAACTAACACACACATACACAAGACATGAAAAAGAGACTATTTATCGCAGCACTGGTTTCAATGATTCTCGGTGGTGCAACAGCTCAAGAGAAATTCAGTTTCAAATTCTACGGCTTTGTGCGTAACTATGCCTGCTACGACACACGCGAGAGCCTCACATCAAACAGCGAACAGTTCTACTACATGCCAAAGGATGTCAAGCCCGATGCCGACGGCAACGACCTCAATGCACAGCCCAACATGATGTTGCTCAGCATCACCACACGTTTGGGACTCAACATCACAGGCCCCGAGTTCCTGGGTGCAAAGACATCGGCGAAGATTGAGTCGGACTTCGCAGGCTTTGGAACAAGCAACACAGTGTTGCGCATACGCCAGGCATACGCAAAAATGGACTGGGAACACAACAAGTTGCTCGTGGGACAGGCTTGGCACCCAATGATGGGCGACATGATGCCCGACGTATTCTCACTTGAGACCGGTGCGCCGTTCACTCCGTTCAGCCGCACACCACAGTTGCGATATGACTACGTGAACAAAGGCTTCACCTTGACTGCAACCGCACTCTACCAGTTCCAGTATACATCATACGGTCCCGACGGTGCATCGTTCAACTATGCCCGCAACGCAGTGGTTCCCGAGCTTTATCTGCAGGCAATGTACAAGAACGGCGGTTTCCAGATTGGTGCAGGCATTGACATGCTCACCATCAAGCCACGTCAGAGCTACAGCTGGAATGTTATCGAGAATAACCCCATATATACAGAGGATGGTTCACCTGTAACAGACCAGGATGGCAATCAGGTATTTGAGAGCAAAGAGGTCTCAAAGACATTCAAGTGCAACGAAGCACCTGTGCTCGGCTTTACTCCAACCTTCTTCATCTCATACAAGGCCGACCGCTGGGGTATCAAGGGCCGTGCAACATATGCACAGAATGCAGCTCACCTTAGCATGATAAGCGGTTACGGCGTAACAGGAATCAAGGAGAACGGCGAGTGGGAATATGGCACAATCAACAGCATCGGCGGTTGGATTGACGCAACCTACAAGCAGCCATTGAAGAAGGGCTATCTGCAGTTCTGCTGCTTTGCCGGCTACACAAAGAATCTTGGTTGCGAGAGCGACATCGTAGGCGACATCTACATGCGCGGCGAGAAGAACATGGACTACATGTGGCGCGTTGCTCCAAGCATCCTCTACACACACAACGCAATGCAGATTGGCGTAGAGTACAACCCCACCACTGTAGGTTATGGCAAGCACGACGGCGACTACAAGATGTACAACCCACGCCCTGTGACCAACCACCGCATCTGCGCAATGGTAAAGTATAACTTCTAATCACACCATGGGTTGTCATTCTCAAGAAGCGACTGAAGAATCTCTGAAGCACAACAATGGATTGCTGGCTACATATTAAGATTCTTCACTACGTTCAGAATGACAAATAGCGCGAAAACAAGAAAGCAACAAACTTAACCAATAGAATATGAACAAGAAAGTATTGACATTAGGCCTTATGCTTATGGCCGGCCTGGGTGCAACAGCCCAGGTGAGCCTTGTGAACCCCGTTCCACAGGAGGTTACAACGGCTGCCGAGAATGCAATTTTCGATGCACCCGCAACATGGAGCATCAACGCAGCAAAAGCACATCAGAGCGGTTACATCTATGACGCCCTCATGACCGCAGCCCCCGAGGTTGCAAAGAAAGCGGACTTCAAGGTTACACTTGGCGTACGCGGCGAAAGCAAAGTAAACAAGTACAAGAAGAACATCCCGGCAAAGGCAGAGGGTTACTTTATGAAGGTAACCGACAAGGAGGTTGTAATCGCCGGTAACGATGAGAAAGGTCTCTACTATGGCGTACAGACACTGCTCGGTATGATGAGAGAGGGCAAGCTTGAGGCATGCACCATCACCGACTGGCCCGATGTCCCATTCCGCGGAACAGTAGAGGGATTCTACGGCACACCATGGAGCCACGAGGCACGCAAGAGCCAGCTCGCGTTCTATGGCCGCAACAAGATGAACGTATACATCTATGGTCCCAAGGACGATCCCTGGCACCGCGACAAGTGGCGCGAGGCATACCCCGAGGCCGAGGCTAACCGCATTGCCGAGCTCGTAAACGTGGCAAAGGCAAACGGCGTGAACTTCTACTGGGCAATCCACCCTGGCGTTGACATCAAGTGGAACGACGAGGACCGCGACCACCTCATGGCAAAGCTCGAGATCATGTACAACCTTGGCGTACGCTCATTCGCAGTCTTCTTTGACGACATCTGGGGCGAGGGTGCCAAGGCCGACAAGCAGGCAGCACTCCTCAATTACATCGACGACAACTTCGTACAGGTGAAGAAAGACGTTGCTCCGCTCATCCTGTGCCCTACAGAGTACAACAAGGGCTGGGCCAACGAGCAAGGCGGCTACTTGCGTACACTAGGTGCCAACCTCAACAAAGGCATCGAGGTGATGTGGACAGGTAATTCTGTTGTTGCATGCATTGACAAGCCGACAATGGAGTGGATTAACGAGCGCATCGAGCGCAAGGGCTACATCTGGCTGAACTTCCCCGTTAACGACTTTGTACGTGACCACATCCTCATGGGTCCAGCCTACGGCAACGGTCTCGACATCGCAACCGATGTATCAGGCTTCGTGAGCAACCCCATGGAGTATGCCGAGACATCAAAGATTTCACTCTACGGCATTGCCGACTACTGCTGGAACATGGAGGAATATGACTACCAGAGCAACTGGGAAAAGAGCCTCAAGGACATTCTCCCAAGCAACCACGAGGCATTGCGCATCTTCGCACTCTACAACAAGGACCTCGGCCCTAATGGCCATGGATTCCGCCGCGAGGAGGGTGAAGAACTCAAGGATATCGTTGCTGCAGTAGAGAAAGGTGACTTCTATGGCGTTGCAATGCTCAACGTTGCATGTTGCGAACTTGAAACAGCATGCGACCTCTTGCTCAACGACAACAGCAACCCACAGCTCCTGCACGAGCTCCGTCCATGGATTATCCAGGGTAAGAACCTTGCAGCATATGGTAGAGCAGTATGCACAATGAAGATGTTTGCCGCAATACAGGACAACAGTTCTTCAACAAGCAAGTTCATCAACTTCGAGAACCTCTACAAGCAGGCACGTTCTTTGCAGAAGCAGATGTTCGACCTCGAGAACAACAAAGCAATGCGCCACCCATACCAGATTGGTACAAAGATCGGTACAAAGGTAATGTTGCCTACATTGAACAAACTCTTCACACAGGCAACAGAGGAGTACAACAACGTACACGGAACAGATTTGAACACCACAGCCGAGTATAACCCATACAAGCTCACATCGACAGTGAAACAGCTTGCATTGCTCCCAGTGAAGCTCAATGGCGACAGAGTGGAGATTGCATCGGCACTCGAGGTCATCAACTGGCAGGCAGGCGGCGAGCTCATGATTGAGAGCGAGACACCTATCACTTTCCAGGGTATGGACTTCAACTTGGGCGTAAACGGCGTTGCAAAACACTTTACCCTTGAGCTGTTCGTTGATGGCGCATGGCGCGAGGTAAGCCTCCTCCACTACCGCGAGGACGACCCGGTCATCCACACAGGCAACGAACTTGGCGGCATGACAGCAACCAAGTTGCGCATCACCAACAACAGCAGCGAGGAGCAGAAGGTATACTTCAAGAGCTTCACCTTCATTAGAAGATAAACAGTAACACATCTGCATAAAAATTTACCCTGTCACACACGTGACAGGGTAAATTTGTGTATTACGGACTGCATTAATAGTTTCTGATTATATAATCGGCATTTACGTTGCGGTGCGATTTAAAGAGTTTCCTGTCCTTGAATATGGCATCGGTTGCCCAATAGGCAAGTTCGGCAGTCAATATACCCACGGCTGCACCAACAACCACGTCGCTCAGATAGTGACGGTTATTGAGCACGCGCATAACACCTGTCGCTGTTGCCGCAGTGTAGCCGGCAATTGGAATCCAGATGCTGCGATTGCCATACTCGTGCGCAAGCAGCGTTGCACCCATAAAGGCTTTTGCCGTGTGCCCCGACGGAAAACTCTCCTCCCCGCCATTCGGTCGCGTGCGGCCAATGCACATCTTCAATCCCTTTACCGTTGCAGCCATCATCACAGCAGCCATGGCATCGGCGGTCAAAACCTGCCAACGGTTCCTGCTCACACCCTTCACGCCAAACGCGCCCATAGCAAGGTGCGCCGCCCAGGGAGCATATTGCAGATAGTCATCGAATTTGGCCTCAAAACCCGGGAGTTTCGTCTGCACCCCATCGGCAATATGTTTGTCAGCAGGCATCAAGGCAAAACCCGCTGCCGCCACAGGCAGAGCAATGCAAAAAGAGTGATGGGCATATCTGAGGTTGTACTGCCTGTTGGTTATAGCCGGAATAGTAGTTGCCGCATCAGATTCAACAACATTGGCGATAGTCAAAGAATCTGTCTGCGCATTGGCGGTTATGACACTGAAAAGACAAAGGAAAAGGAGTATTCTTGTTTTCATAATGGATTATCAATGCAATAGCAGCGCAAAAGTAATCAAATAGAGGGAATAGTACAAATGAGAAGTAAGGATAGAGTATTGTATACGACAAAAGTTCATCTTCGTCAATAGGGTGCGAATAAAATGCAAAGTTCAAGGCTTGCGAAGGCTTTAAAACCGCAGTTTACTAAACGTAAATGAGGATTTTAAAGACGAGCGTAACGCAGAAATTTGCTTTTTAGTCGCTCACTATACTATTTGTGATTATATTTATACAACTGCCACGTATTCACCAGATTATGCCACAGCGAATAGAAACCGCCAGCGATAGCCGTCACCGGGGTGAGGAATGTATACGCAAACCAAATGGCAAACACCGTATTTTTTTGTCCAAGTGACTGCCCGCCGGCAATTATCTCGCCATGACGGCGCCCAATGTAACGCCCGAATGCGAACTGCGCCACACAGCACACCAATGAAATGGCCGCAATGCCAGCCATAACCCAAAGAGAGAGATTGCTGTGCGCTATTGCACGCGTTGTCATTGCAATGGCAAGCGACAGTGCCACAAGCCACAGGTAGAACGGCAGGTTACGCCCTTTGGTAACAAGCAGCGAGTGCAGGCTCGGCAGAAAACGGCGCACGGCCTCGGCACACAAAAGCGGACAAAGCAACAACGGGAACACCTTTCCCATAATTAACAGGAACGATGCCGTGAGCGACATACCCTCTACCGGGTGCGAGAAAGTGAGCATTAACGGAGCGACAAGCGCAACTGCAATATTTATCTGCATTGTATACGAAATGAGCGAAGCCGAGTTTCCACCAAGCTTGGCAGTGATTACCGCCGCAGCCGTTGCCGTGGGGCATAGCAGACACATCATCGCCGCCTCAAGCAGCACGCGCGCCGTCACCGGCATATGCGGAACAAAAGCAATTGTAAGGGATATTGCAATGAAAGAGAGCATTTGGAATGCAAGCAACCACAAGTGCCACCGCGACGGCTTCAGTTCCTTTATCTTTACCTTACAGAAGGTTACAAAGAGCATTGAGAATATGAGCCCCGGCTGCAGGTACGAAATTACCGACGACACAAAATCATGGGTACCATCGAAGAGTGGAATGTTTACATAAAGCAGATACATCACCACCCCACCGAGCATTGCAATGGGCAACGACCAGTCGCGCAGTAATTTATGGAAATTCATCTCCCGCACTCCTCCTCGAGTGAGCGCCACGCACGTGACAAATAATCCACAATGTCACCCGCCACAAGCGCCATCTGTCCCCTTTCACATGCGGCCAAGTCACCTGCAAGGCCGTGTGCGTAGACCGCAAGACGTGCAGCATCGGGTGCGGCATACCCCTGCGCAAGCAGCGCAAGTATACAGCCTGTGAGCACATCTCCACAGCCGCCGGTCGCCATTCCGGGGTTACCGGTACTGTTGAAATGCATTGTCCCCATTTGGGTGACTATTACAGTGTGTGCCCCTTTCAGCACTATTGTAACGCCGAATGTCATTGCATAGGCCTGTGCAGCCTGCAATCGCACATAAGAGCTGTCGGTTGCACCGAACAGACGTGCAAACTCACCCACATGCGGGGTTATTATACTGCCTTGTGGCAGACACTGCATATATTTCGGATTGCGTGCAAGGATGTTCAATGCATCGGCATCAAGCACCATCGGAGCTTTACAGTTGTCAATGAGGGCAAGCAGTGCAGCCTCGCTCTCCGCGCTCTGTCCAAGCCCCGGACCTACACCCACAGCCGTGTAACGCACGGTATCGATGCAGTCACTGAAACAGCACCCGCTGTTGTCGATGCTTGTCATTGCCTCGGGCACAGCACCCTGCACAATGGCATTGTTGCACGACGGCACATGCACAGTGAGCAGCCCCACCCCGCTGCGCAATGCAGCACGCGCGGCAAGCACCGATGCTCCCGCCATCCCTTTTGAGCCGGCCACAAGCAATGCACGGCCAAACATCCCCTTGTGCGCATGCTTTGCACGAGGCCTCATCAACGGCAGAACATCTTCCTTGCACGTGTAGAAGAAGGGCGACGGAGTCTCCTCTATCGCACGCTGCGAAAGTTGTATATCAAGTATCCGGAGTTCGCCAACGAACATCTCGTTCTCGGCCAACAGTTGCGACAGTTTCGGGAACTGGAGCGTGAGAGTAAGCGTTGCCAGCACAATGAGCTGCAATGCTGGATCGTTCTCGCCACCCAAAAGACCCGACGGCATATCAATCGCCACCACGTCGTTGCTGCATGCATCAATGCCGCGTATTACATCGGCAAACACACCGCTCACCACAGGGCGGTCGAGCCCGCTGCCAAAGAGAGCATCGATTATTATATCACCGGCAGAGATTGCAGGCATCACAAAGCCACCGGCAACCTCAGTAACAGTAACTCCCGCAGCCCGCAGGCGTTCAAGATTCACGGCGCAATCGGGCGAGAGTTTCCCTTTTGGATTTATGAGCCACACAGCCACCGTACAACCCGCACCATGCAGCTTACGCGCCACGGCAAGGCCGTCGCCACCGTTGTTGCCCGGGCCTGCAAACACGGCAAAAGCGCGCTCTGCATAACGTTCAAGGATAGCAGCTGTCAATGCGCGCGCCGCACGCTCCATCAAGTCGATGGATGCCACAGGCTCGTGCTCAATGGTGTAGGCATCTATCGCCTTTATAACCGGTGTATTGAAGAATTTCATAACTAATACTATTGCTCTGTCATCCCGAGCACAGCGAAGGAACTGAAAACACGTTTGACAAGATTCTTCGCTTCATTACATTCCGTTCAGAATGACAAGCCTAAAACTTTATTTACAAAATATTTTTAAGATATTCCAGTCCCTCCTTGTAGCCATCGAAGCCTTTGCCGCAGATAGTCTTCTGCGCATAGAGCGAAACATATGAGAAACGGCGGAACTCCTCTCGTGTGGAGATATCGGTAAGGTGCACCTCGGCAGTAGGCAATGCCACAGCCTTCAGGGCATCAAGTATTGCCACACTTGTGTGAGTGTAGGCCGCAGGGTTTATGAGAATACCGTCGAACACGCCATAGGCAGCCTGAATCTTGTCGACAATCACACCCTCGTGGTTCGATTGGAACAGTTCAACATCGACACCACACTCGGCAGCACAATCACGGATGAACTGCTGCAACGCCGCAAAGTTCTGCGCGCCATACAGCGCCGGCTCACGCAACCCCAAAAGATTGAGGTTAGGACCATTAATTACCAATATCTTTTTCATATCAAATTATTTTCAACAGCTATCGCCGCTTTGGGCGTAACGAAGTTATCACCAATTTAGACAATGTGGGATTGGAGTAAAAGTGCGAGAACAAGGCGTGTGGCTGTTGGGAAACCGGAGTTTACTAAACGCCCAATCAGCCACAACAACACAGTTATCACGCTTTAAACACAACCGCATAATTATTAATATAAATTGGAGAGGGCACGGCTTGCGAAGATTTGGGGAACAGGAGTTTAGTAAACCTAAATGACTGTTCACAAAATCGAGTATAACACAGCCATCGCCATTTTAGACAAAAATTAAATGATTTCAGCATAAGTACCAAAATACCTGAACTGCTCCCCACACTCATGCAGCTCACACATGAGGGAAAGGAACTCATCACTATAGACGGAAGCCTCAATGTCAAAATAGAAACGGTATTCAAACTCGCGCTCGGGAATTTGACGGCTCTCGAGTTTTACAAGGTTCACACCGCTTGCATTGAAGCGTGACATTATGCGGAAAAGGGTTCCGGGGCGGTTGGGTATGTTAATCATCACACTTGTGCGGTCGGCACCTGAATAGATTTTAGGTTCCTTGGCAATGCAGATGAAACGGGTATAGTTGTTATCGCGGTTTTGCACGGACGATTTGATCACTTGCATCTGGTAGAGCTCGGCACAAAGACGCGATGAGAGGGAAGCCTTTGTAGGGTCTCCGCCATTTGCCACCATTCGTGCAGCCTCGGCAGTGTTCTCGCATGCAATTACGCGCACATTTTTAAGAGTTGAGAGGAACTCGGAGCATTGGTTGATGGCCTGCTGGTGCGAATAGATTTCGCGGATGTTCTCGAGTTTTGTACCGGGGAGAGCAAGGATTGCGTGGTCCACTTTGAGTCGCACGCCACGCACAATGTTGACATTGTAGGCAGCAAGCAGGTCGTATATGGCATTTACAGAACCTGCAAGTGAGTTCTCGATAGGCAAGACACCGAACTCACAGAGGCCACTGCTTACGGCTTTGAAAACACCCTCGAAGTTATTCATGTACATGATTTCGGGGAGGTCGAAAAGACGCTCCGATGCAAGGTGTGCATACGAGCCCTCGCAACCTGCACAAGCCACAGTTCCACGTTTTGGGAACGGCTGTGGCGGAACAGAGGCAATCTGTTTGAAATGGTTGAAGAAGTCGGTACCCTCGGAGAGCATACGCGTCTCGTACGACTCGCTCAGGTCGAAAATTGTGCGGTAGAGAGTGCGGCCGTAGCCCTCGAATTCAGGGCCAAGACGCTTTGACACATTCTGCAACACGGTGCGTGCACGCGATGGGTGATACACCGGCAGATTATTCTCTTTCTTGTACTTACCGATACCTGATACCACCTGCATGCGACGTGCAAAAAGGTCGCACATCTGGGTATCAATTTCGTCTATCTCCTGACGTAGTTTGTCCAAATCCATATTATGTTGTTTTAATTTTATTCTCTTTATGTTATTTTCTGAGATCACTTGTCTCGTAACTCACCTTTAACCACGCTAAGCGTGATTGAACCCGCTCCCGCTCGCGTTAAAAGCTCAAGCAAGCTTGGCTTTTGCTCGCTTACTCGCGGCTTTCCGTTTTCCGATTTCCGCTTTCACCTTTAACCGCACTTCGTGCAATTGAACCTCGGCTTTAAGGCGACCTTGTCGCACTCCTTTGTAAACCTAAAGGTTCAGTCGTCGCAAACAACGCTAGCCCACGTTGTCATTGCGATTGAAAATAAATTTTCACTCACTCGCTTGCACGAGCTTTCACCTTTCACTTTTCACCTTCCACCACCCCTCCAAGCATTGCAAAGTCATCGAAAAATGTCGGATAGGACTTTGCCACACATGTGTGCTCCTTAATTGTTGTAATGCCGCTGGCAACGGCGGCCATCACGGCAGCCGACATTGCTATGCGGTGGTCGTTGTAGCTATCTACGGCATCTGACGCCACAGGCTCACCGCCATGGACGGTGAATGTATCCTCGCCGATTTGCGAAGATATCCCGAATGCCGCAAGCAAATCCTTGACAGCCGCCAGGCGGTCGCTCTCCTTGTAACGCAGACGTCCCACACCTGTAAAGACAGTAGTTCCCTGCGCCACGGCGGCAGCCACGGCAAGCACGGGAACAAGGTCGGGTGTGTCGGTACAGTCGAGTTCCGTGCCGAACAGATGCGAAGGCATTGCCACCACACCTTTATCGTTACACTCAATGAAAGCACCCATTGAACGCAGATGGTCAATGATATAGCTGTCGCCCTGCAATGAGTCGTCGTTCATGCCGCACACAGTGACAGAGCGCTTGCCGGTGACACCCGCTACCACCCAAAAGGCAGCCGACGACCAGTCGCCCTCTACCACCACACGCTGTGGCATGCGATATTGTTGGTTTCCTTTTATCCTGTAAATGTTGCCACGTTGCTCAACCTCAATGCCGGCAATGCGCAGTGCATCGAGTGTCATTGTCACATACGACGCACTTGTAAGCCCGTCGGTAACCTCAATCTCGCTATCGCCGGCCGCCAAAGGCAAGGCAAACAGCAGGCCGGTGAGGTACTGCGACGATATATTGCCGGGCAGCGTGTACTTGCCGCCACGGAGAGTGCCGTTGCAGGTCAATGGCAACTCATCGGCTGTGTGGCGTGTAAAGGCAACGCCATGCGGTGCAAGAGCATCGAGCAGCGCACCCATTGGGCGTTGCGGCAGCTTGCCCGCTCCCACGAAAGTGGCATCGGCGCCAAGCACAGCAGCCACCGACACAAGGAAGCGCAAAGTAGAGCCGCTCTCGCCACAGTCGAGCGTGCCGCCCTTTGTTACATTTATCGGTGTCACATCAAAAACACCCGATGAGTAGGTGATTCTTGCGCCCAATGCATTGAGGCAACGCATTGTTGCCATTATATCGTCGTTCACGGCATTGCACACAATGCAGCATGGCTTACAGCCCAGCGCGGCACAGATAAGCAACCTGTGCGCCTGTGATTTCGACGGTGGCGGAGTAACACAGCCCTCCAATGTCCCATGAACTTTTATTTCCATATCAATATTCTATTTCCTCAGTTAAAAAACTCCTTCTCTTAGAGAAGGGGGAACCGCTTGCGGTGGAAGAGATAGCTTCACACAATCTCCTCAGTCGCTTTGCGACAGCTCCTCTTGCCAAGAGGAGCACTATCTGTTTTCATACTTTTTATTGATAGAAGACAAAATGCATCATATAACTTTTTGCAACAGCTCCTTCAGTTCCTCTACCGGCATATCATAGAGCATGCAGTCGCCTACCGCACGTGGCAGCACAACCGAAATCTTGCCGCCACGACGTTTCTTGTCAGTGAGCAGCGCATCATATATCTCGTTTGCCGCATAAGGGCAAGCAGTGTCAAAACCATACTTCACAAGCAGTGCCTCCAGTTCGTCGGCAACGTTGCAAAGGCCGCACAGCGGCGCAATCCTTGCTGCAATCACCATTCCCTTTGCCACCGCCTCGCCGTGCGAAACACCAAAGTCGCTCAATTTCTCGATGGCATGGCCGAATGTGTGACCAAAGTTCAACAACCCGCGCACGCCGTTGTCAAATTCATCCTGCTGCACAACATCGCGCTTTATCTCCACGCAACGTGTCACAACCGCCTCGCGATCGAACGGCAAGGTGTGTAATGTATCGTAGAGTGCCGCATCCAGTATCATGCCATATTTTATCACCTCGGCACATCCGTCGCGGTAAATTTCGGTTGGCAAGGTATCCATCAGAGCAGTGTCGCAGCACACCAGCGATGGCTGGTAGAAACTGCCTACAAGGTTCTTGCCCGCGGGAATGTCGATGGCGGTCTTGCCGCCTACCGAGCTGTCCACAGCCGCAAGCAACGTCGTGGGCACCTGTACATATTTGACGCCACGCAGATAGAGCGACGCCGACAGGCCGCCAAGGTCGCCAACCACGCCGCCGCCAAAGGCAATGATTGCATCACTGCGTGTCAGTTGCTCCCCGGCAAGGAAGTTGAGGAACGCCAGCAGATTGTCGGCACATTTTGATGCCTCGCCTGCAGGGATAACATATTTGCACGCATCGTATCCCGCAGCAGCAAGATGCTCCATCATGGCAGTGCCATGGAGCGCATCGACATTGCTGTCGGTGAGCACCGCCACACGGCATTTGCCAAGCACCGGTGCAATGAGTCCGCCAATGTCGGCAAGCACACCCCTGCCAATGCAAATATCGTACTCCTTTGTAGCCTTTACGTTTATAGTATTGTATTGCATAGATATCAATTATTTTTCGGTCTCCTCCTTGGCAATACGGCCATCGCGCAGCAACGAACGCAGCCCGTCGGCATCGTCGGCAGCTATTGCATTGCGGTATTCGTGGAGTGAGTTTATAAGCAGGTCGAGCTCGCCAAGCAAGTGTTCCTTATTCTCTAGGAACAGCTCGGTCCACATATCCTCGTTCAGGCGCGACACACGTGTGAAGTCGCGGAAACTGCCGGCGCTGTAGCCCTTGTGGAACTTTGCCGCCGGACTCTTGATGAAGGCGTTTGAAACCACGTGACACATCTGCGATGTGTATGATATCATGCGGTCGTGAAAATCGGCCGTTGTAACAACGAACTTCTTGAAGCCCAATGGCGCAAGCGTCTGCTTCACGCGGTCGAGCAGCACAATGTCGTCGTGTACCGGCGGCACCATTATGAACGATGCGCCGCTGTAGAGCGTTGCCTTTGAATATTTGTAACCCGAGTATTGCAGGCCCGCCATGGGGTGACCGCCCACAAATGTGAAGCCATACTCCGCAGCAAGTGCAAAACCCAGCTCACACACCTTGCGTTTCGTTCCGCAAAAGTCAATTACCAACGTATGTGGAGCAATATACTTTGCATTCTCGCGCAGATAACCCTCTACAGCCTTGGGCGTTGCAGTGAGCAGCAACAGGTCGCATGTGGCAATCTCTTCACTGCCGAGCACACCATCCACAACACCCTCGAGCTGTGCATAGCTCACAATAGGCCCGTTTATGTCACACGCAAGCACGGTAGCGCCGGCAGCCTTGAATGCCTTTGCCGCCGAACCGCCAATCAACCCCAGACCAACAACACCGACAACCATACGCGCCCGTTATCAATGCATTATGCTGCGAATCTCGTTCACACGCTGTGCCACCTCGTCGAACTGCGCCGGAGTGAGTGACTGCGCACCGTCGCACAAAGCACACACGGGGTCGTTGTGTACCTCAATGATAAGACCATCGGCACCTGCAGCCGTTGCCGCACAAGCCATCGGACGCACAAGGCGCGACACGCCTGTGGCGTGGCTCGGGTCAACGACAATAGGAAGGTGGGTGAGTTCCTTGAGCACAGGCACAGCAGCCAGGTCGAGCACGTTACGTGTGTAGCTGTCATAGCTGCGTATACCACGCTCGCAAAGAATCACCTGCTCGTTACCCTCGGACATAATATACTCGGCACTCATCAGCAGCTCCTTAAGTGTAGCCGACATACCGCGCTTCAAAAGGATGGGCTTGTCACTGCGGCCAAGCTCCTTCAACAGCTCAAAGTTCTGCATGTTGCGTGCGCCCACCTGAATGATGTCGACATCGGCAAAGAGATTGAGGTGCGACGCACTCATAATCTCTGTTACAATTGGCAAGCCGGTTGCCTCGCGAGCCTTCAACAGCAGCTGCAAGCCCTCGGCGCGCAAGCCCTGGAAATCATAGGGCGATGTACGTGGCTTGAAAGCACCACCACGCAGAATGTTCGCGCCCGAAGCCTTTACCGCACGTGCCACGGTCAGAATCTGCTCCTCGCTCTCAACCGAGCAAGGACCCGCCATAATGGCAAAGTTACCGCCACCAATCTTCACCCTGTTCTCGCCACTGCCGGCAACAACCACTGTGTCATCGGGGTGGAAGCTGCGGTTTGCACTCTTGAACGGCTCGGTGATGCGTGTAACGCGGTCAATTATCTCAAGCCCTGCAAGCAGGTCAATATCAATCTTGCGGGTGTCGCCAATGAGACCGAGCACGGTCTGCATCTCACCCTCGGAAACGTGCACTCGCACGTTCTGCGACTCAAGCCAATGGATAAGGTTATCGCGCTGAGCCTTAGTCACTCCGTTTTTAAGTACTGCTATCATAGTATTATGTTTGTCTTTTATTTTTAATAGGTAAATTGCAAATTTACGAATAAACTTCAATTTTCCTATCTTTTAAACCAAAATGCTATTATAGACAGTGTATTTTTGTCACTTTGGTATAAGAACTGAAGGAGACAGGGACGCGGTTTTTTCTTTAAGACAAAAGAAAGACAATTATATTAAAAAGTAATGGCGAGGAAATGTCCTCGCCATCAACTCTGTTATTCCCAAAGGTTACCCCATGTTCCGCGGCTGCTGCCACCGAGCTGATTGTTCGGATCTGAGGTATCTACTGTTTTACCGCCATTCATCTGCAATGAAACGGCAAGCATTGTCTCCGCTTCAACGTTTACCTCTACCATGAGAGGTGATACATAAGCCTTCTTCATATATC
>JAZQZZ010000036.1:0-13572 GCA_045634305.1 Bacteroidaceae bacterium | reverse complement strand
ACCCAAACCTGTGTGCATGGTCACGAATGCTGTGTCGATGCCACGGATCTCCATACGCTTCATGAGTTCGCGTGTGAAGTGCAGGCCGGCAAACGATGCTGTTACCGAACCCTCCTTCTTGGCCAAGTACGTCTGGAAGTTCTGCAGGTCCTCGGGGTCCTCCTTGCGAAGGCGCTTGAAATGATCTGGCATCGGTGCCACGCCAAGTGCATAGAGTGCCTTCTTGAACTCTTCGTGCGGGCCGTCATAGAGGAAACGCAGTGTGCGTCCGCGTGAGGTTGTGTTGTCGATAACCTCGGCTACCATTGAGTTGTCCTCGCCGAAATAGAGCTTGTTGCCGATACGTATCTTGCGTGCGGGGTCAACAAGTACATCCCAAAGGCGGAACTCCTCGTTGAGTTCACGTAACAGGAAAACCTCAATCTGTGCATTGGTCTTCTCCTTGTTGCCGTAAAGACGTGCAGGGAACACCTTGCTGTCATTCATGACAAAGACATCCTTCTCGTCGAAATAGTGGATGATCTCCTTGAAGATGCGGTGCTCAATTTCGCCGGTCTTCTTGTGCAGGACAAGCAGGCGCGACTCGTCGCGGCATGCGGCGGGGTAGAGCGCAATGCGGTCCTCGGGCAACTTGTATTTAAACTGTGACAACTTCATATGCTGTCCGCTTATACTAAAATGTTCTTCGGTCATAGGATTCATGTTCATTGTTCTTCAAGCCATTTTTGGAATTCCTCCGGTGTTATGCATGTTTCTAGTTTATACTCTCCGATACGTGTGCGTATGAGGTCGGTCAAATACCCGCCGCTTCCAAGCGCTTCGCCAATGTCGCGGGCAAGGGAGCGTATGTAGGTTCCTTTACCACATACTACGCGTATTCTTATTTTGGGCAATTCGCATTCCAGTAATTCTATTGAGTCAATACGAATCTGTTTGGGTGCCAATTGCATGTCGCTGCCTTTTCTTGCAAGGTCATAAGCCCGTTTGCCATCTACCTTGCAAGCCGAAAAAAGCGGGGGGCGCTGGGCGATGTCGCCAACGAACTGCTTGAGTGTCTCCTCTACCATCTCCCTGGTGATGTGCTCATATGGGTATGTAGCATCTACAGGATGTTCCATGTCGAAAGATGGTGTGGTTGCACCGAGCATTATCTCGGCCTCATACTCTTTTGTGTGGCTTTGCAGCTCTTCAATCCTCTTGGTCGCCTTTCCTGTGCATAGCAACAAAACGCCTGACGCCAGTGGGTCGAGTGTTCCCGCGTGTCCAACCTTGAATCTCTTTATGCCGTACTTACGGCTCAGGTGGTAGCGTATCTTGTTCACTATCTGGAACGATGTCCAAGTATAGGGTTTGTTTATCGGTATTATTTCTCCTGCAACAAAATCCATTATGCTATAGTGAGATTATGTCCGGTCAAAAGCATTGTCAGAATGGCTGCGCCAATGATGATTCGGTACCATCCGAATGCCTTGAAACCATATTTTGTTACGAAATTTATAAAAAACTTTATTGCCAGCATTGCTACAATGAATGCCACAACGTTACCGATGAGCAGTATGTCAAGGTTTTCTTTGAGCACCTGTGCGCTGTTTTCGTCGGTGAACAAACCGAGCATCTTGAACATTGTTGCTGCAAGCATGGTGGGAACGGCAAGGAAGAACGAGAACTCGGCTGCAGCCTTGCGCGTAAGTTTCTGCGACATACCGCCCACAATGGTTGCCATTGAACGCGACACGCCGGGTATCATTGATATACATTGGAAAAGACCAATGTTGAATGCCTTTTTCTCTGTGAGCTTGGTCTCCTCGCTTCCCTTGTTGAAAATTTTGTCCGAGAAGAGCATGAATACACCGCCAAGGATGAGTGTCACGGCTACCACCTCAACGCTCTCAAGCATGGCGTCGATGGTATCGCTGAAAAGCAAGCCAAGGACTGCTGCGGGAATGAAGGCCACGAACAACTTCCAATAGAAGTCATACTTGTGCAGGAAACGCTTGAATGCTCCCGCGCCCTCGGGGGCCGGGGTACGGTTCAACTGGAAAAAGCGCTTCCAGTAAAGAACAACCACCGAAAGTATTGCACCGAACTGTATTATAAAGGTGAATGCCTTGACGAATGGCGTGCTTTCAACGCCCAGAATGTTCTGGGTTATTATCATGTGTCCTGTAGAAGATACAGGCAGGAACTCTGTCAGTCCCTCGATGATGGCAATGATTATGGTATCGAGTATGTTCATCCTCCGCTCTTATTTCTTTGTGTCGTTATGGTTCTTTGTTTTGTGCATTATGGCAATAATAACAAAGACAAATCCGCTGAAGCATACTGCAGGAGCAAGCTTGATTCTTCTGAAACTGAAGATGTCGGGCTCGAAATGTGTCTCGGTAGAACCCGGACCAATCATCAACGCAAAACCTAAAATAATAGCGGCAACACCCACTGCAAGCAGTATGTAGTTCCATTTGCCGAAAGCGAAATCCTTTTTATCCATGATGTCAGTTGTTGTCAAATGAAATATAAGTCATTATTGCGCATTCGCAGGAACCGGTTTACCGACAGGAATGCACAGAGTGTACAGATTATGATGCCGAACGCTATTACCGCAGCTCCTACAATGGCAAGTTCACGTATGGGTAGCAGTAATGCCATTTCGGGCGCACGCTGCTGAAGCATGTACAATGCTGTGCCGAGCAGGGCATTGGCAATGATTCCGGCAGCAAAACCAATCCACATGTTGTGCAGGAGGAACGGACGTCTTATGAAACCCCATGTGGCACCAACCAGTTTCATGGTGTGGAGCAGGAAACGCTTGGAGTATATCGACAGACGTACCAGGTTGCCAATGAGTGACCACGAAATGACTGTGAGCAGGGCAAGCAGGACAAGCAACAGAAGCGCCACTTTGCGGATGTTGCTGTTCACGGAGTCAATGTGTCCCTTGTGGTATATTACCTCTGACACACATTTGTTCTTCAATAGCTCCTTCTCAATTTCTGCCATCTTCTCAACGTTCGAGAAATCCTTCTTCAGGTTAATCTCAATCTCGGCCTCATAAGGGTTGCTTCCCAAAAGTTCCATAGGGTCTGTTCCCAAACTTGCTTTCGCGTCTTCGAGCGCATCTTCCTTTGATATATACTTGCTACTGAGGACATAGTCCTTTTTATCTATCTCCTTTTGCAGCTTGAGAATTGTCTCTTCGTTGGCTTCCCTGTCGATGATGACGGTTATGTTGAAGTTCTCCTTTATTTTGTTTGACACTGATTGTCCGCCTACGAACAAAATGCCCATAATGCCCAAAAGCAGCAACACAAGTGTTGTGCTTATGTAGACACTCAATGTCTGTATGTTAAAAACAGGTTTCTTCATCTCTTTTCCTGAATACATATATAATGGAACTTGCGGCATCGGCTCTTTTCATCTGTGCCATCCATCCCTTAAAACCATTCCAAAAACCCTTTATCGTGTGCATGCGAGAACCCATATTCTGTTCGCTGAGCATCGATATGTAAAAGCCGTCAAACGGCATTGTGCGCTTTTCGTCAAGTGTGAATCCATGTTTTTTGCCCCACTGTTCCATTGTATCCGGGGTAAAGTGCCACAAGTGTCTTGGCGTATCATATGCGGCCCAATGTTCCTTATATTTCTGCGCATCGTACGAGGTGCAGTTGGGTACGGCGATAATGGCGGTACCGTTGTCGCAAAGTACGCGGCGCAGTTCGTTCCACATCTTGTCCAGATCCTGAATATGCTCCATGACGTGCCACATTGTAACAACGTCAAGTTCCTTCTCCTTTATGCCGGCCAAAGCTTCTACTGGGTGCATTCCAAAACCAAACTCTTCCAATGCCAGTTCGCGTGCCTTGCCGTTCTTTTCAATGGCGGTGACATCCCATCCACGGGCTGCCATCGTGCGGGCAAAATATCCGGTCCCGGCACCATAGTCAAGGAGTTTCCCTCTCTTTAGCAGTGAGCAACGCTCTACCAACCTTGCTTTTTTTCTTAGCATTATCTTGCGTACAAGGTGGTACATGCTGTTTACAAGGCCTTTGTCGGTGTTGCTGTGTGATATGTATGACGGCGATTCGTAGTAGCGGTCAATCTCCTTTTCATCGGGAAAGTTGTGGGTAAAGACAAATCCGCAATCTTCGCACTCGTGGATATCAAACGACTCCTTTGTGGCAAAATTGTCAACGCAGGCAAAGCGCTTTTTTATAGCGCTGCTTTTGCATAACGGACATTTGTTATAGCTTATTATGGTCATCCTTTCCCTTTTACGTTTCGCCGGAGCACACTTCTCCATAATTTGTTACAAAAATATACCATTTGTGGCAAAATTGTTCTCTTTTTTTGAACTTTTCCCCTATTTTCTGCATAAAAACATCTTTTTTAACACTTTCAAACGTCGAACTTTGCTATTTTTGCAGAAATTTTAAAGGTAAAACTATAAATTTAATAGAAAATGGGAAAATTGTTTCGTTCTACACAAAACTGTGTGATTGGTGGCGTTTGTGCCGGTGTTGCTGAATTCTTTGGTTTGGATGTTAAGCTAGTGCGCATTGCGTGGCTTGTTGCAGCTTTGTTCGCAGGTGTTGGAGCATTGCTTTATTTGATTCTGTTCCTAATCCTTCCAAAAAAGTAATTTGCAATGAAGAGATTGATGCGCTCGGCAAACGGTAAGTTAGCCGGTGTTTGTGCCGGTGTCGCCGAGTATTTTGGCTGGAATGTGGCAAATGTGCGCCTCATTTGGTTTGTTTGTGCCCTTTTGGGCTTTGGCGCTCCGTTGCTGTTCTATGTTATTCTGTGTTTTGTAATGCCGGTTGAAAACCAGAAAGCCAGTTACGAGGAGCGTATGAACAAGCGTCTTGGCAAATAAGATTGTCAGTGAACGCATATGATAAGAACAGGAGCGAACCCGGTTCGCTCCTGTTCTATTTTTAGTCAACGATTTCTCCAAGCAGGGTTGCTGCTGTTGAACCGGTGATTCTCACTTTTACAAAATCTCCTATCTTGTATCCTTTGCGGTCGAAAACTGCTGTGCGGTTCTGTTCTGTGCGGCCATAGAACTGCTCCTTTGAACGTTTTGAAATGCCTTCAATGAGTACCTCGTAGGTGTGCCCTATGCAACCCCGGTTGTTGTTGGCCGAGCATTCCTGCTGCAGGGCGATGATTTCATTCAAGCGACGTACCTTCTCGCTGTCCTCAATGTCGTCCTTCATGTGACGGCTGGCAAATGTTCCGGGGCGTTCCGAGTATTTGAACATGAATGCTGCATCGTATGAGCAATACCTCATTAACGACAAAGTCTCCTGATGGTCTTCCTCGCTCTCACCGCAGAATCCGGCAATGATGTCGGTAGAGAGACCGCAGTCGGGTACTATGCGGCGGATAGCCTCAATGCGGTCGAGATACCATTCGCGTGTATACTTGCGGTTCATGGCCTTGAGCATTGTGTTGCTGCCGCTCTGCACGGGCAGGTGAATGCTCTTGCATACATTGGGCTCTTCGGCTATTACACGCAGGGTGTCGTCGCTCATGTCTTTGGGGTGTGACGTGGTAAAACGTATGCGTGTCTTTGGCGCGTGCTGTGCGACGCGACGAAGCAGTTGCGGGAAGGTTACATCCTCACCGTTTTCTCCGATGAAATGGTAAGAATTTACATTCTGTCCCAACAGAATAATCTCCTTGAATCCCTTTGCAACAAGATCGTCGACCTCGTTGATGATGCTCTGTATGTCACGGCTTCTTTCACGTCCGCGAGTGTAAGGCACCACGCAATAGTGGCAGAAGTTGTTGCAACCTCGCATGATGGAGATGTAGCCCGAAATCTTGCCGCTGCAAATGCGCATGGGGATGACGTCGCGGTATGTCTCGGTGGTTGAGAGCTCAATGTTCATCGCTGGATGTCCCAGCTCGGCCTGTGCAATGAGTTCAGGGAGCGACAGGTATGTGTCGGGACCCGCCACGATGTTTACCTTGTAGCTTTTGATAAGCTCTTCCTTTACGCGCTCGGCCATGCAGCCCACCACACCGATCATCGTGCCTTTGCCACGGCGTGCGGCGTTGAGCTGGTCGAGTCGTCCGTAAATTTTCTGCTCGGCATTGTCGCGCATGGAACATGTGTTCAGCAGTATCAGGTCTGCCTCTTCAATCTTGTCGCAGACGTTGTAGCCCGCCACCTTTAATATTGAACCGATGACCTCGCTGTCGGCAACGTTCATCTGGCAACCATATGTCTCTATGAATAATTTCTTCTCGTTCTTCACTGTCGTATTGTCTTTATGAACCGGTTGCGAAGATAGTGATAAAAAATGAAACAATAGCAAAAAAGTGGTCATGTGCGCGCTTTTATATAAAAATATAATATTATTTTAACCTATAGTTTGAATTTTATCCACATTTCATATAACTTTGTAGGTTGTAGTATAGCAGATTTGCAATTATGAATGACAGTGTGATAATTATCCCCACATATAATGAGAAGGAGAACATCGGCCGCATGATTGATACGCTGATGGCTCTTGAGCATGGTTTTGATGTGCTTGTGGTTGACGATGGCTCACCCGATGGCACTGCTGCCATAGTAAAAGATGCTATGGAGCAGTACCGGGGTAGGGTGCACATAATTGAGCGCTCCGGCAAACTTGGGCTTGGGACTGCGTATGTCACAGGCTTCAAATGGGCTTTGGAGAAGGGGTATGAATATATCTTTGAGATGGATGCCGATTTCTCGCATGATCCCAAGGATGTCCCCTTGCTCTACGAGGCTTGCGCAAAGGATGGATATGACCTTTCCGTGGGTAGCCGCTATGTGACCGGTGTGAATGTGGTCAACTGGCCAATGGGACGTGTGCTGATGTCCTATTTCGCGTCGAAGTATGTGCGTTTTATCACCCGCTTGCCGGTGTATGACACGACGGCCGGCTTCAATTGTTACAGACGCAAGGTGCTTGAGACTATTGATTTGGATAACATACGTTTCAAGGGGTATGCGTTCCAGATTGAGATGAAATTCACCACCCACAAATGCGGGTTCAAAATAAAAGAGGTGCCGGTAATCTTTGTGAACAGGGTTCTTGGAACATCCAAAATGAGTGGCGGAATATTCAGCGAGGCTTTATTCGGTGTGATAAGGCTGAAGGTGGGTAGCTGGTTCCGCAAGTATCCAAAAATTAAATGATATCCAATAATGGCAAATAATACAAACAAGGAGTTTGAGAGAGTGTTGGCTGTGTGCCGTGAGTTGTTCAGCAAGAAATTGTATGACTATGGTGCGTCGTGGCGCATCATGCGTCCCGAGTCGCTGACCGATCAGATTTTCATAAAGGCAAAGCGCATACGCAACCTTGAAACCGGTGCCGAGAATCTGGTGGGCGAGGGTATTGTCCCCGAGTTCATTGGCATTGTGAACTATGGATTGATTTCGCTTGTTCAGCTTGAGAAGGGCTTTGCAGATGACTGCGACATCACCCCAGATGAGGCTATGGCGCTCTATGACATCAAAGCAAAGGAGACACTCGAACTGATGAAGAAGAAAAACCACGACTACAACGAAGCATGGCGCGGAATGCGCGTGACATCGTATACCGACCTTATCCTTACCAAAATATGGCGTACAAAGCAGATTGAGGAACTGGGCGGTGCTACAAAGGTTTCCGAGGGCGTTGATGCAAATTACATGGATATGATAAACTATGCAGTCTTTGCTTTGATAAAGAATGGTGTTGCCGAGCAGTAATAAGAGAAAATTCATTATTCTTGTCAATGTGTGCCGTCTGTTGCTTGCATTGGCGCTGATGTTGTCGGGCTTCCTCAAGGCTGTCGATCCTGTCGGTGGTGTGTACAAACTGCAGGAATATGCTGCTGCATTCTCGTTCCATGGTATTTCCGACGCATGGTTGCTGACAGCTTCTATTGCGCAGGCTGCGGTAGAATTCCTTATAGGTCTTTATCTGCTCATGGGCGTGTACCGCTGCGTAGTACCGCTGATGGCGCTTGTTGCAATGTCTTTGTTCACTCCTTTTTCGCTCTATTTATGGATAAGCGGCGTGGTGACCGACTGCGGTTGCTTCGGTGAGTCTATAATGATGTCCAATGGAGTAACATTTGCGAAGAATGTGGTTCTGCTGTTGCTGGCGATTGTCGTCTTTGTCAAGCGTAACCTGTTCGTCGCCAAATTGGATAGTAGGGTGCGATGGGTGCTTGTACTCTTCTCTTTCGTGTATATATTCTCATTGCAGACGGTTGCGGTAAATCACCTTCCTTTGATTGATGCAGGAGATTTTGTTCCCGGCAACAATCTGCGTTCCATGGTCGAATACATCCCCGGTGATTATAGATATATGTCTGTTTACCGTAAGGACAGCACTGAGGTTGCATTGCCGGCCGATACTATTCCCGGCGAGGAGTGGGAGCTTATAAAGACGTATTCGGAATTGGTTACTCCCGGAACAGAACCGTTGATTGGCAATTTTTCTATTGTGGATTGGGAATATGACATGGATATTGCTGATGAGTTGCTTGCTGATACCGGAAATGTTTACCTTGTTGTTATAGAGGATGTGGAGATGGCGTCGGTTACACACATCGATAAGATAAATGATTTGTATGATTATTGTCTTGCTTGCAACCAACGTTTTTGTGCCGTATCAGCATCGGGCGAGGATGCTCTTGCGTTGTGGGCAAAACGTACCGGTGCCGAGTATCCCATATATTGGGCCGACAAAGCTTTGCTGCGTTCTATGATTCACGCTAACCCCGGAGTGGTGGTGCTGAATGATGGAGTTGTGGTTGGCAAGTGGACGATAGCCGACATGCCGTCTGTTGAGGTTATTGAGAATTCTTCTATTCAGGTGGATGGTGGGGTTTTTTCATATGGTGCTGTCAAGAACTGGCCATTATGGGTGTTTGTGCTGTTTGGCGTAGTGTCCCTGTTGTCGCTGTTTAGTGCTGTTGTGGCACGTGCAGCCGGCAGTAAGGAGGAGAGAAAGGCGCCCGATGGCGAAAAGAGTGAAAATGAATCAAGTGATATAAATTAATATAAACCTTAAAATTTTAGTAAAATGAGAAAAAACATTGTTGCAGGTAACTGGAAGATGAACATGAATCTCCAGGAGGGTATTGCTCTTGCTAAGGAACTTAACGAGGCGCTTGTTGCCGACAAACCAAACTGTGATGTGGTAATCTGTACTCCATTCATCCATCTTGCATCGGTAGCTCCTATCGTTGATGAGGCTATCATTGGTGTTGGTGCCGAGAACTGCGCCGACAAGGTGTCTGGTGCTTACACAGGTGAGGTTTCTGCCTCTATGGTTGCATCAACAGGTGCAAAGTATGTAATTCTTGGTCACTCAGAGCGTCGTGCTTATTATGGTGAGACTGCTGAGATTCTCAAGGAGAAGGTACAGTTGGCACTTGCTAACGGTTTGACACCAATCTTCTGTATCGGTGAGGTTCTTGAGGAGCGCAACCAGGGTATCCAGAACCAGGTTGTATACGAGCAGCTTGCAGGTTCACTCTACGATCTTTCTGCCGAGGACTTCTCTAAGATTATCCTTGCTTACGAGCCTGTTTGGGCTATCGGTACAGGTTTGACAGCAACTCCTGAGCAGGCCGAGGAGATCCACGCTTACATCCGTTCGACTATTGCCGAGAAGTATGGCAACGAGGTTGCAGAGAACACTTCAATCCTTTATGGCGGTAGCTGCAAGCCAAGCAATGCAAAGGAACTCTTCGCTAATCCTAACGTTGACGGTGGCCTCATTGGTGGTGCTGCTCTCAAGGTTGCCGATTTCAAGGGTATCATCGACGCATTCAAATAATGAAACGCGTAGTAGTGCTTATATCAATGTTGTTCTGTGTCCTCTGTGCGGGGGCGCAGAGCAACATTATCTCCGAGATTGAGAGTTTCTCTTTCGGTGAGGGCAAAGTGCGCATAAATCAACCCGAGAAACTCGTCAGCCTCATGGGTTCCATGGCCAATGCCGATGGCGAGGTTCAGCAGGTTGAGGGTTACAGAGTGCTAGTTTACTCGGGCAACAACTCTCGCCAGGCACGTGACGAGGCTAATGCCATGGCTGAATATATGCGTACCAACTATCCCGGCGCCGAGGTGTATGTGGTGTTCGAGTCGCCAATAAGAACTTGTGAATATGGTGATTTCCGCACGCGTGAGGAAGCAGAGCTTCTTATGTATCGTCTTAGAGCGACAAAGAAGTTCAAGGAGATTTCTGTAAAGAAATGTTTGATAAACCTGCCTTATTGATATTGAAGTAAAGATGAGTGAAGTAGATAGAGAAAAACGTATTGAGGGCCTGAAAGAGTGTTGCACTCGAATGTTGGAGCTCATTGGCGAGGACAAAGAGCGCGAAGGCTTGTTGAAGACCCCGGAACGTGTAGCGCGTGCGATACTTGATACCACAGCCGGTTACTATGAGGATCCGGAGGAAATCCTGCGTGGAGCAATGTTTAAGGAGGATTATAGCCAGATGGTCATTGTTAAGGATATCGACTTCTACTCTTTGTGTGAACATCACATTCTACCTTTCTTCGGCAAAGTACATGTGGCTTATATTCCCAACGGATATATAACCGGACTCAGCAAGATTGCTCGTGTTGTGGAGGTCTTCTCGCGTCGTTTGCAGGTGCAGGAGAGGCTCACGTTGCAGATAAAGGAGTGTATCCAAAAGACACTGAACCCGCTTGGTGTGATGGTTGTTGTTGAGGCCCAGCATATGTGTATGCAGATGCGTGGCGTAAAAAAACAGAATTCTATTACTACAACTTCTGATTTCTGCGGGGCATTCAATCAGGCAAAGACTCGCGAGGAGTTTATGAATTTGCTGCGTGACAGATGATTTTTTGTCATTTCGAGTGTATGCGAGAAATCTGAACGGGGCTTGTAGAGATTTTTCCTCATTGTAATCGTCGAAATGACATAACTGTACAAAAATAAGGCAGGTTGCACCAAACGGTACAACCTGTTTTGTGTGTTTACCTAATTATATATACGCGTGCGCGCATAACGAGCGGAAAACGGAAAGGTGAAATCGGAAACTTGGCTGCACGCTCCCACTCACTCGCTTGCACTAGCTTCCACTTTCTTAAGAATTAAGAGCAACGTTGCCGAATCCGTAGCTTTTGAGTACGTCGTTTAGCGCTCCTTGTGTCTCTTTCAGGTATTTGAAATCCTCCATGGCTTCCTTTAGTGCCGCCGGATTGCTTGCTGTAACGGGGTCTTTCAGGCGGCCCATCGTCTCTTTGAGCATTTCGTCTACGATGCTCAACTTGTAGGCTATGGTCAAGCGTGTCGTCTGCTCGAACATCACGGCCTGCTCGTTGCGCTCGTCGCCGGCTTGTTCTGAAAATGTTTTGCACAGCAGGTGGCGCTCTCCGCATAATTCTGCTGTCAGTCTTGATATTTCGACATCGGGATGCGCCATAAAGTGGCTTTCGGGGTCAAATTCGGCATCATTCGCGTGTTCTCCTGCCTCGGCAAATATCCTTTTGTATAAGGGGTGTGATAACTCTATGCCATCGTCGTTGAACGAATAGTAGAGGTGTGAAGCCACAGTTTCGGTAAATGACGGGGTGTTTGATATCTTATCCTCTGGAACCTGCAGCATCTTGCTTCCGTTCTTTAACAGGAACTCTATAATTGCTTTTTCCTTGTTGTGAAGCGGGTTGCTGTAACTGCTGATGATACTCTGCTGGAACTCATTGAATGCCGAGGTGTCATTGCTGTCTGTGCTGTTGTTATTCTCATCGTTTGTATTGACAGTAGCAGATGATGGTTTCTTCTGCATCTCCTCTGCTTTCTGCTGTCTTAGCTTGGCAACCTCCTTGACTAGTATCTGCTCGGTGATATTGAGCATCTCGCTGCATTTCTTTATATATTCGCTGCGCAGTATCTCGTTCGGAACGACTGCGATGCTTTTAACGACATCGCTTACGAGTCCTGCACGACGAATGGGGTCTTCGCCCACTTCGTCGAGTAGAAGATTTGTCTTGAAACGTATGAAGTCGACCTTGTTCTTCTCTATGTATTGCTCTACCTCCTCGGTTGAGTGTGTCTGTGAGTAGCTGTCGGGGTCCTCGCCTTCGGGTAATAGCACCACATTGATGTTCATGTCCTCCTCGAGCAGCATGTCAATACCGCGTAACGACGCCTTTATGCCGGCCTTGTCGCCGTCGTACAGCAGCGTGATGTTTTTGGTGAAGCGGTGTATGAGTCTTATTTGTCCAGTTGTGAGCGATGTGCCCGATGAGGCTACGACATTCTGTATTCCCGACTGGTGCATTGATATCACGTCAAGGTAACCCTCCACAAGGATGCAGTGGTCTTTCTGTATAATTGCCTGCTTTGAAAAGTAGAGGCCATAAAGATGGTCGCTCTTGTGGTATATTTCACTCTCGGGTGAGTTTACATATTTTGCCACCTTGGCATTGTTCTGCAGTATGCGGCCGCCAAATGCGACAACTTTGCCCGATATAGTATGTACTGGAAATATCACACGTCCCCAGAAGCGGTCCTGCAAACGGCCGTCGTCTGTGTTGTAGCAGACGCCCGTCTTAGCTATAAGTTCCGGGTTGTAGCCTGCGGCCACAGCCTTTTTGGCAAAACTGTCGCGGCGCTCAAAAGAATATCCCAGACAGAATTTCTTGATAGTTTCGTCGCGCAGGCCGCGGTGACGGAAGTAGTTCAGGCCAATAGCCTTGCCCTCCTCGCTCTCGTGCAGAGTGTCCATGAAATGCTGCAACGCGTATTGGTTTATGACAAAGAGACTCTCGCGTATGCTCTCCTCGCGCTTCTCCTCGTCGGTCATCTCGCGTTCTTTTATCTCTATATGGTATTTTTTTGCCAGCCATCTGAGTGCTTCGTAATAACTCAGTTGCTCGTGTTCCATTATAAAGTGTACGGGGTTACCGCCTTTGCCACATCCGAAGCATTTGCATAGGTTCTTTGCCGGTGAAACGGTGAACGATGGTGTCTTCTCGTTGTGGAATGGGCAAAGGCCGATTAAATTGACACCGCGACGTTTTAAGGTCACGAAGTCACCCACGACCTCCTCGATTTTTGCACTGTCAAGGATGCGTTCAATGGTTTCTCGGTCTATCTTGTATCTATGTTTGTCGGAATATGCCATTACCTTATTAATATAAATATATCGTAAAGATACGGCAAACTCGGCGTTGTGCAAAGCAAATCATTTTCTTTTTGAAAAAGAATAGAACTTAAGTGAGAAAATTGGTGAAGAAATATAGTGGGTACAAATAATCAAAAAGGTTTGTAATTTGATATATTTGAACGAAAAGTATGAAAAATGCCACGAATTTTACTGAAAATGAATTTTTCTTGCAATTTTTTGAAAAAAAAGATGGGATTAGTTTGCAGGTTCAAAAAAAAGCTCTACCTTTGCACTCGCTTTCGGGAAGCAACGCGGCAACGCGGTGAATGAACGAACAGCAACGATAGATCCTTGACAACATTCCATTACAGACAAGCAGTACAACCTTGTTTGGTTTTTTTATCAAGCAAGAAGCGTAAGGAACGAAAAACGAACCGTCAATAATTTGAAA
>JAZQZZ010000035.1:0-10938 GCA_045634305.1 Bacteroidaceae bacterium | reverse complement strand
GCCTTTACAAGGTTCTTCAGAATGCGGCCGGGCATGGCTCCTACGTATGTCTTGCGATGTCCTCGAATCTCCGATTCATCGTGTATGCCACCAAGTGACATGCGTACATATTTGCGTTTGAGCGACTCGGCAATTGATTTGCCGAGTGATGTCTTTCCAACTCCCGGAGGGCCATAGAGACAGATGATTGGTGCTTTGAGGTCACCGCGCATCTTTATGACAGCCAGGTGCTCAAGGATTCTCTCCTTTACCTTCTCCAGGCCGTAGTGGTCGTGGTCGAGTACCTTTTGTGCGTTCTTGATGTCGAGGTTGTCCTTTGAATATTCGCCCCAAGGCAGGTTGGTGAATAGCTGCAGATAGTTGAGCTGTACGTGGTAGTCGGGGGTCTGCGGGTTTATTCGCTCAAGTTTCGATACCTCTTTGTTGAATATCTCGGCAACCTCCTTGCTCCACTTCTTGGTGCTTCCTTTCATGCGCAGTTCGTTTACATCCTGGTCCTGTGGGTTACCTCCCAACTCCTCCTGAATAGTCTTCATCTGCTGCTGCAGGTAGTACTCCTTCTGCTGCTGGTCAATCTCTTTCTGTGTCTTGGCCTGGATGCGCTTCTGCAAATCGACAAGTTGTTTCTCGTGGTTGAGTATCGACAACAGGTGATATGCACGCTCCTTGAGTGAAGACTCCTCGAGCAATGCAATCTTCTCAATCAATGGTGCTTTTATGTTGGCGCACAGAAAATTGATGAGTATGTTGTTGTTGCCCATATTCTTCATTGCGAAACCGACCTCGGGGTTGGCGCCGTTTGCCTTGAAAATCTTTGTGGCAGTCTTGCGGCAGTTATCAATGAGCAGGTTGAACTCGCTGTCGTGTGGTGACTGGATGTCGGCTATCGGTGCAACCTTGCCGATGTGGTAGGGCATTATTCGTGTGAGCTCCAGCAACTTTATCTTCTGATAGCCCTGCAGGATTACAGTAGTTGAATTGTCCGGCATCTCAAACACCTTGACAATCTTCGCTACGGTTCCATATCGGTACATGTCGTCCAGTGACGGGATGTTGATGTCCGGGTCCTTCTGGCACATTACTCCCATGTAGCCACCGCTTTTCTCAAGTTCCTTTATAAGCAGCAACGACGATTCGCGTCCTACTGAAATGGGCAGGACGGTGGTGGGGAACAGAACCATGTTTCTCAATGGCAGTATGGGCAACTCGTCGGGTATGTTCACGTCGCGGAGTTCTTCCTCGTAGTTCCCTTTGAATTCTGTGATGAAAGAAAAAGAACTGTTGTCCATGCTCTCTTCCGGAATCATCTCTTCAAAATCGGATAGTATTTCCTTGCTTTTTTTCTTTGTCATTATCTTAACTGATATTTGTTGTTGAACCAATGCAGGGTTATCCCCTTTTTATTACGTCGCGCGAAGATACGACATTTTGCCGAATTATGGAATATTTTAATATAATATTATATTATAATAACATTTGGCGTTGCCTGGGCTTGCGAATTGCGGTTTAAATTGGTGAAAAATATTTCTTCAATCGGATTGATTGATGTAATTTTGCTGTCGAAATAAAGATATCATGAATGCCGCAACAGAAAAAGAGTCCATATTGTTTCTTGTGAATCCCAAATCGGGGGTCAGCGGAAAGAGGAGAGTGCCGCAAATGGTGGGGCTGTATATTGACCATGCCCGCTATGAATCTAAGGTGTGCTATACCCAATATGCAGGTCATGCCTATGAACTCGCTAAGGAGGCTGCCGAAAAAGGTGTTGATGTGGTGGTTGCCGTCGGTGGCGACGGAACCGTGAACGAGGTGGCACGTGCCATTGTGCACACCGGTACCGCGCTGGGAGTGATTCCTTGTGGGTCGGGAAATGGTTTTGCGCGTCACCTGGGAATACCTATAGGAGTGAAAAAATCCATTGAATTTATCAATGTCGCCCGGCCTGTGAATATTGATTATGGTAAAATTAACGGACAAATGTTTTTCTGCTCGTGCGGCGTGGGTTTCGATGCTCTTGTCAGCAGTGACTTTGCAAAAGGAAAGGGGCGTGGAGTGTTCAACTACATCAGGCAGTCGCTTGTCGATTGGGTGAAATATGAACCCGAGACCTATCTGGTGGAAACGGAATCCGTGAAAGAGAAGTTCGAGGCTTTTGTGATTGCATGCGGCAATGCGTCACAATATGGAAACAATGCTTATATCGCTCCTTTTGCATCAATGCGAGATGGCCTGATTACAGCATCGATACTTTCTCCTTTCAATACCTTTGAGGTACCGTTGATGGCTACACACTTGTTTACGCACACATTTGACGAGTGTAGCCATGTGACGACTATCGCTGCTCCGTGGATGCGTATTGTGCGCGAAAAGCCGGGTCCTGTGCACTTTGACGGCGAACCTTGTCTTATGGACGAAGAACTCTTTGTGGAGATGGTGCCGTCCGGCCTCAAGGTGCTTGCGGCTCCGGGGTGGGACGGAACGTGTGCTCCGGTTCCTCTTTATCGTCAGTTGTATGAATTGTTTGCAGGTTCTTTACCCGAACTCCCTGATTTTGAAATAAAGAAGAAATAAACTGCTTTTTGATTTGAAAAATATTTACATTCTTTTTTGGAGTGTATTATAATTTCAGGTAGAAGTCGCTCAGGATTCTTTTCGCTTCGTCACTGTATTCTCCCGGCGAATTTTCCAATATCAAAATCGTTTCGTCGCACTCTTCGCATGGAATGGCTCTGAACTCCAAAAGCACTCTTTTGGGCGCTTTTCTGGGAGTTGTCTTAATGAATGTGGTTCGTGTTGGGCGTAGGTCCTGCTCTGCTGCCGCAGCTTTCCATTCCTCCATTATATCGCACGGAATGACTATTGAAACGGCTCCGTCGGGGGTGAGCAGTTCTGTGCATTTTTTGAAGAACTGCCTGCAGTCGAGCGAGTCGCTATGGCGTGCAAGAGTGCGTGATGTGTCGTCGCATTTAAGGCTGTTTACAAAATAGGGCGGGTTGCTCACAATCGTGTCGAAACGGTGGCAGGTTGTGTATTCGAGCAGATTGCCGTTGGTTATCTCTATTCTCTCTCCCCAAGGCGAATTGTCAGCGTTGATGTGTGCCTGTATGGCTGCTTTCTCGTCAATCTCTATGCCTGTTATCCTTGCATTGCAGCGCTGTGCGGCCATAATTGCAATTAGGCCGGTTCCGCAGCCGATGTCCAGCACTCTTTTGCTGTCGCAGCAGTTGAACCAACCGCCAAGCAGGCAACCATCGGTGCCTACCTTCATTGCGCAGTCGTTTTGCTCAATAGTGAATTGCTTGAATTTGAAGTAGCTGTTCGACATAATCTCACCGGGATTTATAATAAAAAGAGTGTGCTTGATGTCTCTTGCACACTCTCTCGAAGAGCCGAGTCGGGGACTCGAACCCCGGACCTACTCATTACGAATGAGTTGCTCTACCAACTGAGCTAATTCGGCAATGTTGTAATGTTTACATTTACGCTCTACGTGCCTGAGCTAATTCGGCAATTAGTTTTTGCCGTGTCGGCTTACCTTTCGCGTTTTGCAAGCGCAAAGATATACATAAATTGTGACGAACAAAATATTTTTTGCCGAAAATGTGGTGTGTGGTGTTGTAGACTTCGGCCACTTTTCGTATATTCGCAGTTGGTCAAATTAAACAATATTGAATTATGGAAGTAAAAAAGTATATACAGGAGAACGAGGAACGTTTCCTCAAGGAACTGGAATCGCTAATTGAGATTCCGAGTATAAGCGCAAAGGCCGAGCATAAGGCCGATATTGCCGCGTGTGCCGAAAGGTGGAAGCAATTGCTTCTTGAAGCGGGTGTTGATAGGGCCGAGATTATGCCGTCAAAGGGTAATCCGCTTGTATATGCCGAAAAGGTTGTTGACGCTGCTGCGCCTACAGTGCTCGTATATTCGCACTACGATGTTATGCCTGCTGAGCCATTGGAACTGTGGAATAGTGACCCATTCAAAATGGTTGTTAAGGATGGCCGCATATGGGCACGAGGTGCCGATGACGACAAAGGTCAGGCAATGATTCAGGCCAAGGCTTTTGAGTATGTTGTCAAGAATGGCCTGCTCAAACACAATGTGAAATTCATTTTTGAGGGTGAGGAGGAGATTGGTTCGCCAAGCCTTAATGCATTCCTCAAGGATAACAAGGAACTGCTGAAGGCTGATATAATTCTTGTGAGCGATACAAGCATGCTCAGCGCCGAACTACCTTCGTTGACAACCGGTCTGCGCGGTCTCGCATACTGGGAGGTTGAGGTTACAGGTCCTAACCGCGACTTGCACTCGGGTCACTTTGGAGGTGCAGTTGCCAATCCGATCAATGTGCTTTGTGAGATGATTGCAAAGATGACCGATGCTGATGGCCGTATAACAATCCCCGGTTTCTATGACGATGTTGAGGATATGTCGCAGGCAGAGCGTGACATGATTGCTTCAATTCCTTTCGATGAGGAGAAGTACAAGGCTGCAATTGAAGTGAATGACTTGCGTGGCGAAAAGGGATATTCTACTCTTGAACGCAACAGTTGCCGTCCGTCGTTCGATGTGTGCGGTATCTGGGGCGGTTACACCGGTGAGGGTAGCAAGACCGTGCTCCCTTCAAAGGCATATGCTAAGCTTTCCTGCCGTCTTGTGGCAAATCAGGACCATGAGAAAATTTCGCAGCAGTTTGTCGACTATTTTACATCCATTGCCCCTGCGTGCGTTAAGGTAAAGGTTACTCCTATGCATGGGGGTCAGGGCTATCTTTGCCCAATAACCTTGCCTGCATACAAGGCTGCCGAGGAGGGCTTTGAGAAGGCCTTCGGCAAGAAACCGCTTGCAGTGCGCCGTGGTGGCAGCATTCCAATTATCAGTGACTTTGAAAAGATTCTTGGTGTGAAGACTATTCTCATGGGTTTTGGTCTTGAGAGTGATGCGATCCATTCACCTAATGAGAATTTCAATCTCGATATTTTCCGCAAGGGTATTGAAGCGGTAGTGGAATTCCATAAGAATTATTCCAAATGATTATACAAAGCGTAAAATAAATTAAAACAATTTTTACTATGGCTTTACACGTAATAGACCATCCGCTGGTGCTTCATAAGTTGAGTATTATGCGTGACAGGGAGACTTCTACAATGAAGTTCAGGGAGTTGCTTCAGGAGATTTCAATGTTGATGGGGTACGAAATAACCCGCGATATGCCTTTGACGTATGAGGAAATTGAAACCCCTTTGATGAAAATGGATGCACCCAAGATTGCCGGCAAGAAAGTTGTCATCGTTCCCATTCTCCGCGCCGGTCTTGGAATGGTCGACGGTTTGATGAAACTCATTCCATCGGCGCGTGTCGGTCACATTGGACTTTATCGTGACGAGGAGACCTGCAAGCCTGTCTTTTATTATTACAAGATGCCTGCCAATAAAGAACGTGCAGTAATTCTCACCGATCCTATGCTTGCAACAGGCGGCAGTGCCTGCGATGCCATCGCCCGCCTGAAGGCTGACGGTTTTGACCGCATTAGGCTCATGTGTCTTGTTGCCTCGCCACAGGGTGTGAAGGCTGTCGAGGAGAAACATCCCGATGTGGATATATATGTAGCGGCCGTCGATGAAGGCCTTAACGACAAAAACTATATTCTGCCCGGTCTGGGTGATGCCGGCGACAGAATCTTCGGAACAAAATAAGCATAAATGAAGCGGATTTATCGAATAGATATTCCGCTTCAATGTTTTAATAGAATTATTGCACTGGTTGATTGATTTTATTTGTTCGTTTTGTGCTTTTACTTTTTATTTGTGTGTAAATAAACAAAGAAATGTCATGAGAAAATTTACTTTTTTGTGTTTGTTCTTTATTGGAATGCTTACAGTTTATGCAGAAAACGACTATTCGTATCTGACTTTTGAAACCAAAGATGGCGTAAAAATTTCAGTGCCGGCATCTTTGCTTTCATTGTCTGTCAATGGCAACGTGTTAATGGTCGGAGAACATGAATTTGTGATTTCCAATCTGAGTAAGATGTATTTTTCTGCAGTCAATGAATCAACGACAAATATTGGAGCCGCTACTGAAATTGAACTTGATGAGGTTGTGGAAATCTATAATCTAAAGGGTGTCAAGGTGTGTGAAAAAGACCTTATGAAAGGTGTGTATATTGTGAAAACGAAGGACGGGCTTAATAAAATAGTTGTAAGATGAAAAAGATTTGTATTTGTTTTATGGCTTTTTTGTTAGCTTTTACTGCTGTTGGCCAAACATTTAATGTACAAGTGGGTAATGTCGTTTACAGGTTTCCGGCTTCGCGCACAGGTAATATGGAATTTGTTGACGGCAACACGCTTGTGGTCATGGGTAAGAGTTTTGCTTTGGCCGATGTAGATGCAATGAACGTTAATGAGGTCTCTGTCCAAGATAATAATGTTGTCATAAGTTATAATGACGGAGCTGCTATTGTTGAAGTGCCCGGCAACGTGGCCCGGTTTGTTGATGTTGCGGTGAACGGCGCACATGTAAACATAACCCAATCCAACACAGATGCTGTTGACGGAGATGAAATTACATATACACTGAGCGGAACAACTGCCGATGGCGGTTTTTTCCTTTCGGGGGCATATAAAAGTACAGTGAAACTTGCAGGTCTTGACTTGACCAATCCCGTTGGTGCAGCACTTGAAATCGCAAACGGTAAACGCATTCAGTTGAGTGTCAAGAAGGGTACTGTCAACTCATTGACTGATGGTTCAGGTGGCTCACAGAAAGGTTGCGTATATAGTAAAGGACAACTGCAGATTCAGGGAAATGGTGTCCTTAATGTGGCGGGTAATACCAAACATGCAATAAAGAGCGGTGACTATATCTCCGTGAAAAACCTTACGTTAAACATAACCAAAGCGGTTGGTGACGGTATCTCGTGTAATGAGTACTTTCTCATGGAAAGTGGTTTGCTTACAATAAGCGGTGTGGGTGACGATGGTATCCAATGTGATCTTGACGGTGATTCTTCTACCGGTGAAACTGTAGGTCACGAAGATGAAGACAGCGGCAATATTTATTTGCAAGGTGGTGCCATTGACATCTCTGTTACAGCCGATGCTGCAAAGGGTATCAAAAGTGAAGGTGCAATAAAAGTCTACGGTGGAGATATTGTTGTTACCACATCAGGTGGAGGTGTGTGGGATAGTGAAGATGTAAAGACAAAAGCCTCGTCTTGCATTGATGCTGATAGTGATTTATTTGTAAGTGGCGGTGCACTAAATTTGGCAAGCAGTGGCGCCGGTGGCAAGGGTGTTAGCGGAAATGGTACTTTTACGGCTGTAGGTGGTGTGGTTATGGTGAATACATCGGGTAATGCCGTGGTTGCATCTTCAAACGGAGTGGTGTCAACGGTTACATCCTCGCAGCAACTCGACCGTTATAGTAGTGACTATAAGTCTTCTCCAAAAGGTATCAAAGTTGATGGTGCTATTCTCATAAGTGATAGTGCTGTGGTGAGCGTTACTACTGCCGGTGCCGGTGGTGAGGGAGTTGAAAGTAAACATTCGATAGAGATTACAGGCGGACAAATTACAGTAAATGCAACGGATGATGCCATAAATGCTTCTTATGAAACCTCTACCGGGGGGACAGGGGACATTAGTGTCAGTGGTGGAATGGTGTATGCGCATTCTGCCGGCAATGACGGAATGGACTCCAATGGCAATTGTTACATAAAGGGTGGTGTGGTGTATGCTATCGGCTCTTCACAGCCCGAGGTGGCTATTGATGCCAATAGTGAAGAACAGAAAAAACTCTATGTGACAGGTGGTACAATTATTGCCATAGGCGGTTTAGAGAGTGGCTCCAGCCTTACTCAAACCTGCTATCAAACCTCTTCATGGAACAGGAATACATGGTATGCAATGACTGTGGGAAGTGAAACTTTTGCCTTTAGGACACCGTCAAGTGGTGGTAGCACACTTGTCGTTTCGGGAGCTTCAAAACCCACGCTCAAATCTGGCATTACAGTAAATGGCGGAACAGAAATATTTAATGGGAATGGATTTGTGGAGGCTGTTATCAGCGGTGGTTCTTCTGTTACACTTTCGTCATACAGCGGTGGAACCGGTGGAGGTGGAGGCAGACCCGGGTGGAATTGATTATTCGTCGTTAAAATGAAATATCAACATATTGCAAAACAATCCCGTTTAGAAAATATTGTATATCTCACCGTGTGGGGAATGCTGTTTTTTGCTCCACTGTTGGTGTCGTATGAGCGTATGGTTCACAATCCAGGAGTGCCGTTTGACTGGACTGAGGTTTTTGTTATATGGCGGATTTTGAGTTTTTACCTTGTTCTGTTTATTATCCATAATTTTATATTGGCACCATTGTTGTTCCATAAACGTAAAAGATTCCTGTATTTTTTTATTTCAACCATAATCTTATTACTGATGATAATCTGTGTACATAAGATTAAACCCGAAAGAGTTGGTAATGACGAACATGTAACGTTAAGCGATGTGGCTGTTTTAAACCGGCAACAGGAGGTGGCAACCGATGGTTTTATGAGGCATCCTCCATCTCCACCGCAACCGGACAGGCAAAGGATTGTGGGGCAACGCAATTTTATGTCTATTATAATGCTTGTCTTTATGTTTGGTGCAAATTTTGGTATCAAAGGGTATTTTCGTGGGCGTAATATTCGTGCAAGATTGTCTGAATTGGAGAAACAGAATCTTGAACATCAGTTGGAGTATTTGCGATGTCAAATAAATCCACATTTTTTCATGAATACTTTAAATAATATTCATTCTCTTATTGATGTTGCTCCTGAACAGGCCCAAAAAGCAATTCGTGAACTTGCAAAGATGATGCGCTTTGTGCTATATGAAGAGGATAAACAAGATGTTCCTCTTTCTCACGAATTGGAATTTATCAAGCATTATATAACGCTTATGCAGTTACGTTACACGGATGCAGTTCGTGTAGATGCTGAAATTCCTGAAAATGTTCCAGATTGTCTGATACCTCCGATGATTTTGATTACATTCATTGAAAATGCTTTTAAACATGGTATAAGCTATCGGCATAACTCATTTGTCTGTGTAAAAATTATTATATGCGAAAGGAGATTGCAATTCATTTGTAGTAATTCAAAAGTTGATACATCGAATGAAGAGAAAACCGGTATAGGGCTTGTGAATGTTCGTAAACGCTTGGATTTGCTATATGGTAGTAAGTACAATCTCTTCGTTACGGATAATGCCGATATTTATAGTGTTAAACTTATTGTTCCGCTAAAATGATGATGAAAATACGTTGTGTTGTAATTGATGATGAGCCATTAGCTCTTAGACAACTGGTTGATTATGTAAACAGAGTTCCATTCTTGGAACTTATTGCTGCGTGTAGCAGTGCTGTGGAGGCTTTGGAGTTAATGGAGAATAAAACAGTTGATGCTGTTTTTTGTGATATAAATATGCCCGACCTCAATGGGGTGGATTTTGTGAAATCGTTAGTGAATCCTCCTTTTGTTGTTTTTACCACGGCTTATTCCGAATATGCCATTGAGGGCTTCCGTGTCAATGCTGTCGATTATTTGTTAAAACCCTTTGGTTTGCATGAATTTCAAAAAGCTGCAATAAAATTAAAGGACAGAATGTATGCTTCATTTCCGCAACCCGACCGGTTGCAGGATATGATTTTTTTAAAGTCCGACCGCCGTGTTATCAGAGTTGATATTTCTCAAATACAATATATTGAAGGAATGAGTGAATATCTGAAGGTGTGGATGAATGGAGAAACAAAGCCTATTATTACCCTTTTGTCTATTAAAAAGATGGAAGAGTGTTTGCCAAACTATTTTATCCGCATTCATCGTTCATATATAGTCAATAGCAGGATGATACGTGAGGTAGAACGAAATCGAATAATCACAAATTCCGGCGCAAGTTTTCCTATTGGTGAAATTTATAAAGATGCATTCCGTGACTATTTGAATTCAATGTTAGTTGACAAATAAAATGTAATCGGTATGTTTTTAGATATTTATTGTTTGTTTTTTTTCTTTCTCTTATACGCGTGTAATTATTTTTTTGTATCTTCGCACTGTGAAAAAACAGAAGGCTATGAAACACGGAGCAATTAAAAATATTGTTGTTGCGGGATGCAAAAAGAGTCCCGTTGCCGTTTTTGCCCCTGTTTGCTGCACAAATGATATTTATTTTATGTAATTTTATTATGGTCGTTTCGCTTGAAACGACTTTTTTTGTATATTAGCGGAAATTATTTAAAAGATTTATGGAACCTCTATTGCACGAATGTGGTGTTGCGATGATTCGCTTGCGCAAACCCTTGAACTACTATCAGGAGAAATATGGTACATGGGCTTATGGTATGAATAAATTGTTCCTGTTGATGAACAAACAGTATAACCGTGGCCAGCAGGGTGCCGGTATTGCTTGCGTCAAACTCAAAGCCTCTCCCGGTGAGGATTATATGTTCCGTGAAAGGGCAGAAGGCTCAGGCGCAATATCAGAGGTGTTCGACTGTGCTAACAAGGATATTCTTTCTCATCCAAAGGAGAAAAAGAACGATGCCGACTATGCTTATCGCCATTTCGGCTTCGCCGGTGAGCTTTACATGGGCCACTTGCGCTATTCGGCTACAGGAAAGACCGGTATGCAGTATGTGCATCCCTTCCTTCGTCGCAATAACTGGAGGGCCAAGAATCTTGCCCTTTGCGGTAATTTCCATATAACAAATGTCGATGATGTGTTCCGTGAACTTGTTTCACACGGCCAGCACCCACGTGTACACGCCGACACTTATATTATGCTCGAACTTATGGGACATCGTCTCGACCGCGAGGTTGAGCGCATCTTCAGGGATTGCGAATACGAGGGCCGCGTGGGCATGGACATTACAAACACTATTGAGGAGCGTGTT
>JAZQZZ010000034.1:0-63087 GCA_045634305.1 Bacteroidaceae bacterium | reverse complement strand
TCCCAAGGGTTGGGCTGTTCGCCCATTAAAGTGGCACGCGAGCTGGGTTCAGAACGTCGTGAGACAGTTCGGTCTCTATCTATCGTGGGCGTAGGAAATTTGCGTGGAGCTGTCACTAGTACGAGAGGACCGTGATGGACTGACCTCCGGTGTACCGGTTGTTCCGCCAGGAGCACCGCCGGGTATCCGCGTCGGGACGGGATAAGCGCTGAAAGCATCTAAGTGCGAAGCCCACCACAAGATTAGATTTCCGTTGAGGGTCGTCGTAGACCACGACGTTGATAGGCTGCAGGTGCAAGCATGGTAACATGTTCAGTCGAGCAGTACTAATTGCCCGAGAGCTTTTCTTTACGACGCTTTGCGTCGTCAGTAGCACTGTGCGATACATCCACAGTTTTGCTCATCTTTTGAAAAGCGGAATTGTTTACAGATGTAGTAAAGAATACACTGACTAATGAGTTGTACGACATAATGATCGGTCCCTTATTAAGGCGATTGATAGCGTTGGGGATCCACCTCTTCCCATCCCGAACAGAGAAGTTAAGCCCAACAGCGCCGATGGTACTGCAAAGATTTGTGGGAGAGTAGGTCATCGCCACTTTTATAGAAAAGGACATCTTCGGATGTCCTTTTTTTGTTATAAGGCCCAAAAGGGCAAAAAGGGCGAAAAGGCCTAAAAGGCGAAAGGAGCTTTAGTTAATACTAAGGCTCTTTTTTTTGTTGCCTGTAGGGGCGGGGTCTGCCCGCCCGACAATGTTTGCAGTGCGTATTCAAAGGCCCAAAAGGGCGAAAAGGGCTAAAAGGCGGAAGGGATTACAATGCAAAGGGGACTTATATCTTTATGAAAAATATTAGTATTTTTGTAAGGTTTCTATTTTTAAAACGTCATATGAATAGAGACTTTTAATAATTATTGGTATGAAAAAAGGATTTTTGCTTTCCGTTTTTGCGATCTTGTTTTCGCAGTTTCTCTTTGCACATGATTTTATGGTAGATGGAATATGCTATAATATAATATCGGACGAATATAAACTTTGCGAGGTTACCTATTTTAAGCAGGAGTCGGGTGCGATTAAGTCTAATTTTTACAAGGATGTTGTCTTTGTGCCCGAAACAGTTGAATTCGGTGGCAGCAGCTACTTCGTAAGTGCCATTGGTGCCGGTGCTTTCAGTGGCAATGATGAATTGCTTTCTGTGGTGATGCCCAATACGGTCAAGGTTATTGAAAACTCGGCTTTTTCGGGGTGCAGGAAGATGAAGAGCATTACTGTTCCAAAAAGCGTGGAACGTATTGAAAGCGGTGCCTTTTGTGCTCTTGAGTCATTGACTTATCTTTCTGTTGATGAGGATAATCCCGTATATGACAGCCGTTGTGGTTGCAATGCCATCATTGAGAGTGCTACGAATACCTTATTGTATGGTTGCAGGACCACAGTGATTCCCTATGGCGTTGAGGTTATTGCAATGAATGCCTTTTGGATAGTATGTAATACCGGGCCTTTTGCGTTGGATATTCCTGCAAGTGTCAAAGTTATTGATTATTGCGCTTTCCAGACTTGTGATTGGCTTGTGGATGTTACGCTGCACGAAGGACTTGAGAAAATCGGCAATGGCGCTTTTCGCAATACTTCAATAGAGAGTATAACTATCCCGGCTACGGTTACGGAGATTGAACCAGCAGCCTTTGCGAATGCAAATAAGTTGAAGTCAATAAAGGTAAAGCGGGGTAATAAGGTGTATGACAGCCGTGGTGGTTGCAATGCCATTATTGAGAGCGCAAGTGACCGCTTGGTGCAGGCTTGTGCGAGAACAAAAATTCCCGAAGGTGTTAAGGTGATTGGACGGAATGCATTTAAAGGAGTTGAAAAGGGGAGTGTAGATATTCCGTCATCGGTGGTAGAGATTGAGAATGGAGCATTCTTTGGCTGTGGACTACGTGGAACTCTTGTTATTCCCGGGAGTGTGAAGAGTATTGGCGAATATGCATTTACTGCGTGTCGTGGTATTGATTCCCTTGTAGTGGGAGAGGGGTGTGAGAAAATTGGAACTTCTGCTTTTTCGCTTTGCAGCAGTCTTCGCCATGTAGAGTTGCCGGCTACGTTGAAGGAACTTGGAACCGGGTCAGACTATGTGCTTGTTTTTGATGGTTGCAGTTTGCTCGAGGAGATTGAACTGCCCAATGAGAATCCATCGTATTACTGTAACGGTGATGTGATAATAGAGAAGAGTACCCTTGCTGTTGTTGCAGGGTGTGGACTCGGTCATTGTCAAATAAATAAACATTTGGGTGAATATAGCCCAAAGAAAATATCCAAGGGTGCTTTCAGGGGGATGCAGTATCTGACTGCTATATGGTTGCCGGGAACAATAGAGGAGATAGAAGAGGGGGCTTTCTATGACTGCCCGGCTATTGAATTTATCCATTGTGCCAACAAAGTTCCACCTTTGCTTGGCAAGAACTTTGGCCTTGTTTCCAATAGCTCATGGCTTTTGCCGGTACAGGAACGCGCTGTTCTCATTGTTCCCGAAGGTTCATTGGAGACTTATCGCAATGCTCCCGGTTGGAAGGAGTTCAAGCATATAATAACTGATTGAGAATGACTGCAGAACAATTTAAGGAACGTTTTGTCTCTCTTTATTCAAATCTTTTCGCCATTGCCATGGCCAACATAGGCAATTGCGAGGAGGCTAAGGATATTATGCAGTCATTCTATCTTAAATTGTGGGAGAATCGTCGCGAACTTGATGCTGTGTGCAATGACATGGGGTATTGCAGAACTGTGCTTCTGAATATGTGCCGTGACAGCTGGAGGAACAAATCGCTTGAACCGGAATGTGTTGTAGAAGAGAGTGATGTCCCTTATGACAGCCATGAATGTTTTGAAACCGTAGATATAAAAGAGAGAATTGAAAACTTCATTGACTGTTTGCCCGAAAAACCTCGTCGTATAATGAGAATGCGTATGCAAGGTGCCTCGGCTGTTGAAATAGCCAGTGTAACCGGGTTGAGTGTAGAGAATGTCTATACAATCCTTTCGCGCACCAGACAGCTGATAAGGAATTTCTATAATAAGATTAATGGATAGCCTTATGGATTATAAAGTTCTGATTGACAAATACTTCTTGGGTATGACAAGCTGTGAGGAAGAGACTGAGCTCCGTCGCTGTCTGATGCAGGATAATCTCCCCGCCGATATGTTGCAGGAGAGGGATTGCTTGCTTGCGATGTTGAATCCCGTTGAGTATGAGTGTAGCGAGGCGATGGGCGCTGTTTCTGCTATGATTGACAATTTTGCCGCCCAGGAAACTGCAACCATGCAACAGCGTAAGGTATCTCGCAGAGTTGTTCTGCACGGTTTGTGCTCTATTGTTGCTGTTGCTGCAGCCGCGCTGCTGTTCTTCCTCTTTTTCCCATATTCAAATGAAACAGTTCAAGATGACAAAGAATTACTTGCTACCGCGGGTGTCAATGAAAACGGGACTTACGAATCCGTTATAGAGAATAATTATGTAAATAGTGCCGCTCAAAATCAAGTTGCTGTAGATGAAATTCAACCGGTAGCCGTTGAAAAGGAGGAGCATTTATATAGTAGGCTTGATGAAACAGCAGTTCACAAAATAACGGAAAATAGAGTTGAGCCTGAAGCTGCCACATGTGAACGATTCATTGGGAATATTCTCTCTGAACCATCCGTAGTGCCAAGTAGTGTTGATGCAATAGTGAATTCCGAAAAAGATGCCGCTTTCTATCTGCTGAATCTCTATTCTATTATGCAGTATCTGCATTATATGCATGGTGATGATGCGTCAAGCAATTTTGCCGATATTGCCAATAGTGTCGGGAAGATGGCAACAGGGCGACCTCATGCACCACATATTGAGAAACTTATAGATTCAAAGGCTGATTCTGAATCCATAGATGACGTGTGTCGGCTTGCATATGATTCAATTGAATTTGCCACCGATGATGTTCCATGGAACCCGGCAACTCCATTACGTGTGTACAGGATACAAAGTAAAAGTCGTGAGACAATTGTTACCCTTATATATTCCATCTGTTTTGATTCGCAATATGTTGGTTTAAGCAGTTGTGCTTATGTTGTGGATAATGAGAATGGCGATGTCTATAATATCATTGGTTACAGCAATGGTCTTCCAATGAATAAACGCCTTGTTGTCAATGGTTGCAAAGGCAGGAATATTCTTATATCTTTGCGCTTTCAAAAGTTCGGGCGCAGGATAAAGGATTTCACAATTCATGACCCGGGAACCCTGGGTGGTGTTATGCAATCCAATCCGGACAGAAGTGCAATCGTGTCGGGGGTAAATGTAAAGAATCTCAAATAATAAACGTAGCCTCGCTGATGATGCGGATATGTTTTGGAATGTAGGCATATAGGGTGTCTGGGGATTCTCTAACAACTAGATCCTTGCTGCGCCTTTTAAGTGTTGTATCCCTTTTTGTCTTTATCAGTTATATAATATACTAAATACTCTTTTTCTTCGTTAAATAGTCTATAAAAGGCTTTATGATATGAAGTGGTTCAATAATTTCAGGAATGCGAAGTATGTTCTCATTGCTGTGGCTGCAGTGATTGCTTTGGCGTCGTTGCTAGTGTCTAATATTATTGTCGATGATTTGAAGGAGGAGGAGGAGCGCCGCATGGAGGTGTGGGCTTCTGCCATGAGCTCTCTTATCAGTGCTGACGTTGACGAGGATGTGAGTCTTGAAGAGGAGATTCTGAGCAGCAACAAGACAATTCCGGTGGTGATGGTCGGCGAGGAAGGTGACATTCTCTCCTATAACAATATCCCGGAGCAGAAACTGGAGGCAAAGGCTGCTGCTATGCGTGAGTCGGGTACGAAGGTTGAGGTTCCGCTTGGTGATGGCAACTATTATTATATCTATTATGATGATTCTGCGACATTGGTACAGCTAGCCTGTTATCCCTATATTCAGTTGGCTGTTGTGGTGGTGTTTTTTATCATTTGTTTTGTGGCAATCCTCAATTCAAAGCGTGCGGAGCAGAACAAGGTGTGGGTGGGTTTGTCAAAGGAGACTGCTCATCAGCTTGGAACACCAATTTCATCGCTGATGGCGTGGGTGGAGATACTAAAGAGTAAATACGCCGATGATGAATTGTTGCCCGAAATGGCACGCGACGTCGAGCGATTGCAGATGGTTGCCGAGCGCTTCTCAAAGATAGGCTCAAAGAGTGAGCCTATGCCGGCTGATGTGAACAGTGTAATAGAGAAGGCGGTCGGGTATATGAAGCGGCGTAGCCCTGCCAAGGTACAATATGAATTGGTATTGTCCGGTGTACCGCTGTTTGCCCCGCTCAATATTCCTTTGCTTGAATGGGTAATAGAGAATTTGTGCAAGAATGCCATTGATGCCATGGGCGGCAATGGAAATATAACCGTTGAGGTTGTTGATACTGCCGACAAGGTGGTTGTGGATGTTACGGATACCGGTAAGGGTATTGCAAAGTCTCAGTGGGACGATGTTTTCAAGCCTGGGTTTACTACTAAACCACGCGGATGGGGGCTTGGCCTTTCATTGGCAAAAAGGATTGTAGAGGAGTTCCACAGAGGGCGTATATATATAAAAAAATCGCTGCCGGGTAAGGGTACAACTTTCCGTATTGAGCTAAAAAAGTAAAGATTTTTATCAAATTAGGTGTTTCTAAAGAATTTTATTACTATCTTTGTGTCCTAAAATCGGATAGTGTGGATGTAAAGCACTGCTTTTGAGGAGTTATATTATTGATTGAGTTGATTTTATAGTAGCGATGGGAAGATTTGATAAGTATAATGTAGACCTCAAGGGAATGAGAGTTGCCTCCCTTGAATTGGAGTTCGATCTCGATAATGCATTCTTTGCAGATATCGATGGCGAGGAGTTTCAAAAGGGCACTGTAAAGGCCAAAGTAGCGGTGAACAAGAACAGGGATATCTTCGATTTCTCTTTCTCGTTGGCAGGAACGGTGATTGTTCCTTGCGACCGTTGCCTTGATGACCTGGCGATTGACGTCGACACCGAGAATGTCTTGCGTGTGAAACTCGGTGAGAGCTATGCCGATGAAGGCGACATTGTGATAGTCCCTGAGAATGAAGGTGATTTGAACATTGCGTGGTACTTGTATGAGTTTATTGTCTTGGCGTTGCCCATGAAACGCGTGCATGCACCGGGTAAGTGTAACCATGAGATGACAGGCAAGCTCAAGAAGCACTCGGCCGATGCTGATGAGAATGGTGACGGAGATGAGATGCAGATAGATCCACGTTGGGCCGGTTTGAAGGATTTACAAATTGAAGAAGATAATTGAAAAATATTTAAAACGTTTTAAAAATGGCACATCCTAAAAGAAGACAATCAAAGACTAGAACTGCCAAGAGAAGAACTCATGACAAGGCAGTAGCTCCTACATTGGCTATATGCCCTAACTGTGGCGAGTGGCACGTTTATCACACCGTATGCGGTGCGTGTGGTTATTACAGAGGCAAGCTTGCTGTAGAGAAAGCTGTCTAAATAATTGTTCTACCGCCGACGCATTCTGCCGACGCGGGTAGTTTTTTGTCAAAGACAAAAACGCACCTATGGCATTTTGTAGGTGCGTTTTTATCATTTATGTAACATTATGCATAAGGCCGGTTTTGTAAATATCGTAGGTAATCCCAATGTAGGCAAATCGACATTGATGAACCTGTTGGTAGGTGAGAGGATTTCAATTGCCACTTTTAAGGCGCAGACTACAAGACACCGTATCATGGGTATATTGAACACTGATGATGCGCAGATTGTGTTTTCGGACACTCCGGGAGTGCTCAAGCCTAACTATAAGTTGCAGGAGGCTATGTTGCGCTTCTCGCGTTCGGCACTCCGTGATGCCGATGTGCTGTTATATGTGACCGACGTTGTCGAGAGTCCCGAGAAGAACAGCGACTTCATCGAGGAAGTGCGCAAGCTTGATGTACCCATTCTGGTGCTTATAAACAAGATTGACTTGAGTAATCAGGCTGAACTTGTGAAGAAGGTGGAACTTTGGCACGAACTCATTCCCGAGGCCGAGATTCTCCCCATATCGGCAACGGCAAAATTCAATATCGACGCTGTGATGAAGCGTGTGATGGAACTTTTGCCAGAGTCGCCGCCATACTTTGAGAAGGATGCGCTCACTGACAAACCGGCACGTTTCTTCGTTACAGAGATAATACGCGAGAAAATCCTTTTGCACTACGACAAGGAGATTCCTTATGTGTGTGAGGCGGTAGTTGAGCAATTCAAGGAGGACGAAGGAAAGATATATATAAAGTCGCTGATATATGTAGAGCGCGATTCGCAGAAGGGTATCATCATCGGTCATGAAGGCTCTGCCTTGAAACGTGTGGCTACCGATGCCCGCCGCGAGCTTGAGAAATTCTTTGGGAAAAGAATATTTTTGGAAATTTATGTAAGAGTCGACAAGGATTGGCGTAACAGCGACCGTCAGTTGCGCCGTTTCGGGTACGACCAAAAAGATTAAGAAGCTATGGGAAATTTAGTAGCAATTGTGGGTCGCCCCAATGTGGGTAAGTCAACCCTTTTCAACCGCCTGACTGAAACTAAGCAGGCAATCATTTCGGACGAGGCAGGCACAACACGCGACCGCCAGTATGGCCGTTGCTTCTGGTGTGGCAAGGAGTTCTCGCTTGTGGACACAGGTGGTTGGGTGCGTAACTCGGACGATGTGTTCGAGGAGGCTATCTGCGATCAGGTGACACTTGCTCTTGAGGAGGCCGACGTTATCCTCTTTGTTGTGGATGCAATGAACGGACTCACAGACCTTGACATGGAGATGGCATCTATGCTGCGCCGTGCAAAGAAACCGGTGCTGGTGGTTGCCAACAAGGTCGATACATATGAAATGCAATACGGCACAGCTGAGTTCTACAGCCTAGGTTTGGGCGATATGTTCTGCATTTCTGCTGCCAACGGTAGCGGAACCGGTGACCTGCTCGACGAGATATTGACAAAGTTTACAAAAGAGGCCGAAGAGGCTCCCGAGGAGAATATCCCACGTTTTGCTGTGGTTGGTCGTCCGAATGCCGGTAAGAGTTCAATCATCAACGTATTCTTGGGGGAGGACCGCAATATCGTTACAAACATTGCCGGTACAACACGTGATTCGATTCTTACACGTTACACCAAATTCGGTTTCGACTTCTATCTTGTTGATACTGCGGGTATACGCAAGAAGGGTAAAGTGAGCGAGGATATTGAGTATTACTCTGTATTGCGTTCAATCCGTGCCATTGAGAACAGTGATGTGTGTATTCTTATGATTGACGCTACACGCGGTATCGAGTCGCAGGACTTGAATATCTTCTCTATCATACAGCGTAACCAAAAAGGTCTTGTGGTGGTTGTGAACAAGTGGGATTTGGTTGAGGACAGGAGCGAGAAGGTGCAGAAGTTCTTTGAGAATGCAATCCGTGAGCGTCTTGCGCCGTTTGTGGATTTCCCAATAATCTTTACTTCAGCTGTTACAAAACAGCGCGTGTTCAAGGTGCTTGAGACTGCAAAGGATGTCTATTTGAATTCGCAGAGAAAGATTTCCACAGCCAAGTTCAACGAGGAGATGTTGCCTCTTATCGAGGCCTATCCTCCACCATCAATCAAGGGAAAGTATATCAAAATCAAATACTGCATGCAGTTGCACGAGACACGTGTTCCATCCTTCCTTTTCTTTGCGAACCTGCCACAGTATGTGAAAGACCCATACAAACGCTTCCTCGAGAATAAGATCCGTGCCAAGTGGAATTTCCACGGAGTGCCGATGAATATTTTCATCAGGCAGAAATAAATCGAACTCAAAGGCTAAAACGGAAAGTACAGCTACGCTTTTCTGCTCTTGCAATGTGTGGTATTGTCGAAATTCAGTTTTTACCTTTCTGATCTCACTTTTTAAGCTTTAAAAACAGCATTTCCTCTTTGTGTCTTTTGATGCAGAGAGGAAATGCTGTTTTTATGTGATGTAAATATTCTTAAATCTAGTTAGATATAAATTTTATTGTATATTTGTAAAATCAATTAGTACTCAATTCATTATCGTGGTGATTGAATGCTGGAAGAATGAAGTTGTCATAAATTTTGATATATATGTGTAAAAAGACATTATTTACGTTGTTGCTTATGGTTATTTCATTCTGCACTTCGTGTGTGGACAATAACTATGATTTGCTGAACAAGGAAATTACAACCGATGTGAAAATAGAGGATAATACCGTCGCATTTCCTGTGGGCAGCCTTAAGGCCGTACTGCTTGATTCGCTCATTGACGTCAATGAGATTGAACTGTTGGATAAGGATGCTGAAGGCGTGTATAGTATAAAAATGGACAGTACTTTTTCAGTTGAAGAAAGTATTGATCCCATTACATTAAATATAGATCCGGTTGAATACAGTGCTTCGGTTGAATTTGAGAAGGCGAACATTGAAACAATTCATATAAATGCAGCGAATATGACACCGGCATGGTTTTCGTCGCCGAATATTTCTGTAGAGGATTTGAATGAGAAATTACCACATCTGGTATCTAATGTCAGAACAGGACTGGATATACCTGAACTTGAAAATCTGCTGGCACAACTTGATGAATTGCCCGTAGATCTCCTGTCATATAAGTTTGCAGAGCCATTTAAGGTTACAACCGGTGAACAAATTGTACCTTGCAAGATCGATTACGTTATGCATCATGATATCGAGACCATCAGAAGTGTAAAATTGGGTATCGACAGCAACGCGAAAGGAACTCTCGTAAATATTGTTGTCACAAATCCAAAAGTGTTGGCGGATTGCGAAAAGGAGATAAACTTCAGAATTGAATTCCCCGAAATATTCTGTTTGGCGATGGATGAAGATGCCGAGCAGGCCGAAAAATACAAAATAGACGGACACATCATCACTCTTGATTCCTTTAGACTCATTGGTGAGAAATCTTTGCTCAGTTTTTACATCACAGATGTCAAAGGTCTTGATAGATATATAGAGGATGGCTGCATAAGGATTGATGAATCTATTAAGTATATCATTGACTATAAGTTAGATGGTGAATTGGAGTTGATGAAGGGTATGGAGGTGCAGGACTTCTATTTTGATGTTGACCTTGATGTACAGTTGGCTTTCCATGATGCTGCCGGCAAGACCAAAGATGTAAAGGTGGATTTTGAACCTGTTGAGATGGTCTTTAGTGGCGATTTCGGAAATCTTGAGCATATCGATTCCATCAAATATGTTGAATTCGACGAGGAAAAGAGTCTTATAAAGTTTGAGACAAGTATGGATGATGGATGGTTGGATGCTTTTGAACTGAAGGAAGGATATGCCTTGAAGGTTGCGTTTCCTGAACAGTTGGATATATGTCCCGAGCATTCTGAATATGAAGGAAAAGGCAATGGGATTGTATACAACGAGGACGAACATGCCTTTTATGTGACAGATTTTACTGTGCTTGCCAACACGCATTGGAATCTTGCACCGCAAAGATTGACATTGAATCTTCCGGTTGTCGACGACTCTTGTCATATGGATGTCAAAGCTGTGATTTCTTGCGTAAACCTGCAGAATCCCGAGGAGAACGGATATTTCTACCTTGCCGGCCGTGAAATGGAGAATATGGTCGAGGCACTCGGCAAGCTCAACGATGGAGACAAGGAAGCACGATTCAGAATGTTGGAATCGGACCTTGTAATAAAGGATGCCGTCGTACATACTGAGGTGATAACATCTTCGTTGAATTCAGAAACTGATTTCAAAATCAATGAGGAAATACCAGGTGAGATTGCGCGTGTTGAGCATATCGGTTTCAAGGATGAAGTGTTGATAGCTATGGAGTTGCAAATTGCCGGAATGGAGAATGTGGATACGGATATTGAACTTGATGTTGATATTACATTGCCATCTTTCCTTCAGTTGAAACCATATGACAACACTTCGGGTGTTGATGTCCACGACGGTGTATTGAGTGTCAATACAATGTATAATCCATCTTCTAATGAACCGCTTGAACTCAAATTGTTGTGTACCGGTATTGATTTTATGAATGAAGAATTCGGATGTGTCGGTCTGCTTCCTAAAGATTCTGTTGATGGAAAGTCATACATCTCGTACAGCAGTGACATTGTTGTGACCGGAGAGGCTTTGATACATGGTACACAGTTTCACTCTGAAGTGTTGAACAACGATATCTCTTTTGATGTAAAGCTTGAGATAGGTGAAATTTCGGTAAAGACGTTCCACGGAGTATACAGTGCAGATATAGAGGGTGTTGATGAAAAAATAGATCTCGACCTTGGCGAGGAACTGGAATTCTTGAGAGAAGAGGGTAATAGCATGACTCTTGCCGATCCTCAGTTGGAGTTCGTGCTGACAAACAGTGTAGGTGTGCCACTTGACATCAGTCTGCACTTGTATGGCAATGACGCTGGCGGACAGATGATAGAGGAATCTGAGATTGTGACCAGATTGAGCATTCTTCCGGCTGAATATAATGCGCAGAGTGATGAGATGATTCCTGTTGTCACAAAGCTGTTCCTGACAACTGATACAGGCAAGATCAAGAAAACCGGATATAAGAATGTCGAAATAAAGAATCTTGCAAACCTGTTGAAGAAGATTCCTCACTCATTGAATATCAAGGTTGAGCCGGTTGTGAGAGAAGATGTCACACACCATGTGGATATCAGCAAGCCTATTGAACTTGATGCTGCATACTCGGTGCTTGTTCCATTGAAGTTTGAGGATCTCCACTTGTGCTACAATGATACAATAGCTAACCTGGACAGCGACCTTGGTGAAACAATGGAGATGTTCAGTAACGTATCGCTCAAAGCAACGATGGACATTATAAACACTATACCGATGGGCTTTTCGCTGACAGTTATTCCGCTTGATGTTGATGGAAATGTGATTGGCGATATTGAAATTGATGAACTGAATATTGCTGCAGGTGCAGGGGAGGAGCTTTTGGACGAGAATGGTGTGCTTTGTGCCGGTTCTGAACCGCAGAAATTTGTTTTTGGTATAAAGAGCCGGAGTGGCGATATTTCATCGTTGGATGGTCTGGCCTTCTCGCTCAAGGCAGCAACTGATCACACTGTTGGAGCTGCAGCCCTGAAGGGTGAACAGGGTGTAAAAATATCGAATATAGTGCTTGAGGTTTCCGGCGATATCGAAATGGATTTTGGTAAATGATTTATATGAAACGGACTATGAAAAACATAAGATATATAATAGCTGCATTGTTGCTCTTCGTCAGCTCGCAGGCAGCTGTGGCACAGACCGCACTTTCCTCATATTTTCTTGACGGAATGTTGTACAACAGCAAACTGAATCCGGCAATGAAGGCGGAACGTGGTTATTTCTCGTTGGCGGTGGGTAATACCTCGGTAAGGACAAAGGGAAATGTAGGAATCACGAATTTTCTTTATCCTCGTGGCGAGAATGAGCTTGCGACATTCATGAGCGGTAGTGTTGACGCCGACGAGTTCCTTAATAGGATTCCCGATAATACAAAATTGGGCTTGAATGTGGATGAAACGATAATGGCACTCGGTTTCCGCATGTTGGGCGGCTATTTTTCTTTTGACCTCTCCTTGCGTGCTTCGGCCGATGTCACTTTGCCTAAAGGATTCTTTGAGTTCGCCAAAAGGGGATTGCAAAAGAACTCTTATACTTTCTCGGGAGTTAACATAAATTCAATGAACTATGCAGCTGCAACAATAGGGTATTCTCATGATATATTCGATGGTTTCCGTCTTGGTGTCAATGCAAAGTATCTGGTTGGCCTGGCTCATGCCAATGTATATGTTGATAAGCTCAATGTCGAGCTCAATGGCCAGCGATGGATGATCGAGAGCCACGCACAGGCGCAGGCTGCGCTTTTATGCGAGACTGATCTCCAACTGGATGAGAACAATGTTGTCCAAGGCGTGGAACTTAAAGTTGAATTTGATGACCTTATGCGTCTACGTGCATCCAATGGCTTTGCTGTCGACTTGGGAGTTATGTACGACATGGAAAAAATTGTGCCGGGACTGAAATTGTCAGCTTCGGTTGTTGACCTCGGTTTCATCAACTGGAAATATATGATGAGCGGCCAAAGCACTGATGCGAAGGTTGAATTCAATGGCTTCGGCGAGATTGACTATGACAATGCCGAGAATGTGGTGGAGGCCGAACTGGAGAGGCTTGCCGATGATGCCTCAAAGATGGTTGAGTTCAATTATAATGGTTCAAGCAGTGTCAATACAGGCCTGAATTCGACAATGTATCTTGGTGCGGAATATAATATGCCTTTCTACAGGGCTCTCTCTGTAGGTGCACTGTATGCTCAGCGTTTCTCGCCTTTTGAAAGCAGCAAGTGGTACGAGGCGCGCGGATATCTTAATCTCTCACCTTTGAAATGGTTCGAACTGTCGCTCAACTGTGGTTATGGAACCTATGGAACCTCACTTGGATGGATGCTCAATTTCCATCCGGCAGGTGTAAATCTCTTTGTCGGTAGTGACTACATGATTACAAAGGTTACACCGCAGTATATTCCGCTTAACAATATGAATGCGCATGTAACCTTTGGCCTGAACCTGGCTTTGGGACGACGTAAGTGATGTTCAAAAAAAATAAAGACATCGGTCTTCTGCCTTGAAGTGGGAGACCGATGTCTTGTATATTGTTTAAAAAGTTTTTTATTTGTTGCCGGTAGCCTGTTGCTTTACCTGACGCAGAATTTCGCTTGAGAAAAGGAACTCATTGAGCGGTACATTATTGGTGTTGAGAATCTGTGTCTTGTCTCCCTCCCATGCAAGCTTGCCGCCCGAAAGGAATAGAATGTGGTCGCCTATATTCATCACAGAGTTCATGTCATGGGTGTTGACAATGGTGGTAATGCCGTACTCCTTAGTGATGTCATGAATGAGTTCATCGATGACGAGCGATGTCTGTGGGTCGAGTCCCGAGTTCGGCTCGTCGCAGAAAAGGTATTTGGGTTCAAGGGCAATTGCGCGGGCAATAGCTGCGCGCTTCTGCATACCTCCCGAAATCTCTTCGGGTGACTTGTCCTGAGCATCTATGAGGTTTACCCTGTCGAGGCAGGCTCTTGCACGTGCCAATCGCTCTTTATATGTCATATCGGAGAACATGTCAAGGGGGAACATCACGTTTTCAAGCACACTCATTGAGTCGAACAGTGCTGCACTCTGGAACAACATTCCAATCTCGCGTCTGATGGTTATTTTTTCCTTTTCTTTAAGGTTATTTACGCAACGGCCGTCATATATTATCTTGCCGCTGTCGGGGGCAAGCAGGCCTACTATGCATTTTAGGAACACTGTCTTTCCGGCACCGCTTTGGCCAATGATTAGGTTGGTGATGCCGTTGTTGAAGGTTGCGTTAATGTTGTCGAGCACCGTACGGCCTTCGAACTGCTTATATATTGAACAGGCTTCTATCATTGCATCATGATATTAGTTAATACGATATCTGAAAAAAGTATCAGTGCGCTACAACTGACAACAGCGTTGGTGCTTGCCTTGCCTACCTCAATTGAACCGCCCTTAACGGTGTATCCATAGAAAGATGCCACTGATGTGATGATGAAGGCAAAGAAGAAACTCTTTATTATGCTGTACCAAATGAACCACACCGTGAACTCGTGCTGTAACCCGACCGTGAGTTCTTCGGCCGTCATGATTCCGGTGAGTATACCAATCAGGAAAGCACCGCCGATACCGGCTGCGATACTGAATATTACAAGGATGGGGATTGTGAACACGAGTCCTGTAATCTTTGGGAGTATGAGGAAATTAGCCGAGTTTACTCCCATCATGTCAAGCGCGTCGATCTGCTGTGTCACTCTCATCGCTCCAATTTCTGATGTGATGTTGGAGCCTACCTTGCCGGCAAGTATGAGACACATGATCGTTGATGAGAACTCCAACAACAATACCTCGCGTGTGGCATATCCTGTAACGAATTTTGGCATCCATGGACTCTCGACATTCGTCTTCATCTGTATGCATAGAGCAGCGCCTATGAAGAGCGATATTATCATTACAATGGGTATAGAGTTTATTCCCAACTGGTAAATCTCGTGCAGGGTGCGGCGAAAGAACATGCCCCACCGTTCCGGTTTGGTCAGCACTCTCTTCATCAAAAGAAGATAACTGCCGAATGTCTTTATGGTATCTGTCAACAGCATCGTTTCTGTGTGGTTTGTATAAAAGATGTACAAAGGTACTACTTTTTGTCTTTTATTAGTGTTAATAAGTGTTGTTAAATTTGATGCCGGTCTCATTTGTGTTATAAAATGGCACTTTTTTTGTCTGAACGGCAAAAATACACTATCTTCGCCAAAACGTTTTTTTAGCATCGGGTATGGAAAATGATTTTACAGGCAAAGCTGATGAGGCAACGGTTCTGCGTACCGAGAATCTTGTTAAGAAATATGGTTCGCGCACTGTTGTGAACAATGTGTCGTTCAACGTTAAACAGGGCGAAATCGTTGGTCTGCTTGGCCCTAATGGCGCCGGAAAAACGACGTCGTTCTACATGACGACAGGCTTGGTGGCGCCTAATGGCGGGCGCATTTTCCTTGATGAAAAAGAGATAACAAAATACCCTGTGTACAAACGTGCACGTGCCGGCATTGGTTATTTGGCGCAGGAGGCGAGCGTGTTCCGCAAAATGACAGTGGAGGATAATATTGCTTCTGTGCTTGAGATGACCGGCAAGCCTTTGGAGTATCAGAAAGAGAAACTTGAAAGTCTTATTGCGGAGTTTCGTCTCCAGAAGGTTCGCAAGAATCTTGGCGACCGCCTTTCGGGTGGCGAGCGTAGGCGTACGGAAATTGCACGTTGTCTGGCTATTGACCCCAAATTCATCATGCTTGACGAGCCTTTTGCCGGTGTTGACCCTATTGCCGTTGAGGATATACAACATATCGTGTGGAAATTGAAGGACAAGAATATCGGTATCCTTATTACAGACCACAATGTACAGGAGACATTGAGCATCACCGACCGTGCATATCTGCTGTTCGAGGGGCGTGTGCTGTTTGAGGGAACACCCGAGGTGCTTGCCGAGAATCCGATAGTGCGCGAAAAGTATCTCGGCCGCGATTTCGTTCTCCGCAAACGTGAGTTTCAGTTTTGATGCTGTCCGTCGTAAATACCATCTCTTTATGAAAAATATAAGTTCTTTGGCAGTTGCACTCCTTTTGTGTCTCTGTCCTCTCTGCCATGCGCAGCAATATGGTGCCATTGACAGGGAACTGCAGTCTGTACTCGCAGGGAAGAGAGTCGGGATGACCAATGTGAACATAGTCTTGAAGTCTCAACCCGAACCGGCACGGATTAAGGCAGCTGTCAGCGGGGCCGAAGACAAGAAAAAGGCGAGAGCGATGGGCGTGGATGAACTGAAGGGCCATTCCTGTAAAAAGCAGTCGGCATTGCTCGAGTATCTTTATGAAGCAGAGCAAAACGGTCTTGTTGCTAATATATCATGTCATTGGATTGCCAATGCCATAACCTGCGATGCATCACGGGAAGTTATAGATTTTTTGGCATTGCACCCCGATGTGCTGACTGTGGGGCAAAACAGAGAAATGCAGATTGTCAAGGGTTATGATGCTGCGGATGACGCACCGGTCCCTCTGTCTGCATCGCACAGCGCAACGCCACATGTGTTGCAGGTGAATGCCGATGATGTATGGGCTTTGGGTTACACGGGAAAGAATGTAGTGGTTGCAATATTGGATTCGGGAACCAATCCCGACCATTATGATCTGAAGGACCATTTGTGGAGCGGGTTTGCCGATACTGACGGCGATGGCGAGAAGGATGATCCTATCAACGGATGGAACTTTGTCGCCGGCAATGATGATATAACCGATGATTTTGGTCATGGCACACATTGTGCCGGCATTGTATGTGGCGATGGTACAGTGGGTAATATAACAGGTGTGGCACCCGATGCGACACTGATGACTGTGAAGGTGGTTAACAGAGCTGGCGGTGGTTCGCCGGCGCAGATGATGGCGGGCGTGGAGTTTGCCGTGGAGAATGGTGCTGATGTGCTGAGTCTCTCCTTGGGTTTTAAAAGTTCACAAATAAGCGAAACGGATATTGTCCTTTTGCGCAGGACGTTTGAGAATACCTTGCAGCTTGGAGTACCAGTGTGTGCAGCGGCGGGAAATGACGGCGACAGTTACGGTGCTCCATACAATGTCGACTATCCGGCAGCTTGTCCTCCTCCGTACCTTCACCCCGACCAGCAGATGAATGCAGGCGGACTGACAAGTGTCATTTGCGTGGGCTCGGTTAAAGTGAACGACGAATATGCGGGTTCGTCGTCGCAGGGGCCTGTGACCTGGCAGGGTACAAGTTTCGGTGATTATCTGTATGATACGGAGCATATTGGCCTTATACGTCCCGACATTGTAGCGCCCGGTGATTTGATATATTCCTTGAAGCACGACGAGAATGACAAATACAAATATATGTCGGGAACATCGCAGGCTACTCCATGCGTGGCCGGTGTCATTGCGCTTATGCTTGAGAAGAATTCAACACTCACTCCGGCACAGATATGTGAGACGATAGAGAGCACTGCAAAAAAACTGACCTGTGAAAAGAGCAATATGACCGGCTCGGGACGTATTGATGCCTTTGCGGCAATCAATGGTGTAGCTGCTGAAAATGCGTCACCTTTTGTGCAGCTTGTAAGCTACTCTCCTTCGGTCATTTCTTCGGGTTACGGTAGGGAACTTGTATTCGTGATTTCAAATAAAGGTAAGGGTGCAACTGCGGGAAATGTGAAAGCTCATATCTCGACATCTGATTCATATGTGAATATTGAGGATGGCGTTGCCGATTTCGCGGCTCTTGCTGCCGGTGAAGCTGCCGAGTGCGTGTTTGTCATAAGTACAGCGGCTGACGTTCCCAATGGACACACTGCATATATGACATTGAAAATTTCTGACGGGGCGCGTGAGTGGAGTGAAGAGATTGCTGTCGTGATTGACAATTATGCGCGGATTGTATGCAGTTCGGTATGGCCTGAAAAGGTGAAACCGGGCAAGAATGTGGCAATCAATGTGAATATGGTTAATGATGGTACAGCTCCCACAACTGGTGAGTCTACGGTGGTTATAAAGTGCTCATCGCCCTATGTGACGATGGTCGATAACGAGGCTGCACTTGGCGCCATGGATATAGGCGAGGAGTGTACGGTGCAGTTCGTGATGGATATTGATGATTCCGCTCCCGATAACGTACCGATAAGTGTTGATGTATATGCAACTCCTGACAATTATACCGCAGTCGAGAACTGTGTCTATGAGTTCGAACCGGGATTGGATGCTGACGGTTATGTGAAAGATGGCTTTGCAGGATGGACTTCATTCGATGCCAACAATGACGGACGCAATCATGCGTGGTGGCACTCTTCGGTTTCCGGAGTACACCGGGTGGAGCGTGCCGGTGATGCGCATTCCGGTGTAGGACAGATGATGAGTGAGACCTATTGTCAGGCATCCATGATGGAGTACAGTATCCCTATCGACAATTATCTTGTCTCACCAAAAGTAAGAGTGGCCAAAGATGGAAAATTCAGTTTCTGGGCACGTGTGCATTCGAGCACATGGTATGGTGAGCATTTTGGTGTAGCGGTGTCTGAGAACGGTAACAGCTCGGCCTCGGATTTTGTAATGCTTGACGAGTGGACAATAACAAAAGCCGATGGTGACGGATGGATTGAGTATACCGTTGACCTTGCTGCTTATGAGGGTAAGGAGATATATGTGGCAATACGCCACTTCTTCACTGATGAACAATGGGCTGCGCTGGACTATGGCTATGATGTATACATACTGCATGTGGACGATGCTATGTTTCGCAATGTGGTTGATGTTTCAACTGCTTATGTGTACGACAATTACAGCCGTTTGTCATTGGTTGTCGAGGGTAATCCGTTGCCGGCTCCCAGGAATGTCGTTGCCGAGGCTGTCGATGCAAAATCCATAAAATTGTCATGGGAGGCGGTGACGAGTGCCCAAAGTTACAACATTTACCGCAATGGGACATTTGTGAATGGTACTGTGTCTCTTTCATACGTGGACGAAGGCCTGTCATCCGACACTGAATACAGCTATTCTGTAGCTGCAGTGTACAATGGCAAGGAGTATGAACGTTCTGTGGCTGTGTCGGCTGTTACGGATAAGGCCGATTATAGCGTAAAGATAAAGACCGTTGTTCCGGGGGTGCTTGCTGTGGGCGAGAATATCCTTGATATCACCATGGTCAATAATGGCCGCTATGAGCAGAAGTCGAGAAGCACTCTTGTACTTACAAGCGGCAGTCCATATGTCACCGTGGTGACAGGCAACGTGGGAATGAGTTATTTGCCGGTAGGTGCAGAGTCCACCAAGTCCTTTATGATTGTGGTTGATGAGGCTGCACCAAAAGGAGATGTAGTGGAGTTCAATCTTATTGTGACTGAACTCTACGAAGACAGGAATGTATGGGATTGTCCTTTTGTGCTGACAGTTGGTGTACCGGATGGAGATACGGCAATAAGTGACGTAAATATAGTCCACAATGATGTGTCGGGGCAGATATACTATGACCTTGGCGGTAGAAAAGTTGTGAATCCCAAGGCCGGTATGTACCTCGTCAATGGCAGGAAAATCATTGTAAAGTAGTACTTCTTGTGTAGTAAATGTTCCGTTTGTTACGTGCCGGTTGTCAACAAAATCGTTTTTTACTTGATTTTGTGCTCAACTTGTTGTATTTTTGTGCGCCTTAAATTAGAGTGCGGATTGTACCCATACGAATGGGTGAATTTTGAGCAAAGAAAACATTAAAATTTTTATATACATGGAATTTACACTTAAAAATCAGGATGCAACAAGTGCAATCCTTTCGGTAAACATTCAGGAGGCCGATTATGCGGCTTTGGTTGAGAAGCAGTTGAAGAATTTCCGTCAGAAGGCCAATGTTCCCGGTTTCCGTCCGGGTATGGTGCCCATGGGCTTGATCAAGAAGCAGTACGGTACAGCTGTGAAGGCTGAGGAAATCAACAAGTTGTTGCAGACTAAAATCTTCGAATATATCAGAGAGAACAAGATTGACATGCTTGGCGAGCCACTTCCTATAGAGGCACAGCAGGCAAATATCAACATGGCCGAGGACAAGGAGTTTACTTTCGAGTTCGAGATTGCTCTTGCTCCAAAGTTCGATGCAGTTCTTGACAAGAACGACGCTCTCGCATACTATAAAATACAGCCAACTGACGAGATGATTCAGGGTCAGGTAAATGCTTTTGCACAGCGCTGCGGCGAGTACAAGCAGGTTGAGTCTTACGAGAACGGCGATATGCTCAAGGGTACATTGACCGAGGCTGCCGAGGGTGGCGTTGTTGTACGCGAGGCTGTCATGATGCCTTCATACATGAAGAACGACGACCAGAAGGCACTTTTCGCAGGTGCCAAGGTGAACGATGTTGTAACATTCAATCCTTTCACTGCATTCGATGGCAACGAGGCTGAGTTGGCTTCACTTCTCAAGGTGGAGAAGAACGAAGTTGCAGCCCACAATGGCGAGTTTACTTTCGCTATCACAGAAATTACACGTTTTGTTGCAAGCGAAATCAACCAGAACGTGTTTGATGCAGCATTCGGCAAGGATGCCGTGAAGAGCGAGGAAGAGTTCCGTGCTAAGATTGCCGAGCAGTTCGAGGCTCGTTTCGAGGTAGAGAGCGACTACAAGTTGTTGATGGATGTACGTGACTATCTCATGAACAAGGTCGGCAAGCTCGAGTTCAACGAGGCGATTCTCCGTCGTATCATGGATTCTAACCAGCCCGAGGGCGCAGAGGCTGTAAGCGAGGAGGATTTCCAGAAGAGCCTTACAGAGCTTCGTTGGCACTTGGTTAAGGAGCAGCTTGCAAAGAAGTTCGAGGTTAAGATTGATGACAACGATGTTCTTGCTGTTGCCAAGGGTGCTACACGCGACCAGTTCGCGCAGTATGGCATGGCTAATGTTCCCGAGGATTTGCTCGAGAACTATGCTAAGGAGATGCTCAAGCAGGAGAAGACACGCGAGGCTCTCATCAACCGTGCTGTTGATGTGAAACTCATCCAGGCCATCAAGGCTGCAATTACCTTGAACGAGGAGAAGGTTTCTGTTGAGGATTTCAACAAAAAAGTATCTGAAAACGCTTAATATATAGCAAAGGGTATTGTTCCGGCCTATCGGGCGCGCCCGATAGCCCGGTTTTTTTATTAATGACAAATTAAATAGGTTGTTATGGAGAGAGATGAATTTAGAAAGTATGCAACGAAGCATCTTGGAATGAACAGCATGGTGCTTGATGATGTGATGAAGGCACAGGCCCAGTACCTGAACCCGTATATTCTTGAGGAGAGGCAGTTGAATGTGACACAGATGGATGTGTTCTCGCGTCTTATGATGGACAGAATCATTTTCTTGGGAACACAGATTGATGACTATACTGCCAACACCCTGCAGGCACAGCTTTTGTATCTTGATTCTGTAGATAGCGGCAAGGATATCTCTATCTATATTAACTCTCCCGGTGGATCTGTATACGCAGGATTGGGAATATATGATACAATGCAGTTTATCTCAAGCGATGTCGCTACCATTTGTACCGGTATGGCGGCAAGTATGGCGGCGGTATTGCTCGTGGCGGGTGCCGAGGGCAAGCGTTCTGCATTGACACATAGCCGTGTGATGATACACCAGCCACTTGGCGGTGTGCAGGGACAGGCCAGTGACATTGAGATTACAGCCCGCGAAATACAGAAACTGAAGAAAGAACTCTATACCATAATTTCTGACCACAGCAAGCAACCTTTTGACAAGGTGTGGACCGACAGTGACCGCGATTACTGGATGACAGCTGCCGAGGCACAGGAGTATGGTATGATTGACCGCGTTCTTACACGCAAAATATAATTCAACCGATGGCAGAGAAAGGAAAAAAACGTTGTAGCTTTTGTGGCAGGACCGAGGATCAGGTAGCTCTGCTCATGACCGGTATGACCGGTTATATCTGTAACGACTGTGTTGAACAGGCGCATAATATCCTACGCGAGGAGGCTTTGTTGCCAAAGAACGACTTTGAGATGAAGGAACTTCCCAAACCAAAAGAAATCAAAGCTTTTCTCGATGAATATGTCATTGGTCAGGATGAGGCAAAATGTGCTCTTGCAGTTTCGGTGTACAATCACTACAAGCGTCTCATGCAGCGCGGCGCTGCCGATGACGTGGAGATAGAGAAGAGCAATATAATAATGGTGGGAAGCACCGGTACCGGCAAGACTCTGCTTGCTCGCACCATTGCCAAACTGCTGAAGGTGCCATTCACCATCGTCGATGCTACAGTGCTTACCGAGGCCGGTTACGTGGGCGAGGATATCGAGAGTATCCTTACCCGCCTGTTGCAGGTTGCCGACTACAATGTGGAAGATGCTGAGCGTGGTATTGTCTTCATAGACGAGATTGACAAGATTGCCCGCAAGAGCGACAATCCGTCCATCACGCGCGATGTCAGCGGTGAGGGCGTGCAGCAGGGATTGTTGAAATTGCTCGAGGGATCGGTGGTAAATGTGCCGCCACAAGGTGGCCGCAAGCACCCGGATCAGAAGATGATAGCAGTGAATACCAAACATATCCTTTTTATCTGTGGTGGGGCTTTCGATGGTATTGAAAAGAAGATTGCGCAACGCCTGAATACTCATGTCGTGGGTTACAACTCTGTGCAGAACAAGATGAATATAGATAAGGGTGACATGATGCAGTATATCATGCCGCAGGATTTGCGTTCTTTCGGACTTATCCCTGAAATTATAGGTCGTTTGCCCATTCTGACGTCATTGCGTCCGCTTGACCGCAGTACGCTTCGCAACATTCTCACGGAACCCAAGAATTCTATAATAAAGCAATATGTGAAACTTATGGATATGGATGGCGTGGAACTCACATTCGATGACGAGGCGTTGGAGTATATCGTGGATACTGCTGTCGAGTACAAGCTTGGTGCGCGCGGTTTGCGCTCGATTGTGGAGTCTATTATGATGGAGAAAATGTTCGAGATTCCGTCAAGTGGGGAGAAAACCAGCAGGATTACAAAAGAATATGCCAAAAGCCAGGTGGAAAAAAGTACTGCGATAAAATATGCGGTGTAAAATGCTGTGGCAGTTGTGTAGGCGGCAAGCTCGGTAGTGGGCTTGCCGTTCGTTTTTTATAACAGCCGACTTTTTTGCGTCATTTATGAAAATATATTTGAAAAAAGTTGTGCGTTTAAGTTATATATTTATAACTTTGTTTTCAAATAGGCATATTATAAAATGGCAAAGAAGTGTAATTTGACGGAAGCTCTCAAAGAGAACTTTGGTTTTGACAAGTTTAAAGGTGACCAGGAGGCTGTCATCAAGAACTTGCTTGCAGGCAATGATGCCTTTGTTCTGATGCCTACCGGTGGCGGCAAATCGCTTTGTTACCAGCTACCTTCGCTTGTTATGGAGGGAACTGCAATTGTCATCTCTCCGCTTATCGCTTTGATGAAAAACCAGGTCGATGCAATCAGGAACCTGAACGAGGAAGATGGCGTGGCCCACTTCCTGAACTCGTCCCTTACGAAGCAGGCAATCGAGGAGGTTAAGGAGGATGTGCTTTCCGGTAAGACTAAACTGCTATATGTCGCTCCTGAGTCCTTGACAAAAGAGGATAATGTGGAGTTTCTTAAAAGTATCAAGATTTCCTTCTATGCAATTGACGAAGCGCATTGTATATCGGAATGGGGACACGATTTCCGTCCCGAATACCGTCGCATACGTCCGATAATGAACGAGATTGGCAGGGCACCGATAATTGCCTTGACGGCAACCGCCACGACAAAGGTGCGCGATGATATAAAGAAAAATCTTGGAATACAGGATGCACCGGATTTCAAATCTTCTTTCAATCGTCCAAATCTCTATTATGAAGTACGTCCTAAAACCAAGGACGTTGACAAGGAGATTATAAAGTTCATTAAGGCAAACCCGGGAAAATCGGGTATAATATACTGTTTGAGCCGTAAGAAGGTGGAGGAACTTGCCGAGATTCTCCAGACAAATGAAATTTCGGCAAAGGCTTATCATGCAGGCATGGATTCCGTGATGAGATCGCAGACGCAGGATGACTTCATTATGGAAAAGATTGATGTCATTGTTGCCACCATTGCTTTTGGAATGGGTATCGACAAACCCGATGTACGCTATGTCATCCATTACGATATCCCTAAGAGTCTCGAAGGTTATTATCAGGAGACCGGCCGTGCCGGTCGTGATGGCGGTGAAGGACAGTGCATAGCCTTCTACAACAACAAAGATTTACAGAAATTGGAAAAATTCCTGGAGGGCAAACCGCTTGCCGAGCAGTACATAGGACGTCAGCTATTGCACGAGACAACGGCTTATGCCGAGTCTTCGGTCTGCCGCAGGAAATTATTGTTACATTATTTTGGTGAGAGTTACGACGTGGAAAATTGTGGAAATTGTGACAACTGCCTCACTCCAAAGAAACAGGTGGAAGCAAAAGAGTTGCTCGAGACTGTGATAGAGACAGTGTTGGCTTTAAAGGAGAATTTTAAGACCGATTATGTAATAGATGTCCTTTTGGGTAAGGAAACCGCTGATATCATATCGCACAATCACGATGAACTTGAGTGTTTCGGTTGTGGTGACGATGAGGATGCGAAACGTTGGAATGCTGTAATCCGTCAGGCTTTGATTGCCGGTTATCTTGACAAGGATGTTGAGAATTATGGCCTGCTCAAAGTTACAAAGCAGGGACATGCTTTCATGAAGAAACCCGTTTCCTTCAAGATAGTAGAGGACAGGGACTTTGACGAGGAGGAGACGATTGTCCAGACCTCGAGCTCGTCAGCAGTGGATCCTGCGCTTTTTGCAATGCTCAAGGATTTGCGTAAGAAGTTGTCCAAACAGTTGGAGCTCCCTCCCTATGTGATATTCCAGGATCCTTCGCTCGAGGCGATGGCAACAACATATCCTATTACTATTGATGAGTTGAAGAATATTCCCGGTGTGGGCGAGGGCAAGGCAAAACGTTACGGCGAGGAGTTCTGCGCTCTTATCAAGCGCCACTGCGAAGAGAATGAGATTGACCGTCCCGAGGATATCCGTATACGTACCGTTGCAAACAAATCGAAACTTAAGGTTGCCATAATTAATGCCATTGACCGTAAGGTGGCACTTGACGATTTGGCAATAAGCAAGGGCGTGGAGTTTGATGAACTGCTCGATGACGTGGAGTCAATAGTGTACTCCGGTACAAAGTTGAATATCGACTATTTCCTTGAGGAAATTCTTGATGAAGAGAATCTTAATGAGATTTACGATTACTTCAAGACATCCGACACCGATTCCATTGATGTTGCCATTGAGGAACTTGGCGGCGAATATACCGAGGAAGAGATACGTCTTGTGCGTGTGAAATTTATCTCTGAAGTTGGAAACTGATTTTGAAAAGAAAATATATATAGCTATATGAATGATTTTATAAAAGAAAAGATTGTGATGGACGGCTTGACCTATGACGATGTATTGCTTATCCCTGCATACTCTGAGGTGTTGCCTAAAGGTGTTTCATTGAAAACCAAGTTCTCAAGAAATATCGAGTTGAACGTTCCGTTCGTAACTGCGGCCATGGATACCGTGACCGAGGCAAAGATGGCTATTGCCATTGCTCGCGAGGGTGGTATCGGTGTTATCCACAAGAATATGTCAATTGAGGAGCAGGCACACCAGGTTGCCATAGTAAAACGTGCCGAGAACGGTATGATTTACGATCCTATTACCATAATGGCTAATTCAACCGTAAAGGACACACTGGATCTCATGGCCGAGTATCATATTGGCGGTATTCCCGTGGTTGACGATTGCAAGAAACTTGTGGGTATCGTTACCAACCGTGACCTTCGTTTCGAGACCAATATGGCGCGTCCTATCTGCGAAATCATGACTCCGGCCGAGAAACTTGTAGTCATTCACCAGCAGACTGATATGGAGGCTGCTGCCAAGATTTTGCGTGAGAACAAGATTGAAAAACTGCCTGTAGTCGACAATGACGGCAAGCTGGTAGGTCTTATCACATACAAGGATATTACCAAGGCGAAGGACAAACCTATGGCATGCAAGGATAGCAAAGGACGCTTGCGTGTTGCTGCGGGTGTCGGTGTAACAGGTGATGCAATGGAGCGCATCAAGGCACTTGTCGATGCCGGCGTCGATGCTGTTGTAATTGACACTGCCCATGGTCACTCTGCAGGTGTAGTCCAGAAGTTGAAAGAGGCTAAGGCTCTGTTCCCGCAGATTGACATTGTTGTAGGTAACGTTGCGACAGGTGAGGCTGCGAAGATGTTGGCTGATGCAGGAGCGGATGCTGTCAAGGTGGGTATCGGTCCTGGTTCAATTTGTACAACACGTGTCGTTGCCGGTGTGGGTGTACCACAGTTGTCTGCTGTTTACGATGTAGCCAAGGCACTTGAGGGTACAGGTGTTCCTTTGATTGCCGACGGTGGTCTGCGTTATTCCGGTGATGTTGTAAAGGCTTTGGCAGCAGGTGGTTATTGTGTAATGATCGGTTCGCTTGTTGCCGGTACAGAAGAGTCTCCCGGTGATACAATCATCTTCAACGGTCGTAAGTTCAAGTCATACCGTGGTATGGGTTCTTTGGAGGCTATGGAGAATGGTTCAAAGGACCGTTATTTCCAGGCTGACACTGCCGACAAGAAGAAACTTGTGCCCGAGGGTATTGCAGCTCGAGTACCATACAAGGGAACACTTTTTGAAGTGATTTATCAGTTGGTAGGTGGCTTGCGTTCAGGTATGGGCTATTGTGGAGCGAAGGATATCGAAGCATTGCATAATGCGAAATTCGTTCGCATAACGAATGCCGGTGTACTCGAGAGTCACCCACATGATGTTTCAATCACCAGTGAGGCGCCAAACTACAGCCGTCCTGAATAAATGACTATAAAATGAGATTGAAGAATATTGCAGCATTACTTTTGCTGGCATCTACAACTGCATTGGCACAGGTTTCTGACCCTGTGCTGATGCGTGTTAATGGCAAGGAGGTTACACGTTCGGAATTTGAGTATGCCTTCAACAAGAACAACACAAATCTTGCCGGTGAAGGACAGACTGTGGAGGAGTATCTCCCGATGTATATTGACTTCAAGTTGAAAGTTGCCGAAGCAGAGTCATTACAACTTGATACACTTGCTTCTTTTAGAGAGGAGTTTGAACGTGACCGCAACCTTATGGCCGAAAATTACCTTGTTGATACATGCTTTATCAATGATGAGGCTTACAAGATATATGCAAAGGATTCGGCAACTATAGGTCGTGATGGTTTTATTGAGGTGGCTCACATTGTTTTCCTTGCCAAACAACAGGCCGCCGAGGCTGATGTGAAACTTGCAAAGGCCAGGATTGACTCGGCATACGTTATGCTCAATGAAGGCAAGACTTTCGAGGATGTTGCTGCATACTTTAAAATTCCCGCTCAGGCAGTCCGCTCATTTGAGATTGTCCGCGGTCAGGTTTATCCTGAGTTCGAGCAGGCAGCCTATGCACTTGCTGACGGTACATATTCAGTTCCATTCGAGTCTCCGGCAGGTTATCACATCGTAAAGCGTATCTCTTCACGTCCTTTCGGTTCTTTTGTCGAGTATAAGCCCGCTATTGTGCAGATGCTTGAACAGCAGAATATACGTGAGGCTGCACGTGTGAAACGTGGCCGCGATTTAGCGCGCGATTTCGGTGGCAACATTACCCCGCAGGAGGCGCTTGCCCGTGAGGATAGTCTGCTCGAAAGTAAATATCCCGAGTTCGGTAACCTTATGCGCGAATACTATGAGGGTCTTCTCTTCTTCGAGGTGTCAACGCGTGAGGTGTGGAACAAGGTTTCGGCCGACGAAGAGGCTCTTGCCAAATTTTTCAAGAAGAACAAAAAGAAATACAGGTTTGAATCTCCTCGTTTCCGTGGTGCCGTGGTGCAGGCCAACAGCCCGGAAAATCTTGAGATGGTAAAGACTATACTCGCGGACCAGCCTTTTGAGAACTACAAGGCGGCCATTGAGGCAAATCTTCCCAAGGATTCTGTGCGCACGGTGCGTGTCGAGGTCGGAATCTTTGCCATTGGTGACAATGCGTGGGTCGACAAACTTGTCTTCGGACAAGGCGATGGTGGCAAGTTGCGCCGTGGCTTTGTGGCTGTCGAGACGGTCGGTGCAGTTATTGAAAACCCTGAGACGTATAAGGATGTCAAGGGGCTGGTGACGTCGGACTACCAGAAATTTCTTGAAGAGAAATGGGTGCAGTCGTTGCGTAAGAAATACAAGGTTAAGGTTGACAAGAATGTGCTAAAAACAGTTAATAATCACGAATAAGCAAGATGTTTTTGTACCTTTGCATCGTGAAATGATTTTTACCGTCAAAAAAACAATATAGGGAAAAATCGATGTTCTGTAAAGGATTTTGGAAAAATATATGCCTTTTAGCTCTCCCGGCTTTGCTTTTTGCATGCCGGGAAGAGGTGTCTTATGTGGAAAGGGAGTCTTTGGCAAGTGTAGGTGGTGTCCATCTTTATAAGGATGAGGCAGAGATAGCTTACGCTCAGCAAGGGCGCGGTGTAGACAGTGTGGCTTTTATGAAGAATTATATCGAACGCTGGGCGATAGATGTTCTCTTTCATCAGAAAGCCAAGGAGAATGTGGTTGCAACCGATGAAATAGACAGAATGGTAGAGAATTACAGAGTTAGTCTTGTGCAGAATCTCTATCAGGACAGGCTTATAACGCAACAATTGCTCCCGACCATTTCCGATGCCGAGGTTCGTGACTTTTACGATAAGGAGCAAGGCTTGTTTGAACTCAGCGAGCCTTATATAAAAGGCTTTTATGTAAAGTTGCCAGACAGGGCACCAAAATTGCGGAATGTGCGTAATTGGTGTATACGTAAGGGGCAGGATGACCTGGAAGAACTTGAGAAACTGTGCTTGGAGAACGGCTATGAATACCAGTTCTTTATAGAGGATTGGATGCCATTTGTCGATCTGGTTCGGAAGACTCCTCTTACCGAGCAACAACTTATGGACCGTCTGCTCAAGAAGAGTACCATAGAATTCAAGGATGAGAAGTGTACCTACTTTGTCTGCGCCGATTCCATATTGAAAAGGAATGACCTCAAGCCAATAGAGATGGTTTCCGGTGAGATAAAAGAGTTGTTGCTTAATTCAAAAAAAGCAAACTTCATAAAATTTGTCAAACGTTCGTTGTATGAAGAGGCTTTGCAGAATGGTCAAGTCGTATTGTATTGACTCGGATGTTTTGTGCTAAAAACTATAGGATATGAGTAATGTGATTAAAATGATAAAAGGTGTGTTGGTGGCAATGTCTATGATGTTGCCGCTGCAGGGTCTTGTGGCGCAGGATAATGTCATTGACAGGGTGGAATGGGTTGTCGGTGATAAAGCAATTTTGCGTTCCGATATTGAAGAGGCTATCCGCTTTTGGGTGGCGTCGGGCAGGGAATTCGAGGGTGACCCGTATTGTGTGGCCGGCGAGGATTTGGCCATACAGCAACTGTTCCTGCACCAAGCTGCCATTGACAGTGTTGAGGTTGACGAAGGGAACATAATGCGTCAGGTTGAGATGCAGATGGAGTATGTCATGCAGCAGATTGGTTCAAAGGAAAAAATGGAGGAGTATTTTAACATGACTTCATCTGATATCCGTGAAATGTATCGCGAGCAGCTTCACAACAAGGAGATGACCGACAGAATGAAAATGAAGATTGTAGGCGATGTGAAAGTTTCGCCTGTATTGGTTAGACGTTACTTGGAGTCATTGCCGAAAGACAGTATTCCATTTATTCCACAACAGGTTGAGGTACAGATAATTACAATGCAACCTCGGATTGACCAAGAGGAAATTGAACGCGTAAAAGGCGAATTGCGTGAGTACACCGAGCGCATCACGAGTGGCGAGACCAGTTTCTCGACAATGGCTCTTATGTATTCTCAGGATCCGGGCACAGCGCGCCGTGGTGGTGAACTGGGCTTTTCGGGGCGTGGACAGTTCCAGCCGGAGTTCTCGGCTGTGGCATTCAATCTGACCGATCCCGGTAAGGTGTCAAAGATTGTTGAGACTGAATATGGTTTCCACATTATACAGTTAATAGAAAAACGTGGCGACAAGGTTAATGTACGTCATATTTTAAGAAAGCCAGAGCATTCGAATGAAAATCTCAAGGCCGCGCTCTTGCGCCTTGATTCGTTGGCGACAGGCATAAAAGAGAACGAAATGACGTTTGACGAAGCTGTTGCGCTTTATTCAGATGATAAGGATACGCGTAACAATTTCGGTATAATGTATAACAAACAGAGTGGTTCGTCGCATTTTGCCATGGACGAACTGCCTGTCGATGTTGCCCGTGTCATCGAGATGCTTGAGGTGGGTGAAGTATCACAACCTTTTGCATGGTTGCTTGATAATGGCAAGACTGTGTGTGCGATAGCCAAAGTCAAGTCAAGGACTCAAGCTCATCAGGCTACATTCAGCGAAGATTATGAGGTGCTGCGCCAAATGTACGAGGCAAAGCTCAGCGATGAGCGTATCAGGGAGTGGATCAAGAAAAAACAGCGTACTACATATGTCCGTGTCAATAAGGATAGCCGTAGTTGCGAATTCCTGTATCCCGATTGGAATTTTTTTGAAGAATAAAACCGGTTTTTGATGACAAGGTTTCTGCTGTTTGTATATCTTCTCGTCATTTCATTGCCCTTGTTCCCGCAAGAGCAGCAGGGGGAGTATGCTCTTGAGAAACCGGTCAAGAAAAATTATGTCCATCTGTTACATACAGACATCACACGTTTTGATGAGGCTATTGACCCCGATGCGTGGATTCTTGTCGGCAATGTGAGTTTCAGACGTGACAGTATGTATATGTTCTGTGACAGCGCCCATTACTATCAGAAGCAGAACTCATTTCTGGCCTTCGGTAATGTTAGAATGGAGCAGGGCGACACATTGTTTCTTTTTGGTGATTACCTTGATTTCAATGGTGTGACGAACATTGCAAGGGTGAGGGACAATGTGAGGCTCATTGACAAGGATATTGTGCTTGAGACCGACAGTCTTGATTTTGACAGAAACAGGAATCTGGGCTATTTCTTCGAATATGGGACGTTGAGTGATGAAACAGGGGTTTTACGCTCATATTATGGCGAGTATAATCTTGATACAAAGAGGGCTGTCTTTATTGACGATGTCAATCTGGAGAACTCGAAGTTTCTGCTTCTCTCGGATACATTGCATTATAATACCGCCAATAATCTTGCGACAATCGTCGGTCCGACAAATATCTACACCGGCAGTACTGAAGTCTATTCCGACCGTGGAACCTTCAATACCGCAAGCAGGCATGCGACTTTAGTCAAGCGGCCTTTGCTGTTCAATGGCAATAGGCAAGTTGCCGCCGATTCGATATTCTATGACACGGCTGTCGGCTATAGCGAGGTTTTTGGAAACATTGTATACACCGATACCATAAACAGGAATATGCTCACCGGTGAATATGCGTTTCTCGATGAAGTGAAGGATTCGGTATATGTAACGGAAAAGGCCATGGCTGTCGACTTTTCGCAGCGTGATTCGCTTTTTGTCCATTCCGATACCATCTGGGCTGTGACATACAATCTCGATACCGATTCGCTATACCGCATGGTGAGAGCATACCATAAGGTTCGTGCCTGGGGACGCAATATGCAGGCGGTGTGTGATTCTATGGTGTTTGATTCAAGAGATACATGTTTGACAATGTACAAGGATCCGATACTATGGAATGGGGATTTGCAACTTTTGGGTGAAGTCGTCAAGGTTTATATGAATGACTCTACCATAGATTGGGTCAACATCATTGATCAGTCGCTATATGTGGAGAAACTTGACTCCTCGGTCTTTAATCAGATAAAAGGAAAGGAGATGCAGTTTTTCTTTGATAAGGGCGATTTGCGTGAGATGCAAGTTATCGGTAGTGTGGAAATAATTTTTTATCCAATTGACAGCGACAGCACTTATGTCGGGATGAATACTACCACTGCAGGGCGTACAATAGCGTATATGAAAGACCGCAAAGTTGAGAAAGTGGTTGTCCCAAAAGAATCGAAGGGTGTATTTTATCCAATGGGGCAACGTCCTGAGGAAAAACGTTTCCTGGAGAATTTTGCATGGTTCGACTATGTGCGTCCATTGTCAAAAGATGATATTTTTATTTGGAGAGGTAAAGGATCTGATAAGGAACTCAAGACTGTGAGGAAGAGCAACGTTCCTTTGCCGACTCTTGACCGTTTTAAAAAATAGAAGTTTATGGCAGGATTCAAGATGCGTGAACCCCGAAAGTTCAACCATAAATATATATATGTAGACGAACGCAAAGAAAAACTTGACAAGATTGTTGAGAATGCCAAACGTGACCTTGGTATGTTGCCTCCAAAAGAGGATTCATACGAAGAACGTATAAGAGGCTCGTTCGTTGCTGAGAATTCCCATTTGGATCGCAAACGTGCTGCCGGTTCACGCGTGTCGTCGCGCTTTGCTGTTGCTGCGCTCTTTGTTTGTGCTTTTGTGTTGTATTATATAATAAAAACCGTTTACGGCTTTGTCTGATATATGAAGGATGTGATTCATTTGTTGCCCGATTCTGTTGCAAACCAGATTGCTGCGGGAGAGGTAGTGCAGCGTCCGGCATCTGTGGTAAAGGAACTTGTCGAGAATGCCATTGACGCCGGTGCTACCAAGGTGCAGGTTGTCGTTTCTGATGGCGGACGTACGCTTATTCAAGTAATTGACAACGGAAAGGGCATGTCCGAGACCGATGCACGCCTTGCTTTCGAGAGGCATGCTACATCAAAGATTTCAAGTGCCGACGACCTCTTTGCTCTTACCACCATGGGCTTTCGTGGTGAGGCACTTGCTTCCATTGTAGCTGTTGCCCAGGTGGAGCTGACAACACGTCGTGCCGATGATGAACTTGGAACATGCATTGTACTGTCGGGGTCAAAACTTGAATCTCAAGAACCGGTAGCGGCTCCTGTAGGTAGTAATTTCAAGGTGAAGAACCTGTTTTTCAACATCCCTGCGCGCCGTAAATTCCTTAAATCGGTACAGACAGAACTCAATAACATAGTAACCGAGTTTGAACGTGTGGCTTTGGTGAATTGTGATGTCGAGTTCTCGCTCTCGCATAATGGCAATGAGATGATCTCTTTACCGCCGTCATCTTTCCGACAAAGGATTGTGAATCTTTTTGGAAAGAGAGTGAATGCGCATCTTATAGATGTTGCGGTGGAAAGTACGCTGATAAATGTCAAGGGTTTTGTCGGTGCACCTGAAAGTGCACGAAAGAAAGGTGCTTTGCAGTACTTTTTTGTGAACGGCCGTTACATGCGTCACCCCTATTTTGCCAAAGCTGTAGCTGAGGCTTATGGAGAGATAATACCTCAAGGCGAACAGGTTCCGTTTTTCTTGTGCTTCGATGTGGATCCCTCACGTATTGATGTCAATATACATCCTACAAAAACTGAAATCAAGTTCGAGGACGAGTCCAATCTATGGAAAATAATTTCTGCTGCAGTCAAGGAGTCGCTGGGGCGTTTCAACGCAGCTCCAAGTCTCGATTTTGATGATGATGTCATACCCGAAATTCCAGTGATGGATTTCACGCAAGGGAGTGGTGCCTCTGTCTCGGCCCCGAAAGTGTCATATAACCCCGGCTACAATCCGTTTGCCAAATACAAGTCCGTGAATCGTGACTCTGACGAAAACTGGGAGATGCTGTATGGTGGTGTCGATTCCGGACTGAAACCTCTTGACCTATCCCCGTTTGAAGAAGATGATGATTTGACTGTCAATGAACCGTTGTCATCTTCTCAGGCCTCTGTGCCTGTGGTTGAGTCGGAGTTTGTTCCGATGTCGCAATATAAGGGGCAATATATTCTTGTTCCCGTTAAGTCGGGGTTGATGTGGGTGCATCAGCGCCGAGCGCATATTAGGGTTCTTTTTGAAAAATACAGAGCGCTGTTTGGTGAACGCTTGGGCGCTTCGCAAGGGTTGCTTTTTCCTGAAAGGTTGGAACTTGCAATGGGCGAGGCGTTGGCGTTTGAGGCTATAACGGATGAGATAGCCTCTTTAGGTTTTGATGTCTCGTCTTTGGGTGGCGGTACATATGTTTTGAATGGCGTTCCGGCAGGAATAGAAGGCTTGCAGCCTGTCAAGTTGTTGACCGATATAATTCAAAGTGCAATGGAACAGACCGGTGATGTCAAGGATAAAGTCCGCGACCGTATTGCAGCTACCATGGCAAAAGAAGTGGCCATTGTAACAGGACAACTGCTCTCCCATGAGGAGATGATGTCCCTTGTTGATGACCTTTTTGCAACATCTATGCCTTCGCATACCCCCGATGGTCTGCCTGTTATTCATATTATGAATGACGCGGAAATTGACCGCTATTTTGCGAAGTAGCGATTCAGATGTTTTTATTGGTTAAAAAATGTTAAATAAAAATCTAAATACTATATATAATAGTTTTACATTGTAAATTTTATGTAATTTTGCAAATAAATGGATAATGTCTATTACTGTCGTTTGTTGTGAACGGGTAAAAACATTGTCATTGAAAACATTACAATCATTTGTATGTTTATTAATATGCAGGTTTTTGTAAAAGAGAAAATAAGTGTTTATATATAAATCTAATTAGTTTTAAGTATGAAAAAATTTATGATTTCACTAGCACTTGCTAGTTTTGCAATGTTCTCTACTGCACAGGAGACAGTTAGCGAGGTCGTTGTTCCTACCAAGGCTAAATCGGTAGTTACAAACAGCTTCGGCAGCAACTGGTTCGTTGGTGTAAACGGTGGTGTTAACCTTTACAACGGCGTATTCATGAACGGTGAGAATATTTTCAACCACTTGTCTCCGGCTCTTGACGTTTACGTTGGTAAATGGCACACTCCCGGTTTCGGTTGGAGAGTAGCTTATCGTGGTTTGAACATCCAGACATATAAGGAGCTCGATCACGCAGCATTCATGAACTATCACTTTGACGCAATGTTCAACCTTTGCAACCTCATCGGTGGTTACAAGGCTGATCGCGTTTGGAATGTAATTCCTTATGTTGGTGTTGGTTGGGCTGCTCGTCACGGTTTTAATACTGACAATGAAAACTCTATGACTTCAGGTACATGGGCTGGTACACTTTCAGCAAACTATGGTATCCTTCAGTCATTCCGCGTTGCTAAGCGTTTGTCTATCAACCTTGAGTTGGCTGGTTCTTTCTTCCGCAACGGTTTCAGCAGCATCCCTGGTTGGAGCGGTCACGACATGATGTGGACTGCAACTGCCGGTCTTACAGTTGATCTCGGTAGAGTAGGTTGGGACAATGCTCCTGATGTTGAGGCTCTCCAGGCTATCTACGGTGGTATGATTGACGGTCTCCAGGGTCAGCTTGATGATGCTTTGGCTGCAAACAAGGAGAAACAGAACCAGATCAAGGCTCTTGAGGATGCAAACAAGGCTCTCGAGGCAGAGGCTGCTGCATTGAGAAATGTTAAGCCACTCAACGTTTCTGAGTCAATCTTCTTCGAGTTCGGTTCTTCTAAGATCGCTTCTAAGAAAGAGGAGTTGAATATCAAGGCATATGCTGAGGCAGCTAAGACAGCAGGTGCTAAGGTTAAGGTTGTTGGTTTTGCTGACGTTGTCGGTTCAACACAGTACAATGAGAAGTTGTCACAGGCTCGTGCTGAGGCTGTTGCTGAGGTTCTCAAGGCTAACGGTGCTGAGGTTGAGAGCGCAATCGGTTACGGTGAGTCTGAGGAGTACAAAGAGCGCTTCTTGAACCGTCGTGCGGTTATCACAGTTGCTGAATAATATTGATTGAGCAATATAATGGATTGGGCAGGCCTTGCGGCTTGCCCAATTTTTGTATTATCAGATGGCCGGTGGTGTGAGCATATGTGAGCTTGTGTGTCTTGTAAGTAACATTTCATATGTATGCATCAATCATCTTCACAGTGTGAAAATCTGTTTTTTCAGAGGTTTTTGCGGTTTTTTCTTGTTTTGAGAAAAATAATTGCCAAAATATTTGGTGGTTGAAATAATTTGATATACTTTTGCATCGCAATTGAGAAACGGTTGCGACATTTTGGACGTTTAGCTCAGCTGGTTTAGAGCATCTGCCTTACAAGCAGAGGGTCGGCGGTTCGAATCCGTCAACGTCCACAACTTATATATCGGACGTTTAGCTCAGCTGGTTTAGAGCATCTGCCTTACAAGCAGAGGGTCGGCGGTTCGAATCCGTCAACGTCCACAAACAAAGAGGCCTGCGCTGTGCGTGGGTTATTTTTTTGCCCTTTTGTGAGGTGAATCTCTGTATAGGGCTCAATAAATGTTTATTTTTTATAAACTTTATCTCTATATTAGGTGTTTATGCCTAAAAAGTGCTATTTTTGTACTTTGAAAATATTTTATGCACATGGAATTGAACATTTTGACAGCCATTTCTCCTGTTGACGGCCGCTACAGGGGCAAGGCAGAGCCTTTGGCCGGTTATTTCTCGGAGTTTGCTCTCATCAAGTACCGAGTGTTTGTAGAAATAGAGTACTTCATCGCATTGTGCGAGTTGCCAATCCCACAGCTTGCGGAGGTTGATAAGGCACTTTTCCCACGCTTGCGTGAGATTTATTCGAACTTCACGTTGGAGAATGCAAATCGTGTCAAGGAGATTGAGAAGGTTACAAACCACGACGTGAAGGCTGTCGAATATTTCATAAAAGAGCAGTTCGATGCAATCGGTGGTCTTGATGCATGCAAGGAATTCATTCACTTTGGTTTGACATCGCAGGATATCAACAATACATCTGTCCCCCGCTCGATCAAGGATGCACTCGATGAGGTCTACTATCCATTGATTGAGGAACTCATTGCACAGCTCAGGAGTTACGCCGAGGCTTGGGCAGAAATTCCAATGCTTGCACGTACACATGGTCAGCCTGCATCGCCTACACGTCTTGGCAAAGAGGTTATGGTGTTTGTGTATCGTCTTGAGGCGCAGCTTGCCGAGCTTAAGCGTTGCCCGATATCTGCCAAGTTTGGCGGTGCAACAGGTAACTTCAACGCACACCGTGTCGCATATCCCGGTATCGATTGGAAGGCTTTTGCCAACAAGTTCGTTAGCGAGAATCTTGGTCTGCAGCGCGAGCAGTATACAACACAGATTTCCAACTATGACAATCTGGCTGCCTTGTTCGATGCAATGCGTCGCATCAATGTCATCATAATGGATATGGACAAGGACTTCTGGCAGTACATCTCAAACGAGTTCTTCAAGCAGAAGATCAAGGCCGGCGAGGTTGGTTCAAGTGCAATGCCTCACAAGGTTAACCCCATCGATTTCGAGAATAGTGAGGGTAACCTTGGTATAGCAAATGCAATACTTGATCACCTGTCAATGAAGTTGCCTATCTCTCGTCTGCAGCGCGACCTTACCGACTCTACCGTGCTCCGCAATGTCGGTGTTCCAATGAGCCACATGCTCATTGCCGTGAAGAGTTCGCTTGTCGGCCTACGCAAACTTTTGCTCAACGAAACTGCAATCTATGACGAGCTGGACAACTGTTGGAGTGTTTGCGCCGAGGGTATACAGACCATTCTCCGTCGCGAGGCATATCCGAATCCATACGAGGCGCTCAAGGCATTGACGCGTACCAATGAGGGCATAAACCAGAACACTCTTTTGCAGTTCATCGATGGGCTCGATGTGCCCGAGAATGTGAAGGAGGAACTCCGTGCCATAACCCCGCATACCTATACAGGTTTTTAATGACAGAGAATAATTTGGACCGTGAGGTTCGTAAAATATTTTTTAGATGAACAATAACAAAGACAGGTTTTCGGACGGCTCGTCTCAGCGTGGAAACAGAGGCCGAGCATCTTATAATCCGAACTTCGATGGCGAGAACAGGCTGAGGGGTGGGCGTCCACGTTTCAATGGTGGCGACGAGCGTCCTCAGTACAAGAGAACAAACAGAGAGGATAACGGCGAATTCGGTAGCTACAGACAGCAGAAACGTTATGGTAATGATAGAGGCTATAACCGTTTCGACAGCGAAAGGGTTAACCGTGCTGGTGATGCGGAGCCACGTTATGGCAACGAGGTGCAGCATGCAGGCCGTGGCTATGGCAGGGGTGGTAACCATGGCGGTTATAATGCCGCAGGTGCCGCTAACGGTGGCAACGAAAGACCTTATGCCGGCAGAAACCAGCAGGAGCGCCGTCCAAAATATGGTGACAGAGGTAACCGCAAGGGTGCATACGATCCAAACGCTAAGTATAGTGCAAAGAAACGCGCAGCCTTCCGCGATGCTACACTCGACCCCAACGCACCGGTACGCTTGAACAAGTATCTTGCAAATGCAGGAATCTGCTCACGTCGTGAGGCAGACAACTACATTGAGGCAGGCCTTATAACTGTTAATGGTGTAGTGGTAACAGAATTGGGTACAAAGGTTGTTCCGACCGATGATGTGCGCTTCAACAGTGAACGCATCAATCCGGAGCGTAAGGTGTATGTTCTCCTGAACAAACCAAAGGATTGCGTGACAACTGTTGACGATCCACAGGAGCGCAAGACTGTACTCGATTGCTTGCGTGGTATCGGCAAGGAGAGAATTTATCCGGTCGGCCGTCTCGACCGCAACACAACGGGTGTGCTCCTTCTCACAAATGATGGTGATATGGCTGCAAAGCTCACTCATCCCAAATTCATGAAGAAGAAGATATACCATGTTACTTGCGACAAGAACGTTGCCATGTCCGACATGGATTTGCTTGTGAACGGTATTGAACTGGAGGATGGCCGTGTGTATGCCGACGAGGTATCTTACGTCAACGAGGCCGACCGCTCTCAGATCGGTATTGAAATCCACTCGGGCAAGAACCGTATTGTGCGCCGTATGCTCGAACATCTTGGCTACCGTGTGAACAAACTTGACCGTGTACTGTTCGCAGGCCTTACCAAGAAGAACCTGCGCCGTGGCGACTGGCGTTATCTTACCGATAAAGAAATCAACATGCTCCGCCTTGGTGCATACGAGTAAAGAATAGGGAGTCGTATTCCGAAAAAAAAGAAATAAAGAATGAAACCGATAAAACGAACAAGGATTTCCGACCTGCTTAAGAACGGCCAGGCCGGTGTCGAGGTAAACGTAAGAGGCTGGGTGAGAACACGCCGCAGTAGCAAACAGGTTGCCTTTGTGGCACTTAACGACGGTTCTACCATCAATAATGTACAGGTTGTAATTGACATTGACAAGTTCGACGAGGAGTTTGTCAAGCAGTTCACAACAGGCGCTTGCTTGAGTGTGAACGGTATGCTCGTAGAGTCAATCGGTGGTGGTCAGGCGGTAGAAATTCAGGCAACAGAGATTGAGTTGCTTGGTGCTTGCGACAATACTTACCCATTGCAGAAGAAGGGACAGACAATGGAATTTATGCGTACTGTGGCTCACTTGCGCCCGCGTACAAATACTTTTGGTGCAGTGTTCCGTATCCGTCACAATATGGCATACGCAATACACAAGTTCTTCCACGATAAAGGGTTCTACTATTTCCACACTCCGCTTATCACAGCATCAGACTGTGAGGGTGCCGGCCAGATGTTCCAGGTTACAACAATGAACCTGTACGACCTGAAGAAGGACGAGAATGGTAGCATCATCTATGACAACGACTTTTTCGGTAAGCAGGCCAGCCTTACAGTGTCAGGCCAGCTTGAAGGTGAGTTGGCGGCTACAGCACTTGGTGCTATATACACTTTTGGTCCAACCTTCCGTGCCGAGAATTCAAACACGCCGCGTCACCTTGCCGAGTTCTGGATGATTGAGCCCGAGGTTGCTTTCAATGACATCTTCGACAACATGGAACTTGCCGAGGAGTTTATCAAATATTGTATCCAGTGGGCGCTTGACAACTGTATGGAGGATATCACATTCCTCAATAACATGATAGATAAGGAACTCATTGAGCGTTTGCGTTCAATCGTGAACACAGAGTTCGTGCGTTTGAGTTACACTGACGGTATCAAGATTCTTGAGGATGCCGTTGCTGCAGGCCACAAGTTCGAGTTCCCTGTATACTGGGGTGTTGACCTCGCATCGGAGCATGAGCGTTACCTTGTTGAGACACACTTCAAGCGTCCTGTAATCCTCACCGACTATCCTAAGGATATCAAGGCGTTCTACATGAAGCAGAACGAGGATGGTAAGACTGTGCGTGCCATGGATGTCCTCTTCCCGAAGATTGGTGAGATTATCGGTGGTTCAGAGCGTGAGGCTGATTACAACAAACTCCTCCAGCGCATTGAGGAAATGAATATCCCGATGAAGGATATGTGGTGGTATCTTGACACACGCCGCTACGGTTCGTGTCCACACTCGGGTTTCGGTCTTGGTTTCGAGCGTCTGTTGCTCTTCGTGACTGGTATGTCTAACATCCGTGACGTGATACCTTTCCCACGTACCCCGAACAACGCGGAATTCTAACAAACGGTCATATATTACGTATCCCGTGCTTTGGTTTAATCAAAGTACGGGATTTTGTTTCTCTTATATTGTGTTAATTTTTGAGGCTTTGATTGATTAAAGTTTATATTCACTAATTTTGCGGGTAGTTTATAAATTTTTTGAAGCAGGATGAATAAACAAACGGTAGTAGGGCATCTGGCGTGTTTTCTGGCATATGCCATTTTCGGATTCAATATTATAGTGTGTAAGGATTTGACCGCAGGACAGCTTATATCTCCTCTGGCCATATTCTGTCTCAGATCGGTCGGAGCAGGAACTCTCTTCTGGATTATTTCGTTTTTCGCTCCAAAGGAAAAGGTGGAGAAAATGGATTATATCAGGATTTTTGCGGCGTCGATGCTGGGCTTTTTTGTTTGCCAGGTTACTTTCCTTGTTGGTATACCGCATATTACACCCATGGATTGTTCGGTGCTGTCAGCGATATCGCCTATTTATACCATGATAATAGCGGCCATTGTCTTGAGAGAACCAATTACGTGGCAAAAGGTGGGCGGTGTGGCAATAAGCTTCGCCGGTATAATATATCTGATAGTGAGTCGTAGTTCTGCCGGTGGGACTACCGAGACCTCTATGTTCGGAATATTGATGATTGTTTTGAATTCCTTGAGTTTTTCTCTATATCTCGGAATATTCAAACCTCTGATTGGCAAGTATTCCGTGGTTACTTTCATGAAATGGATTTTCTTGTTTGCCTTTGTGGTATCTGTTCCCTTTTCAGCCGGGGAAATAGTTGCCTTGAACTGGAGTGCAATTCCCGGAGTTCAGCTTGCCGAACTTGTTTATCTTGTTTTATGTGCTACGTTCATAACATATTTCCTTATTCCTGTAGGGCAAAAACATATCAGACCGACGCTTGTAAGCATGTATAGCTATGTTCAACCAATAATTGCCATTGTAATCAGTATCAGTGTCGGTATGGAGGTGCTTACTTGGCAAAAGATTCTCGCTGCAATAATGGTTTTTGGCGGAGTGATTGTTGTGAGTTACAGCAAGAGCCGCGTTGAGTTGTGTATACGTTCTTTGTATAAATAAACTTAAAATGCTTTTTATTCTGCAATAAAAATATTATACTCGCGTTGTGAATGTAAAAGCTAAGGATGAGCTATATGGACAAAAACAGATATTGCGTAATAATGGCGGGTGGTCAGGGTACACGTCTTTGGCCAATGAGCCGCAAGGCATTCCCGAAGCAGTTCCAGGACCCAATGGGTTGTGGCAAGACACTGTTGCAGCAGACATTTGAGCGCTATGCCGGCATTGTTCCGTCAGGGAATATAATAATCTCCACCAATGTCGATTATAAGGCTATTGTCAGAAAACAGTTACCCGATATCAACGAGCAGCAGATTGTCTGCGAACCGGTCTTCCGTGGTACGGCTCCCAGCATTGCTTATATTGCCTGCCACATACGTCAACTCAATCCTAAGGCCAATATTGTTGTGGCGCAGAGCGACCAGCTTGTGCTCAACGAAGAGAAATTTGCCTCCTTGATCGCCGGTGCATTTGACTTTGTTGCCGAGAATGACAAACTTGTCGTCATTGGCATAAAACCGACTTGTCCCGAAACACGTTACGGCTACATACAGGCCGAAGGAGAACCCGCCTGCGGTGATATCTGCAAGGTGCGTACCTTTACCGAGAAACCGGCTCTTGAATTTGCCAAGGTGTTTGTGGAGAGCGGCGAGTTCTATTGGAATACCGGTATATATATATGGAACGTTCAGACAATCATTGACACACTCTCAAAACATCTGCCCGATATTATGAAGGAACTAGACACCGTATATCGAGAAATACCGGACCGCAAGCTGCGTCGCAAGCGTGCATATGAAGTATATACATCGCTCCCGACAGCCTCCATTGATTTGAACGTTATGGAACGCGCTGACAATGTATATGTGAGTGTGGGCGATTTCGGTTGGGCCGACATAGGTACGTGGGATACGCTTTATGGCTTTATGCCCAAGGATAACTGTGGAAATGTAATAATGAACAGCAGTGTGCTTAAATATGATTGCAACAACAACGTTGTGATGTTGCCAAAGGGTAAACTTGCTGTCATGGAGGGTGTTGACGATTTGCTTGTGATAGATTCCGATGATGTACTCATGATATGCCGCAAAGGCTGTGAGGGGGATGTTAGACGCTTCCTTAATGATGCCAAGATGAAGGTCGGCGACAAGTTCGCGTGAAACAAATGCCTTTCTTGGTTGTTGATATAGTAGCAAGTTTATCTTGGTATTGTAAAAATATGTTAAAAACGTGAAGTACTGTTCGCGTATACGCAAAAAAAGCTATCTTCGCGGCAAGATAATACAAACTTTAAATATTATAACTATGGCTTACGTAATTTCAGACGACTGCGTTGCTTGCGGTACATGTATCGACGAGTGTCCTCAGGGTGCTATTTCTGAGGGTGAGAAGTATTCAATCAATCCGGAATTGTGCATCGACTGCGGTAGCTGCGCTAGTGTTTGTCCTTCAGAGGCAATTCACGAGGGTTAATTGTTGCGTACTACAACTTTAAGGGGCACTTGAAAAAGCGCCCCTTCTTTGTATGGTTCAATATTGTATTGTATGAAAACGCTTCTTCATGTATTGATAAAGAGTGCCATCATTGTAGCTGTTGCAGTGGTGTGTTACTATATATATATGGCTGTTAATGGCAAGTGATCTTCTTGCATAAATGCTGAATATAAAAGTCTGCCTATCCCAAGGATAGGCAGGTATCTTTGTTCTATAAATCCCCTTCAATATTATACTTTGCCCAGTATGGGTGCTTTCTGTAGTTTTCCAATGCAGTGAATGGTACGTGTATTACGGCGTTGCTATTCTTAAGGATTGTGGTTATTGCAGGTGGTACTTGAGCGTGAAGATATATGTGCCTTAGGCTGTCGCAGTGAAAAAAAGCGTAGTCGCCAATCTCCTCAACTCCTGCTGGGATGGTAATCTCTTCCAGTCCCTTGCATTCCCAGAATACTCCGCGTTCAATCACCTTCAAAGTTTGTGGTAGATAGACTTGCTTCAACCCATAGCATCGCCCGAATGCGTCAATTTTAATGCGCTCAACCCCCTCGGGTATGTATATTGACTCGAGCGAAATGCAATCGACGAATGCTGCGCCGCTGATTGATTTTATCTGCTGGGGGAACTTGATAGTTCTGAGCCTTTTCATTCCCGTGAAACCACTATAGAAGTCGGTAGTTGTGCTTGGCATTGAAATTGTTACAATGGAGTCACAATCGCAGAATGCATAGTATCCGATTTTTTCAAGTCCTTCGGGCAGGTGCACCGACAAGATGTCCCTGCCTGCAAAGGCCGAGTCGGCAATGCCCACTGTCTTGTATTTTGTGTTGCCGAATTCTATGTTTGCCTGTATGTAGATGTTGTTCCCACGTCCATTGCCACCAATGACCTCGCAGGTGCGCTCTTCGTGCGACAATACGCGGTAAATAATCTCGTCATGCGATTCTGTTATCTCAATCCTTTCCGGTTCCTTGCCGCTCCATAGGATTGCAATGCTGCAAATTGCAACCAGTAATAATGTTGTGCCAAAGATGATGTTGCGTTTCTTGTGATCTGCCTTTATCGCAGTGATTACCTCGTCGGCAGTGGCAAAGCGTTCTGCTTTTTCCTTTTTTACGCAGCGTTTTATTATGTTTTCAAAGTGGTGTGAAAATTTTGCACCGCTTTTCTTCTTTATATATCTCAATAGGCAACCGACGGCATATATGTCGCTGCGCTCGTCAATGTTGCTGGTGTCACCTTCAAGAATTTCTGGTGCTGCAAAGTCCTTTGTAATTCCGAACGTGGTGTGGCTGAACTCGTTGCTGAAACAGAATCCCAGGTCGACAATCTTTACATTGTTGCCTACCTGTGTGAGCATGATGTTACCGGCATTTATGTCCACATATGCAATCCCTTTTGAATGCAGTGCCTTCAAACCATCCAGCAACTGCAGGGCAAAGCGGCGTATGTTATCCTCCTTTGCAAAGAATGCAGCGTCATTTTCCAGTTTCTCTTCAACGGTTGAGCCTTGTATATACTCCATTAGGATATACATCTCATCCTCACTCATATAAATGGAGTCATATTTTACCACGCTGCTATGCTTTATGCTCTTGCCAAGCGCGAACTCTTTTTGTAACAGCACTCTGTTGCCGTGGTTTGGTAACAGTTCTGGGCGCAACTGTTTCATGAAGTATATACGGCCATCGTGGCACACCCTGTAGGACAACGATGTGGCACCATTGTCGCCAATAAGCACTCTCTCCTCAAAGGTGTTATCGTTATAGGTAAAGTCGGATGATGAAGTCATTGCTTTGTAATTACTCCACTACACGGTATTGAATGCCACCCTCCTTGCCGCATACATAGCCGGTAGGCTCGCTGTTGTTATGTACAAGGCAACGCAAATAGAGTGGTTGCCGCTGGATGAACTGGAAGCACAGAAATGTGTCGCCGCTGGCGAGTTTGCTGTTCTGTGATTCAATTACCCGGAACATGTCGTGTCCCTCGTATCTTATTCTCACACAGCGTCCGGGGTTCCACAGGAGTTCAATAATTGTTCCCTTGTTAAGTGCAGCAGTCTGCAGGTTGGGGTTGTGCAGAATCTCGCTGCTCGAACAGTTGTTGGCAATGCATCCTGTAAAGGTCTCTATGCTGGTGTACCCCGCGTAAATGGCAAGTGTGTTCAGGGTGCTGCGGTATGGTTTTTTACGGTTCTCTTCGCCAAGATAACCCCAAAATCTCTTTAGTGTAATTGGCGATATATATGTTTTTGTCTTGTCGAAAATGCGCGCCGACAGGTAGTCGAAGTCACGCGGCGTTATCATCTTGCGCCCCGCAACAATTTCTACCTTCTCCTGCAATAGCTTGCATGTATTGTTATGCTCCATTCCAACTGTTGTGTTTTGCCTTTGCGAATTTAGAAAAAAATATCAATAAAAAGCTCTAAAAAGTAGCCGAAAACCAAAATGGGTGAGTAGATGAACCAAGATGAACCAAGCATGCTGATGCCCGTTATTTTATCTTTGCTAACAAGAAACAATAAAATCTTTTCAGGCTATTTAATAAGACCCTGATAGCCTGTCAACGATAATAATCACTCAGGGTTTACATAAATAATGTTATGAGGTACGATAATATTGCAATAACTCATGATGATGTAAAGGCAAACAAGTATCGACATGTTTCCGGTGGCGCAGGCGGAAAGTTAGAAGCGAAAATCCGCTTTAAAGACAATGGGGAAATTGATGCAGATTTTTCTTATACCGATTCCTATTGCCAAAAGCATAAATTAGGCAAATATGCCAATCAGAGTGGATCTTCTTCAAAGACAAACAGTGGTGGAGGTTCCTTTGGCGGTGGAGCTCTATTCGGAGGCAGTAAAAGACAGGAAGTAAAAGAGGTCACTCCGCCAAAACCATTGTCTCCGGCTGAACGCGAATTGTTGGAGCGTGACATTGAAAGCAACAAGCAATCTACGCCCAGCAAATACATCCTAAGAGTTATAGAACATTACATGATGGTGAGTAAACTCAAACCAAATTTGGATGAAGAAATAGAGTTGAAAGAAGAGAAAATCAAAGAATTCATAGAGTTTATGATGGAATTTCCCGTTCCCAAGGATTCTTTGGAATTTTTCTACACACTCGGCTATCTTGAGTTCGGTGAAACACGAACAATGGGTTTGTTTGGGGGAGATAAGTTGTTCAATAAAACAAAAAGTAAATTCTCTCTCAAAGAAATGGATGTAGTAACAGAAAGAAGTGTTCTTTTGGTGAGAATGAAAGAAATTGCATACCAGAATGAGAAAAATTCACCATTGAATACCAAAGAGGTAATGAATGCTGTCAAAGAAATTAATGATGAACGTTTTGAGAATACAACAGCATACAATACTGCTTTAGAGAATCTTTACAAGGATATAGTCAAGAGAGGTGATGCAAACGCTTTTAATGAACTTGTAGAGCTTCTTGTAAATGACTTTGTGTGTTCAGAAGAGGAAGTAAAAAATTTCCGATTACCGACATCAGATAGAGAGGAAACTATTGCAATATGCAATATTCTTGCCAAATACAAGAACAATACTCACTCAGCCCTCAATGTGAAATTTAAAGAACTTAAAGAAGCTATACTTGCCCAATACGGCAATGACGAGACGCTTATGAAGTTTGTTGCAATGCAGGACGAACGTGAATTGCGCAGGAAAGCAAGGATATACAATAAAGTAAAATACATATCGTTGATTGCATGTATTGTGCTTTCGGTATTACTTTATGGTTTGCCGCTTATACTTTGGATAGTTCTGTTCTTTACCAAACTGCATGATAAAATTGCTTTCTTGAAAAAAGGCAGAGATGCACTAAAGAGCGTATATGAACTTGACGGAAAGAAACCGGGCTTTTTCAAAGAACTTTCGGCTGCATTCTCAGAGGGTAAAAATGAAGTTCCGGCAAATGCCACAAGTAAGAGAAGAAAGGTTCGTCTCATAGATATTGTAACTGATGATGTAGATGATGAAGACGATGATTGAAAAGCTCTTTTGAAATTCATTTATGCGGGTGACCCTGGACATTGAACGGGCACCCGCATTGTAATGAAAAAGACCGCTAAAGTTTTTTTAGGTCATGACTCCCAAAAGTGTGTTACAATCAAATAGGGAGGTTCTCCTGGAGAACCTGCCTATTTGATATTGCATAGCGTTTTTGTTACTTCATCTTCTCTTCAACCAAATCCTTCATTGCCTGGCCGCGGAGGTCGCGCTGTACGATTGTACCATCGGGGCCAAAAAGGATAATCTGTGGAATACCCTGAATGCCGTAGAGCTCGGTAGCATTGTCCTTGTTGTTCTGTGGAACCACAATCTGTGGGTAGGTGATACCCTCCTCTTCAAGAGCCGCCTTAAATGCAGCCTCGTCGTCCCAAACGTTCACACCAAGCACCATGAACTTTTCGCCGCCGAACTTGTTCTGCAACTCAATGAGGTTGGGAATTTCGCCCTTGCAGGGACCGCACCAGCTTGCCCAAAAATCAACAAGCACATACTTGCCCTTGCCTACGTAGTCCGAGAGTTTTGATGCCTTGCCGTCAACACTGTAACCAGTAAAGTCTACGAACATCTTGCTGGCCTGTGTAGCGGCTGCCTTTTCGTAGTTCTTGCGCAGAGCCTTGATTGCTGCAAGTTCACCTGCATACTTCACTGTTGCAATAGCCTCGTCCAAAGTCTCAAGAGTGGGATAGAACTGACGTGCAGTCATTGAAACGATGTATGCACCGATGACATTGTCCTTGTTGTCGCTGATACCTTTGTGATAGAGGTCATAGAAAGCCTTCTCTTCCTCGGCGATTGCAGCTGTCATCTCTTCGCGCGATTTGCCTTCGTTCATCATCTTGTCCATTTTGGCATTGATGGCATTGCCTGCCTCGGCAATTTTGTTGCCTAATGCTGTTAGCTGGTCGTTGTAGCCGCCATTGTCGGTTACTGTTGCGGGGCGTGATGTGAAATCAATAACAGCCTTTGTGTCTGCAGCTGCAAGTACGATAACCTTTGAACGGCGGTTTTTGTCTATATTCACTTCGAAAATCTTTTCGCCTTCAATGTTGCTTTCGAACTTGAATGCGCAGTTCTCAATAACGCTTGAGGCGCAAACCTCCATTGTGTTCTGGTCGATGAGGTATGCGGTTTTACCGTTTGAAGCCTCGTCGGTCTTTCCTGTGATTGTATAGCTCTGAGCACTTGCTGTAAAAGCAAGAATAGCCAAAGCTATTGCTGAAAAAAATCTCATAATCGTATTTTGTTTAAGGTTAATATTCTACTAACTGTCCGCGAAAATAATTTAAATAAATTAATTAACGTCTATGTTTACATTATTTAATATAAGAAAGGATTTGTATTTATTTGAAATTTAGTGTGACATGGCCTAAATAACGTCCGTTCTTGCCCATCTGTTGCATGATGACATCTCTGCCTTCGCTGTTCTTGTAAATGAGCGGTTCCTTGAAGTAGTCGTGCGAGTGGCCGCCAAGTATTATGTCTATACCTGCAGTTTCTGCAGCCAAACGCTCGTCGTTATATTCGTTCTTGATTTTCCATCCAAGATGCGAGAGGCATACAATGACATCGCACTCCTTTGCTTTCAATTCGCTAACGCACTTTGTTGCAGCCGTAATAGGTGACATGAATGTCACACCCTCGTAGTTCTCCTGTGCTATGAGTCCCTTAGGGTCGGGCGAGAGTCCAAAAATGCCAATCTTTTTGCCGCCGCGTTCAATGATGGTGTATGGTTTTACAAATCCTTCGCATGCAGTACCGGTAAAGTCATAGTTCGCACATACAATATCGAACTCTGCCATCTTCAGCAGACGTGCCAGATTGTCAAGTCCAAAGTCGAACTCATGGTTGCCAAGCGTGCAGGCATCATATCCCATGGCATTCATCAGCTCAATCTCGGTGCTTCCCTTAAAGCAGTTGTAGTATAGCGAGCCTTGTGAGAAATCGCCGCAGTCAAAGAGCAACATATTTTCACAGCCAACAGAGTCGGCAATGTGCTCAATGAGCAGTGCACGGCTCAACACTCCGGCATTGCCGTTTTTCTCCGGCTCAATGCAACTATGCGTGTCGTTTGTGTGCAGTATTGTAATCCTGTTCTGCGCCGCTGCGCCATAGCACAGGCATAGTACCAAAAATGTCAGTATATTTTTCATTGTCTCATTCTTTGATTGTTATACGTCCGTCGCATTCAGCTGTTATTTTTCTGCCACCTGCGGTCTCTTTCTTTATATATTCCACCATAAGATCGCGTAGCAGATGCTTGGTGATTTCAAGGTCTGTACCTTGTGCAAGGGTAGTGAGGTTGTCGTTGCCATGCGACAGGTAGTCAAGCGTGGCAATGCGATACGCCTTCTGTGGCTCAATGGATTTGCCGTTGACGGTAGCGCTTACAAGTTCGCCCTCTTTGGTTATTTCCAATCGCATTCCGCTTATAGCCTCGCCGCCCGCCTTGGCAATCTCCTTGCAAAGCTGTGTCAGCTGCTCGCCGTTGAGGGTAAGGAATGCAAGTCTGTTCTCGAAGGTGAAGACGTTGTACACATCGCCAAATGTGATAGTCCCCGCGGCAATGTTGCTGCGGAGTCCTCCCTTGTTGGTCAGGGCAATGTCAATTTTCTCTTTGCTGTGCTGTTGTGCCATAGCCATAAGTGCGTCGGCTGCAAAGTTCATCAGTGGGCTTTCTGGGATATACTTCTCCAATGCAACAGCTGCCTCTCCAAGCATGGGGCTCTTTATGCTGTCTATGTATGCCTTGTCGCGCTCCAGTATTGCACGTACCCGGGCCGCACCGTTGTCGCTGTCAATGGCCGTTACCTTTATGTTGCCTGCTTCAATGCCAGGTCTCTGCTCGTTTATAGTGCAACTGCAAAGGGCTGCCGCCAAAAGCGGAATTGTAAAATATGAGTGTTTCATGAAAAAATATTTTTCTTCTCCCAAAGTTAGTACAATAGCAAACAAACTCCAAAATAATGGACAACATTTGTTTAAATGCAAAAAATGTTCTATCTTTGTCCCCGCTTTCGGCGTAATCGCTGTCAAGGAAGAGTAACTTGGTATGTTGCGTTTGAATGATTGAACAATTTAACAAATCAAAAAAATGGATTTAATTAAAATTGCTAAAGAAGCATTTGCTACTGATGTAAAGCGTGAGATGGAGTTCCACCCAGGTGATACTATTACAGTGGCTTACAAGATCATCGAGGGAACAAAAGAGCGTATCCAGATGTATCGTGGTGTTGTTATCCGCATCAGCGGTCATGGTTGCGAGAAGCGTTTCACAGTACGTAAGATGTCAGGTACTGTAGGCGTAGAGCGTATCTTCCCATTGAACTCACCTGCTATCGACAGTATCACTGTCAACAAGCGTGGGCGTGTTCGTCGTGCTAAGCTCTACTACTTGCGCGCCCTCACAGGTAAAAAGGCTCGTATCAAAGAGATTAAGGCTTGATAACCTTGTAAAGATCAAAATAAAAAAGCAGCTCCGTCGGGGCTGCTTTTTTATTTTGATGGTTTACTGTTCTTGCGAGTTGTTCTTGATTAACTCTCGTGCTTTTGCTTCGTCCTCTTCATTCACGACAACCAGCACTCCCTTGCCGAACCCTGCATATGAGGATGTAATGGCGCCCATTGTCTCGTCCATGATTGCGCATGGGATTTCGTTAGTGTCAAGCAGACCCTTTATGAGTTCGGCCTGCCAAACTGTTCCGGTGAATACCGTAATCAGTTTCTCCTTGTTTGCCTCGTTCATATTTACCTCCTTTTTTAAAGATTAAACACGCAGTGTCGTCTGTTTGTTAACAGTGTCTCTGCGAATATAGTCATTTGTTACAAATAAAGTGAAGTTTTTCCGCTCATTTGTGCAAACTTCCGCGCGTTTGTGCTATATTCGCATATATTTTGTTGGAAAAACAATTAACACTTAGAATTATGATAGACATAAAAGCTTGTTTAAGGGATGCCGAGGAGATGATGCAGATGACAATCATGCACCTCGAGGAGGAGTATTCACACATACGTGCCGGTAAGGCAAATGTTCATTTGCTCGACTGTGTGCGCGTCAGTTCATACGGTGCCGAGATGCCATTGAGCAATGTAGCAACCATTACTACTCCCGATATGCGCACCATCGCAATCAAGCCTTGGGATAAGAATATGATTGCTCCAATTGAGAAGGCAATCATCGATTCTCCAGTAGGTATCATGCCTGCCAACAACGGCGAGGTAATCATCATTGCCATCCCGCCATTGACAGGTGAGCGCCGCAAGGATTTGGTAAAGCAGTGCTCTCACGAACTTGAGACTGCAAAAATCAGTATCCGCAATGCACGTCGCGACGGTATCGATGTTATGAAGAAGTCTGTAAAGGATGGCACTCCCGAGGATGTGGCAAAGGACGGCGAAGAGAGCTTGCAGAAGATACACGACAAGTACATCAAGAAGGCCGAGGAAATTTTTGCTGCCAAGGAGAAGGAAATCATGACCGTGTAAAGGACGGATGGCAGAGCAGGGAACAGTTGTAAGGAGTTCGGGCAGTGTCTATGGTGTGCGTACGGCAACCGGTGCTGTCATCGACTGCAGGGTCAAGGGTAATTTCCGATTGAAGGGAATACGCAGCACCAATCCTGTAGCTGTGGGAGATATTGTCAGGTATGATGTGCGCAGTGACGGCACTGCGTATATCATTGACATACTTGAGCGCAAGAACTACATTGTACGCAAGGCTTCAAACCTCTCCAAACAATCGCACATCCTTGCTGCCAACCTCGATTTGTGCTTTCTGGTGGTGACAGTAAGTCATCCGGTTACGGCGACAACTTTCATAGACCGTTTCCTGGCTGCAGCCGAGGCCTATCGCGTTCCGGTTGTGCTTGTTTTCAATAAGGTAGACCTTTACGATGAAGCCGAGCGTGAGGAACTTGATTATTTGACAGCCCTTTATGAAAGTATCGGCTATAAGTGCTTGCATACAAGTGCTGTTGGCGGTGCCGGGGTGGAAATGTTGAAAACTGCAATGTTGGGCAAGGTGTCGCTGCTTGCAGGCAATTCCGGCGTCGGAAAATCGAGCCTTGTGAATGCAGTTGCTCCGCAGATTGCTGCACGTGTGGGTGAGATTTCAAAGACTCACGACACGGGTATGCACACCACTACATATACCGAGATGTTCGAGTTTATGCCCGGCAGCTACATCGTAGACACTCCGGGAGTAAAGGGCTTTGGAACCTTTGATATGGAAGTTGAAGAGATTTCGCATTACTTTGTAGAGTTCTTCGAGCTCTCGAAGGATTGTAAATATGGCAACTGCACCCATACACATGAGCCTGGTTGCGCAGTGCTTGCTGCCCTTGAACGCGGTGAGATTGCTCCATCGCGATATCAGTCCTATTTGAGTATGCTCGAGGATAAAGAAGAGGGAAAGTACAGGTCTTCGGAGTGAAAGTCGCATAATAGGTAAATGATTCATTTAAAGGCATGAGACAGTTAGTCTTGTGCCTTTTGCCTTATATGGCCTTTTGTTGTCTTTATGCTTGCTTCGCCTGTTCTAATACCTAATTCAAATTTGCGAATTTGCGAATAAAATAGTAATTTTACACGTTTTCATAATATTTGCAGAAAATGGCTGTAGAAATAGTAAAAGTAACGACCAACAGACAATTGAAACGTTTTATCCGTTTCAATTACGAACTTTACAAAGGTAACCCTTATTCTGTGCCCGAACTGTATGAAGATGCAATGGGGACATTGCGTAAGGACCGTAATGCAGCATTCGAGTTTTGTGAAGCCGATTATTTTCTTGCATATCGTGACGGCAAGATTGTGGGACGCATTGCGGCTATAATAAATCCTCGTGCAAATGAAAAATGGGGCACAAAAGCCGCGCGTTTCGGTTGGGTGGATTTCATAGATGACAGTGAGGTCGTTGATGCGCTGTTCTCAACAGCCGAGGCTTGGGCACGTGAGCGTGGAATGACTGAGATTCAGGGCCCGCTGGGTTTTACCGATTTGGATCCTGAGGGTATGCTGGTTGAGGGTTTCGACAAGTTGGGCACAATGGCAACGATATATAATCACCCTTATTACCCCAAGCAACTTGAGCGTCTGGGATATGTAAAGGATGTTGATTGGGTGGAGTATCTCTTCAAAGTGCCCGGCGAGAAGTGGCCGAAAGCCGAGCGTGTCGCAGCAATTGTGGAGAAAAAGTTCGGCTTGCGTCTTGTGAAAACAAAAACACGCTCGGAACTTGCCGAACGCTACGGCAAGGCTGTCTTTGATTTGTGTAATGAGAGTTATGCCGGGCTTTATGGTTATTCGCAGCTCACTCAAAAACAGATACAGCAGTACATAAAGATGTATCTGCCGTTTGCCGATTTGCGGTTCCTTTCGTTGGTGGTGGATAAGGATGATAACCTGGTAGCGCTTGGAATAAGCATCAACTCGCTTGCCGAGGCACTGCAGAAGGCTAAAGGGCGCCTGTTCCCATTCGGGTGGTGGCACATGCTTAAGGCACTTTTCATAAAAAAGCCCAAGAGACTCGATTTCCTGCTTGCAGCTGTAAAACCCGAATATCAGAACAAGGGCGCATTTGCATTGGTTTTCAACCAGCTTATAGGTAATTTCATTGAGAATGGCATTGTTGACATTGAGAGCAACCCGGAACTCGAAGATAACAAGAACATGCAGAACCTGTGGGCCGACTTTGAGAAGGAACAGCACAAACGCCGCCGTGCATTCAAAAAAGAACTGAAAAGTAAAAGCTGAAATGTGAAAGGTGGATGGTGAAGACTGCGAATGCAACGCAAGGTATGTGGTCGAAGTTAAGTTTTCCGCTTTCCATTTTCACCTTTCAGTTATAAAAGAATAAAAATATGTCCGAAGAGAAAGATTTGGAATTCAACGAGAATAAAGCAAGCGCTGCCGATTATGGTGACGATTCGATACGCCATTTGAGCGATGTGGAACACATCCGTCTGCGTCCCGGTATGTATATCGGTAAACTGGGTGACGGTTCGCAGAGCGACGACGGTATATATGTGCTTCTAAAGGAGGTGGTTGATAACTGTATTGACGAATTCAAGATGGGCTTTGGCAAGCGCATTGAAATAGATATCACAGACAACCACTCTGTAGCTGTGCGTGACTATGGTCGCGGAATCCCTCAAGGAATGATGATTCAGGCTGTGAGTAAACTCAATACGGGAGCAAAGTATGACGACAAGGTGTTTCAGAAATCGGTCGGCCTTAACGGTGTTGGTCTGAAGGCTGTCAATGCCACAAGTACCCGCTTCGAGGTGCGCAGTTACCGCGAAGGTGTTGTGCGCATTGCCAAGTTTGAGAAAGGAATCCTTGTGAGCGATACCACAGAAAAGACAAATGACGAGAATGGTACATACATATCGTTCACGCCCGATAATTCACTCTACCGCAACTACGAGTACCGTGATGCCTACATCGAGACACTCCTGCGTAATTATACCTATCTGAACACCGGTCTTGCCATAATGTTCAATGGAAAGCGCATCCTCTCGCGTAACGGTCTTGTAGACCTGTTGGGTGACCGCATGACGGCCGAAGCGCTCTATCCCATCATACACCTTAAAGGGGCCGATATTGAGATTGCATTCACACATGCGCACCATCAGTACGGCGAGGAGTACTACTCCTTTGTCAACGGACAGCACACTTCGCAGGGTGGTACACACCAGAGCGCCTTTAAGGAACTTGTGGCGCAGACCATACACGACTTCTTCTCGGCCAAGAACTTTGAGTATTGCGATATCCGCAACGGTATTGTGGCTGCCATTGCCATAAATATCCAGGAACCGGTGTTCGAGAGTCAGACAAAGGTAAAACTCGGTTCAACAACCATAGCTCCCGATCCGGGCAGCATGAGTGTCAAGAAGTTTATCGGTGATTTTGTGAAGGAGGAGCTTGACAACTTCCTGCATAAGAATCCCGAGATAAGTGATGTTATTCTTTCAAAGATTACAGCATCTGAGAAAGAGCGCAAGGAACTTGCCGGCCTTACAAAACAGGTGCGCGAGAAAGCTAAGAAGGTGAATCTTCATAACCGCAAATTGCGTGACTGCCGCATCCATTACAACGATACAAAGGGCGACCGTCTTGATGAGAGCTGTATATTCATCACCGAGGGTGACTCGGCCAGCGGTTCAATTACCAAGAGCCGTGATGCAAACACGCAAGCAGTGTTCAGTCTGCGCGGAAAACCGCTCAACTGCTTCGGCTTGAGCCGTGCCGTGGTATATCAGAACGAGGAGTTCAATCTCCTGCAGGCTGCGCTGAACATTGAGGAAGGCCTTGAAGGCTTGCGCTACAACAAGGTTATTGTGGCAACAGATGCCGATGTGGACGGTATGCATATACGTCTGTTGATGATAACATTCTTCCTGCAGTTCTTCCCCGAACTGATTAAGAAAGGGCACGTTTATATATTGCAGACGCCGCTGTTCCGTGTGCGTAACAAACGTAAACTGCCACGTGGCAAGAAGGGCGCCGAGGAACGCAAAGGGCAGAAAGGAGATTTTGAGACCATTTACTGCTACAGCGAGGAGGAACGCATTGCTGCGATCGAGAAATTGTCGCCTAACCCCGAAATTACACGATTCAAGGGCCTTGGAGAGATATCACCCGATGAGTTCCGTAATTTCATCGGTCCTGACATGCGTCTGGAACGTGTTGAACTTCACAAGGACGACAAGGTCGAGGATTTGCTGGCCTATTACATGGGTAAGAATACAATGGAGCGCCAGAACTTTATCATTGACAACCTTGTCGTTGAGGAGGATAAGGCCGACGAAAATTGATTTGATATGTCACATACAGCACTTTTTGCAGGGTCGTTCGACCCATTTACAATAGGTCATCACTCACTTGTGGAGCGTGCGTTGCAGATGTTCGACAAGGTGGTGATTGCTGTCGGTTTCAACAGTGAGAAAGGTGGCAGCGCCACAGTAGAGGAGCGCGTGTCGGCCATTGAGGCCTGCTATAACGGCAACAGCCGTGTAGAAGTGCGTGCATACTCCGGTCTTACAATGGACTTTGCACGCGAAGTCGGTGCCGATGTCCTGCTTCGCGGCGTGCGCAATATCAAGGATTTTGAATATGAGCGCGAGCTGGCAGATGTAAATAAACAGTTGGGTGGCATTGATACCGTATTGCTTGTGAGCGAACCGGGTTATTCGTCGGTGAGTAGCAGTGTGGTGCGCGAACTTATGAGATATGGAAAGGATGTGTCGGAGCTATTGCCCGGCAAGTAATAACAGATAAAAAGAATAATACAGTTATGAAAAGAATATTCCTGTTTGTAGTGTTGTTTGTGTTCTCTTATGCTGTGAATGCGCAGCAGATGCCCGAGCACATACTTAAACTGATGTATACCGGAAACATCATTGAGAACTTCTATGTCGATGATTCCGATAACGACAAGATAACAGAGGAGGGTATCAAGGCCATGCTCAAGGCTCTTGACCCGCACTCTACATACACAGACCCCAAGGAGACGAAATCCTTGCTTGAGCAGATGGAAGGCAGTTTCGGCGGCATAGGTATCCAGTTCAACATTGTTTCCGATACCTTGTATGTGATACAGACCACAAACAATGGCCCTTCGGAGCGTGCCGGCATACTCCCGGGCGACAGGATCGTTGCTGTGAATGACACAGTCATTGCGGGTGTGAAGATGGAGCGTAGCGACATTATGACGCGCCTGCGTGGTGAAAAGGGCACAAAGGTGGAGGTGGATGTCGTTCGTCGTGGTATTGACCGTAAACTGCATTTCAGCCTTGTGCGTGACGATATAAGCACAGAGACTGTTGATGTGGCATATATGATTGACAAGAAGAATGCTTATATACGCATCACCTCTTTCGGTGCAAAGACTCACGGAGAATTTGTGCAGAAACTGGATTCACTCAAGGAATGCGGAATGAAGAACCTTATTCTTGACCTCAGTGGCAATGGCGGTGGTTATCTCACAGCTTCTGTAGGAATTTTGGGTGAGCTGATTGATGAGGCTCGACTTGTGGTATATACCGAGGGAAAGAAGAACCCCCGCTATGATTATTATTCACAAGGCGAGGGCAAGTTCCGCAAAGGAAACCTTGTTGTGATTGTTGACGAGACATCTGCTTCGGCATCGGAGATTCTTGCGGGTGCTGTGCAGGATTGGGACCGTGGTATCATAGTGGGTCGCCGTACTTTCGGCAAGGGACTTGTGCAGCGTCCGTTCCAGTTGCCCGACGGTTCAATGATACGTCTTACCATTGCGCGCTACTACACACCCACCGGCCGTTGTATCCAGAAACCTTATGGTGGCGACTCCGTGAAATATGAGGATGACCTGCTCAACCGCTACAACAACGGTGAGATGACGAGTGCCGATAAGATACATTTTCCCGATTCGTTGAGGACACAAACACTGCGCCTTGGTCGCCCCGTGTATGGTGGCGGCGGCATCATGCCCGACTATTTTGTACCTGTTGATACGGCGCGTTACACAAAATATCATCGCGCATTGGCTGCAAAGGGCTGCATAATACAGGCATCTTTGCGCTATATCGACGACAACCGTGAAAGACTGCTTGCAGAGTATCCTACAATAGATGATTTTGAGAAACGCTTTGAGGTTGATGATGCCTTTGTGGAGATGCTCAAGCAGCAGGGTATCATGGATAGCGTCAAGATTGAGGGTGGCGAAGAGGAATTCCGGCGTTCACTCCCTGAAATAAAGCTGCAGTTGAAGCAACTTGTAGCACGTGACCTTTGGGATATGAGTGAATTCATGAAACTGTATAACAAGAACAGTGATATATTCCAGAAAGCGTATGAGCTGATAAATGAGAAGAAGTTCGAGCGCTTGATGATAAAGTGATAAAGGAAATCGTGAAAGAAAATCAGGGTGCCCCCAGCAAGCAGGGACACCCTGATTTTTGTTTATTGTAGAATCAGAATATTTCGTTATCCCTGTTTGTGAGCCAAGTGAAGAGATGCTCATCGGTCTTTTTGCACAGTATCAGCGCCTTGTTGCCATTGTTCAGTGTCGTGGCAAAGATATAGTTGTCACCGCCATCGGCCAGTTTAAGGCGCTTGCGCAGCAGTTGTACACTTTCGGGGAAATTGCGTACAGTGATGTTGGCTTTCGCCAGCGCTTGTACCCTCTTTATATCTGTCTTTGAGAATCCTAATACCTCAACAACTTCAAATATGCGCCCGGGAAAATTATGGACAAATTGCTTTGATGTATAAAGGTGGCTGTTCGGGTGCAGTTTTTCCACGTGGTACTTGCTTGATACTCTCTTTGGGCAACCGGCTTTCTGTATGCTGGCATTGGGCTCGTAGAGGTATTTGCTGACCTCGTTGCAGTATGATATGTCGGAGAAATTCTCTTCGTCCTGTGTGAATGAGAATTCTTGTCTGCCCCCATCTTTCAATATGTTCACACAATGGGTCGTGTATGTTGTGAAGCAACAGCCGCTTAGAACTAAAAGCAACTCCTTGCATTCATTGTTTACCGACACTATGTGTACATCACTAACGCAGCCCAACTGGCGGCATGCCATTGTTATGTCGAGCATGGGCGAGCATTTTATCATCACCTTGTCGGCTTTTGACAACAGGTCGAGTCCTACAACGTTCGGCTCGCAGTCAGAGAGCGCCACGACTTTGCGGCCGTCGCCGTCGCGTCGTGCCGGGTCAACGAATATCCAGTCGAGGCGGGGCAGGGTGGCAAGCAGTTCCTCGCTGTTGCCGTTCATGACCTTTGCATTGTTGAGTCCCAATAGTGAGAAATTCGCTGCAGCAATGTCGCACAGATTCTTGTTGCGCTCAATGTAGAATGCCTCGTCGAAATTGCGTGCCATGTAGCTGAAGTCTATGCCGAACCCTCCAGTGAGGTCGGCGAACCTCTCGCCCTCAATCAGTCCGGCCTTGTATTTCGCGGTCCTTTCGCTTGAGCACTGCTCCATGGAGATTTTGGGCGGGTAGATGATGCCCTCCACAGCTGCCCATGCAGGCAGCTTTTCGCCAGCCTGCTGCCAGCCCTCAATCTGCACCATGGCCTCGCGCATATCCACGGTGGGGTAGCGCCCGGCCTGCAGGGCCAGTGTGCGTACATCCTCACCACGGTGCTGCTTGATGAACTCTATGGTTTCGTTGTCAAGCATTATCGTACAATCAGTTCTTGTTGAGTATCACCAATGCGCCAATGACACCCGGAATCCAGGCGCAAAGGGTGAGGAGGAATACAATCAGTACAGAACCGCAGCCTTTGTCTGCTACGGCAAGGGGTGGAAAGAGAATTGCTAGAAGAGCTCTAAGTAATGACATGGTATGTTTTTTATGTTGATGTTTATATTATTCATTCCAATCCATTAAGGATTGTGTTTGCGTATTCTGCTATAAAAGTACAATTTTATTGTCCATTATACAAGAGTTTTTCTTGATATTGCTGTTACAAGATGTTTGTCTTTAAATAATAAAAGCGTCTGCCCCATTGTGGAGCAGACGCCGTATTTAGGTTTAAGCGTTTATTAGAGCTTTGGACCTGCAGCAACGAGAGCCTTACCAGCCTCATTGCCTGTGTACTTGGTGAAGTTCTTGATGAAACGACCAGCCAAGTCTACTGCCTTCTCCTCCCACTGAGCTGCGTCAGCGTAAGTGTCGCGTGGGTCGAGGATTGCAGGATCAACACCTGGCAACTCTGTTGGAACAACAAAGTCGAAGTGTGGGATAGTCTTTGTAGGAGCTGTATCGATTGAGCCATCGAGGATAGCGTCGATGATACCACGTGTATCCTTGATTGAGATACGCTTGCCGGTACCGTTCCAACCTGTGTTAACGAGGTAAGCCTTAGCACCGTTCTTCTCCATCTTCTTAACCAACTCTTCACCATACTTTGTTGGGTGCAAGCTCAAGAATGCAGCACCGAAGCAAGCTGAGAATGTTGGAGTAGGCTCAGTGATACCGCGCTCTGTACCTGCCAACTTAGCGGTGAAGCCGCTGAGGAAGTAGTACTGTGTCTGCTCTGGGTTCAGGATAGAAACCGGAGGCAATACGCCGAATGCGTCAGCTGACAAGAAGATAACCTTCTTTGCAGGAGCTGCCATTGAACCTGGCTTGATGTTGTTGATGTGGTTGATTGGGTAAGATACGCGAGTGTTCTCTGTAACGCTCTTGTCTGCAAAGTTGATCTTGCCGTTAGCGTCAACAGTCACGTTCTCGAGAAGTGCATCACGCTTGATAGCGTTGAAGATATCGGGCTCGCTCTCCTTGTCGAGATTGATAACCTTTGCATAGCAGCCACCCTCGAAGTTGAACACTGAGTCGTCGTCCCAACCGTGCTCGTCGTCACCGATAAGCATACGCTTTGGATCTGTTGAAAGAGTAGTCTTACCAGTACCTGACAAACCGAAGAAGATAGCTGTCTCGCCCTTCTCGTTAGTGTTTGCAGAGCAGTGCATTGAAGCGATACCCTGGAGTGGAAGGTAGTAGTTCATCATTGAGAACATACCCTTCTTCATCTCACCACCATACCATGTGTTGAGGATAATCTGCTCCTTAGATGTCAAGTTGAATACAACTGCAGTCTCTGAGTTCAAACCGAGCTCCTTGTAGTTCTCGACAGCTGCCTTAGAAGCATTGTAAACTACGAAGTCGGGCTCGCCGAATGCCTCAAGCTCCTCAGCTGTAGGACGGATGAACATGTTTGTTACGAAGTGAGCCTGCCAAGCAACCTCCATGATGAAGCGAACCTTCAGACGTGTTGCAGGGTTAGCACCGCAGAATGCGTCAACAACGAACAACTTCTTGTTAGAGAGCTCCTTGGTTGCAATCTCCTTCAATACGTTCCAAGCCTCTGTTGTAACAGGCTTGTTGTCGTTCTTGTACTCCTCTGATGTCCACCATACAGTGTTCTCTGATGTTGCATCCTTAACGATGAACTTGTCCTTAGGAGAACGACCTGTGTAAACACCTGTCATTACGTTTACTGCGCCAAGCTCTGTAACCTGACCTACTTCAAAACCCTCAAGACCGGGCTTTGTCTCCTCTGCGAACAACTGCTCGTAAGAAGGATTGTGAAGAATCTCCACAGCACCGGTGATACCATACTTGGTAAGATCTAATGTTGCCATAATTCTAAAAATAAATTATTAGTTAACGTTTCTTATTATTTCACTTTTTTGAGCACTTTCGGCACCCTATGACGTAAATTGCCGAAGTTCTCCCAATGCAAATATATGTCTTTTTATTTAATACCCAAAACTAATTAAGGAAAAATTTCCGTAATAGCTGAAAAAAAGTGATTTTTTGCTTGTTTTTGCTATTTTTTTTGCTGTCCGACACTTCGTATTTTGTCGTTTTGAATCATTTAGTGCGTTTTTAATGTTAACGGAAATGTATGAAAAACTTGCATTTGGTTGCAGAATATTTGATAATTCTGACATTTTGTATTTTCTTTCTCTTTCAAGTGAAATGTACAGTTTTTTTCTCCAAATATTCTTTCTTGATATAAAATTATTATCTTCGCGGTGGTAACTGACAAAAACAACCGAACAAAACAGTATAGATTATGAACGAGAAAATTACTATGCCTTGGGAAGAGCGCCCCGAAGGATGCAATGATGTTATGTGGCGCTACTCAAAGAACCCTGTTATAGGCCGTTATGCAATCCCTACTTCAAACAGTGTATTCAACAGCGCTGTTGTACCTTTTGGTGATGGCTATGCGGGCGTATTCCGTTGCGACAATAAGGCTGTCCAGATGAATATCTTTGCCGGTTTCAGCAAGGATGGTATCAACTGGGAGATTGAGCATGAACCGATAGTGTTCAAGGCCGGCAATACCGAAATGATAGAGTCTGAGTATAAATACGATCCGCGCGTGACCTGGATAGAGGACCGCTATTGGATTACATGGTGCAACGGCTATCACGGCCCCACAATCGGAATTGCCTATACATTCGATTTCAAGGAGTTCTTCCAGTGCGAGAATGCTTTTCTGCCATTCAACCGTAACGGTGTGCTGTTCCCACAGAAAATCAATGGCAAGTATGCCATGCTCAGCCGCCCGAGTGACAACGGTCACACTCCTTTCGGCGACATTTACATCAGCTACAGCCCTGACATGAAATACTGGGGTGAGCACCGTTGCGTTATGAAAGTGACTCCGTTCCCCGAGAGTGCATGGCAATGTACAAAGATTGGTGCCGGTTCTGTGCCCATTCTCACCGATGAGGGCTGGTTGCTCTTCTATCATGGCGTAATCACCACCTGCAATGGTTTCCGTTACTCTATGGGTGCAGCTCTGCTCGATAAGAACGACCCGTCTAAGGTGCTCTATCGTACAAAGCCCTATCTGCTTGCTCCTGCAGCACCTTATGAACTTACCGGCGATGTGCCCAATGTCGTGTTCCCATGCGCTGCACTCCACGATGGCGACAAGGTGGCTGTCTACTACGGCGCAGCCGATACAGTCGTTGGTATGGCGTTCGGTTACATCAGCGAGATTATTGATTTCATGAAGAAGAATAGCTGTAAATAAATATTAAAAAAAGCGAATTACTTCGTTCAGAATGACATTTGAAATAGTTACAGGGTGGCAAATTTGAAGTGAACCCCAAAAGTTAGACAAAAAACTTTTGGGGTTTATTTTATGCGTAAGAAACACGATTATTCAGCATTGCTAAAATATATGCATATGCTTGAAGATGGTTATTCCATCAATTATGTTCATACCAATTATGGTA
>JAZQZZ010000033.1:0-30319 GCA_045634305.1 Bacteroidaceae bacterium | reverse complement strand
GATGCCCCAACCGACATCTGCCCCAACTGGAAACTCGCAACTCCCGACCCTATGGTAACCGTTGGCGTGATGTGCGAGGGATTCCCGGTTGAAATGATTGTACGTGGCTACCTTTGCGGTTCGGCATGGCGTGCCTACAAGAGCGGAGTGCGCGAAATTTGCGGCGTGCAGCTCCCCGAGGGCATGAAGGAGAACCAGAAGTTCCCGGAGCCAATCATCACCCCAACAACAAAGGCAGAGATTGGAGAGCACGATGCCGACATTTCAAAGGAGGAGATTCTTGCACAGGGTCTCGCAACCCCAGAGGAGTATGCATTGCTCGAGAAGTACACACTCGCCCTCTTCCAGCGCGGCACAGAAATTGCTGCCGAGCGCGGCCTTATCCTCGTTGACACAAAGTACGAGTTCGGTAAGCACAACGGCACAATCTACCTGATGGACGAAATCCATACCCCCGACAGCAGCCGCTATTTCTACTCTGAGGGTTACGAGGAGAAGTTCGAGAAGGGCGAGCCACAGAAGCAGCTTTCAAAGGAGTTCGTACGCGAGTGGCTCATGGACAACGGTTTCCAGGGCAAGGAGGGACAGCAGGTTCCAGAGATGACCGACGAGATTGTAGAGAGCATCAGCAACCGTTACATCGAGCTCTATGAGAACATAACCGGCGAGAAGTTCGTAAAGGAGGAGTGTGAGGACATCCACACACGTATTGAAGAGAACGTTAAAAACTATCTTGGATAAATGAGCTACAAGCACGAAGAATTGAAGCCTTATCGCAACGAAGGTGAGAAGGCCGAACAGATTGAAGAGATGTTCGACAACATTGCACCAGAGTACGACAAGTTCAATTATGTTGCATCAATGAATATAGACAGGATATGGCGCAAACGCGCCATATCCGCTTTAAAGCCCTTTGCTCCGCGCAAAGTGCTCGACATTGCCACTGGTACCGGTGACCTGGCACTGCTCATAGAGAAGATATTGAAGCCCGAGAGCATCATTGGCTGCGACATCTCGGAGGGAATGATGCAGGTTGCACGCGAAAAGTGCAGAAAACGTGGCGTCAACAACATTGTCTTTGAAAAGGAGGACTGCACGGCCCTCACCTACCCAAGCGAGAGTTTCGACGCCGTGACATCATCGTTCGGCATCAGGAATTTCCAGGAACTTGACAAGGCATTGGGCGAGATGCAGCGTGTGCTGCGCAAAGGCGGTCATCTGGCAATCCTTGAACTCTCAACACCGGTCAAGTTCCCTATGAAACAGCTGTTCCCCATATATGCACGTTGTATAATGCCACTACTTGGTTGGCTATTCTCAAAAGATGCCAAAGCATACCGCTACCTCCCCGACTCCATTGCGGCATTTCCGCAAGGCGAAGTATTACAGAGTGCATTGGAAAGAGCCGGATTCAGCAAAGTCGAGTTCCACCGCTTCACAGGTGGAATATGTACATTCTATCTTGCAACAAAATGAAACTATACGGAATAATTGGCTACCCGCTTGCACAGTCGGCATCACCGGAATTCTTCAACAAGAAGTTCGAGGACGAAGGCATCGATGCACGCTACATTCCTTTTGAAATAGAGAGTACCGACGTGTTGCCACGCATAATTGAAGAACACCCCGAACTTTGCGGCTTCAACGTGACCATTCCTCACAAACTCAATGTAATGCAACACCTTGCAGGCATCAGCGACGAGGCCAAGGCCATCAATGCCGTAAATGTGGTGAAGGTGACACGCGACAATGAAGGCAAGGCACAGCTTTGGGGATACAACAGCGACGTCATAGGGTTCTCACGTTCCATTGGGCCATTGCTCGGCGCCGGTCATAAAAAAGCTTTAGTGCTTGGCACTGGCGGCGCATCAAAAGCTATTGTCTATGCCCTGCAGCAGTTGGGCATTGAGGTGCAACAGGTATCGCGCAAGGCAAGCGAAAAAGCTATTGCATACGAGGATATCACCCCCGATATCATGCAAAGCCACACGGTGATAGTCAATTGCACACCGCTTGGAATGGTAGGACACGGCGTCGACCAATGCCCCGACATACCCTACCACCACATTGGCAAAGAGCACTTGCTGTATGACATTGTCTACAACCCAGAGAATACCCTCTTCTTGCAGAAAGGCGCAGCGCAGGGCGCGGTGACCAAAAGCGGTTACGAAATGTGGTACCTGCAGGCACTCGCCTCCTGGGAAATTTGGAATCATAATTAAATTATGATTCCAAATTCGACAAAGCACGTAGCAATCAGTCACGCGAAGTACCGCGCAAGTGGTACCGAGTGGGGTGCGATAAACGTGGTTTGTCAAATTAAAAGAGAACTGCGAAGCATGGGTGCAACTCATGCCGCGTGGGTCACGATAAATGTATGTTATCAAATTCAACAAAAGAATAGATTCGACAAAGCACGTAGCAATTAGTCACGCGAAGTACCGCGCAAGTAAGTACCGCGTGGGTCACAATAAATGTATGTTATCAAATTCAACAAAAGAATAAATTCGACAAAGCACGTAGCAATTAGTCACGCGAAGTACCGCGCAAGTGGTACCGCGTGGGGTGCGGTAAACGTGGTTTGTCAAATACAATAAAAGGAGAGATAAACAAAAGCAGTGAATCTTCGAAGATTCACTGCTTTTTATAAAACTGAAAATATCATTAAAATCCGCTCATCTCACGAATTGCATCTTTCAGTTCCTCACCATTCTCTTTAACCCATTCCTCATACTCCTTGATATCTGCCTCACTCATTTTATCTTCCATATCCTGAATTGCAGTAAAATTCTCAAGTGTAGGTTCGTCGAGGAATTTCTGGGTTGCCTTGATTGCAGGGTTTGACTCACAAGCAACAAATGCAAACATAGACAACGCCACAAAAGCTGATACAAATAACTTTTTCATAATCATATAAATTAATTGTTCATTTAAACTCTAAACAATATTAATCACTCTCTAACCTCGGGGATGTTAGTGTAGTCACCACGTATAATCTGGAAATCGGGGTGCACATCGGCAAATGCATTCTTTGCAATCTCAACATCCTCGGGAACGTAGGCTATCTTCAGGTTAGGACAGCGCTCAATACCCCATGCCTCAATCTTTTTTGTACCCGGAGCTACAATGAGCACCTCAACACCGTCGTGATAATATACTGTATTCTTGTAGATAGTCTCCATTGGCATAAGTTCCAGACACTTCATCGCTGCAGGGATATAAAGCAAATCAAGTTCGTTCCCGTTTCGGCGATAAACGGCTCCCATATAGCTTGCAAAAGCAGTGTTTGCAGGGTCAATGTGCACAGCCTCCAAATGGGGTGCATAGACCGAAAGACCTACTGGGCTTTCACCAAGTGATTTAATATTCTTGCCAATGTATACCTCCTTGATTGATGATGGAAGGGACACTGTAGGGTTGAATGATGCTACCTGATAACCGGCAGCACTGAAAGGAACCGTGAACGTAGACTCATCACTTTCAATCTTGCAAATATTGAAGTTTCCGCCGTTGAAATCGAACCAGCAACCCTGTTCCTTGTAGAACACTATGTCCAGCGACAATGGGATAAGGTGAGCATAAGAGCCTAATGCCCTGTATCCCCAAGGACCTCCATCCCAAGGATTTGTAGGGTCGGCAACATACCACTTGCCATCGGGGCAGGCATAGTTCCACGCGTGGCCGCCAATAGTACTGTGGAATCCGTTAGTCACGCAAGCAGGTATACCCTGGCTGTGGAGCATTATGAACAGGAGGTTCGCATAACCTTGACACACACCCTTACGATTGATGAAAACCGCATATGGGTCATTGTCGCTCATTTCATATTTCACATTCTGGCTCACCCATTCATAGCACTTGATGAATGCATCGTACTGTGTTGTTGTACCCTTCACAAGTTCATCGGCAAAAGCCTTTATCTCGGCATACTGCTGGGGAGTGATGTTCGCACGTCCGAGCGTGTCGGTAGCCTCTACGGCATTTACACTCTGCAGCAGTCTTGCAACATATTCTTGAGGGCCCTTGCCGGGAACAACTGGTGAGCCGTCATCCTCGGGGAATGTGGCACGCGATAGTTCAAAATCAGGAGTCTGTGGAGTCTCGGGATTCTTCAATTGCAAATCGTCGTTGCAGGCAGTGAATGAAAGTGCTGCCGCAAACATTGTCATAAGTAATGTCTTTTTCATAAAATATTGTCTAATAAATGTTTATTGATTATCTGTCTCTACACTCTGTTTCACCTCTTCAACACCATCTATGCGCGAGATGCTGTCTATCACCTCCTGTAACTCGGCCGACGAGTGTACCGGGAACTCCATTGAGCAATAACCGATGGAGTCGCGGCTCTCGGTCGAGATACGTGTTAATGAGAGTTGCAACTTGTTCGTAATACAATCTATAAGGTCAATAAGCAGGTGATTGCGGTCAATGACCACAATATCAATCTTCACGGGATAGAGGAATTCGCGGTCCTCCTCAAAATTCACGGCAACGATATCATCGCCACGCTGCGATGCCAGACGTATTGCCACCTTGCAGTCACGACGGTGTATGGAGATTGTGTCATCGGCATTCTTGAAACCTATCACCTCGTCACCCGGCAACGGACGGCAATGCTCGCAACGGCAGAACTGTAACTTACGCTGTTTGTTGAGGAAACTGTTTATATGTGATTTTGCTTTAAAAGTCGATACATGCTCAAGCCAGTCGCGTTTGGGTGCAATGCTCCCGTTTGTACCAATTTGCACCACATCGCCACGTTCAAGCTCGGTCTTCACCGAACAAAGCTGGCCGTTGATGCGGGCATAGTGGGCATGCAGACCAAGTTCGCTATGTATTTCAAAAGCAAAGTCGAGCGCTGTAGCACCCTTTGGCAAGATAACACCTTTGCCATCGGGGGTATACGCCTCGATATCGTCATTGTAGAACGACGATGTCACGCCGTCCATATACTCAACCTCCTTACCGCGGGTTGCCATCTCCTGCAACACATGCTTGAATTTCTCGAGCCAGTTGGTGATGTTGGTCTCTGTACTCTCGGCAATACAACCGAACTGTGACTTGCGAATCATTCGCTCCGACGATATGTGTACCTCTTCCCATGTTCCCTGCGGTGTGAGCAGCTTCACGTGATAGCTCTGGTAACCGTTCTCCTTAGGAGAGTCAATGTAGTTTGCCACACTGCCGGGCTTCTCCTTGAAACGGTCGGTGAGGATTGAATAAATCTTCAGGCTCATATCCTTCTCGGAGTAGTCATGCGTGTTCGGGTAAATGATACGTATGTAGTATTTGCCCTCAACATGCTTGAAGTCGCAGCCGCTGCTGTTCATCTTGCGCCATGCGCTGTAAGGGCCACGTGAATACACCTCGGTGCGCGCCATCAGGATATCGTTGTTCTCCAACAGGCGTTCAATCTCAAACATAAAGGCCTTCAGCCCGGGCTCACGCTCTTTAAGGTCCTTCGCAAGTTGCTCCTCAATATACGCATAGTCGCGCGGACAGCGGTAACGGAATGAAAGGTTTTCCATCTCACGCTTGATGTAATAGAGTCCAAGACGATGAGCCAGCGGGGCATAGAAGTAGTCCGTTTCGCCGGCAATCTTCATCTGCTTGTCCGGACGCATGCTATTAAGCGTGCGCATATTGTGCAGACGGTCGGACAGTTTTATGAGCAGCGCGCGGATATCGTAGTGCAACGAGTCGAGCATCTGCTTGTAATTGTCTATCTGGCTCGACGATTTGGCAGTGCTCTTCTTTTTCTTCTTTGTCACTACATTCACCAAGAAAGCCACGTCGTCGCCGAAACGTTCGCTAATATCCTCAACGGTATAAGGAGTATCCTCAACCACGTCGTGCAGGAAAGCCGCTATTATGGGGTTGGCTCCCAAGCGCAACTCCTCGGCAACAATCCTTGCCACTGCAACAGGGTGCATGATATATGGCTCGCCCGACTTGCGGCGCTGTTCTTTGTGTGCTTCGCGTGCAAGAGCATAGGCATCACCGATGCGCTGTATATCCTCGGCCGAAAAACGGCGGGCAAGACGCCCGAGCAACTCCTCGACCTGTTCATCAATCTTTTTGATTTCCAATTCCATAAGGCAACCTATTTTTTACATCATCAGCGAAATGTCGCATGCATATTCAAAAGCATGACAACTCAAACTCGCTATTCCACGCAAATTTGAAAAAAAATTATCCAATGTCAAAACATTTTCACAGATTTTATCACACCCCGACAAAAAAAGATATTATTCCTTTTTATTTCGTTTTTTACGCCGTTTTTGTTTACCTTTGCACATTATTATAAAAAGAACACCATTATGATAGAAAAAATAAACGGTTTGCTCCAGGAAATTGCAGCTTCAACAGCCACTAATGCTGAGGAACTGGAGGCACTTCGCCTCAAATACCTGAGCAAGAAAGGTATCATCAACGGCCTCATGGCCGAGTTCCGCGAAGTACCCGCCGAGCAGAAACGCGAGGTAGGTGTCAAGATCAACGAATTGAAGAACGCGGCACAGGATCACTTCAACGCTCTCAAGGAGCAGATTGAAAACAAGGAGGAGACACAGTGCGAGATTGACCTCACACGCCCCTCCTACCCCACAACGCTTGGCACACGCCACCCATTGTCAATTGTAAAGAACGAGATAGTCGACATTTTCGCACGCTTGGGCTTCTCAATTGCAAACGGTGTTGAGGTCGAGGACGACTGGCACGTATTCTCGTCAATGAACTTCGCCGAGGATCATCCCGCACGCGACATGCAGGACACATTCTTCATTGAGGCACACCCCGACATCATCCTGCGCACACACACCAGTAGCGTACAGAGCCGCGTGATGGAAACAAGCCAGCCCCCAATCCGCATCATCGCTCCGGGCCGTGTATACCGCAACGAGGCCATCAGCTACCGTGCACACTGTTTCTTCCACCAGTTGGAGGGTCTTTACATTGACAAGAACGTATCGTTCACCGACCTCAAGCAGGTGCTTCTTCTCTTTGCACAGGAGATGTTCGGCAAGGACACCAAGATACGTCTGCGCCCATCATACTTCCCATTCACCGAGCCAAGCGCCGAGATGGACATCAGCTGCAACATCTGCGGTGGCAAGGGCTGTCCATTCTGCAAGAATACCGGTTGGGTTGAGATTTTGGGTTGCGGCATGGTTGACCCCAACGTACTCGAGCTTTGCGGCATCGACAGCAAGGTATATTCGGGCTACGCATTCGGTATGGGTATCGAGCGCATCACCAACCTAAAGTACCAGGTGAAGGACCTTCGCCTCTTCAGCGAGAACGACGTACGTTTCCTCAAACTCTTTGAGAGCGCCAACTAAAGAACAACAATTGTCATCCTGAGCATAGCGAAGGATCTTGTATAATCCAGCATGCTCACCGACACGAACGACAATCCCATCAACGCTATGGCTACAACCATATACATGACTCGCCACGGCGAGACAATAGAGAACTCAAAAGGCCTGTTCCAGGGACAGACACCCGGGCACCTCTCGGAACTTGGCATTGAACAGGCACACTCACTGCGCCCACGCATTGCCGAGCTTGAGTTCGATGTTGTACTCTGCAGCGACCTTAAACGTTGCCTCGACACAGCAGAGATTGCACTCGAAGGCATTGAATGCACCTTCATCAAAGAACCCCTGCTTCGCGAACGCGACCTGGGCAACCTCGCCGGTACCCCAATTAAAGGCGCCGTCTACAACGATACCGTAGAGACCGAGGAGTCAATGAAGGAACGCGCCCACAAGTTCCTGGACAAGGTGCGCCGCGAGTACCCCGGAAAGAAAATCCTCGCATTCAGCCACGGATTCTTCTGCCGCATCATGGAAGCGGAGATAAAGGGAGTCACCCACCGCGATGTCACCCTCTTCGGCAACTGCGAGATAAGGGAATTCATTGTATAGAAACATACGAAAATATGTTTAGGACCTTTTTAGTACACACGTTACTACTGACCTTACTGTTTTCTGCTGTATCGTGCAACGATTCAAGTAATGACAGCAACATCAATCAGATTGTCGGTTATTGGTACAATACAACAGACAATAATATAACATCTGTAAGAATTGATGAATCCGGAACAGGAGATGCTACATTCTACACATACAGCAACACTTGGACCGTCCGTAAAAAATCCTTGCTATACACTATCGCCAATGATTATTTAATAATGAAGATGGATGGCGAGGATGCTATAAGTGGCAACATAACAATTACCGGAAAGACATTATCCTTCGCAAATGCTGATGACATTTATCTGTTTACCAGATACAATGGTGATGAAGCAAAGATAAAGACACTGCAAGCCGACATTGAAAATAATTACACCAACAACAATGGAGGGGAAGGCTGTGAAGAGGACAACAATTCAACCGACAATTCCGGAGAGGAGAATGGTGGAGGAGACGACAATTCCGGAGAAGTTGACGAAACACAACCCGACAACATTGTTGCAGAAGAATCCTTCTGGCAAAGCGAAGAAGATGTCCTTGCCGCCACAGCGGCAACATACATACGGCTAATAGAGTTTACCGCAAAACAGTTGGACCTGGAGACAATAAGAATCACGGGCAAAGACCTATACGGTTTCCCAAGGACAATCAGTGCGACATCTCAAGAGGTTGCAGATTGTTGGCAGGCAGCATACTCGGCAATCAACATGTGCAATCTTATCATAAAGCATGCACACGATGAATATGCAAATTACATTAACGAAGCAAAGGCATTACGCTGTTTCGCCTATTATAATATTGCACACCTTTGGGGAAAGGCACCTTATATAACCACGGTAATATACGGCGATGCGACTGCCACTTACCAAATTCTCGACAAAGAACAGATTTTTGACAACATCTTGGGCGAGATTAGTGAGATTGGAGAGAATGGCAGAATAAAAGAGGGCGGAAACAGCAACTACGATTACCGTATTGACTATGAGACACTGTTGGCGATCAAGGGAGAAATAAATCTCTCAAGAGGCAACAACAATATGGCATTATCTCTTTTCGAAAGCGGTGAACCCACCTTCTCACTATCACTTGTTGGAGGAACATTTGAAGATTATCAAGCGATATTCGGCAATGCCATTCCTTTATACACCGCGCAGCTGACAACTCTGCTCAAGAAGGAGGCACTTGGCGAAACTGAAGAAGCCTTGCAACTATGGCAACACCAGGAGAACGCCACATACGGTTATTGGGCAATGCTAAAAAGGACAGGAAAGGCGCAACAAGTTACAGGTTGCAAAGAGCACGAAATATTGATGCCAATACCTGAAAGCGAAATTAGATACAATACAAATCTAACACAGAACCCAGGATACTAAATGTCCTCCTGTTTTGCAGCTGCGAGATAAGAGAATTCATTGTATAAGACAAATAGTGATGGCGACCATGCGGTCGCCATCACTATTTGTATCAATCATTAACTGTTACTTTATTCCTTCCTTTACAGCCTTGTCAAACTCAGCCTTTGTGCAAGGCTTGCGAATAACCCAATATGTCATTTTCAAATCATTCGGATTGCTTGCATCACCCTTCAAATGCAGTTCCCATCCTTCGGAGATAAAATACATCAATGCAGCAGCCGGTGTCTTGAATTTAATTTTCTTTCCATCCTTGCCTTTCAGTTTCTTAATATCCTTTCCATCGTCAATCTCAACATCAAAGCCTTCATTGTTCATACTGCCGGCAAAAATTACGACATTATACATGTAATGCTGTTGTTCTTCTACAACATTTTCCTGCTCAACAGCCTGCAGTTCTGTATCACCCGGCTCCACTTCCTGTGCAAAAGTCAGGAATGGCAACGCCATAAACGCAAAAAGTAATAGTGTCTTTTTCATAATTGTATCATTTATAATCGGTTAATATTATCCTCGAACGCAAATATAGTCTATTCAAACATAAATACCCACCCCTTAACAGAATTATTTTACCACAATTGAATGCCACGGCACTCTTTACAACTGGCACCATCCATTCTGTCTCTATTACAAAAATATATTCAATAGAGACGTATTTACAGGGAAAAGTCCTACAAAGAAGGAGGAATATCCCTATTTGAGCACAATCCACACCGTTAAACACTTTTTCACAGCTTTCGTTTTGAAAAGATGCAATTAAAAAGTAATTTCGCAAGGATTGAAGAGATACTATGAAAAAGAAAGAGCTATATAATAAGGTAATAGAATATTTTGAGGTTGCTATGCCGGTTGCAGAGACGGAGCTCAACTACTCCAACCCGTTCGACCTGCTGGTAGCCGTCATCCTCTCGGCGCAGTGCACCGACAAGCGTGTAAACATGGTCACCCCCGATCTGATTGCACGTTACCCCGATGCACAGGAGATGGCACAGGCACATCCCGACGAAATCTACAACTATATCAAGAGCGTCTCCTACCCCAACAACAAGGCAAAACACCTTGTGGGCATGGCACAGAAACTGTGCAGCGATTTTGGTGGCGAAGTACCGGACACGCTCGAGGAGCTCACCACCCTGCCCGGTGTGGGGCGCAAGACGGCAAATGTAATCCTCTCCGTAGTATGGGATAGGAGCGCAATGGCAGTAGATACCCACGTATTCCGCGTGAGCCACCGCATAGGGCTCGTACCAAAGCGCTGCACCACCCCCTACAGCGTCGAGATGGAGCTGATGAAATACCTGCCACACGATGTTATTCCCAAGGCACATCATTGGCTGATACTGCACGGCCGCTACGTCTGCACGGCAAGGTCGCCCAAGTGCGACAAGTGCGGCTTGACAGCTGTTTGTCGCGAATATCAAAAAAAAGCGCCCACTATTAGATAATTATTTAAAAAAGAACTATTATTTTATTGAAAATTTGTATCTTCGCAGTAATTTACAAACAAGACTGATTTTATTAACTAAATAAATTTTCAATCATGACAATTGACAATTTCCAGTTTGCCGGTAAGAAGGCAATCGTTCGTGTTGATTTCAACGTGCCCTTGAACGAGGAGGGTAAAATCACTGACGATACACGTATCCGCGGTGCTCTCCCCACATTGAAGAAGGTTCTTGCTGACGGTGGTGCTCTCATCATCATGTCACACATGGGCAAGCCAAAGGGCAAGGTTAACGCAAAGTACTCTTTGAGCCAGATTGTTGACGCTGTTTCAGAGAAGTTGGGTGTTGCTGTTCAGTTCGCTCCCGACTGCGCAAAGGCTGCCGAGGCTGCTGCCGCATTGAAGCCAGGCGAGGTATTGATGCTCGAGAACCTCCGTTTCTATCCCGAGGAGGAGGGCAAGCCAGTAGGTATCGACAAGGAGGATCCTGCATACAACGACGCAAAGAAGGCTATGAAGGAGTCACAGAAGGAGTTCTCAAAGACTCTCGCTTCTTACGCAGACTGCTACATCAACGACGCATTCGGTACAGCTCACCGTCGTCACGCATCAACAGCTGTTATCGCTGACTACTTCGATGCAGACAACAAGATGCTCGGTTACTTGATGGAGAAAGAGGTTCAGGGTGTTGACAACATCCTCAAAGACATCAAGCGTCCTTTCACCGCTATCATGGGTGGTTCAAAGGTTTCTACAAAGATCGGTATCATCGAGAACTTGATGGACAAGGTAGACAACCTCATCCTCTGCGGTGGTATGACATACACATTCGCTAAGGCTCAGGGTGGCGAAATCGGCCGTTCAATCGTTGAGGACGACAAGCTCGACCTCGCTATCAGCATCATGGAGCAGGCTAAGGCAAAGGGTGTAAACCTTGTTCTTGCCGAGGATTGCGTTGCTGCCGATGACTTCTCTAACGACGCCAACACACAGGTTTGCCCAGCAAAGGCTATCCCTGCAGGTTGGGAGGGCTTGGACGCAGGTCCAAAGGCTCAGGAGGCTTTCGCTGCCGCTATCGTTGACGCAAAGACTATCCTTTGGAACGGTCCTGCAGGTGTGTTCGAGTTCGACAACTTCACAGCAGGTTCACGCGCTATCGCCGAGGCTATCGGCAAGGCAACTGCCAACGGTGCATTCTCACTCATCGGTGGTGGTGACTCTGTAGCTTGTATCAACAAGTTCGGTATGGCCGACCAGGTATCATACATCTCAACAGGTGGTGGTGCTCTTCTCGAGGCAATCGAGGGTAAGGTTCTCCCAGGCGTTGCTGCTATCAAGGGCGAATAATTTACCGCTTAAATAAAAATCAATAAACAGCGTGCCCGCGCACGCTGTTTATTTTATTAAATGACAGATGGAAGAGAGACAGATTACAGACATACAGCTCAAGGTTGCAACCCTGCTCGACGAGAAAAGACTCAAGCAGGCCATTGATACATTGGCCGAGGGCATTGACCAGCTGCAAGATTGGGAGTTGCGCACACGCTTCACCGAGATGCAGACAGCATACAGTTATATGCTCGACTACATGCGCCAGGGAATGCCCGACCCCGACAGGGAGCGCCTGCATGCCGAGCTCATTGGACGTTGCTACATCATCAACGACCAGATTGCCGTTTCCAGACTCACCGAGCACTCCACAAAGGTCTATTGCCAAATGCGCCGCAAATACAGAAACCTTGCTGCACTTGGCGGCATATATGACAGGCTCAAGGAGAACGCCGCAAACTTTGCCGTCACCGAAAGCCTGCCGGCAAACGAGTGCAAGAGCGTGCGCCTGCAACTGTCACAGGAGCACGAAAGGCTGTTGTCCGAACTCTTCAGCGCCATCTGGAGCAGCACAGGTTGGAGCAAGAGTGACGCCGAGCTTGTTGACAGCATCATCGGCGACGAGGAAATAAACCTTGCCGACCGAGCAACAGTTGTAAGTGCCGTCACCCTGAGCACGCTCAAATGCTTTGAGCCAACGAAGATTGAAGTTCTCTGCAATATAGCCATAAACGACTGCAGCACACTTGCCGTGCGCGCCATCACAGGCATTGTAATTGCACTGTTCCAATACGAGCAGCGCATTGCCCACTACCCCGCACTCAAGGCCGCGCTCGACACCCTGCGCGACAACCCCACCGTCATGCGCCGCATACAGACAATACAGATTCAGTTGCTCCGTTGCCGCGAAACACAGAAAATCGACCGCAAGATGCGCGAGGAGATTATCCCGGCCATGATGAAGAACTCGCAGAAGCTCAACGGCAAGCTCAGTATCGACATCCTAAAGGAGATTGAGAACGACGAGGACAAGAACCCCGAGTGGCAGAAGTGGATGGACGAGGATGGCATAAAGAGCAAGATCGAGGAGATGACCAAATGGCAGATTGAAGGCGCCGACGTCTATATGAGCACCTTCTCGCAACTCAAGAACTACCCTTTCTTCAGCGAGATATGCAACTGGCTTCGTCCCTTCGACAAGAACGTTCCCGGCATTGGCGACATCCTCCCCGGCAACGACAATCAGGCTCACACACTCATTGGCGCAATATGCAACTCTCCCGTCTTCTGCAACAGCGACAAATACTCGTTCTGCTTCACAGTACAGCGCATCCCCACCGACCAGCGCGACATGCTCATGGGCCAGTTGGGCGGTGACGAAGGAGCCGCAGTCAGCGAAGCCGAGAGCCACATGATGGCCGACAAGGAGCGGATGGCCGAGATTGAGAGCAACCAGTACATACAGGACCTCTACCGTTTCTTCAAGGTATCCAATTTCCGTCACGAGTTCAAGGATCCGTTCACCATGCAGCTCAACCTGCTCGAGAGCAAAGCACTCGCACCGCTCATCAGCGACAGCAACGCCGTGCTGCGCACATTCCGCTATCTTGTGGAGAAGGAGTACTATGCCGAGGCATACAATGCCGGCAAACTGTTCGAGAAGAACGGTGAGTGCGACGCACAATTCTTCCAGGAGATGGGCTATTGCCTGCAGAAGGAACTGCGCTACAAAGAGGCCATCGACTACTACACACGCGCCGACATTGTCAAGCCCGACACGCTGTGGACACTGCGCCACATTGCCCAGTGCTACCGCATGCAAGGCGAGTTCGACAACGCATTGGCATACTACCAGATGGCCGAAGAACTTGCCCCGGAGAACATCTCGCTGCTGTTGCAGACAGGCGAAAGCTTCGCCACAATGAAACGTTACGAAGAGGCCTTCGCGCGCTTCTACAAGGTAGAGTTCCTCAAGCCCGGCTCACAGCGCGCCACACGCGCCATCGCCTGGTGCTCATTCGTCACCGGCAAGGACCAGCAGGCACGCGCATACTACCAACGCCTGCACGCAATGCCAACAGCAAGCTACCAGGACTACCTAAACGCCGGCCACGTAGAGTGGGTAAACCATAACAACGCCCAAGCCATTGAGTTCTACGAAAAAGCAAAGGCAATCTGCGGCAGCTCCGACAAAGTCGCCGAACAGATTCTGAACGACAGCGAAACACTCATCGCCCGCGGAGTAAGCGAGAACGAAATCCTATTGCTAAGGGATTTGATACTTTAACAGTAAACCTAAAAACTCTCCCTCTTTCCAAGAGGAACGAGCACAGCGGAGGGAGATGTTTTAACAAACCCTGCAAAGTGTCACCCCGGCAGAGTGCGCTTGCGCAATCTAAAAAACTGTCCCTCTTTTCAAAGAGGGAGTACGGCAAAGCCGGGAAGGAGATTCAAACGCACAAGCACTATCTCCTCCACCACAAGCGGTCCCCCTCCTCTTAGCAAAGAGGAGGAGTGGATTGTAAAGAAAGTAATTAACTGTCCCTCTTTTCAAAGAGGGACGAGCGAAGCGGAGGGAGATGTTTTAACAAACCCTGCAAAGTGTCATCCCGACAGAGCGCAGCGACGAGGGATCTGATATAAATATTAAGACATAAGAACAAAAGAACAAAGTTGCGAGTAAGCGAGTAAAAACCAAACTTGTTTGAGTTTTTACAACGAGCAAAAGCAAGTTCAATGAAGTTAAAAGACCTTTCTGCTATAGAGAATGTTTGTCGCCAGTAAAACTATGCGACATGAAATAGAGTCAATCTGCCACAATGAGAAAACAAGTTCTCGCATTGATGCAGATTGACACTTTACATATTGGGAATATGATTTCCGAACGACATTCATGCAATAGCAGAAAGGTTACAGAAACATCACCGCGCTGTAAATCCCAGCTTATCTTATTTTAAAATCTTATGTAACCAACATAGTTGGTTTGTGTTCTTCTGTCCAAGCCGAAACATATTAGCCGTTTGCGGCCATTCTCAATATTCAATCCTGAAATAGTCAAGCAGAGCCTTATAGTTATCCTGTGCGGTGAGGCAAGTGTCGAGCAGATAACCGCGAACACTATTCCACTGCTGCAAGCCACGATAATAGAAGTATTTCAGCTCATCGGTGATAATAAACGGCACAAAGCCACAGGCCAGGCACTCCTTGAACATAATCAAGCGCCCCACACGGCCATTGCCATCCTGGAACGGATGTATTGCCTCAAAGCGTTGATGAAAATCAATTATATCCTCAAACGACTTGTTCTTTATGGCATTGTACTCTTTCAACAACGCCTGCATAGCCTGTGAAACATCCTCGGGAGCTACGGTATCATTACCACCCACCTCATTCGGCAAACGCTTGTACTCCCCCACAGCAAACCAATCCTTATTGCTGTCAGTTGTACCCGACTTCAACATCGCATGAAGCCTCTTTATGAAACTCTCGTTCAAACGCACCTCGGCATTGTCAATGATAAAATTAATACAACGGAAATGGTTTGTCGTCTCAATGATGTCGTCAACACGTATTGTGTCATTCTCTACACCAACGGTGTTTGTTTCAAATATAAAACGCGTCTGTTCGTGCGTCAGGCGGCTACCCTCAATGTGGTTCGAATTATAAGTCAGGTCAATCTGCGTGCGATGATATATACCGCCCTTCAGGCCTGCATCTTTCTGTTCCTTAAGAGCAATGAGTAACGGCATAGCCTTGCGCTTTGATGCACCACGCTGTGGTAACACTGCATCACAAGGCACACTCCATGTCTTGCCAACAAGCACCGCACCGTCAATCTTTCCTTGAGCACAATAATTGCGCACAGTGCGCTCTGCTACACCGTGCATCTTTGCAAATTCAGTAACCGAAATATAATCCATACCCACTCCTTCTATCGGCAAGTTCATTCATTAAAAACAATGCAAATATAGCATTTTCCTGCCGATATCGGCACGTTTTAAGAAAAAAGCAATGATTTTACATTATTTTTTTGCCGATAACGGCAATAAAATGTACTCAATTTCTCATTTTTAGACACAATCATAATTCATTTCCACAAATCGCCCCACATGCCACGATTACTGCCGGAGAAATCGGGCGTGTTGCCGCCGACAGGTTTATCACCAACACCGGCACCACCCGTTTCAGTAGATGCAACATTCATCATTGGCTCAGTCTCAAGCTCAACCAGGGCCATAGTCGGCATTTCATATCTCTTTTTCATAAACCCCAATCACCTAACGAACTTTTTCTTACCATTAACAATATAGAAACCTTTGCTTGGGCTTTCAACCACACGCCCCTTAAGGTCATATATAGTTTTAACCTCTCCGCTCTCACCTTTCACCTCATCAACACCGGTTGTCTCGCCATTGTCAAAACGCACACCCACTGTTTTTTGAGCAGTCTTGGGTAACCAGGCTGTCGGTATCTGCAAATATGCCTTACCGCCACTGAATACAGTATTGTCCATAAATGGATAAAACATTGGGACATCACTGCCTTCGGCAATCGTAAATTTAAAGTTCGAATAGCCGTCAGCAGTACTGTTCACCACCGTTTGCTCAATTGTACCCACAAGTAAATTCAATGTATGGTCGTGGCAAGCCTCAATAATAGGCACTACGTAAGTTCCGGGGGCACCTTTTAAAAAGACGCCACTCCTGGCCGTAGTTGTCATAACTCTTGCAAGTGTCACCACTTGTGTATTTGAGTTAAAACCAATTGCACTGTATGCCTTAATCCCTTCCACCTCACTGAAGTCAAGAGCATATTCCGAGCAATACGTACCGCAACCGAAATCATTTATTGTAATTACAACTTCGGTTACAATTACTTCGGGTTCCATTTCAACAATATCGGTAAAAACATTCCAACCGACAGCTGCTTTATACAAATCTTTTGTACCATATGGAACATAAAGAGTTGCTTTTACGTCCAGAAATGCATTAGATTTAGCAGTAGGAGGAGTCTTACACTTTACTGTTACGCTTGAGAGTTTTTTACAATATGCAAAAGCCACAATTCCAATACTTTGTACATTATCCGGTATAACAATGCTTGTTATACCGGTACAGTTAACGAACGCGCGGTCTCCAATTGACACAAGAGAATCAGAAACTGTTATTTCAGTCAAACCACTACATCCATTGAATGCATCGTTTCCAATTTTCGTCACACTATTCGGCATTATTACACTTGTTACACCACAAGAAAAGAATGCATCATTATCAATCGCATTCACAGTATATACGGTTACGCCATAATAGACCGTTTCCGGAATCACAATGGCACCGGCATATCCATTGGGAGAACTCGCTACAGCAACTGTCTTATCAATATCCGACGTTATCTTATAGTAAATCCCATTCACCTCAAAATCCTGAGCACTTATAAAACAACTGTATACAAGTAACAATGTAGTCAAAAAGCATTTCAAGTGTTTCATAGTAAAAAGCGACGTTTAATTATTTTATACTATTTCTGCGTCTTTTTATCCATTAGTAGCATGATATATCGACACATTAGTATCCATTGTAAAGTTAACATTTTTTCTACATTCACAAAAAAGATTAGGCCCACAACATTCAACAAACACTGCAAAATTATTGATAATAATACAAATGTTGACACAAATTGGAGATTTTCAGTGTTTATGCCACATAAACCGCATGGAAGATGAATCTCTCGTCGCTGCGCTCCGTCATGATTGGCACCAATGGTTTTTACCTAAAGTGCGCCCCTCGGCTTGGGAACCGTTAGGTCGACAATGCTTGTAGCAATAGGTCACGCGCAGTGTAGGCAAAGGTTGCACCGCGTGGGTTGCGATAAGCAAGTATTGTCAATGCCGTAAAGGTCGCGAATCCGAGCCCTTAACCACAAAACTCAATTATTCGCCGAAACGAGTAAAGATTGACCGGTGATTTCTTTATGTTATTTTGTGTCTTTTTGCGGCAACGGAGAGCAATAGGTTTTGTTCACCACCCTGTCGCGCATCAACTGCGGATTGGTAAAATTGCGGGATATGTTCTGAACTATATCCAAATAATTATCTTTCCCCTGTTCATTTACATAATAATAGGGTTTAATAGATACGCAATTCTTGTGTTCAAACAAGGTATTAAGCAAAGTTTTGTCCGACAATCCACACGAATGCCCCATTATACAAACCTGGAATGGTGCAGAGTCTATAAACGAAAGCAAATTCCTGTAATTGGGAGTTTCCAAATATCGGTTAGTTTTAATGTGCCTTAAATACTCGTTGTCGTTAATCTTCTGGAGTTTCTTGTATTCATCATCGGACTCATCACCATAGCCAAATATCACTGTCTCTGGTTTTGATAGTTCACCGTGAATATGATTTACTAAAAATCTACCACTTTTTGGCAAATATAAATCAGCAGTTTTAGTATAATTGAAATTTAAAAGCATTATACGGTCTGGCACTAAAAAGTAATCAGGCCAACGCACAGGTTCTTCTCCAGACACCACAAAACGCTCATAATTCTTATTGGCAAAGTCTTGAATATCCTTACGAACAATATGAATATTCTGAGCATCAACATACGGAGCAAGAATCTTTGTCAGTTCGGTGCCTTCTATTTCATGCCGTCCCTGAACAAACCCATACCATTTATCAATCGAAGAGAGAGCAATATCTTTTTTGAATATAGGACCTAGAATTGCGTTCTTGGTTTCTTCGCAAATAAATTCCTCATTAACTTTCTGTTCCTGGATTTCATTCAAATATTCAACAAGTAAATCTTGAACAACCACAAAATCCTTATTCAGGCTTTCAGTTTCTTCTTTTACCCCTTTACACTCAATAAGCATACCATAATAATCCGCCTCAATGTCCACCCAACCTTTTGTTTCAATAGATTCAGAAATACGCTCAAGTAAAGGGGAACGTACAAACGAAATCGCATATTCTTTTATTACATCCTTGATCTGTTCATACTTATTACCATCTTTATAATAAAAATAAAAATAAGAAGAAAGACAACTACCTTTAGCTTTGATTTCGCACAAATCATCTTTTTCATAGAAGTTCGAACTTCTATGAATCTTTTTATACCAATTATCCCAATACCAATTTATAAAATCTTTATAACTAGTTTTAAGACCATGTGCCAAATCAAAGCCATTTCCAACTATAATAATTCTGTTCATATCTTCCTATTTTATCACTTACACAAATATACTACCGCAACGCAGCCATATCAATAGAAATATAGAAAAATTATAAACATGTTGATAAAAAGAAATACCCCAACACAAAAAGCATTGGGGCATATATATACATTTCAAACATTTACCGTTAATTACTCGTTAGAGCCGTTCTTCAAATTAAAATACATCGCCCTTCCCATTTCCTCCATCACTTTACCATAGAATGATGGTTCTTCAAAGAGTTTAGATTTTCCCCACAAACTCACCCACTATACGGAAATCCTCGGAATCATCCTCATTAATAATTATCGGATTATAATCAGGGTTCTTTGGTTGTAGTACTATCTCCTCATGTTGCCAATTTCCGAAACTGTCAAATCGTTTTTTGCTTGTATATGTCTTTATTGAATAACTACCGCTATAATCAGGATCATACTTGCTATGATGTTGCGCCAATATGACTTTACCTTCACGGCTGCCTGCTGGATTCGCTCTAAAAACACAATAATCACCATCTTGAATTAATGGTTCCATTGAGTCACCGACAGCCTGAACGACATACATATTGCGATTGAGTCTACCAAGTCCTTCTACTCTAACCCAACCTTCCTCAGCAACATCTTCTCCTTCTCCGAAATATCCACAGGCAGCTCTTATTGAATACAATGGCAAAAAATCAATGAATTTTGCTTCCTCATTGACATCTGGTTCTATTCTTATACCATCTTCAATGACTTCTTCAGTAATTGCAACTGCCAAAAGAGATTTAAAATATGCCTCAAGAGCCTTGTCACAGAAATAAACATAACAACCCTTCATTCCACGAGTCATCAAAGTTCTATAAGTATTCTTGATAATCTCATCCGCCTCTGCAAGAGCTCTTTCACGATTATTTCTTAACATTTGACCAAATCCAAAAACAGATCTATCGTTGCTTGAGCGCTTGGTTACGTCAGAAACGACCTTATTATTCTCATACCGCAAATCATCTCCAACGATAACACCAACATAATCCAATTCAAGTCCTTGACATGTATGAATACAACCAATCTGCTCAATAGAATCCTCTCCGATAAGCCAAGGGGTATTTGAAGACTTCAGATTCCACTGCTTCCTGAAACCGAATTCCGGGAAAACAATATCAAACTCATGCGGATTATTCTGGCTATTCCAATCCCAACAATATCCAGCTACAAGTCTCGATTTATTGTTACTTCGGTTCTTTTCCTTAATAATATCAAATAGTTCGCTTGGCGTAGCTATTACTCTAAAATCAAAATCTTCCTGTGTCAAACGGATATTAGCAGTCTCTCTTATCTGTAAAGCATTGTCAATCCAACTAAGATATCCATCCGAGCCATTGCATCTGAACTGCGAAGAGAGCTGTGTTACATAGACATTTGCACCTTCCGCTTCCGCAAGTTCCTTTATATACTTCTTTGAACCAATATCCTTTATATGAATTTTTTGCCTATCATCTACAAAAAAGACAGAAAAACGCGAAGCGCGAATAATCTCTTTAATTTGATTCTCACCTTTGTTATTAAACAATCCCGACTTTTCGTTTAGCCTGTGGGATTCATCAACAACCAAAGCCCCAAATGTATTTCTTGGTGCTTCAATAAAACACCCACTTCCTGTAAAGAGATTATTAATGTATGATTTCCTAAAGTTACCTAAAAGTTTTGTCCGATATACATCTCTCGGCGCAACATTTTTTGAAACATACTGCGTTGCAATACCCATATTTGTCAAATTGACGAGAAGATTAATCGCTACAACACTTTTTCCAGTTCCAGGACCGCCCTCAACAACGAGAACCTGTTTCTCGCCTGTCTGCGCTTTTTTCGCCATCTCTACAGCTGTTTCATAAACAACTTTCTGGTCATCCAACAGCACAAATTCGCGATTTCCTTTTAGCATAGAACACAAAGCATCGGCCAATTGCTTCGACGGCTTCAGTTTACCGTTCTCAATCATCCACACGATACCAGTTTTTGTTTCGTATTTGATTCTGCTTTTAATAAAATTCTGAAGCCTCTGCGCATCACTCTTCAGAAATAAAGGGGCCTTATCAATATACTCCTTGTATTGTGGATGTGATATAACATTATCATCATTATAATTATGCAGAAATGCACAAGGAGAAAGAAGTATATTATTCTCTCTAACGGTCTCGTTGAAATTGTATAATGTTTCAGCATAAGACCATGCTTGATACGAAGGATGCGCAACCTCAGATTCACCAAACTGAAAGCGAGTCTTTACAATGCCTGATTTAGAAGTCAGTTTTGCACTCTCCCATTGCTTGAGTTCAATAATTACAACATTATCTCTTTTGTCCTTATTCTGGCCTGCAATTATAAAATCTACTCTTTTCGAAGTAAGAGGAATTTGATATTCAATCGCTATTTCTGAGTCATCAGGTATATCCGGCGTATTTACCACCTTATACATGTGCATCATCGAGTTCTTCCACGACAAAGCCTCATTAGGAGATGTATGTCTACCTAAATGAGAAACAAAGGCACTGTCAATCTCATCGGCAATTGTTCCATTAAAAACATCGCAGACAAATCCTTTTTTTGACTCACGATATATAATCATAATTCGGTATATTTCTTGGCGTTACCTTTAGACTTATCTACAGGATATTTCTGCGCGTTTTTATTCAGTTTGTCAAGGATTATCTGCTTGACATCAAAATTATATTTGTTAGCAATCAAGAAAGCGTAGTTCATCACATCGGCAAGTTCTTCCTTTACCTTTTCAATATCTACATCATCTGCACTACTCCAAAGAAAAGCCTCATTTAATTCAGATGCTTCAATAGACAATGCCAATGCCAAATCCTTGCCATTGTGAAACTGTTCCCAATCACGTTCTTTAGTAAAAAGAACTATTTTCTCTGTTATTTCCTGTATGTCAGTTTTTCTACCTTCCATTATCCTAAAAATTCACTAATAGCAAAGATAAATAAAATTATCCTATTCTCCATAAAACCCATAAAAAACTATTTATTGACTCGCTTTCACCGGTATTGTTACCTGCAAACCTTAAACCATACGCATTCTTTGCGTGTTATCTACTCAAATTAAACTGTACTGTTATGGAGTGGTTTACTAATCTTTTGCAGGCGCATCCGGAGCTGGCGATTTATTTGACGCTGGGGCTTGGTTTCCTCATTGGGCGTGTTCAGATAAAGGGGTTCAGCCTGGGTATTGTGACGAGTGTGCTGTTGGTGGGTGTGCTCATTGGGCAACTTAATATTCCAACGCCGGGGCCGCTGAAACAGGTGGCGTTCCTGATGTTCCTCTTTGCCATCGGGTACAAGGTGGGGCCGCAGTTCTTTGCGGGACTGCGCAAGGAGGGCTTGCCGCAGGTTTTCTTTGCCTTTGTCATGTGTGTGTTCATTCTGCTCTCTACCTGGGGCATTGCCTTGGTGATGGGTTACAATGTGGGCGAGGCTGCGGGGTTGCTGTCGGGCTCGCAGACCATAAGCGCAGTGATTGGCGTTGCGGGTGATACCATCCGCGGGCTTGGATTGCCGGCTGACGAGCAGGAGAAGGCGCTGAACATCATACCGGTTGCATACGCTGTGACTTATATATTCGGCACGGCGGGTTCGGCGTGGATTCTGGCGCGCCTGGCTCCAAAATTGCTTGGCGGTGTCGACAAGCTGAAGGCGAAGTGCCGCGAGCTTGAGAAGCAGATGGGCAGTGATGACAGCGAGAAGCCGGGCATTGTGGGCGCAAAGCGAATGGTGGAGTTCCGCAGTTATGCCATTGAGAACGACTGGTTCGCTCAAGGACGTCGCGTAAAGGAGCTTGAAGCCTTCTTTGAACAGCAAGGGAAACGGCTGTTTGTTGAGCGCATACGCAAGGGCAAGCGCATTGTTGATGATGTGAGGCCGCGCGAGGTGCTGCACCTTGGCGACGAGGTGGTGCTGAGCGGCCGATACGAGTATACCATTGGCGAGGAGAAATGGATTGGGCGCGAGGTTGATGACCCTGCCCTGCTCGATTTCCCGGTTATGGTGATGAAAACAACTGTTGCCGGGCACTCACACAAGCGCGACATGACATTCGGTGGCAAGAAGGTTGGCGAACTGCGCCGGCAGCCATATATGCATGGTGTCGTGATACAGAAAATCAAGCGCATGGGAGTGAACATACCGGTATTTGCCGACACGCAGTTTAACACAGGCGATGTGATTGAACTTGTGGGCAAGAAGGTGGACGTTATGCTTGCGGCAAAGGAGATTGGTTACCCCGACCCTGCCACAAATGCTACAGACGTGGTTTTCATGTCAATCGGCATTTTCATTGGCGCGGTGATTGGTACACTCACGCTGCACATTGGCGGTGTACCGCTGAGCCTTAGCAGCAGCGGCGGTGCATTGATAGCCGGTTTGGTGTTCGGTTGGTGGCGTGCACACCACCCCACAATGGGCGCAATACCCGAGGGCGCGCTGTGGGTGTTCAACAATCTTGGGCTTAACATCTTCATAGCCATTGTCGGCATATCGGCAGGACCGGGCTTTGTTGAGGGATTCCGCGAGATTGGCCTGTCACTGTTCCTGGCCGGCATTGTTGCCACATCGTTGCCATTGCTCTTTGGCGTGTGGGTTGCAGTAAAGTGGTTCAAGTTCCACCCTGCCATAGCGCTTGGCTGCTGCGCCGGAGCACGTACCACCACGGCCGCCATTGGCGCGCTGCAGGAGAGCCTTGGTAGCGAAACGCCGGCACTGGGCTACACTATTACATACGCCGTCGGCAACACTCTACTGATACTTTGGGGAGTGTTCCTGACGCTGATGATAGGTTGACGAGGTGAAAGCGGAAAACGGAAAGGTTAAAGCTGCGGTTAAGCGAGCGCAATTCAAGTTTACTTGCAGATTTCAGTTTTCCGTTTTCAGATTTCCGTTTTAACATTTTACGATTAACTATTTAACTTTTAATATTATGAGCCATTATTTGAACGACCACAGTGAGGTGAGCAATTTTGAGAAGGAGATGGAGAAGATTAGCCCTTTTGAGCTGAAAGACCGTCTTATTGCGCTTGCCGACGAGAGTATACGCAAGATGATGCATACAATGCTGAACGCAGGGCGTGGAAACCCAAACTGGGTTGCCACACTGCCGCGCGAGGCTTTCTTTGCACTTGGCAAGTTCGGCATCGAGGAGTGCCGCCGCGACTGGCAACGCGCCGAGGGCATTGCCGGAATACCGCAAAAGGAGGGCATTGCCGAGCGCTTTGAGCAGTTCATCAAGGAGAACAGAAAGGAGGAGTGGGCGCTGTTCCTCGATAAATGCTACCGTTACATGCTCGACGAGCATAATGTGGAGGCCGATGCACTGGTCCACGAATGGGCCGAGGGCGTTATGGGCAACCAGTACCCTGTGCCCGACCGCATATTGCCGCATACCGAGATAGCCGTAAATGACTACATAGCACAGGAGTTGTGCAACGGTCGCCCGCCACAAGGCGAGATTGACCTCTTTGCCACAGAAGGCGGCACGGCTGCAATGTGCTACATATTCGACAGCCTGCAGCAAAACCGCTTGCTGGAGCGCGGCGACCACATTGCACTGATGACACCGGTATTCACCCCATACATTGAGATTCCAAAGCTCTACCGCTACAACTACAAGGTGACCGAGATACCGGCAAACCGCATGAGCGACGACGGGCTGCACCTGTGGCAATACAGCGAAAAGGGCATCAACAAACTGCGCGACCCCGAGTATAAGGCACTGTTCATTGTGAACCCGAGCAACCCGCCAAGCTATGCGATGGACAGCAAGACGGTAGACCAGCTTGTGGACATCGTTGAGCGCTGGAACCCCAACCTGATGATTGTTACCGACGATGTGTATGCCACATACGTCCCCGGTTTCCAGTCGCTCATGGCACGCCTGCCGCACAACACGATGTGCGTCTATTCGTTCTCGAAATATTTTGGTGCCACAGGGTGGCGTACGGCAGTGATAGCATTGCACCGCGACAACATATTCGACACGCTGCTCAAACGCCTGCCGCGCAAGCGCAAAAGCGAGCTGCAACAGCGCTATGGCAGTATAAGGAGCGACGTGGAGAACATGCGTTTCATTGACCGAATGGTTGCCGACAGCCGTCAGGTGGCACTGAACCACACATCGGGCCTGTCATTGCCGCAACAGTTGCAGATGACGCTGTTTGCACTCTACTCCATCATTGACAAGCGCGAGGGCGACAACTTCCGCCAGGCAATGCTCGAAATAATAAACAAACGCCTTACAAAGCTGTGGGAGAATATGGGATTCACACTCGTTGACGACCCATTGCGTGCCGGGTACTACTCCGAGATTGACCTCACCGTGTGGGGCAAGCGTTTCTATGGCGAGGATTTCGTGGATTGGCTGCGCCTTAACCACAGCCCGCTGGATGTTGTGTTCCGCCTTGCTACGGAGACCTCGCTTGTTGTGCTCAACGGTGGCGGTTTCGACGGCCCCGAATGGAGCATACGCGTTTCGCTTGCTAACCTGAAAGAGGATGACTATGCCATCATTGGGCAAAAGGTGCGCGGCATTCTCGATTCGTATGCACAGCGTTGGAAAGAGAGTTTGCCGGTGGTGGAAAAATGAGATTAAGTGAGCACAATACAAGTTTACTTGCAGATTGCACAGCGAGCGAGAGCAAGTTTCAATCACACAGCTTGCAATAATACCCCTCAGTCACTATGTGACAGCTCCCCTACTTTAGAGGAGCACCTTAGTAAAAGTTAAAAGTGAAAAATGTAATAGTTTAAAGTTTTAAAAGACAGAAGAACAGAAGTACAAAAGACAGCAACAAATCTTAACAACAAACAACAACTTGAGGGTTACATACCTTATGCCTTTATGCCATAGTGATATATATTTGGAATTCATTTCCAAGTTTAAATAATTGTGACAGAGGCAAGACGAGAATCTATTTTCTTCTTGTCTCAGCCTCAATTATTTATCGTCGCAAGTAAAACTTTGCAACATACATATCATATGGCAAAAATCCCTTTTGTTCTTATGTCTAAAAATTCATAAGTGAAACTGACGCGAACATTGAGATATCTCCCATGCGGTCGATATGACATAATAGCGCGAAAACAGACGGCTAGAAATTTTCAACAAGATAACAAATTCAAACAACATGAAAAAGATGAAGAAATACCGTTGCACGGTTTGCAAGTGGGTATATGACCCGGAGTTTGGTGACATTAAGGGCGGGATACCCGCCAACACGGCATTCGAGGATTTGCCGGCCGATTGGGTTTGCCCTGTTTGCAAGGCCGAGAGAAGCAAGTTTGTAGAGATGGGGTAAAACGCATTAATGTAAAGCAGTTGTTCTGCGTTTATTCCATCTCCCTCCGCGACTATGTCGCTCGTCCCTCTTCAAAGAGGGACAGTTGTTTACGCGCATAAAAAAATGCGGTCAGTGCTTGGCGCTGACCGCAATAATACTTATTCAAGCAATTCTATTACTTTACAATCTCAGCAATGAATGCCTGCATCTCGGCCTGATGTGCCTCAACGCTCTGCAACAGCTTGAACTGTGCCTTTGAGCGGACGAGGTTGTGCTCGGGATACTGAATCTTGTAGTAAGTATCGCCGTTGATGTAGTCGGCCAAGAAACGTACTGTCTGCATGTATGGGAACAATGCTGCAGCGTATGGCAAGTTCTCAACCTCAAGCGGTGTGATGAACGAAGCGGCAGACTTCAAGTAACCCTTTGTGAATGACTTGAAGATTTCCATGTTGAAGTTCACATTGTCGAGGTTCTGGTCGTCCTCCTTACCGGTGTTGGCTGCTGAACGCAAGTAGTCACCGAAGTCCGAGAAGATGAAGTTTGGCATCACTGTATCGAGGTCGATTACGCAAAGTACGTTACCGTCCTTGTCGAAGAGGATGTTGTCAACCTTTGTATCGCAGTGGCAAATGCGCTTTGCAAGCTTGCCCTCGCGGTGCAGACGCTCACCCTTGCACATCTCCTCTGCACGAGCCTCGAGCTCGTCAACAAGCCACTGAACCTCGGCAAGGCGGCCTGCCTTGTTCTCGGCAACAGCCTCGCGCAACTGACGAAGACGGAACTCCATGTTGTGGAAATCCTTGATTGTCTCGCCAAGCTCGGCAGGGATATCGGCAAGCATAGCCTGGAAGTTACCGAATGTCTCACCTACGATGTATGATGTCTCGGGAGTAACGGCTGTCATACCCACTGTGTCGGGGATGAACTCCATTACACGCCAGTATTTCTCGCCATCGAAGTGGTAGTACTTGCCGTCCTTTGCAGGAACGAACTTGAGCACCTTGCGCTCGATATCAGTTGCACCGGCAGCAACGAGCTTGCCATGGATGTGCTCTGTAACAGCTACGATGTTGTTCATGAGCATGTCCACATCGGGGAAGATTGCGTTGTTAACGTGCTGCAATACATAGTCGGGGGCTGCGCCCTCGGTCTTCACGCGATATGTGGTGTTGATGAGACCATTGCCCAAAGGAGCTACTTCTACAACATTGCCCTGAATGTTGAACTGAGAAACAATTGTGTTCATTGGTATTTAAATTTTAAGGTTAGTATTCTGCTGTCTGTCATCTCGAACGTATGTGAGAGATCTCTTATTTCGCGATGGTTTGAGATCCCTCGTCGCTACGCTCTGTCGGGATGACAGATTCGCGATTATATAAACCGCATTATCTAAAGGCAAATTTAAACAAAAGAAAATAGCATTACAAAATTATTACAGAATATTTGCATAAAAAACATATTTATAGATGTTTCTGCTTCGCCCAACATGACAATATACGTTCAGGGGGGACATATTACAAAGAAATTTCCGGCAGCCGCGCGGCTGCCGGGAATCATATATTAAAGTAGTTACAAACTACATTCTATTACTTTGAAAATGTTTAGCAGAGATTATGCATCGTCATACATAGACTAGATCCATCATATGACCTGGCGCAGCATGCACCATTTTTGCACAGATAGTTCACCTACCTTTGTAGTCTAGTTGCGTTTGGGTCCTGAGGCTCAACGTATGTACCCTTCTCAATGAAGAGACCCTCAACCTCGACATCGCCGCACATATACTCGGCAGGGATTACAATGCAGTCCTCGCCATCGAACTGCTGACGCTCGAAGAACACCTTCTGCCACTGTACGTTGTCGTGCACAATGCTGTCTCCGCTTAGGTTGTAACCGTACTTGATGATTGCACCCTTGTACTCGAAACCGTTCTCGGGAACCATCTTTATCTTGAATGGCTGGCCGAATGGAGTCTGGTATGTAACAAGGTCAGCTCCATTCTCGGTAGCAACGACCTTACCGTTACGGTTTGCGTCGTTTACATAAGCATAGTCGCCATGAACATTAAGCATGACATCAAAGATGCCACCACCGTTATTAAGAATAGAGTTGGACTGATCCAGGTTACCAGCGGGGTCAACAGAGTTCCAGTCAACCTTGTAACGCATACGGTAAACACCATGAGCCATATCTGAAGGCAATGTAAATGGAGGCATTTCAAGTGTGTTACGGTTCTGGCCGCTGATTGATGTACCGGCACTGTTCACGCCATTATCGTTGTCCGCACCACCATAGAACGAGAACGAAACAAGGTCGCTGCCATCGGCAATGCTCAAATCGTCGTTCATCGTTGCCTGGAACTTACCGTCGTTTGCAAAATCGATGTATGCATATCCGTGCATCCAGTTTCCGTTGTAGGCGACACTTGGTGTGAGTGTCTCACCAGGCTTTGCCAAGAATTGGTCGGTTATCTGGTTCACGTACACAGTCTTTGGAGATGTGGGAGAGTCAAGCACCTGTGTTTCGCCACCGTTAGCCTGCAGTTTGACAGCAGAGAGGAAACGGTCGTTGCCTGTATATGTCTGCTCCTCACCAAAAGCAATCTGATAATAGCCATAGACAAACTCAGATGCAGGGTTGTTGTTTATCTTAATATCATCGACATAGCAGATGGCATCCTCGGTGTAGTTGTGGGGCGACTCGCAGTCGGGGACAACTACAAGGCTGTAGATGTCAATGCCACCGTTACCCTTGATGGGGAGAACAACATCCTGCCATTTGCCAGCACCGATGTTCATTGTAGACATTGCCCAGAATTGCTCTGCCTCGGGCGACTGGTCCTTGCGTTCCGTGCGCTTTCCCAAACCAACGACCATCACACGGCCACCGTATGGACGATAGACCTTCACGTGAAGATATTTCATTGTCGGTGTCAGTTCGAATGTCTCATTCAGGTCAATGCGGACACCAAAGGTGTTTGAGCCGAAGCGTGAACGCTGGATGGCAAGAATCTTTGACGATGGGTTGGGAGCCACGCCCAACTGGTCATCGACATAAGTCAAATGGTTATCTATAACCGCATAGTTACCTTTGAGAGCACCTGTGCGGAAGGGAGAAGCCTCCCAAGTATCGTAGACACCGATTGACTTGTAGTCCTGTGTCTCGAATGTTACTTCTGTCTGCGCCGAAGCGAACATTGGAAATGCCAAAGCAGCAAGCGCAAATATGTTCTTAAAATTCATAGTCGTAATCTTGCAGATAATTAATAAACGCTTACTTTACTGATTAGCGGACAAGCCTTGCTGTCCGCTATTGTGATGCGCACACCAATTACATCATAGCCATTGCCATAACTGTCCTGTGTGCTGCTGTTGAGCGGAATTATGCGCTTGTAACCGATGGTTGTTGTCTGTACACCTGTTGCACGGCGTGTCCAGTTTACACCATCCTGAGTTGTCTCGACTGTAAACTTCTTCACACGCTGACCTTTGGCAATGTACTCCATGAGCTCGACGTAACGGATTGTCTTGGCCTCGTCCCACATGAGTGTGATGGTAGCCTCTGTTGTACCGTCGTTTGTAGCCCAATAGGTCTCCTTGTTGCCGTCAATCATGTTTGCTGCC
>JAZQZZ010000032.1:0-23617 GCA_045634305.1 Bacteroidaceae bacterium | reverse complement strand
ACTGAGCTCTTCGAGGCACGTAACCCATCTAACCCAGCTGTGGTTTCTGAAATCGATGGCGAGGTAACAATGGGTAAGGTAAAACGTGGTAACCGTGAAATCGTCGTTACTTCAAAGGTCGGTGATGTCAAGAAGTACCTTGTTGCCCTCTCTAAGCAGATTCTTGTTCAGGACGGTGACTATGTACGTGCCGGAACACCACTCTCTGACGGTGCCGTTACTCCATCGGACATCCTTGCCATCAAGGGACCTACCGCAGTTCAGGAGTATATCGTCAACGAGGCTCAGGACGTATATCGTTCGCAGGGTGTGAAGATCAACGACAAGCACTTTGAGATTATCGTACGCCAGATGATGCGTAAGGTGCAGATTGACGAGCCTGGTGATACACGCTTCCTTGAGTTGCAGATTGTCGACAAACTCCAGTTCCAGGAGGAGAACGACCGCAGCTGGGGTAAGAAGGTTGTTGTTGACGCAGGTGATTCTGAGAACCTGAAGGCCGGTCAGATTATCACAGCCCGCAAGTTGCGCGATGAGAATAGTATGCTTAAGCGCCGCGACCTCAAACCGGTTGTTTCGCGCGATGCAAAGCCTGCGACATCTACACAGATTCTCCAGGGTATCACACGTGCAGCATTGCAGACACAGAGCTTCATGTCTGCAGCATCGTTCCAGGAGACAACAAAGGTGCTCAACGAGGCTGCCATCAACATGAAGAGTGACAACCTGCTCGGTATGAAGGAGAACGTTATCTGCGGTCACCTCATCCCGGCCGGTACAGGTCAGCGTGAGTTCAACAAAATTGTAGTCTTGGCAAAGGAGGATTATGAGCGTGCTCAGGCGAACAAGAGAAACGTTCTCGACTTCTCTGATGACGAAGAGTAATAATTGATACACTATATGTAAAAAGCCGATGGGATTTATATCCTGTCGGCTTTTTGCGTTGCAATGGTGTTGTAATACGTGAGCAATGAGTGATATTATCAATAAAGGGTAGATAGCCAGGCTATCTACCCTTTATTGATAATGTTTACTTTCACTTTTGATAATCGCAATCCTCTTCAGCTGCCATTGGCAAATCCTCATTGTCTATTGAGTCATATTCTTGCGGGGCGAAGTTTTCCCTTGCCTGCCGGCGTAGTTCAATAAACTCATTGGCATCTTCCTCGGAAAAGAGATTGCGTATCTCGTCGTCGGAATAGAGTAATGCTGCAGCCGCACCGGTCATCATCTCTACTCCAATTTCAATTTTTGAAGCTTTTCTGCTGCTTTCATCAGACTTGGTCATTGTATTTTGGATTTTCTGCTTTATTTGAAGATATGGTTATCTCTTTTGCAAATGTAATAAATTAAACACATTGAAGTATGTTATATTGCAAATTTAACTTAAGGAAACTTTAGTTAATTGCAGTTACGGATAGGGAATGCTTTGTGAATGTGTTCCTCGTTCGGTAGATTTTCAAAAAAAAATATAACTATTCTGTGAAAATTTAGGATAGTTCAATAAAAAGCGGTTATTTTGCTTAATAAATGTTTTATGACAATGAATGATATGAAAGTTAAATCGGCCGGTGGCAAATTGGGTGTTATGTGCGTTGGTTTGGGTGCCGTTACAACGACAACCATCATTGGTGTTCTTATGTCACGCAAGGGCTTGTCAAAGCCTGTAGGTTCGTTTGCATGCGAAGGAATAATGCGTGTCGGCAAAGGCAATGACAAATGTTACAAGGAAGTTAAGGATATTGTTCCTTTGGCACATCTTGACGATATAGTATTCGGTGCATGGGATCTGTATGAGGATGATGCATACGATGCTGCCGTGAAGGCTGCAGTGCTCAAGCCACAGGATGTTGAGCCTGTAAAGGACGAACTCAAGGCAATTAAACCCTACAAGGCTCTGTTCGACAAGAGCTATGCAAGCAATATTGACGGCCCTAACGTGAAAACCGGCGGCGGTCGTTGGGAACTGACAGAACAGCTACGCGAGGACATACGCAACTTCAAGAAAGAGAATGGTTGCGAAAGAGTGGTGGTGATATGGATTGCCAGCACAGAAAAGTTTATAAAACGTAATGATGAGGTTCATGGCAGTGTCGCTGCTTTTGAGGCTGCAATGAAGAACAATGATGTTGCCAACATCGCACCAAGTATGTGCTATGCATATGCAGCTATGCGAGAGGGTTGCCCCTTTGTTATGGGTGCCCCCAACCTGTGTGTGGATATTCCTGCAATGTGGGAACTTGCCGAGGAAACCGGTATGCCAATCACGGGCAAGGATTTTAAGAGTGGGCAGACAATGATGAAGACTGTGCTTGCTCCTGCATTCTTCACCCGTCAACTTGGTGTTACAGGTTGGTTCTCAACCAATATTCTTGGAAACCGCGATGGTGTTGTTCTCGACAACCCTGAGAATTTTGAGACAAAACGTGTAAGCAAGACTTCTGCACTCGAGAATATCCTTGACAGTGATGTCTACCCCGATTTGTACAGCGATATGTACCACAAGGTACGCATCAACTACTACCCGCCACGTGGTGACGAGAAGGAGAGTTGGGACAATATCGATATCTTCGGCTGGATGGGCTATCCAATGACTATAAAGGTAAACTTCCTTTGTCGCGACTCTATATTGGCTGCTCCATTGGTACTTGATCTTATACTATTCAGTGATTTGGCATTGCGTGCAGGAGAGAAAGGTATTCAGGAATTCATGTCGTTCTATTGTAAGGCTCCAATGCACAAGGACGGCGAAAAACCTGTGCACGACCTCTTCAAACAGTTTGCAATGCTCAAGAACAAGATTCGCGAATTGGGTGGCTACGAGGCCGATCAGGAATTGGATTAAAAGTAAAGGAGAATGTCTCTTTTTAAAAAGAGGCATATAATGTATTGAACATGCAACTTGCAAAAAGTTGCATGTTTTTTTATTTTAAAAATTTGCAGAAAATTATCTGCATATTCTATGAATATGTGTATATTTGCCTCAAATAGGTAATAAATATACAATTTATGAAAGTAAAGAACTCACGTCTGGACGCCATACGTCTTATACTCTCAACACAAGAGATTAGCTCTCAGGAGGAATTGCTCAGTGTGCTTGCACAGGAGGGCTTCAAATTGACTCAGGCAACACTATCCCGTGACCTTCATCAGTTGCGTGTTGTAAAGACTGTCGGTCTCCAGGGACGATACAGATATGTGCTCACACGCCCACACCAGCATCGCCACGATTCCAAGCTGGATGATGTGCGCCCGGTGACTGCACCGCGGGAGGCCGGCGGCTTCATATCTATTAAATTCTCGGGTAATATGGCTGTAATACGTACTAAACCAAGTTATGCAAGTACACTTGCATATCATATTGACAATAATGATTTTCCCGAGATTCTTGGTACAATAGCCGGTGACGACACCGTGATGCTTGTAATTGCCGAGGATGCGACACGAGGTGCCGTGTTGAGAGCCTTGAGAAGTATAATCCCGAACATTTAAGCAGAGAGAAGATGGAAAATAAAGTTTATGATGATGGCATAGAAATAATTATAGCAAATGCATCCCACGAGAAGTATGTCGATGAGATTCTTGACACTATCACTGCGGCGGCAAAGGTGCGCGGAACAGGTATTGCCAAACGTACGCATGAGTATGTCGCACAGAAGATGAAGGAGGGCAAGGCTATCATCGCACTCTGTGGCGGTGAATTCGCCGGTTTCTGTTACATCGAGAGCTGGGGAAACAAACAATATGTCGCCAATTCCGGTCTCATTGTAAAGGACAAGTTTCGCGGTCATGGTCTGGCAAGGCGCATCAAACAAAAGGCGTTTGAACTCTCTCGTATGAAGTGGCCCGATGCAAAACTGTTCGGTTTGACAAGCGGTGGCGCCGTGATGAAAATCAATACCGAACTTGGCTATGTACCTGTTCCGTTCTCGGAACTGACCGATGACGAAGCCTTCTGGAAAGGTTGCGAAGGTTGCGTGAATCACGATGTGCTCATGCGCACGGAGCGGCGTTACTGCATCTGCACGGCAATGCTATACGACCCGGCACGACATGGTAAAAAGTAATAACAGATAAAACGGACAATATATATGGAAAAGAAAAAAGTGGTTGTTGCATTCAGTGGCGGTTTGGATACCTCGTTCACTGTTATGTATCTTGCCCGCGAAAAAGGCTACGAGGTGTACGCAGCTTGTGCTAATACAGGCGGTTTCAGCCCAGAACAGTTGAAACAGAACGAGGAGAATGCCTACAAATTGGGTGCAAAGGAGTATGTGACACTCGATGTTACGCAGGAGTACTACGAGAAGAGTCTGCGATATATGATATATGGCAATGTGCTACGCAACGGCACATACCCAATCTCAGTTTCGTCGGAGAGAATCTTTCAGGCATTGGCCATTGCGCGCTATGCAAACGAGATTGGTGCCGATGCCATTGCCCATGGCTCTACAGGTGCCGGAAACGACCAGATACGTTTTGACATGACATTCCTTGTGTGCGCTCCTGGTGTGGAAATCATCACATTGACACGTGACATGACGCTGACACGTGAATACGAGGTGAATTACCTTAATGAGCACGGTTTCAGCGCCGACTTTGCAAAACTGAAATATTCATACAATGTGGGCCTTTGGGGCACATCAATCTGCGGTGGTGAGATTCTTGACTCTACACAGGGTTTGCCCGACAGTGCTTATCTCAAACAGGTAGAGAAACAGGGCGAAGAAGAACTGCGTCTTACATTTGAGAATGGCGAGCTCAAGGCCGTCAACGGCGAGAAGTTCAGCGACCCCATAAAGGCTATCCAGAAGGTAGAGGAGATTGGTGCTCCCTATGGCATAGGACGCGATATGCACGTCGGTGACACAATCATCGGCATCAAAGGACGTGTGGGCTTTGAGGCTGCCGCTCCAATGCTCATCATTGCAGCGCACAAGTTCCTTGAGAAATACACCCTTAGCAAGTGGCAACAGTACTGGAAAGACCAAGTGGCAAACTGGTATGGAATGTTCCTGCACGAGAGCCAGTATCTTGAACCTGTCATGCGCGACATCGAGGCAATGCTTGAGAGTTCTCAGCGCAATGTCACAGGTACTGCCATCCTCAAACTCATGCCAAAGCATTTTGAAACAGTGGGAGTAGATTCTCCCAACGACCTTGTAAAGAACAAATTGGGTGAGTATGGCGAGGTGCAGAAGGGATGGACAGCCGAGGACGCCAAGGGATTCATAAAGGTCACATCAACGCCTTTGCGTGCATATTATGCAAATCACCCCGATGAAAAGATTTGATATTTAGAAGTTTAATATATCTTTGTAGTAAAGTTAAACAACTTCTTTAATATAATATGATAAAAGTAGGAATTATTGGCGGTGCCGGATACACGGCAGGCGAGCTTTTGCGTCTGCTGCTGCAGCACCCCGAGGTTGAGATAAAGTTTGTTCACAGCACCAGCAATGCGGGCAATTACATTACAGATGTACATGCTGGCCTGTTGGGTGAAACCGATTTGGTGTTCACAAGTGAAATGCCTTTTGAAGAGATTGATTTGCTCTTCTTCTGCACAGCTCATGGCGATACACGCAGGTTCCTTGAAAGCCATGCTTTGCCCGATGAATTGAAGGTCATTGACCTCTCGATGGACTATCGCATCAAGAGCAATGAGCACGATTTCATATACGGATTGCCGGAACTTAACCGCCGCAACACCTGCAAGAGCCGTTATGTGGCAAATCCGGGCTGTTTTGCAACCTGCATCGAGCTTGGTCTTTTACCATTGGCAAAGGAGCACCTGCTCAAGGGTGATGTGTCGGTGAATGCCATAACAGGCAGCACCGGTGCCGGCGTGAAACCATCGGCAACCACACATTACAGCTGGAGAGACAACAATATCAGCATATACAAGCCTTTTGAACACCAGCATCTGCCCGAGATTATGCAGAGTATCAGGCAACTGCAGCCCGGTTTTGATGGCGACATCAATTTTATCCCTTACCGTGGCTGTTTCCCACGTGGCATATTTGCCACATTGGTTGTGAAATGCGATCTCGACATTGAAACACTGTATAAGCTGTATGAGAGCTATTATGAGCGTGATTCCTTTACACATGTAATCAAACGTCCGCTCGACCTCAAGGAAGTCGTGAATACCAACAAGTGTCTGATACACCTTGAAAAACATGGCAACAAGCTCCTCATCACGTCAATCATCGACAACCTGCTCAAGGGTGCAAGCGGTACGGCAGTACACAATATGAACCTCCTTTTCGGCCTGGCCGAGACAGTCGGTCTGCAACTCAAACCATCGGCTTTCTAAAGGCAAGTTGAATGTTTTCTTAAAGTAGGCTACAATGAATCTATACGATGTATATCCACTTTTCGATGTCAACATTGTAAAGGGTGAAGGTTGCAAAGTGTGGGACGACAAAGGCAACGAATATCTCGATCTCTATGGCGGTCACGCTGTGATATCTATCGGTCATGCCCATCCAAGGTATGTCGATATGATAAGTCGTCAGGTTGCAACACTTGGTTTCTATTCAAATTCTGTCATCAATACCTTGCAAAGACGGGTAGCGGAGAAACTGGGCCGTATCAGCGGTTACGCGGAATACAACCTCTTCTTTATAAATTCAGGTGCCGAGGCCAACGAGAACGCCCTTAAACTTTCATCTTTCAAAAATGGTAAACGTCGTGTAATAGCCTTTAAAAAGGCATTCCATGGCCGCACTTCGCTTGCAGTGGAGGTAACCGACAATCCCAAGATTGTTGCACCCGTCAATGCCAACGCACACACTACATTTGTCGCCATGGGCGATATTGATGCCGTGCGTGCCGAGATAGAGAAGGGCGATGTAACAGCCGTCATCATTGAAGGTATACAGGGTGTCGGTGGCGTTCAGATACCGTCGGCAACATTCCTGCAGCAGTTGCAGCAGTTGTGCAACAACACGGATACAACCCTTATTCTCGACGAGATACAGAGCGGATGCGGGCGCAGTGGCAAGTTCTTTGCACATCAGTGGGCCGGTATAAAGCCCGACATCATTACCCAAGCCAAGGGCATCGGTAATGGGTTCCCCGTGGGTGTAGTGCTCATAAGCCCAAAGTTCCAGGCCGTCTATGGTGAGCTTGGAACGACATTCGGCGGAAACCACCTTGCATGTGCAGCTGTTGAGGCTGTGCTGGATGTTATGGAGAGTGATAATCTGCTCGACAACGTAAATAAAGTAGGCGCTTGGCTACTTGCAGAACTCAAGAAATTGGACGGCATCAAGGAAGTGCGCGGACAAGGCCTGATGATTGGCATTGAGTTCGACGGACCGGTCAAGGATATCCGTCGCACGCTGCTCTTTGAGGAGCATGTCTTTACCGGCGTAAGCGGCACAAATACAATACGTTTGTTACCGCCTCTGACATTGACTATGGAACAGGCCAAGCTCTTTATTGACAAGTTCAAGAAAACGTTGAAAACAGAAAAGTGAAAGCGGTACCGCTTTCACTTTTCTGTTTTCTTCACAGTTTCAACCAGCCGGCCGGGTCAAGCAGCGTCTTTTCACTGTAGAGCTGGAAAAGGAGGCGCGGGTTTCCGTCACTGGCATCTATTGCCACATCGCCGACTATATCACCTGCTTTAACAGTGTCGCCACTCTTTACACGCACATTGTCCACATTGCAGTATACCGATATATACTTGCCATGACGCACCAGCACACATGTGTAGTCGTTATGGTGGAATACGGTTGAGACGGTGCCTTCAAATATTGAACGTGCCTTTGCACCCTTTGTGCCTTTAAAAGTCAGTCCACCATTGTTTATCATCACACTTCCTTTGCCCTCGACAGCATTCCTTTGTCCGAATTTGTCGACAAGCAGATATGCTCCGGTTATGGGAACAGGCATCTTACCTTTGTTGCCCTGGAACGAACCCGACATCTTTGCTATACCTGCATCCTCGCTATACTTTGGAGAATCCTTGGATACCTTCTTCTTGTTGCTGGCGGCAGAGCCGCTCTTTGCATTCTCGGCTGCTACAATTTTCTCAACCTCGCGTTTGATAGCCGCATTGAGCTTATTGAGTTCGTTGCGCTGTTTCTTGAGCGCTGCTTCTACTTTCTTTTTCTCTTTCTGAAGCCCGGCGATAATATTCTTCTGCTCCTTTTCAAGTTTCTGTATACGTGCGCGTTCCGCTTCCTGCTCTTTTAGTGACGCATTCTTGGCCTCACGTGCCTTTTGCAGTTCGTCGCGCTTTGCCTTGAGCTCATCCTGTTTCACTTCAAGTTCTGCAATCTTCTTTTTGAGACTGTCTGCCAGTTCCTTATGGGCATTCATGTAGCTATTGGCATAGCGGTAACGGCGAGCCATCCGGTTGAAGTCGCCTGTTGAAAAGACGAACATCAACTTATTCTCGAAATTATCGTATTTGCGTGCCTGGCGCAAGGCTTCGGCATACTCAGAACGTGATATCTCCACGCTCTTTTCCTTCTGTGAAATATCCTTGGCAAGGGCTTTCATCTCCTTGTCAATTGAGTGCATTTTGTTGTCAAGAGCCTTGACCTCCTTTTGCAACACAGCCACAAGCCCCTTGTATTCGTCAATCTTTGCCGTGATTATTTTTAGGTTGCCCAATCTGCTGTCAATGTCCTTCTGAGACGACATCAGTATGGCCTCCTTCTCCTTTATCTCCTTGCGCAAGGTGTTGGCCTTGCTGCGCAAGCCTTCGACAGAGTCCCCCTGTGCCTGTGCACATGGAGATACTGCGAAAAGGAGTACCAAAGTAAATATATAGCCGAATATATGGTTTCTCATGTTTGTCATTTTATGGACTTGAGGAACTCGCCTGCGTTCTGCTTGCGGTATGAGCTGCTGATGCTGCGGCTTGAGAAATCGAACGGTTTGTTGCTGCTCTTGTTGAGTTTTATGTCAAGTCTGATTCTTGTATCGCCGTTGAAATATATGCACATATTGTCGGGGAACAATGTACCATCCATTTCGGCAAAATCAGAATAATCGCATTCAATGCTTTCGCCGGTGCTGCTTTGGCCGTTCATTGACACAAGACAACCGCTCTCCTTGTCAATAATAAAACCATATTTCATGGCAGTGTTCTTCTTTGTTGTAAGTCTGTAACTGTCGCTTCTGTTCTCAATGTTCATCTCATCGAGCCCTTTGTGGGCAATGCGTCCATCTGGCAGGAATGCGTAGTCAAGGAATATTGCTTCAAGAGCGCGATAGTTGAGTCCTCCAAGTCCAATCGATGCCGCCTCGGAGTATGGGACTTCGGTATATTTCTTTGTCAGTTTGTTTATGAGTCGGACCTTGTTCGGAAGGAACTCCACGCAGGCAGCCTCAATGAGCCCCAGCGGTGTGATGGTAATCTGTACTCCCTCGCCTCTTTTTACGCGCAATTTACCTTTGAGGCTGATGTTTTTGCCGTCCACATTAAGCCCGAGCGTAGCGTTGCCCGAAATATATTGCAATGCCATTGTGTCCGGGGTTACAGCCTGGTATTTTGCAATAATTGCCTTGTCGTCCTGAATAGGCTCTTCCTGAACCTGTACTGCCATTTTCGATTTACATCCTGTAAACACCAACGTCAGCACAAACAGGGCCAACGTAATTCTATTAACGTTTCTTTTCATTGTAGATTTTGCCTTTTTTTATCTTTTTGTACAATTTCTTTGTGTCATCACCGGCTATCAGGGCTTTCTCCCAATAGATTACCGCTTTCTCTATGTCGCCGCATTTTGCAAAGATGTCGCCAATGTGGTGAAGCACCTCATAACTCAACTCCTCGTCGAGCGATATAATCTTTTCGGCGTATGCTTTTGCCTCTTCATAGCGTTTGAGCTTGAACAGAATCCATGCATATGTGTCAAGGAACGTCTGGTTCTCTGGTTCGGCGCTGATGGTCTTGCCGCTCATTTCCAGCGCCTTTTGCAGCTCTTTGTTCTCGAGCGCGAGGAAATATGAGTAGTTGTTCAAGACGTCAAGCTTGTACGGGTTGTATGCCAATGCCGAATCGTATGCCTCGTAACACTCCTTTCTCATTTCAAGTTCGTGGTATGTGTCACCTATGGCGGTGAACATGGCTGCCACGATGTCCGGTTCTGTGTCGCTGCCACGCTTTGCAAGTCCCTCCTTGTATATTTCAATACTCTCCTGTTTGCCACCGTTCATGTACACCGAAAATCCTTTGTAGAAATAGAGTTCCGGCATTTGGGGAAGGTAGAGCAGTGCCTCCGATGCATATTTGAAAACAGCGTCCTTGTCATCGGCTTCTATCGAAAATTGAAGCAATTTAATAATGGCGGTGATGTTCTCCGAGTCCAGTTCGACAATCTTCTCATATACAGGTATAAGTTCATCAAGTGCAACTTTCTTGTATTCCAGATAATCGGCATAGGCAACGTGCAGTTCCAATTGGTCGAACGGAAGTTGCAGCAACTCCATGAAGAAAGGTTTGATATATGTGCTGTCACCCGCTTCCTTGTACAGAATATAATTTACCAGATTCTCTATGCGTGTCTCGGTCTCAACCTTCTCGCACTTTATCAATCTCTCAATGGTATTGCAGAAAGCCACGTCGTTCTCCGTCTTTGCATACAGGTTGACAAGTGAACCAAGTGTCGGGGCATCGTCGGGGTATTTCGCAAGAACTTTATTGTAAGTATCTTCGGCGAGTCCATACTCTTCAATCATTGTGTATGCATCGCCCAGGAAAGTCATGAAACGGCTGTCGTCGGGGTTCTCGGCAATCGCCTGCTCAATTATGGCAATCATCTCGTCGTGCCTGTTCTGTAACAGGTACAGCTGAAGCCTTTTTGCCGTGAGTTCGGTCGATTTCCCTTCAAGGCTCTCAATCTTGTCAAGGGTCTCCAGCGCCTTTCCAAAATTGTCATCGTTGTAATAAAGCGCATAAAGCGCCTTGTATATCTCGCTTTTCGAGTGTGCGCTGCCCACAATCCTCTCATATACGTCTATGGCAGCCTTCCAGTTACCGGTTCTGGCATATTGGTTTACCAACGCGTCGTTGTACTCCTCGTTTGCCGGATCCCTGCGTACAATCTCCTCAAGCATGCCACATGCAATGCTGTCCTTGCCCAATATGCTGTAATAGGGTGCCAGAAAATATTTTATGGCAGTGGATGCTGAATCAAGAGAGTAGCAATACTCGAGCATTTCAAAAGCCTCGTCATATCTCTCCTGCTCTTGTAGTGACACCGATTCCAAATGAAAATAATCGACGGCACGCTTGCGTGCGTCGATATTATTCTCAATCTCCTGTGCCACTCCTGCCGTAGCTGGCAACAATAGTGATATGCACAATAGGTATTGCCAAAAAAGTTTCATGCAATATACGTTTAAACACCCGTGTGTCCGAAACCACCCGCGCCGCGGTCAGTTTCGCCAAGCACCTCGCATTCGCACCATTCAACCTGCTCGTGTCGTGCAATAACCATTTGTGCTATGCGCTCGCCGTCGGTTATGGTAAATGGCTCATTCGACAGGTTTACAAGTATCACGCACACCTCGCCACGATAATCGGCATCTATTGTGCCCGGTGAGTTCAGCACTGTTATACCTTTTTTTATTGCAAGGCCACTGCGTGGACGCACCTGCGCCTCGTAGCCTGCGGGCAGTGCCATGAAAAGGCCTGTAGGAACCAGTGTCCTCTCCAATGGGTTCAAAACAATGGGTGAGTCAAGGTTTGCCCTCAAGTCCATTCCTGCCGACAGAACTGTTGCGTATGATGGCAACTGATGTTTCGATTTATTTATTATTTCAACTTTCATATAATATATAATTGCGTAAAGGAGAAAATGTTGTATTCTTCTTTCATTTAATTCTCGCCTGTTTCATAGAAGACCTTATTCGCTCCCGATGTGAGTCTTATGGCTTCAGGATTCTCGCGCACGAACGATTCTATGTAACGCATTTTTGTGCTGTCCTGCATCTCATCGACAGTAATCAAAAGTCCGGTCTCCTCAACATTTCCAAAGTCGTAGTTCACGGCTGTTCCGAATATCTTCATTGTCGGTGACAGGCCCATATATGCATTCACCATAGGTGGTATTGCAAGGCCGAACTTGCGGACCTCCTGTTTCAGAATCCTGTAATCCTCCTTGAATGCCTCCTCAGTGAAAATCTGCGCCAGTTCATTCTCGTCAGTTTCGAGTTGCAGCGGATTTACGGGGACAACAAGACCATCCTTGTCGGGGAAGTGCTTCTTGAGGAAATAGAGAATCATGTCGCGTGCCTTTGTCAGGTACGAGGGGTACATTGTTACTTTTCCGTAGAAATATTTCACATCGGGGATAACTACAGTCAGTGCTCCTAGACCGTCCCACAGGTTGTCGAGCGCGAAAAGGCTCTTTGACCCCATTCGTGTCGACTGGTATTCGAGGGCAACGAATGCACGTCCTAGTTCTACGGTGTATGGCAATACTTCGTTAAGGAATTTCTCTGAAAAACTGAACATACCATGTGCTGTTGCAATGATTGGCTCACCCTTTTCGTCGAAGCGTACATCCTTGCCATGGATGTAACGGTAACCGCCTATAATGTCGTTGTTGTCGGGGTTCCATACTATAAGCTGCTTGTATGGCATCTCCATTGTGTCGAACTCGTCAATGTCGACCTCCTTGCCGGTACCTCCGCCAGCGGCGCGGAAAGCAATCTCGCGCAAACGTCCAATCTCGCGCATCACATTGGGTGCTTCCGCTGCAGTGACTATGTAGATTTCGTTGTTGCTCCTGTTTGTAAAGCGCAAACGTTTGTCCTCAGTGAGTTCTGCCTTCAGCAGTTCCTTTGGAACCGGTGCTATAATGTCTTTCATGTTGTGCCTTTGATTTTTTATAGTGCATATACCACGTCCTGTACATACTGTGCCCATTCAGTAGCATTCTTTGTCTTGTCGAATGTCTGCCATGGAATAGGTTTGCCTATAGTTACCTTGAATTTCTTGTTTCTGTTCTTGAACATCTCGTCGCTGAGGTAGAGCATTGCAATGTTGAACTTCAGACCAAGCATCTTGGTGATGTTTGCAAGACGGTAGAAGAACTTTGAGTTCTCGCCTTCGAAATGGATAGGGACAATGTCGCGTTGTGACTGCACGCTCTTTGTTATGAAGGTCTTTTTCCAGGGTAGGTCCTTTATTACACCCTTCTTTTTGCGTGAACACAATCCGGCAGGGAACATCACAATGTGGTTGTCGCTCTGGAACGCCGCATTCACCTGCTGCGGCAGGTCGCGTGCCTGTTTGCCTGTCTTGTTGATAGGAATCCAGAATGATGATATCTGGGGGAAATTCATCAGCAGGTCGTTGGCCAGAAACTTGATTTTTCCATCATAAACAGGTCCCAGAATGTGTGCCAGTCCAAGTCCGTCCTGTGCGCCGAGCGGGTGGTTGCTCACGAATGTACAACGGCGCCCGTCGTGTGGCAGGTTCTCCAGACCCTGTATCTCGAACGAGTTGTTGAAATATTCCATGAATGCGCTGATGAACTCAAGCCCCTGCTTGTGTCCAAAAGAACGCAATGCTTCGTTTACTTCGTCCTGGTGGATTATTCTTTTCAAGTATGAAACCACGAATCCTGGAACATACTTTGCCTTCTTTCCGGCTTTTGCGGCAAGAATGGCTTTGACGTCTATTTGAATAACTTTGTCCATGTTCTTTATGTAATAGTCTTGTGGCGCGGTTTTGGACCGCAATTACCGCAAATGTAGCAAAAACGAGTGATATACACGAAATTTTACCCAATAATTTCTCACACTATGCACGTGGCAATCTTATCTCTTTCCTTACTTTGTAATATGTGAACAGCAAGAATATCAACAGTAAACCTGTATTGCAAAGCATTTTAATGTAGCTGTTTTCTACAGGAATGACCATCGAAGCGGCATACAGTGCACCAAAGAGTACCGTGAATTGGAATATACTCTTGAGGTCATAGTCTATGGCATTTCTTTTCTGCCCTACAAGGTAGGATATGAGCATTGCAGCAAAGTAACCGGTGAACGACGCCCATGCGCAGGCAATGTAGCCATACATCGGGACAAAGATTATGTTCACTGCAAAAAGCAGCGCGCAACCTATGAATGAGAATATTGCACCCCAGTATGTCTCATCGTTGAGTTTGTACCAGAACGACAGGTTGAAATATATGCCCATGAAAATCTCTGCAGCCATTACAATAGGCACCACCTTCAGACCATCCCAATAGTTGCTGTTTATGATATATTTGAGTATATCCATGTAGAATACCACTACAAGGAAAGCCAGCATTGATACAATGATGAAGTATTTCATGGCCTTTGCATAAAGCGCCTTGCTCCCCTTTTCCTTGCTGTTGTTGAATACGAACGGCTCGTAGGCATACCGGAATGCCTGCATAAGCATTGCCATGATGGCAGCAATCTTCACTGCCGCTCCATATACGCTCAACTCCTGAATTCCTTTTTCCCCGGGAACGAGCCATGTGTATATGATTTTGTCGGCGTGAAGGTTCAGTATGCCGGCAATTCCCAGCAGCAGCAGCGGCCACGAGTATCTGAGCATGCTCCTGAGCAGTTCCTTGTCAAATGTGGGACGGAACAATTTCAGCTCCGGTATAAGGAAGAAAGTGATGCCTGCCGTACAAATCAAATTGATGAAGAATACATAGAATGCCTGATTCTCAGGGAAATATATGCTGTCGAAAAGCTCCGGGTTCTTCGAGTACAGATGCGGCAGAGCAATGAACACAAACAGGTTCAGGGCAATGTTCGTGAATATGTTCAGCAGTTTCAGCGATGCGAATTTGATGGGTCTTTTCTGCAATCTCAACAAACCGAACGGTATGGCCTGCAATGCATCAAGGGCAACAACTACAGCCATCATTCCAATAAACTCGGGGTGCATCTCATAGCCAAGCGCCCCGGCCACTGACGGTAGAAAACAAAAAATGGCAAGCAGGAACACACCGCATAATGTACCCACAACCTGCATCGACATTGAAAATACTCTTGAAACATCGGCCTTCTCCTTGCTTGCAAACCTGAAGAAAGTTGTTTCAAATCCAAATGTAAGAACCACCAACAGCACGGCCGTCCATGCATATATGTTGGTGACCACTCCGTAATTTCCGCTCTCTACACTCATCTTTGCCGTGTAGAGAGGGACGAGCAGATAGTTGAGGAAACGTCCTATTATACTGCTCATGCCATATATGGCCGTATCTTTCAGCAACGATTGCAGTTTGCCCATTCTTTTTTTGTTTTAGAACAGCGTGCCCTGTTCGTTATTGTTAAAACGGCTCTTGCCAAGATGTTTGTATGCAAGGTCGGTTACCTCTCGTCCGCGCGGTGTGCGCTTTATGAAACCCTCCTTGATGAGATAAGGCTCGTACACCTCCTCTATGGTACCGGTGTCCTCGCTCAGCGCTGTGGCTATTGTACCAATTCCCACAGGACCACCCTTGAACTTGTCGATGATGGTGCACAGAATCTTGTTGTCAATCTCATCGAGTCCGTATTTGTCAATGTTTAGAGCCTCGAGTGCCATCTTTGCAATGCCGTTGGTTATGTGCCCGTCGCCCATAACCTGTGCAAAATCTCTCACACGGCGCAGCAGTGCGTTGGCAATACGTGGCGTTCCGCGGCTGCGACGCGCTATCTCATATGTAGCATCCTCGTCGAACGATACACCTAGAATCTGTGCCGAACGTCCAATGATGCCGGCCAGCGTCTTGCTGTCATAGTATTCAAGGTGCATGTTTATGCCGAAACGTGCGCGCAAGGGAGCTGTCAGCAATCCGCTGCGTGTCGTTGCGCCAATTAGCGTGAAAGGGTTCAGGTCTATCTGTATCGAGCGGGCCGATGGACCCTTGTCAATGAGAATGTCAATGCGGTAGTCCTCCATTGCCGAGTACAGATACTCCTCCACAATTGGCGACAGACGGTGAATCTCGTCAATGAAAAGCACGTCATTCGGCTCCAGTGATGTCAATATACCGGCAAGGTCGCCCGGCTTGTCAAGCACCGGCCCCGATGTCACCTTGAAACCCACCCCCAGTTCATTGGCAATGATGTTGCTCAAGGTCGTCTTTCCAAGTCCCGGAGGGCCATGGAGCAACACGTGGTCGAGCGACTCGCCACGCATCTTTGCGGCCTGGACGAAAATCTTGAGGTTGCTCACAATCTTTTCCTGTCCGTTGAAGTCGGGGAAAGAGAGGGGGCGCAACGCATTCTCGAACTCCTTGTCGCTGTTTTTGCCGCGAATGTTGAAATCTCCGCTCATATATTATCTTCTCTTTTTTCAGTGTGAAACTCTATCTATGCAAAAATAGTACATACAAAGTTGATTTGAAAATCAATGTACCTTTTTCATAATCCCCATTTTGCCAAAACTGCTACTATTATCAGCAGGACAAACAGCAATATACCTCTCTTTTGTCCTTTGGTGAAGTAGAAGAACTCTTTCATGCTTTTTTTTGTTAAATGTACGGCAGATAGGAAATGTTACACTATTTTTGTCATCAATTACGTAGCAAAGTTATAAATAAAGTTGTTACTTTTATTGTATTTGCGTAATAAACTGCTGATGAAAAAAATAAAACTTCTGCTCCAACAATATATCCTGACGCTTTTGACGTTGGTGCTGATATTGTGCCTGACATTCTACAAACCCACGGGGCTTGTCCGCACGGACACCATCATCGGTGTTGATAAACTTGTACACTTTGTAATGTACTTTACTTTGTGTGCAGTGTTCTGGTATGAAAGCTTCAAGGTAACCATTACACCTAAAAAGTTTCACATGGCTGTTTTTGCAGTTATTCTGCCAATAATCTTCAGTGGTGTTATGGAATATCTGCAGTATCTTCTCACATCATACCGTACCGGCGATTTCGATGATTTTGTCTTCAATACGACAGGTGTACTGGCTGCGATGGCGTTCAGTCTTTTTGTGACGCGCCCCTACATGGTTGCGCGCAGAAAAAAATAAGCCGGCAATTGTTGTTATTGCCAGCTTTTATATGGGAAACGTGTTAGCCTTGAATTGTAATATCGTTTGTCGCCAGTGACCTCCTGCCCAATGAAAGCGGGCTTCTCAAAATCCTCATTGGCATCGTTCAGTTCCACTTCGGCAATCACAAGCCCCTCGTTCTCTCCAAAGAATTCATCAACTTCAATAATATGCTCTCCGCATTTTACAAGGTAACGTATCTTGTCGATTATGCCGTCGTGACACAGTTTCAACAACTCCATTGCTTCCTCTACAGCAATCTCCTTCTCCCATTCAAAACGGCTCAAGCCTCCATCGGGCGAAGGACCTTTGATGGTAAGATATCCCTTGTCGCCACGCACTCTCACACGCGCAGAGTTACCGCCTTCGCGGCATATGTAACCTTGCGCAATGCGGTCGCTACGGAAAGCCATAGCCTTGTAGCAGTCATTGGTGACAATGAATTTTCTCTCTATCTCAATAGCCATTTTTTCAAAGGTTAAAGGTTAAAGGTTAAATCGGAAAGCGGAAAACGGAAAGCGGAAAGCTGTGGTTAGTTGTTTGAACCTTTAACCGCACTCTGTGCGCTTGAAGCTGCTATTGCTCGCATTGCAACCAGCAAGTAAACTTGCGTTGCGCTCGCTTAACCGCAGCTTTCACCTTTCACCTTTCACCTTTCCGCTTTCCGTTTTCACCTTTCCGTTTTTTATCACTCTCCCTTGTCGGCGAACTCCATCAGGTAGGCCTTCACGAACCCGTCAATCTTGCCGTCCATCACACCATTCACGTCCGATGTCTGATAGCCTGTACGGTGGTCTTTCACGCGGCGGTCGTCGAATACGTAGCTGCGAATCTGTGAACCCCACTCAATCTTCTTCTTGCCGGCCTCAACCTTCGCCTGTTCCTCCATGCGGTGCTGCATCTCCTTGTTGTAGAGGATTGAACGCAACTGACGCATGGCATTCTCCTTGTTCTTGGGCTGGTCGCGGGTCTCGGTGTTCTCAATGAGAATCTCCTCCTCGGCACCTGTGTATGGGTCTTTGAACTGGTAACGTAGACGTACACCCGATTCCACCTTGTTCACGTTCTGTCCACCGGCACCGCCGCTTCGGAATGTATCCCAAGATATACGTGCGGGTTCAATCACCACCTCAATGCTGTCATCCACAAGCGGAGTGACGAATACTGAACTGAACGATGTCATTCGCTTGCCCTGTGCGTTGTAAGGACTCACGCGCACCAGACGGTGCACTCCGTTCTCGCCTTTGAGATAACCATAGGCATATGGACCTTGCAGTTCAAGTGTAACGGTCTTGATACCGGCATCCTCGGCCTCCTGCAGGTTGGCAACGGCAACCTTGTAGCCGTTCGACTCGGCCCAACGCATGTACATGCGCATGAGCATGCTCGCCCAATCCTGTGCCTCGGTACCACCGGCACCCGAGTTGATTTTCAGCACACAGTCCATGTCGTCGGCCTCGCCACGGAGCATGTTCTTGAGCTCAAGCTCCTCAATGGCTGTGAGTGCACGCGCATACGCATCGTCAACCTCGTGCTCTTCAACCATCTCCTCGCGGAAAAGTTCCATAGCCATCTCGGTCTCCTCGGTGCGGTTGTTTACCTCCTTGTATCCCTCAATCCAAGCCTGCAAAGCCTTTACTTTCTTCATCTGTGCCTCGGCCTTCTTGGCGTCGTCCCAAAAACCGGGAGCTTGTGTGCGGAGCTGTTCCTCCTCAACTTGTATAATCTTTTCGTCAATGGACAGGTATTGCTTCAGGGCGGCAGTGCGCTCCTTGATGTCCTTCAACTGGTCGGCTGTAATCATCTCTATTCTGTTCTATATTAATTATTGTGCGAAGATACAACGATATTCAAAAATACGCAAGAATATACGTGTGTAAAGGCTGTTTTGCTGCTGTATTCTTCCCTTTTGTTGATAAATTCCTTTTTGCGGATTTTGCATATGTTGCATCCTGTTGTACCTTTGCACCATAAACAGAGTGTATGAAAGCAAGCGAAGCAAATGTAAAACAGGCCGTTGAACTGTTGAAGGTTCTTATAAGCACCCCATCGATAAGCCGTGAGGAGGGCGATGCGACCGATAAACTTCAGCTCTTCATCGAGCGTGGAGCACCGGTAAGGTGCGAGGTACACCGTCATCTCAACAACCTGTGGTGTGTCGCTCCAGGTTTTGATGCTTCGCGTCCCACGTTGTTGCTCGATGCCCACATAGACACTGTAAAGCCGGTCAGCGGTTGGAGCAAGCATCCTTTCACCCCCATTGTAGATGGCGATGTCATATACGGCCTGGGAAGCAATGACGATGGCGCTTCGCTTGTATCCCTTTTGCAGGTCTTTTACCTGATATGTCAAAAATCACAGCATTATAATACCGTCTTCCTTGCCTCGGCCGAGGAAGAAGTCTCGGGTGCCAACGGCATTGAGGCAGTGTTGCCACAGTTACCGCCAATAAGTTGCGCCATAATGGGCGAACCCACATCCATGCAGCCGGCAATTGCCGAAAAGGGACTGATGGTGCTTGACTGTGTTGCCGAAGGCGTTTCCGGTCATGCCGCACGTAACGAGGGAGTCAACGCCCTCTATAAGGCACTGTCCGACATAGAGTGGTTCCGCACCCATCGATACACAAAGATATCGGAACTTCTGGGCGATGTAAAGATGACTGTCACACAAATCAATGCCGGCACACAGCACAATGTTATCCCTGACACGTGCAGCTACGTGGTCGATGTGCGCAGCAACGAGTGTTATTCCAATCAAGAGTTGTTGGACATAATAAAATCCAATGTAGGCAGTAATGTCACAGCACGCTCAACAAGGCTCAATTCCTCTTTCATATCACTTGAACACCCCCTTGTGCAACGTGCCGTTGAGATGGGTTGCACACCCTATGGCTCGCCAACGCTGTCAAATCAGGCCTTGATAAACGGTATCCCTACATTGAAGATGGGACCAGGCGACACCTCCCGCTCGCACACCGCCAATGAGTTTGTCCTCATCAGCGAAATACGTGACGGAATTGAAAAATTCTGTACGTTACTCGATGGCGTAAAACTGTAAATCATAGAATTCAGTTGCGTTACTGTGGGGAGAACAGAGTGTAGATAACAGAGCAAAGTTCACAGATAACGGTATTCTTTTTGCTGCCGGATTGCGTCAATGTAGGGGCTGACCGGCATGTCTGCCCAAAAAATCCTTCTCTTTGTTAAGAGAAGGGGGACCGCTTGCGGTGGAAGAGATAGATGTTTAATTTATCTCCCTCCGCTTCGCTCGTCCCTCTATTTGAAAAGCGGGACAGTTTTTTTCTTTTTTTCATTCCGTCGGATAAGGGTATCCAACGGAACGAACAGTTTATACCGAATATTCAGGAGATGATACTGAACATGATTGGTAAGAACGTACCGATATATTAGACATCGAAGATGTGAAGTACAAGAGGCAGACCTTGAAGAGGAAACTTTCTTTAACCATGATGAAGGAAGAAATAATCAAATTCGTTTTGTTATGTAGTACAAACTTGCTACATTTGCGTTAGTAAAGAGAATGTTATGACAAGACCAATTGGAGAAATACCAATGTTGTACAGTGATTTAGGTGTCATCTATGCTTCTATTGACAATGAAGGATTTTCAGAGCAGACACTTCAATTGATCGATAATTACATAAACGATATCTCAATGGAAAGACAGACCTTATTCAATTCAATCAACAGGAGCATGCGGGACTCTGCTGCGCAGGTGAGGTTCTCATCGGGGCGTACATCGTATGCGACTACGCGAGAAAAAGCCTTGAAGCAGGTTCGAATGTTGGAACAGGCAAAACAAGCCCACCAAACTGGGAAATAGACGAATTACAGGAAAAATTGGTTCAGCAGTGGGCAGAAGCTAAAAATCTGTGGTCAGACACAGCTGAACAGGACATTGAATCAGAGTACGGTTCGATGATTGCAAAAGGTGCAGAAGCAAAGGTGTATTATAAAGACGGAGACACCTCTGTTATTAAAATCCGTACTTCAATATACGCAACTCTTGGGAGAGCATTTGAGTCAATAGTTTTGCACAATTCGCTGTTCCCTGAAACACCAATGTATGTTATTGGTTTTACTCGTGACAAAGATGGACTGTTCCGTACAATCTTAACTCAACCTTACATTGGTTGCAAGCGATTGGCTACAAAACAGGAAATAGATGATATGGTTGCCAAGAAAGGTTTTTGTGATAACTACAACGGACAAGGTGTTAATTATATTGGAGACAGATTGCATCTCGAAGATATGCACCCGGCAAATGTATTTGTGGACGTCATATCGGAAAAGCCTATCTGCATTGACTGCATCGTAAAATTTATAAGAAAATAATCACAGTACACATACCGTGTAATGCACAGCCGTAGTCGCAGTGTCATGCACGTTAAACATCCGTATATACCCGCAACTTTACTCTTGGTTATTGCTCGTTCATACATCGGTTGTAAAATCCTAAGGGAAAAATGTTCAGCCGGATATCCTTATCCAGCGGCTGCGAGGTTCTTATTCCTCTATTGGAACTGACACGCGCTCTTGCTCAAACGCTGCCGGATTGCGTCAATGTAGGGGCTGACCGGCATGTCTGCCCAAAAACTCCTTCTCTTTGTTAAGAGAAGGGGGACCGCTTGCGGTGGAAGAGATAGATGTTTAATTTATCTCCCTCCGCTTCGCTCGTCCCTCTTCGGGGGACAAAAACAGCTATTTTTAGGGATTAAAACACAAGATTACAAACATATATAGCCTAAATGCAATTGATTATTTCTGCAAATTGATGCTTGTATTTGTATTTGATATGATTTTCTTTGCCAATTTCTTGTCCCCCCGAGAATATATTCTGAAAATATTGTTCCACATTATTTCGTTTAATATCTAATCTTTATATAGTTAGCAAGTCTATCCACTAAACGACATAAAAAAATCCCCACCGTAATGAAACGATGGGGACTGGCATTATTTGATCTTCGGTCTTCCTCCTTCGCACCTCGGCAACACTCAAGAAAACTTGGTATTGCTCTCGCTTAATCGTAAACTTGACCTTCGGCGAGTTTGCTGTGGCTCGGCATAGTGAGCAAGTTCCCTCTGCTCTCGCCTTAATCGCAAACTTCTGTTTCCATTGGCTTTATCGTTTTTTGAGAGTCAGTGAGAAGTAAACTCACTAACCATAAATGTTTACTATCGCAATGTGATGCTTTTCCAAGTATGTCCTGCCCATGTTTTGTTTGTAAGGTCTGGAGAAAGTCCTTCAACATTTACTTGTTCCTTGTTGAGAACAAGTTCACAGCCTCCATCAACATAATTATCCACTTTCTCAAATGCGTCTTCTCCGACAAAAGTAACCACGGAACCAAATATAATCTTTTCCAAATGCGAACAATTATTAAAGGCATTCTTGGCACAACTTGTTACGTAGGGAAGTTTAAGAGTCTTCAGCGATTTACACTCTGCCAAATCCGCCTCAATTATTTCTGTAACATTACAATAAGTAAAATTAAGCGTTCCAAAATATTTACTGTAACTTACCTCAGCTATTCCGTATCCAACATATGGATATTTGTTATCATATATAGCTTGACTCTCACCGGTAACAACAAATGTGGTCTTTCCTTCGTCCACTGAACTTTCAAGAAATCTAGCTAATTCCTCTATATCCTCCATGGTTGCTTCAGATTTGCCTCCCAAACTGCCATCGATGGAGATTGCTCTTGCATCCAATGCATAACTTTTGTCTGACATGGTAGTCTCAGTGAATCCATGTACAGCCAATTTAGCTCCTTCAATATCCCAATCTTCAACCTCAATGCTTCCATCCTCTTCAAAAGTACCGTATATAAATGCGTTGCCATTGTCATCCACAGGGACATGTTGTATTTCACAACTAGATTGTCTTTCATGTCCTGCAGGTATAAAGCACAAGGCACGAACGCTAAGTTCCTCAACTCCGTCCGAACATACGATACGGATGCGGCTGTAGTTGCGTATTGCCTCTTCAAACGACACGTTCAACACACCTTCGATGATATAACATTTGACTTCGAGATATTCACCTTTACCCAGCGCATATTCATCCGTCAATGAAAGTTCACCATCCTTCAGCTCATAATAAGGGGCATAGGTCGCTATGATGTCCAGTTTAGCGTTTTCTACGCTCTCGTCTGCAAGGTAATTGAGTTCTCCTGCTAAAGTCCATGTGCTTCCGCCATAAGTAAGCACAGCGTGTTGTGTTCCAAAATGGGCAGAGATTAATGTAACGAATATTTCATCGCTCTCTTCCCACGCCGTCTTGCCCGCATCTGGTGTACCGAGACTTGAAGCCCTTGTCTGCGGATCTTCACCGAAAGCAGGGAAATCGCCGACTACAAACTGCAAGGTGCCGTTCTCCACAGGCTGCAACGTATCATCCAACTCGTTGCTGCACGATGCAAATAAAGATGAGAGTGCAAAGATGAAAGATGAAAGTTTCATCCAATTAAATATATTGTTCCTCATATTCGTCATTCGTTTTAGTTTTAACTTTTAACCTTTCACTTTTCACCTTAATTAAGGTCTTCTTCTGAATCATTATCCCAACCAGGAATATCGTT
>JAZQZZ010000031.1:0-10937 GCA_045634305.1 Bacteroidaceae bacterium | reverse complement strand
AAAAATGGTTCGCTATCTTTTAGAATTTGTGTGTTACGGACAACATCGTCGTTTGTCATGAATTCGGCGCAATGTGCCGGGTACATAAAGTCAAGGTCTATAATTTTTCCCTCGACATCAATACAAATTAATATTTGAATGCAGTGAAAATTATCTTTACATTTTGCCATCAACTTGACACACCTCTCTTTTCCATAACCTTCTAAAATATTTTTGAGTACATATTTCAGGAAAGCAACTCGGCTTTCATCATCACTATTGAACTCATCAATGAGATATTCTAAATCAATTTGATTGTACTGGTTGTGGAATTTACGGAATAAACTCTCTTCGTATTGCTTTAATCCGCAGAAAGTACTGACGCTTGTAGGGGTATACTTTATACGATATATTGTGTCATTGCCATAGATTTGATATTCCACTGCAGCGCTATCTGTTACGTGCTCTTCCAACGCATAGCATATACTTTGCGTAAAAACAAATGCAAATAATGTTATAATAAACCGTTTCATAAGTTTATCATTTATATTTTATACCAAATAAATCTAATATCACTTTCCAATTATAATTAAAATCATCTACCCCTGGTTCCTGGTATGCTCCACTTCTTGCATAGTACTTTTGAAATTCGTCAAAATAAGAGTTGATATTTGAAAGAAAGTTTGCTAAATCCAAAATCCCATCCTCATTTAAAACGTCTTCTATAAAATTGACATAGTTGTTATCATCAGTAGTGGAAATCCCTTTGGAATGATCGTAATCATTACTTTTTCGTTCAAGTTGCTTAAAATACAAATCCTTAATCACATGCTCCTGGAATTCCAAATTTGACTTACCAGTACCTGTCATTTCCAACTGATCCTGCGCCGCATGGAAGACTTCTGAAATTAGAGTGTATTCATCAACATGCTTGCTATCGATAACAATTCGGTTATTTTGGTCTAAATATATTCCGTTCCTTTTTTTATATTCTCCTTTATCTGTGGTCGTATATAAGTTATCTGCAATATCAATTCCTACTCCAAGTTGTTTTAAAATATTTGCTGCTGCAACCGGTAAATTCCCTATTAAGGTATTTATCTGTACAGCATAATCTTTAGTGCGCAGTTTCCCATGAACCTTCAATGTTCTTTTTGAGGTTGAAGAACTATTATTTTTATTTAAATCAAAATTTGATTTATCATTTATATTCCAAACAGAATCTATCCTGTTTTCTATTTTATCTTTCTCCAACCCCAAACTGTCGTTTCTTTCAGTTGTTCTACATGGTTTGTTGCCAACAACTGTACTAAATCCGGAAAATTGGATGCCGTGATTGAATGGAATGTTCTCTTCTTTGGCCGTGTTGCCGTCAAAATCGAATGGTAATTTTGCAGCTATTTTTCTGTTCTCTTTCTTTGGCCCTAAAAACGAAGAATCCTCTTTCCAACTGTCAAAACTAATGGTTTTCGCTGTAGCTTCATCTTTTTGTTCTTTAGATTTCTCACTCTCGTTCGAAATGACAGCTAAAGTGGGAGGATCAACATTTCTTTCGCCATAATGACTCCAAATGTTTGCTTTGTCATCATCCTGTAGCACATACCTTGTCTCGTCGACAGTCCCCAACATTTTGGGGAAATGCGACATCAACTCACGTTTTCTCTGCTTCTCTTTTTCTATCTCCAGGTTGTTCCCATGGAAGTATTCAATAAGTTCTTCTTTCATGTTTTTTTGCAGCAAAACTATATGCGATTCACCCAAACCGGGTTGCTGAATTGCCACAAAACAACAGCTCTGGAAATAATAGTGCTAATATAGCAAATGAAAAAGCCTTTGTCAATAGGACGAAGGAAAAGTTTATATGCAGAAACAAAAAAAGAAGCAGTCTACGCTTATCATTAACAAATCATAAAAACCACCGCGCGCTGCGAACCAACTTGCGATGCACGGCATTATATATGCAAACGGCACGACCGCCGCGGGTTTTCAATAAGTCACTCAACGAGAGACTGCGGCCCGGTCAACACCTGCATCACATTGGGGTCGTTATTTCCCGGTTCGGCGGCGTGCTGTTTGACTATGTATAACAAATAAAAACAACAACAGTTATGAGCATGTTAATGAAAAGGAACGGCCAGCAGTGGCTGCCAAGCATCTTCAACGATTTTTTCAACAGCGACATCCTTGTGCGGAACAGTTCAACAGCACCCGCAATCAATGTATTTGAGACCGAGAAGGAGTATAAGGTGGAGGTTGCCGCTGCCGGCATGTGCAAGGACGATTTCAAGATTCACATAGACAGCGAGAACGACCTCACCATTACAATGGAGAAGAACTGCAACTGCTACAAGGAGAACGACGGGTGCAAGGACGACAAGAAGTGTGACGACAAATGTGACGAGAAGAAAGAGGAGAAAAAGCATGAGCAGGGCCGTTTCCTGCGACGCGAGTTCTCATACACCAGATTCCAGCAGACCCTCATACTGCCCGACGATGCCGACACCGACAAGATTGAGGCAAAGGTGAAGCACGGTGTGCTGCACATTGACATTCCCAAGAAGGCTCAAGGCGATGAGCACAAAGTGAGCAGAACGATTGCCATTGAGTGACATATGGGCGGTGTGCTGTTGCACACCGCTTTTTTTTTTATTATCTTCGCGGGAGACATTGCTGATTAAACAAACACAAACAAAAATATAACAGACAATGAAAAGACTTTTTTATTCACTTTTAACACTATCGATTATGTTATCGGGTATTGCGTGTTCTGAGAAGAAGGAGGAGTGCAACAGCATCCTCAAAGAGAGCAAGGCGCCATTCGGTGCACCGGAGTTTGCATCATTCAAAGTTGAGGATTATAAAGCCGCATTTGACCAGGGCTTTGCCGAAAAACGCACCGACATCAAGGCCATTATCGAGAACACCGATGAGCCTACATTTGCCAACACAATCGATGCGTTGGAACTGAGCGGCAAGACACTCGACAAAGTGTCATCAATCTTCTTCACTCTCAACGAGAGCGACAACAGCGAGGCAACTACCGAGATTGAGAACTATGTAGTGCCAAAGATGACAGAGATGAGCGGTTACATCTACATGAACGACACACTTTTCAACCGCATCAAGGAACTGTACAACAAGAGAGAGAGTCTTGGGCTCAATGAGGAGCAGAGCATTGTACTCGAGAACTATTACAACGCATTTGTTCGCGGCGGCGCATTGCTCAATGAGGCCGACAAGGCAACACTGCTTGACATTGACACAAAGCTTGGCCTGGCATCAATAAAGTTCGGCAACAACCTGCTGGCCGACAACAAGGCATTCAAGCTTGTGATTACAGACGAGGCCGACCTCAAGGGACTGCCACAGGATGTGATTGACGCTGCAAAAAGCGAAGATGGTGCATGGGTGTTCACACTCGATAAACCAAGTTGCATCCCGTTCCTGCAGTATGCCGACAACCGCGAGTTGCGCGAGAAGGTGTACAAGGCATACTACGGCCGCGGCGACAACAACGACGCCAACGACAACAAGGCCATAATAAAGGAAATACTTATCTTGCGCCAGCAGAAAGCAAAGCTCTTGGGCTTTGAGAGTTTTGCTCACTTTGTGCTCGACGAGAAGATGGCAAAGACACCTGAGGCAGCCCTTGAGCTCCTCAACAGCATTTGGGAGCCCGCAGTGAACCGTGCAAAGGAGGAGAGAGCCGAGTTACAGAAGATTGCCGACCGCGAGGGTGCAGGCATCAAGATTGAAGGATGGGACTGGTTCTACTACACCGAGAAACTGCGCAAAGAGAAATATGCGCTCAATGACGAGGTTATAAAGCCATATTTCAGAATTGAGAACGTACTGCAGGGTGCATTCGACTGCGCAAGCAAGCTCTACGACATAAAGTTTGTGAAACGCAACGACATCCCTGTATACTATGAAGGCGTTGAGGCATACGAAGTACTCGACAACAATGACGGTCACCTGGGTATATTCTACACCGACTTCTTCCCACGCGCTTCAAAGCGCCAGGGTGCATGGATGACAAACTTCGTGAACCAGCGAAACATCGGTGGCGAGAATGTACGCCCTATGATTGTAAATGTATGCAACTTCACAGCTCCACAAGGCGATACTCCTGCACTGCTGAACATTGACGAGACACGCACGCTGTTCCACGAGTTCGGCCACGCGTTACACGGCATGCTCACGCAGACACACTACCCCAGCGTAAGCGGTACAAACGTTAAGCACGACTTTGTAGAGCTGTTCTCGCAGATTAACGAGAAGTGGTCAGTACACCCCGAGGTTATGCCTACTTTTGCAAAGCACTACATCACAGGCGAGGCAATCCCGGCCGAGCTCATTGAGAAGATGCAGAAGAGCTCACACTTCAACTCGGGATTTGAAACAACCGAGTTGGTGGCAGCAGCCCTGCTCGACATGAAGATGCACCTTATCGATGACTACACCGACTTCGATTGCAACGAGTACGAGAACGAGTTGCGCCAGGAGCTTGGTTTCATTCCCGAGATCGAGTACCGTTACCGCAGCACAAACTTCGCACACGTATTCGGTGGCGGCTATGCTGTAGGTTACTATGCTTACCTTTGGGCAGAGGTGCTCGACTGCGATGCATTCGAGCTGTTCCTTGAGAAGGGCGTATTCGATGCTGAGACTGCTGCAAGTTTCAAGCAGCTGGTTGAAATGGGTGGCAGCAAAGACCCTATGCGTGAATACCGCCGCTTCCGTGGTGCCGACCCCAACCCCGATGCTCTGCTCCGCGCAAGAGGACTTATCTGATAACAGTCAATATAATGTTGCCTCTCTAACTTAACTGTCATGCTGAGCATAGCGAAGCATCTACGTAAAGATCCTTCGCTACGTTCAGGATGACATTTTTGCAAGAGAAAGTATCTATGTGTAAAGTATTTATTTCCTAAAATCAATCCAAGCATACACTATGGAAGAGAGAATAGAAAAAGCTGTAGCCCTGTTCAAGGAGGGTTACAACTGCAGCCAGTCGGTTGTTGCGGCATTTGCCGACATGTATGGTTTCACACAGGAGCAGGCGCTGAAGATGGCTGCTTCGTTCGGTGGCGGAATCGGGCGCATGCGCCAGACATGCGGTGCAGCATGCGGTCTGTTTCTTGTTGCAGGACTTGAAACAGGATGTACAGAAGGACACAACCCACAGGGTAAAGAGGCGAACTACAAAGTGGTGCAGGCGTTGGCCGAGGAGTTCCGCAAACGCAACGGTTCGCTCATCTGCGCCGAGCTGTTGGGATTAGCGAAAAACGCCCCAACTCCAACTACCCCTGACGCACGCAACGGCGAATACTACAAGAAACGTCCTTGCGTGAAGATGGTTGAGGAAGCCGCAAGAATTTGGTGCGAATATCTTGAAAACAATAAAAAAGAGTTATAAACAGCGATAAAAGTGGCGATATCATTGAAAATCACCAACTTTTTATTTGCCATATGAGAAAAAAGCAGTACCTTTGCACCCGAAATGGAAAAACGACCGCAATTGGCGCTTAAAGAGCTCAAACAAAGGTCGTTACGATTTCAAAAGAAACTTAATGTTGAATTAAAAATACTAAAGAACTATGATTGAGAATGCTGGTGCATTTGCAGGCCGTATCTGGACTGCTTTGAACGAGACAGAGGGTCTTACTCTTAAGGAGATCAAGACAAAGGCAAAATTGAAAGAGAAGGAGTTGTACCTCGGTTTGGGTTGGTTGCTCCGTGAGGATAAGATTTTCTCTTGCGTTGCAGGTGAGGAAGAGATCTTCGCTCTCAAGTAATTGAAAACACTATTCAATTAAAATAAATGACGCTTGGCATAATGCCAAGCGTCATTTATTTTATATCAGATTTCAACCGTCAACCCATCATGTGCAAAATGCACACCCGGCGGCAGGCACTTCTCAATCTTTGCATGCAAGCCGATGTGGTGCATCATATGTGTGAAATAGGTTTCGCGGGGTGAGAGGTAATCGACCACGCTCAACGCCTCAAGCACTGTCTGATGACTGCGGTGCGGCTTTGAGTAACGCAAGGCATTAATGACAAGCACCTCTACTCCTTTGAGTTTCTCAAGCTCTGAAAATTCAATACGGCTCATATCGGTTATGTAAGCCAACTTACCGAAACGATAGCCCACAATTGGCAAAGCAGCATGAAACACACGTATTGGCTGAACCTCGACATCACCAATCATAAACGGCTTCATATCCTCGATTGAGTGCAGTTCAATATTCGGCACACCGGGATATTTCACCTCGCTGAAACAATAAGGAAACATCGCACGTATCTGCCCTGCAGTGTCGTCATTGGCATAAATGGGAAAGACACTCTGCGATGCAAAGGGGCGCAGGTCGTCAATGCCGGCCGTGTGGTCGTAGTGTTTATGTGTGAGTATGAGTGCATCAAGACGTGAGACATCGGCACGGAGCATCTGTGCACGGAAATCGGGGCCGCAGTCAATAAGAATGGCTGTTGTTTCGGTTTCGAGCAATGCCGAACATCGCAAACGCGCATCACGAGGGTCGCGTGAGGTACACACCTCGCACTTGCACCCCAGTTCGGGCACACCTGTCGATGTTCCTGTTCCTAAAAATGTGAGTTTCATCATTCAAAAAAGAATTGTTTAAGGTTACCCCTAAAAATATCTTTATGGATTTCTTGTCGCTACGCTCTGTATAAATGACAAAACATTATACTACATTTACCTCCATATTGAGGCCGACATCAAACTTTTCCTTTACCGACGCAACGACTGCCGAGGCGAAATCAAGGACGTCGCGACCTGTCGCGCCGCCAAGATTCACAACCACAAGCGCCTGGTTCTTGTAGACGCCCACATGCTCATGCGGTGTCTGTTTCCACCCACACTGCTCAATGAGCCATCCGGCCGAGAGTTTTACGTCGCCACTTGGGAGTGGATACTGCGGCATTGCAGGGTATTCGCCTTTTAGCAGCGCAGCCTTTTCGGCTGCAACAATGGGATTCATGAAGAAACTGCCTGCACTGCCAATCTGCGCGGGATCTGGCAATTTTGCTTCACGTATCTCGCAGACGGCACGGCGCACATTGACAAGTGTGGGACCGCCAAGTTCATCGACCTTGTCCTTGAGGTTGCCGTATGAGAGTTTGAAATCGGCAGACTTTCTCAATTTGTAAGTTACGTACGTAACTATATGGCGGCCTTTTTCAGCAGCTTTGAAGATGCTGTGACGATAGGCAAAATCGCAATCGCTTTTTGTAAACGAGCATGGGACAGCATCGGCAATGCGTATGGTCTCGACCTTTTCAATGAGGTCGCCGGCCTCCACACCATAGGCACCTACATTCTGCACCGCACTTGCACCAACCTCACCGGGAATGAGCGAAAGATTCTCAAGGCCACTCCACCCCTGCTCTACTGTATATGCAACGAGCGCATCCCAGTTGACTCCACTGCCCACGCGCAACAGCACAGCGGTAGCACTCTCCTCGACAACATCAATATCCATAATTGCCGAATGGAAGACTGTTCCGTCAAAATCATCAACGAACAAAAGGTTGCTGCCGCCACCAATGACAAGCGACTTGCCGGTGAAACCACCGCCCAGGAACTCCGTAAGTTCGCAGACCGACGCGAATTCCACAAAATGCGCAGCCTTTGCCTCAATGCCAAAGGTGTTGTGACGCAAAAGAGAATATGTATCAAATTGTTTTATCATGACATTCCGTTTAGAGAAGCTGTTTTAATTTATATCGCGAAACGGCCAACTTCTATAATAAAATACTTTTTAAAAATTTAAATGCTTCTCAATACATACCACACTGCTATCATATGACATATTGAGCCCAAGAGCACAAAGAAATGGAACACGGTGTGTATGTATTTTACTTTATGTAAACTGTATAAGACTGCTCCGGTTATATATGCGACACCTTCGCCTACAACCCAAAGAAAGACCGACAGCGGCACGGCATTATAGAACTGTTTCATTGCAACGATAATGGTCAATCCCATAAGCACGTAGCAGACAGTCTCAATGATATTCTGCTTTTTTTGCTTGCGAAGACAGAACAATGTTCCCACAATGGCAGAGAGCCAACAGAAAATGAAGATTCCCCACCCCCAATATCCGACATCGCGCATCGCAATGAGTGTAATTGGCGAATAGCATCCGGCTATATTCCAATAGATTGCAGCGTGGTCGAGTTTGCGCAATTTCTTGCGCCATTTATTCTCGGGTGGACAAGCATGGTAGAGAGTGGAGAATGTATATGACGACAGCATGCCTAGCATATACAACAACACACTTGTCAATGCCCAGCCATCGCCACCGTTGGCCACAACCTCTTTAATAAAGAGTGCGCTCACCAGCAGGCCGCCCACAATTCCCACAGAATGAGAGATGGCATTCCATTTCTCCTCCTCAGCGGTGTATTTTTTTATATCGTCGCTCATAGTCCGTTTTTAATATATATGAATAAAGCGAGTGCAGTATATTTCGCGCTTTACCGCAAAAGTAGTAAAAAATCACAAATTTTCACTTTCAAACAGATTTAATAAAACTAAAATCGCAGATACGACTGCGGCATTTACACGTAAAGAATGAAAGTTTTGCCTGAAAGCTATTGACAAGGGGCCTTTATTGTTGTATATTTGCGCTTGACTGCGAATATATACTGCACCCGCTGTGAAATACACCAAAGTAAACTTTGTGTATCTCGCTAGGCTGTTGTTATATTGGTAGCGCCTTGCAGCTTAACCGCCGCGAGGTTTACATTTTATTTAAGGCGTTTACACGCTTTGTTGTCCGCGCAACCTAAACTAGCAATTTAAGAGCAAACCGGAAACAAAGTATTGTAGATGCCCTATGATGATATTCATCATTCCCAAAGGGAACTTTTCCCCAAAAGGAGTGTTGACAATATCTGCGTGGGGCTCTGCATTACTCATTCTGTTTGCGGGGCTTTGCTAGTGCCTGGTTGGGGTTTGGGTATTGTGGGCTTCACGCTCTCTTTTTACCCGCACCAATCCGTGTACCGCCATAGTTAAACCTAAAATTTATAACTTATGAAAAGGTACACAATGAACCTGCGACTACCCAAGATTCTTCTTTTGAATACACTTCCCGGATGCTCGAGAATCGAAGAGGATAGGATGATGAAGCGTGAAATATTCCTGCACACCCCAACAGGAGGTCTAGTTGAAATATTTACATGCGATGAATATTTCATTGAGGAAAAATATATGCAAATATCATTTTGTGAAAAGAAACCGGAGAGTGGCATCTATAAATATACCGCAGTCCTGTTGAATAAGCCGCAGAACATCAGTCACGAGGATGGCATGATGGCTTTACAGGATGTTTCAAAATGGTATAAAAGACACGACGATGAATTCACTTCACTGAATTCATTAAAATGGGTCGACTATCCCGATTGGTTGGAAATCAACTGATTGCAGAATATACAAGCCAACGCACAATGCCCGGCCTATTGCAAATCGTCCAGTCGGCAATTTTTTCGGTTAAGCCATAAAAAAACGCTCTTGCCATGCGGCAAGAGCGTTTTTCATATATATGCTTTTAAATTAAGCGAACCACTTAACGTAAGCGAAGTCCATACGGTGTGGGAGCTCAGCGTGGTTAGGATACATACGGAATGCGAGCTTGAATGCACCTGCGTTTGTAGGAGCAATCTCTGCACCGAATGTAAATACGTTACCCTCGCGCTGTACAACCTCCAAAGGATAAGTTGCAAACACATAGTCGTGACCCTTAGCGTCGGTATCCAACACAACGAGCTCAATAGCTACTGCATTGTCGAGACCCTTCTCGTCAACCTTAACTGTTACGTTGTACTTCTCACCTGCTGACATTGCACCGTTGAGGAAGTCCTGAGGACCATCTACTGAGAGAACCACAACAGCATTCCACTTGGCAGCAACCTCCTCTTTCCACTTAGCGAGCTCGCGAACAACCTTAGAGTCGTTGGCGATGAGGTGGTTGTAACGTGCAGCCTGCTTGCAGTAGAACTTGCTGTAGTAGTCATCGAGCTGGCGCTTCATTGTGAAGTGAGGAGCAACCTCTGCGATTGACTTCTTGATGCAAGCAACCCACTCGTCAGAGTAAGCCTTGCCACCGCGGTTGTAGTACATTGGGAGAATCTCGTTCTCGAGCAATGTGTAGATTGTAGCGGCGTCGAGCTGATCCTGGAACTCCTGGTTCTGGTATGTACGCTCCTCTTTCAAAGCCCAACCTGCACCTGGCTTGTAGCCCTCGCACCACCAACCGTCGAGTACCGAGAAGTTGAGGACACCGTTCATGAGAGCCTTCTCACCTGATGTACCTGATGCCTCAAGAGGACGTGTAGGTGTGTTCATCCAGATATCAACACCCGATACGAGCAACTTGGCGAGGTCCATATCGTAGTTCTCGAGGAAGATAATCTTACCAACGAACTCGGGACGGCGTGAAACCTCGATAATCTTCTTGATCAAGCCCTGACCTGCACCATCGTGTGGGTGAGCCTTACCTGCGAAGAGGAACTGGATTGGACGCTCGGGGTTGTTGAGGAGCTTAGCCAAACGGTCGAGGTCGGTGAAGAGAAGGTGAGCACGCTTGTAAGTAGCGAAACGACGAGCGAAACCGATTACAAGTGCATCTGGGTTAATCTTCTTCACAACGTCAACGATGCGCATTGGGTCGCCCTGGTTCTTCAACCACTCCTCGCTGAACGCCTTCTTGATGTAGTCGATAAGCATCTTCTTGCGAGCAACACGTGTGTTCCAGATTGTCTCGTTAGAGATATTCTCGATTGCATGCCAGATGCTCTCGTTAGACTGGTGGTTAATGAAGCTTGGGTCGAAGTTCTGCTTGTAGAGGTTGTCCCACTCAGGAGCAACCCATGTTGGGTAGTGAACACCGTTGGTTACATAACCTACGTGGTTCTCTGATGGGTAG
>JAZQZZ010000030.1:0-120197 GCA_045634305.1 Bacteroidaceae bacterium | reverse complement strand
CGACTCGAAGACGAATGTCACCTTGTTGCCGTCGATGGTAGCAGCGCTTACCCAAGCAGTAGCAGCTACGCCACCGTTAGCATCCTTCAACTTGATGTACTGAGCAGGACCGCTTGTACCTGTGCCAGTACCTGTGCCAGTACCTGTACCAGTACCTGTACCAGTACCTGTGCCTGTGCCTGTGCCTGTACCTGTGCCTGTACCTGTGCCACCTGCAGCCTGGATGAACTCGATAGCCTTGTTGAACTCGATAGTGATAGCGTTGAAGCTCTCAACAACCTCATCAGCAGCTGGAGTCTGTGAAACTACCGCCAAAGCAACAGGCTCCGGCTCGGGAGTTGCAACACCTGCATTGATAGCCTCGATAGCAGCGCTCATAGCTGCAACAGCAGCATTAAGCTCCTCTTCTGTATAGTCAGCGTTTTCGGCAGCAGCCTTGAATGCATTGTCAAGTGCAACTACGCTTTTTGCAACTGCAGCATACTTCTCGGCAACAGAGATTTCGCTTGTAACAATGTCAAACTCTGACATGTGCCAGTATGTGCGCTCAGCATCTACGTTGAAACGCAAGTAACGGTATGCAGTCTCTGAGCTGACGATGTTAGAAGTCCACAATGTACCGCCGGTCTGTGGCAAGCCGCTTGTTACATTGTAAAGCTCTGTGTAATTCTCCTTGTCGTTGCTACCCAAAACCTGGATTGCATCGGGGTAGTCGTTCGCTACAGCGAAACGTGTAGTGTACTTGAATGAGAACTCGGCAAGTCCGTTGCCCTCACCAAGGTCAACTTCAATGTAGTGATATCTTGGTTGATTATTACCATCAGACCAATTGGTGTGGAAGAAGTTACCCTCCTCTGCAATACCGTCAACCAACTGTGCGATAGGACCCTCATTAGGCTCTGGCTTGTTGCTCCAGATATATGCCGCAGCTGTAGCGTCAGTTACCTGCAATGGCAACTCGCTGTCAACTACTGAAAGAGCAGCCTCAGCAAGGATAGCCTGTGCCTCGGTATATTTAGCGTCGAAAGCAGCGCGTGCAGCAGCAAGAGCCTCTTCCTTAGCCTTAATCTTAGCCTCTACCTCAGCAATGAGCTCTGTTGGGTCAAATGAACCGACCTCGGTCAAAAGCAGACGGTTACCATCGTCCGGTGTCTCCCAGTTAGCAACGCAACCGTGTTCGTAGCCACCAGAGAAATTAATACGGTTTTCGCCGTTGAGGAGAATTATCTTATAACCCTCAACATCTGCATCTTCAACAGTTACAAAACCCTCAGGAATTTCTGTGAGTTTAATATACTGTATTTCTTTTGAAGCAAACTTCTTTGCACCGAGGCTGTAGAAATATGTTGCACCCTTGTACTCGATAAATGCAAACTGCTGGTTAACATCCTCTGCATTTACAGCAATATCTTGGTTGTGATAGTTGCCGTATGTAGCACCACAGTGTGTCAGGTGTGTGCTCTCTGCTGTTGCATAGAGTGCGCCACGGGCTGCATCTTTTGCAGTGATGTGATAAATCTTTGCTGTGGCAGCTGGCTCTGGTTCTGGCTCCGGCTCAACAACAGTAGCTTCAATTGTCCAAGAGAATGTTGCAGCTTCGCACTCCTTGCCATCGTCGGTCTTCAAGCTACCTGCAGGGATGGTGAGTGTGTAAGTGCCTGCCTCAGTGATAGCAGGGTTAACCATGATGAGCACGGTTGCATAATCGTACAACCAGTCGAACTGCATCTCGTACTCGTTACCTGCCTCGTTGGTGAGTGTCCATGCTGTTGGGAAGTCTGAGAGTGATGCACCCTGGTTGGCCTCAACGCGGATACCCTTAATCTCTGTAACATCACCCTGAGGTGTTGGGAACAGATATGCCTCAACAGCGAATGTTTGAACTGTAGGTTCTGGTTCTGGTTCTGGTTCTGGCTCTGGTTCTGGAGCAACAGGAGCAAGCATTGCCAATGCCTCTGTAGCGTCAAATTCGCCGACCTCTGTGATTGTGTACCATGCACCTGCATCCCAGCCATCGCTTTCGCTCTGTGATGTCAAAGTTGTCTGGATACATGTGTTGCGCTCAGCGTTTGAACACCAGCCCGGAGAAGCTGTCATGTAGTGTGTACCGTTGAGCATGAGAGCGAATGTATTCTCTGAAACGCTCTCAACAACAACGAACTCGAATGGAGCCTCGGCTGTCAACTTGTTTACGTTGCTGTTCTTTGCAACGAACTTCTTCTCGCTTACGCTGTAGAGGTAGTGCTTGCCCTCGTATGCAACGAATGCAAACTGCTGTTTTGGGTCCTCTGCATTGTATGCTACATGATGACATGCGTCGGAACCTGCACTGTATGTGACAGCGCACATGTCAACCTTGCTGTCGAGCGCGTAGAAATTACCGCGGCCGGCATCGCTTGAAGTGATGGTGTAGAGTTTACTGTTGCTCAACTGGTCAACCGATGTGAGCTGGAAACTCTGCGCCATCGATGTGGTTACTATTGCAACCAACATCGCCAAGAAAAGTGTAATTTTTCTCATAGGTTTGAATTTTGGTTAATAAATAAGTTAGTTAAATAATAAAATGTAATCAATTCTGTAAAATATCCTGTATTTTTGTCAATACTGTGGTTAAAGTTGCTGGTGTACAAAATATTTCCAACATACAAATTTATGTAAAAATATATTTTTTTAACAAGCTTTTTTTGAATTTGTTTTCGTTTTTTTTTGGTGTGTCCTGCTATTTACAAAAAAAAACTCGCGCGAGGGAAACAACCTCGCGCGAGTAATATTATAGGTTTAGCCTTGATCAACCTTCCCATCATAGAGAGGGGCGGGGTGGGGCTTGTTACTTTACAAGTACCTTGCGGCCACCTACAATGTAGATACCAGCCTTTGTAATGGTCTCTATACGACGGCCTGTGAGGTCGTAGATGGCTTTCACCTCTCCGTTTTCAGTTGTCACCTCGCTAATGCCATCGGCAACAGTAACCTCCAACATTACGTCGATAATCTGGCCACCGTTGCCCATGAAGTCACCGAACTTGCCGTCAGAGTCGCCGTTAGGATCGATGCTGCACCAGTCCTGAACGAAACGCATGCGGTAGAGGCCGGGCTCTGTTGGAGCTGTGAATTCTGGAATCTCAGGCATGTGACGGTCCATACCGCTCATTGATGTACCAATGCTGTTGTAACCGTACTCGTCGCTTGAACCACCATTGTTGTAGAATGCGTATGCAACAAGGTCGCCTGCAGGCTTCCACTCGCTGCCTTCCTCAATGCCTGATGTGAATCCATCACCGTCAAAGTCGATATATACAGCGTGGTGTAGCCACTCACCCTTATGCTCTACAGCAGCCTTCAATGTTGAACCGGCAACAACTGTGAATGTTACAGTCTCGGTAGCATCGACATAGCAGCTGCTCTGAGCATCTGTGAGAAGGTCGTATCTGTTCTCGTTAAGTGTAACAGCTGTTATATTTCTGTCGTAGCGCTCTACAGTACCTGTGTATGAAGGTGTGTAGTCAACCTCGCCTGGAGTTGGCTCTGGTTCTACAGCCCCGGCAATTGTCCAAGTGAATACCTTGTCACCTGTCAAGCCCTCGAGCTCGCTGAGATCAAGAGTGTATGTGCCTGGCTCTGTGATTACGATAGGCTCATAGCTCATCAGGTCAACAGCTACATACAAACCTTGCATATAGATGAAGTAGTATGTCTTCTCGCCACATGTGATAGGCAACATGTCCGGTTTCATGCCGTTGCTGAATGTGATAGAGATAGCATCGAGGCTCTCCAATGTGCTACCAGGAGCTGGGAGAATCTCTGTCACAGAGAACTCCTCAACGATTGGGTCGCCATATGTGTAGGTCTTCACAACCTCGTCGTTGGCAACACCGTTTACAGTGTAAAGGCCTGCAGGGAGTGTGAATGTGTAATCGCCCTTGACGAACTCAAAGCCCTCGGCATAGAAATCCTCGAATGTGAGCTCAATGTAGTAAGCGTTGCTCCAGTTGTCATAGTACCAGTTGAGTGTTGAGTTGTAAACGCTCTCGCCAACAGCGATTGTTGCAACCTTTGTCTCGTCAACCTCTACAGACTCTGCATTTGCGATAGTAATAATAGCACCCTTAGGCATATACCATACCTGGTCGAGATATGACTCCCATGAGTCGAAGTCACGTGTGATCTCCAACTGTGGCAGGGCATAACGGAATGTGCTCTGTGCGAACTCTGCGTTTGCAACACCGTCAACGGTGAACAGGCCTGCTGGAACATCAATTGTGTAACGACCCTCGGCAAACTCGCCGTCGAACGCAATCTTAATCTCCTTTGTTGTGGCGTTGACCTCTTCCAAGGTAACTGCTGCCTCGTATACATTCTCGCCACAAGTCATTGTAACCTTCTTCTCTGCATCGAGAACAACCTCCTTTGCATACTTGACTGTGATTGTGAACTCCTTGAAGTCCTCAACGCTCTCAAATGTCTCGTTGTAGCAGAAGCCTTCCTCGGCCGATGGATAGAAGTATGGTTCTGTTGCCTCTACAAAGAACTCGAACTCGCCACCCTTGTACTCCTTGGTACCGTCGGCATTGAGGAATACGCCAGAGCTGACAACAACTGTGTATGTACCGCCCATCTCGATAGCCGGTGTTGCATATGGGGTTGCGTATGTGGCTGTACCGTTTGCGCCCATTACCTTGGTAAGTTTGGCAACCTCGTTACCCTCTGCGTCGCGGATGTAACCATAATCGCCTGTAGTTTCGGTTGTATACTTCTTGACAGGCTCGTTGAAGTTGAGTCTTACACCCTGCAACTTCTTTGCATTGTTGTTGGGGTTCTTTTCGTGGCTTGCAAGTTCAAGTGCCTCGAGCTCAACAGGCATTTCGCGCTCAGTGAGCAGGAATGTAGAACCAGCATCGTTATCGTTCCAGTAAGCAACCTTGCCGTTCTGTGCGTTCATGTAGTTGCCGCCAGGGAACTGCAAGCAGAAGTAAGCGTCGTTACCGCTCTCCTTGCTTGAAGCAGGCTTCCATACAACAGCATCGGCAAATGCACCGAGAACAGGGTCGCTGCTGCCGTCAGAGCATACAGCCATCTCCTTGCCTGCAGCATAGTTCACAAGCTTGAAACCGTTAGCAGGGTCACCGACGAATGCCCAAGTGTAAGAATCCTCCTCACCCTCGGCAACCTCAGCGTCAGCCCACTCAAGGTATGCCTGGTCTGCAAGGTGCTGGATGTACTTCTTGTTGTTGCTGTGCATCTGCATGTAGTACCATGTGTCAATCTCCTCAACCGAAGCTGCAAACTTGATAGGATAGTTCTCAACGAGTGCGCACTCAATGACAACCTCACCTGCAGCCTCAATGACACCCTCAGGAGCGTTTGCTGTGAAACCGAAAGGAACATTAACAACAGCAGGGTATGCGTTGCCAACCTCATCCTTTACAGTTGTACGGCCAACTTCAACACCATTGTACATGTAAACATATACAACCTCAACGGTTGAGTTGAGTGCTGCCAATGCCTCGGCAGGGTCAAACTCGCCTGCCTCAAAAAGTGTAAACTGGTTACCACCGTCAACAATACTCCAACCGTCAATAATCATTTGCTTGCTACCGCCGATGTTAATGTTGTGGTTGGCATCGAAACGGAAGAAGTATTTACCGTTACCAAGGTCAGTAATCTCTACTGCATCGCCATTCTTCTCGGCAAGCGAACCGTCCTTAAGGATGAATTTTTTAGCTGAAATGCTGTATATGTATTTGGCATCGTTGAATGTAACGAATGCGAACTGTTTCTGTTCGTCGGTTGAAACAGTTGTGTTACCGGTAGAAACAATCTGTGTTCCCTCGTCGTTGATAGCCCACTGTGGGTTTGCTCCGCTGTTGTGGCCTTCTGCAACTACTGTGTAGAGTTTGTTTGCAGCAGGGATAACTACCTGCTCTGGCTCTGGCTCTGGTTCCGGCTCAACAGTCTCGTCCTTCTCTTCTACAAGGTAAACGTTGTGCAGTGTCCAACCGCCGAGGCCGTTGTTGTATAAAGGAGTACCTGCATCGCCGTTTTGTACGTTAATCCATTTTTCGCCGGTAACAAAGCGGACAAAGAATGACTCGTCGTCATACTGTGTGTCGCTATCACCATTGAAGCCGCCGTTGGCTATTGTAGGGTTGGTGGTTGTGAATGGCGCAGCCGCACCGCTGTCTGCGCTGAATGTTGCAGGAGATGTTGTTGTCATGTAGGTGCCGTCAAGCTTTTTCAAGCAATATGCAACACCCGGAACACCCGGAACAAGAGGCTCCCATACGAAAACAGCATCGTCGCTGAATGTTGCAGCGCTGTAAGGAGCAGCACCTGTGTTGCCAACAAACCAATAATTATTGGTTGCAGACAAATTCTTAATGGCGATAAGTGTCGGTTCCGTCTTGGAATTCAAATCACTTGAGGTGAGCCTGGTTTCTGTGAGCTCATAACTCTGCGCCATCGATGTGGTTACCATTGCAACCAACATCGCCAAGAAAAGTGTAAATTTTCTCATAGGTTTGAATTTTGGTTAATAAATAATGTTTATAATATAAAAAGTTGTGTCAAAATGTAATACGTCAGTTCTATGCTTGTGTATATTTGTCATAAAGTGCAAAATGTACACTCCACGCCTTAGGTACAAAAGTAGAAAAAATAAATCCTTTTTAACAAGTAAATTTTAATTTTCCTTCATATTTTTTATTGTTTTTCTTGCAGTTTTCCAGGAGGCTGGAGTGGTGTGTTGTCCGTTAATTGTTGTTCTTTGCGGTTTCGTAGGGTTGATATGCCGGTTTGCCCCTACTGTTGCGTTTTCATTGGGCGGGCAGACCCCGTCCCTACAATGATGTATAAAAAATAAGCGGATGCGCTCGTGAGCGCATCCGCTTTGTATTAAAGTGTAGGTAAATTACTTAACCAAAACCTTTTTGCCACCTACAATGTAGATACCTGGCTTTGTGATAGTCTCAATCTTGCGGCCGGTGAGGTCGTAGATTGTTTTCACATTTCCGTTTTCACCTTTCACCTCGCTAATGCCATCGGCAACAGTAACCTCCAACATTACGTCGATAATCTGACCACCGTTGCCCATGAAGTCAGTGAACTTTCCGTCTGAGTCACCCATTGGGTCGATGTTACACCAGTCGAGCTTAAAGCGCATGCGGTATACGCCAGGTTGTGCAGGAGCAGTAAATGCAGGAACTGCAGGCTTGTTGCGGTTATCACCTGTAATTACACCACCAATGCTGTTCCAACCGTACTCGTCGCTTGTAGCGTCGTTGTTGTAGAATGAATATGCCATGAGGTCGCCGGTAGGTGCATAATCGCTTCCCTCCTCAATGCCTGCGGTGAAACCATTAGCGTCAGTGTCGATGAATACGTATGAGTGTATCCAAGAAGCACCTGTCTCAATAGCTGCCTGAACAGTAGCGCCTGCAGCAACTGTGAATTTTACAGTTTCTGTAACATCAACATAGCAACTGTTCTGTTCTGTGCTTGTAAGCTCGTAACGGTTAGCGTCGAGTGTTACAGCAAGCATGTTTCTGTCGTTGCGTGTTTTTGCGCCGGTGTATGTAGGTGTGTAGTCAACCTCGCCTTCGCCCTCACCTTCACTGCCGCCTTCGCCAGGGATGATGAATGTCAATGTCTGAGCAGGGAGAATCTCCATGTTCATCCAATCTGTAGTACCAATGTTGTAATCCTCGATGTAGAGAGTGTATGTGCCGGCTGCAGTGATAGGAGTCTCTGCTACAAGGCGGATGCTGTTGTATGGCAACTCGTTGTTCTCCTTGTCGTTGAATGATGGTGTCAAGTAGTACTCTGCACCCTTGTCGCTTGTCATGTAGAATGCCTCGGCCATGCAAGTAATCTCCTTGTTGAACTCGATGAGGATGTCCTCGATAGCCTCAACCTCAGCACCGTTTGCAGGTGTGATGTTTGCTATCTTCAAGCCCTCTACGATTGTGAATGTATAAGTGAGCTCCTCGGCGATTGTTACAGCGGCATTTGCCTCTGCGCATACATACTGCTTCTTGAGAACGAATGTGTAAACGCCGGGGGCTGTGATAGGCTCGGCAGCCTTCAGGCAGAGTGCGTTGTAAGGACACTGCTCGCCCCAACCGTCGGTGTCTGTTACTGTCAATGGGAACTCGTCGCCGTTCTCGTTTGTGATAACAGCGTTGCTTACGTTGTCAACGATGTTCTGGTTGAACTCGAAGTAGAGATACTCGATGCTCTTTACTGTGCTGCCGTTGTCGGGGTTAGCGTATGCTACCTCAAGAACGTTGAGGTTCTCGACAGTGATTGTATTCTGAACCTTTGCGCTTGGCATTGCAAGACCGTCTGGGTTGAGTGTGAACAGACCTGCAGGGAGAACGACGCGGTAGTCGCCGTTGTCCTCTATTGGCTTGTTGAATGTGAGCTCAATGGTGTTCTCGTCAACAATTACTTTGTTGTCGAACTCGTATGGAGTGTTGTCCCAACCGATAGTGTAGTATGGGTAGTTCTCGTCGGTCTCGTTGATTGAGATACCGCTTTCGCAAGTGATTGTCACCTTGTCGAATGCAGGTACTGTTGCCCAGTTCTCGGGTGTTACGGTCATTGTCGGGTACTCGCCAAGCTTGTAGAGTGTTGGCATGTGGCCGTTGGTCTGTGCTGAAGCGTATGAACCGTATGATTTGTACTGTGAAGAGTACTGGATGTACTTGTTCTTTGCAACGTTTGTGATAGTTGCCTCGCCTGTTGCCTCGTCGATAGCGACAGTCCATACGGCACCTTCAGTCGGCATCTCTTTTGCGAGGTTGAAACTGTTGTATGTACCTGTCATGTATACGTAACGGCCGAATGTGTCCTGGATTGTGTAACCACCCTCAACCTCGGTGAATGTGAACGCATAGAATGTGTTTGTTTCAATGAAGTTGCCGTTGGCCTCTACAGCAAGCTGTGGAAGGTAGTCATAGCTCTTTGTCTCGCTCAAAGTCTGTGCAAGGTAACCCTGTGAGTAGATGAGGTACTCGCCTGCAACGAACTCTGTAGCTTTCTCAAAAGGCTTAACAGGTGAGATGTAGTACTTTTCGCTTGCAACAGCGCTGTAGATTTTCTCGCCCTCTACCTCTACGTATGCAACAGCCTTAACCTCGGCTGTTGAAAGCACTGAAAGGCTGCCATAGCTCTTTGAACCCTCGGTCTTTGGGTCGCCGCCACGGTTGTTGTAGTAGATTGTAGCACCCTCGGTCTCGCATGAGAACTGCAATGCTGTAGTGCCGGTAAGCTTCTCGTAAACACCGCCCTTAACAGAGAATACAGGTGCTGCAACCTCGAGAGAGTATGTTGCTGATGCAACGTTGCTGAGCTCACCATCAACTGCTGCAATAGCCTTGAGTGTTGTTGATGTGCCGAACTCGTTGAATGCGATAGCCTCGCTGTAAACTGCGCTCTCTGTTGTAGGCTCTGTGCCATCGAGTGTGTAGTAAACAGTTGCACCTTCCTCGGCTGCAATCTCAACGCTGAATGGGTTGTACTGTGTGCCAGCCTCAACTGAAAACTCTGGAGTTGCAACAGCTGCCTCTGCAACCTCTGCAAATGTTACAGTAAGTGAGTTCAAGCGAACCTGAGCTGCTAATTTTTCAACGGTGTAAACTGTTTCGCCGTTAAGCTCAACTGTTACATCCTTTGAGTTGAGTGCTGCGCTTTCGCCGATAGAGTTCTTGAGCTCTGTTGCGTAAGATGTGCTATTGCAGTTGAACACGATCTTACTCATTCCCTTTGTTGTCTCAAGAATCAACTGAGAACTTTTGTAGAAACGTGCTGGGTTTACATAGTCTGCTACAGCGTTTGTTGAAGCAGCCTTGTTGTTTGTAAGGGTAATACCGTTCTGCTCCCAAACCTGCTGGTTTGCGTTGAAGACGGTACGGTTTGCTTTATCCGCAAAAGATAAAGTCGCCTCCTCTGCTGTTGCAAAGCCTACCAAGCTGAACAAGCAGAAAATCGAAAGTAAAAACTTCTTCATAAGATAAATTTTTGGTTAATAAATATAATTTGTTTTAGTTTCTCTGTCTGTTTGCGTCCTTTTACTCCTATTTATATATTGGAGTTCTTTTAAGGCTCGCGAAGATACTAAAAAAACATTACACGTCAATAATTATTGTTTAATAATTTTTAATATTTGGTCAAGGCTCTTAGTTAAAACTCTGTTTTTGTTGTTCTAATTGCTTGGCATTTGTGTGATTCTGAGGGTTGTTGGAAATTATTTTGTCGTTGTGTTTTGATAAATGGAAAAAATGCACTACATTTGCAAACGCAAAGGTTGCGAAAATTGGTTGCACTCGTTGCAAAACGCTAAAAACAAGTTTTGCGTTTCACTCGTTGGCACAATCTTTGCACCGTAAAACACAGGAGTGTGTCTTTGATAAGAGTTTCTTTAAACAAGTATATGGGTAAGTCCTATACGGCCAGCTCCCTGCAAATCCTCCAGGGCTTGACCGCAGCAAAGGTAGTAGGTTGTAGCGGCGCGATGTAGGTAGCTTACCCACCCATAAGGCGAATGTGAAAACATTCGCCTTTTTTTGTTGCCGTTGGCATTGTTGGCAGGGTGAGCCCTGAAGCACGAGCCTAAAAAAACAAGCACCCCAAGTTGGGGTGCTTGACGATAGTTTATGGATGATATCTCTATTTTTTCTTAGGACCGTAGGAGTAACTGCCGCCGTTGTGGTATCCATATTTGTATCCGTACTTGCCGGCCTTCATGTCGAGTCCGTTGAGAATTACCGACATGTTGCGGAGTTTCTTGTCGTTATAGATGTTCTCTATCTCTACAAGCATTGAACGTTCCATGAGGCCGCAACGTATGAGGAATACGCTGTTTGTGGCATATTTTTCAATGATGTGTGTGTCGGCGACAATGTCGATTGGCGGACAGTCGATGAATATGTATTTGTACTTTCCTTCAATTTCCTTGAGCAACTGTGCAAAGCGTTCCGATTCGAGCAACTCGGTGGGGTTGGGAGGAATGGTTCCTGTTGGTATGATATGAAGGTTGGGGTAGTTGCTGTCCTGTACTGTTATATCGTTCAGTGAGTTGACTTCGTTGGCCAGGTAGTTGCTGAGACCTGTTTCGTTGGTGTCTACATAGTTTGACAGTGAGGCATGTCGCATGTCTCCGTCAATCAAGAGAACGCTCTCGCCCTTGATGGCAAGGCTCATTGCCGTGTTGAGGATGCAGAATGTTTTTCCACTGCCTGGGTTGAACGATGTGAATATTATTATGTTGTGTCTTTTGTCGCGTGTGATGAACTCAAGGTTGGTGCGCAATACGCGGAATGCTTCGTTGATTGCGTCGCGCGAGCCCTCCTTTACCACGCAGGAAGTCTTTTCTTCTTTCTTTTTGCCTCGAGTAGGTTTCAGCGCCTTGAATGTTTGTTTTATGCGGCCGAAACTGTTTTTCCCGTTCTGCGGTATCTCGCCAATGATGGGCATGTTGAGGACATCAAGGTCTTTGCGTCCTCTGATTCTGGTGTTTGAGACTTCGAACAGGCAGATGAATGCTGCGGGGATGAGCATGCCGATGATTGCCGCAAAAAAGAGTGAACGTGTCTTTTGCGGCGCTGTCGGGGTGTAAGAGCCCGATGGGGGAGTGAGTATGCGGGTTCTGTTGGGGGTGAATTCCTGTGACAGGAGGTTCTCTTCTCTCTTTTGCAACAGGAAAAGGTAGATGTTCTCCTTTACGCTTTGTTCGCGTTCGGCGCTGGCAAGGAATGTGGTGTGCGTGGGGTTCTTGGCTATTTCGCTCTGCAAGGCTTTGTTCTCCTTGTTGAGTGATTCCAATTTTGTTGTCACGCCCTTGATGTGGGCGTTTATTGATGAGATTATGGCGTTGCGCAGTGACGAGAGGACAAGGTCCATGTCTTTAACGGCCGGGTTGTCTTCGCTGCTTTTGCTCGCAAGGTTGTTGCGCTCAATCATCATTGTATTGAACTGCGTGATCTGCGAGTTTATGTTTGTGTTGTTGATACCTGAGTTTAAAGGGAGCAATGAGTGTTCTTTTGACTTGCTTTTTACGCTTTTCAGGAAGTATTGGCTGCGCTCCAGCTCCTTTTGTGTTGCAATGCGCTGTTTGCTGAGCTCACGTTCTTTGGTCAACTGCATCTCGGACTGGGCTTCGATGTCGGGCAACAGGTTGTCGCTCTTGAATGCTGAAATGTCGCTTTCAATCTTGTCGAGCTCGTTGCTGACATGATCCAACCTGGTGTCGATGAATGTCTTTGTTTCCCGTGCGGCTTTATTCTTGTCCTTGATCCAGTTTTCGTTGTATACTTCGATTATTGTCTTTATGATGTCGTCGGCACGTTCTATCGATTGGTCGTTTATTGAAATTGATATGGCGTTGTCGTTGCTCTCCTCGTTGATGTTGTATGAGAGTTTGCCGATGTACTTGCCGACGGCGTTGTCGAGCCCGATGTGTTTTACAGAGTAGGTTATTGGTTTTCTTACTTTGTACATGGGGTTGAGGGCGAGCGCTATTGTTCCGATTGGTGTGCCGGCGAAGGTGAGGGAGTCTGTGGTGAATTTGCCTTCGACGGTGCGCTCTCCGGCAATGGTGTTGCCGGTGAAATTGAACATGCGGAATGTGCTGTCGGGCATTATCTCAATGTCGAAACCGGCGACTTCCTGAATGTCTATGTCGCAAAAGGTTGCATGGGCTGGCACTGTGGTGCCGTAGAGTGTGGTAGGGTGGAATTTGCCTTTCAGGGCATATTCTGTCTGCAAATCAAGCCTGCGTGCGGTCTCGTATGTCGTTTCAGGAGCCCTGAATGTGTATATTTCGTTGTATGTGCTTGTTGAAGAGCGGAATCCCATGTTTGCAAACGTTTCCATCTGCTCGTCGAGACTTGTTCCTTTCTGTGACGATTTAATGAGAATCTTGGCATGACGTGTGTATACCGGCTCGATTCTGGCCAGGTTGTATAGCGAGTATCCGACCAACAGAAGTGTCGATATGATGAAAAGATACCATTTTGACAGCATTGCGTACAGTAGTTCGCTGATGCTTATGCTGTTTGCCAACTCTTTCTTCTTAAGGGTGTTCTTTGCGGCTTTCATATTTGTGTTTCCGTAAACGATGTTGTCGTGATGTTGTGCGACATCGGTATAATTTCTGCAAAAATACATAATATATTCCTAAAAGTCTTTGTTTTACCGTTAAAATAACACCCGAAGAGTGAAAACGTTTGAGGATTGGGTGCATTTTGTTGTGGCCCGGAATGCGGCTTGGCTTTGGTTTTATCGGTAGTTGTAAATAAAAATTACCAAACGGCTCTCTTTGTGATGCGCTCAAAGACTTTGTGGTGCCGGGTTGCGGGTGTAGTGCCTTTGTGTAAGTTGATGCCGGTCGGTGAAGGTAGGATGCTGCGGTGGCGGTTATACGTCGGTTTTTCTCGTCGGGGCTGTTGTGCTGACGGAGGTTTGCTCCTGTTGTTGGGATATCCCCTGTCCATGAGGTACTTGGATGTTCTGTTTCTTTTTTTGTGGGGTGCCGGTGGGGCGGATGGGCTGTGAAAGAGATGTTCTCCTTTATATATAGTATAAGGATGCTGTTCCTCTGCTCCTGAAACCTCGTTTGGTGGTGGCTGGAGGCGGCTTTTGCTCTAAAAATCAACTTTTTTTAAGAAAAAAAACAAAAAAAATCAGATTTATGCCTTGTTATTGTGATTTTTGTTATCTTTGTGCATCGTTAACTTAAATAACAGAAAGTATTATGAAAGAACTTATCGCAAAGATTGAAGAGGTTTATGCTGCTTTTGCAGCTGATGCAACAGCTCAGGCTGAGAAGGGTAACAAGGCTGCAGGTACACGTGCACGCAAGGCTTCTTTGGAGCTTGAGAAGGCTATGAAGGCTTTCCGTAAGGCTTCTCTCGAGGCTGCTAAGTAAATTTCTTCAGCATCGACGTAAAAATGAGACTTGTTACAAGTCTCATTTTTTTTTGTGCCGCGCAAGCGGCTTTTTTGTCTTTCTATGATGTATGTAAATAAAATTTACTATTTAAGGCGGTCGCTTCTCTTTTTTGCGTTTGTCGATTTGGAGAGGATTTCGGTTTTCTTGAAAACTTGTGTTCTGAAATGCTTTTGTTTTAGCAAAATATGTGTTAACTTTACAAAAGTTTTGCGCGTGTGCGCGATATGAGCGGAAATCAATATTAATTATAAATAACTATTTTATGAAAAAACAATTCGTTATGGCAGTGTTGGCGGCCTTTTCGCTATCAATGACTGCAACAGCTCAGAACCTCAAGGGCTTTGCTTACGGTGACGTAGAGGCTCCTCGTGGTTACAGCTATGAGAAGGGACAGGCTGCTGGCCTCGTCGAGTGGGAATCGCCCGAAGAACTTGCTCTAAACAAGGAGCAGCCAAAGGCTTGGTTCTTTACTTTCGGCAACGAGGAGGCTGCACGCAAGGTGTTGCCCGAGAACAGTGAGTACTACATGTCGCTCGACGGTACATGGAGCTTCAATTGGGTGGCTAACCCTTGGGAGCGCCCTGTGGATTTCTTCAAGACCGATTATGATGTATCGGGTTGGGACAAGGTGCAGGTTCCGATGAACTGGAACGTGTATGGTCTTCAGGCCGACGGCTCGCAGAAGTATGGTACTCCAATCTATGTCAACCAGCCTGTTATCTTCAAGCATCAGGTTGCTGTGGGTGACTGGAAGGGTGGTGTGATGCGCGAGCCTGCAAAGCACCATACAACTTACAAATACCGTAACGAGGTGGGTTCTTACCGCCGTACATTCACTGTGCCTGAGAATTGGGATGGCCGTGAGGTGTACATCAACTTCGACGGCGTGGATTCTTTCTTCTACCTTTGGATCAACGGCAAGTATGTAGGTTTCTCAAAGAACTCACGTAACTTGGCTGCTTTCAACATTACAAAGTATCTGGTTGAGGGTGAGAATGTTGTGGCTGTTGAGGTTTACCGCAACAGCGATGCTTCGTTCCTCGAGGCTCAGGATATGTTCCGTCTTCCCGGTATTTTCCGTACCGTTTCTTTGACTGCTACAAACCCGGTGGAGTTGCGCGATGTACGCGTGCGCACTGACCTTGACGCGCAGTACAAGGATGCTGTTGCAAATATTGAGGTTGACGTGCGTAACCTCACTGCCAAGAAGGTGAAAAAGTATCAGGTTAAGGCACAGCTCTACAAGAATGCGCTCTACAGCGACGAGAATGAGATTGTTGAGGGTGCTGTAGCGACTGTTGCACTTGACCAATTGCTTGCAGGTGATACAAAGACTTTGAAACTTGATATTCCTGTTGTTGACCCTGCAAAGTGGAGCGCCGAGGAGCCTAACCGTTATACATTGGTTGTTTCTTTGCTCGACAAGAAGGGCAATGCAGTGGAGATTGCATCTGTATACTTCGGTTTCCGCGAGGTTGAAATCCGTGAGACAAAGGCCGAGGATGATGAGTTCGGCTTGGCAGGACGCTACTACTACCTTAATGGCAAGCCTATCAAGATGAAGGGTGTGAACCGTCACGAGAGCAACCTTGAGAGAGGTCATGCCGTGACACGCGAGCAGATGACCAAGGAGGTTATGACTATGCTCCAGGGTAACATCAACCACGTACGTAATGCTCACTATCCCGATGCTCCATACTGGTACTATCTCTGCGACAAGTACGGTATCTACCTCGAGGATGAGGCTAATATCGAGAGCCACGAGTATTACTATGGCAAGGAGTCGCTCTCTCACGTTCCCGAGTTTACAAACGCTCACGTGGCACGTGTAATGGAGATGGCGCACGCTACAATAAACAGCCCGGCTGTCTGCATCTGGTCGCTCGGTAACGAGGCCGGCCCCGGTGACAACTTCGTTAAGGCTTACAAGGCATTGAAGGCTTTCGACGCTTCACGTCCTGTGCAGTATGAGCGCAACAACTATATCGTTGATATGGGTTCTAACCAGTATCCTTCAATCGGTTGGACACGCGAGGCCGTGAAGGGTAAGATGAACATTGTTTATCCTTTCCACATATCTGAGTATGCTCACTCAATGGGTAATGCAGGCGGTAACCTCATCGACTATTGGGAGGCTATCGAGAGCACAAACTTCTTCATCGGTGGTGCTATATGGGACTGGGCCGACCAGGCTTTCTGGAACGTTGACCCCAAGACCGGTGACAAGTATATGGCTTACGGTGGTGACTTCGGTGACCGTCCGAATGACCACACTTTCTGTATGAACGGTGTAGTGTTCCCCGACCACTCTCCAAAACCACTCTATTATGAGGTTAAGAAGGTATACCAGAACGTTGGCGTGAAGATGCTTGAGAACGGTGAGGTTGAAATCTTCAACAAGCGTTACTTCAACTGCTTGTGCGACCTTGACGTGAAGGTTTCTCTTTGGGAGAACGGTAAGCAGATTGATTCTTATTACATGCCTGACATGAAGATTGCTCCACGTACGGCAAAGACATTCAAGCTAAAGTTCAACAATGCGAACTTTGCTGCCGACAAGGAGTACTTCGTTAAGGTTCAGTTCCTGCTGAAGAAGGATATGCCTTGGGCAAAGAAGGGCTATGCACAGATGGAGGAGCAGTTGAAGCTGCAGGATGCTGTGAAGGCCGCACTCCTTGCCGATGTTGCGAAGAGCGACGTTAAGGTGAAGATGACCGAGGACAAGGCTAACGCTACGACAACCGTTGCCGGCGACGGTTTCACAGTTGTGTTCAACAACAAGACCGGTGTTTTCGAGAGCGTTGTATATGGTGAGGAGACTGTATTCGAGAAGGGTAGTTCAATGACTCTCAGCGGCTACCGCGCTCCTGTTGACAATGATATCTGGGCTTGGAACCGCTGGTTCGCTCTCGGCTTGTACAACCTTGAGGATGAGGTTACATCATTCGTTTCGCAGAAGAATGCCGACGGCACAATCGTGCTCCAGTACATCGTACGTTCACAGGCTAAGCACCCCGGACGTCGCGTGAAGAACGAGGATAACAGCTTTACATTGCAAAGCGATGCCCGCGAGTTCGGCGAGAACGAGTTCCACTTTGTATCAAACAGAATATGGACAATCTATCCCGATGGCTCAATCGAACTCAACAGCTCTGTAACAGGCAGCGATGCTGCGGTTGCTCTTGCACGTGTGGGTTATCTGTTGCAGTTGCCGAAGAGCCTTGACCAGTATACTTACTATGGCCGTGGTCCATGGAACAACTATAACGACCGTCGCACAGGTGCCTTCATCCAGCAGTACAAGAGCACTGTTGCCGAGCAGTTCGTGCACTTCCCGAAACCACAGGATATGGCTAACCGCGAGGAGGTACGTTGGGCTGCATTGACAAATGCTGCAGGCAATGGTGTGATGTTCGTTTCAACCGGTGCTCTCTCTACAACAGCATTGCCATGGAATGATGTTGAGCTTACAGAGGCTGCTCACCCATATCAGTTGCCTGCTTCATCGGGTACATGGTTGCACCTCGATGCAAAGGTCAACGGTCTTGGCGGTAACAGCTGTGGTCAGGGTGGTCCGCTCGAGCACGACCTCGTGAAGTCGGGTGACAATACCGTGGGCTTCATCATGCGTCCTGTGAAGGCCGGTGACAACTACGAGCAGCTTGCAAACGTTGCTGCATCGGGTGTTATCCCTGTAGTCCTCAAGCGTGACATGCGCGGTGTCGTTACAATGTCTTGTGCAAAGGCCGGTGCCGAAATCTATTACAAGCTTGGCAAGAACGGCAAGAAGACTCTTTACACAGCTCCTGTAAATATGAGCAAGGGCGGTACCATCACCGTATGGGAGAAGGCTACTCCAAAGCTTGCTGCAACATATGCATATGAGGCAGTGACATCAATCCCTGTTACTGTTGCATTCTGCTCAAGCCTTGAGCCGGGTAACGGTGCCGAGAAGATGCTCGACGGTGACCCATCAACAATCTGGCACACAATGTACTCTGTAACTGTTGCAAACTATCCTCACTGGATTGACTTCGACGCAAACGAGGAGGTTACAATCAAGGGCTTCAAGTACATGCCTCGTCAGGATGGTGGCAATAACGGTAACGTGAAGGGCTACAGGATTCAGATAAGTGCAGACGGAAAGAACTGGAGCGACCCGATTGTTGAGGGCGAGTTCCCAGGCAATGCCGACAAACAGACTGTGCTCTTCAAGGCTCCTGTAAAGGCTCGTTTCGTGCGTTTCACTGCTACTAGTTCACAGAATGGCCAGGACTTTGCTTCGGGTGCCGAGTTTGAACTTATAAAGGAATGATTGTTTGGCAATTAATGAATTGTATGTTATGAAAAAGAATTTGATGATATCGCTAATCTCTTTGCTCTGCGTGCTGCTTTTTGCAGCATGCGGCAGCAAGAGGAGTGAAAGTGAGGCTTATCTGAACGTGTTGCCCGATAATTCATTGGCAATCGTAAAGGTGGATTTAGGTAATATCCTTGATAAATCGGATATCCTTGCCAATACCTTTATAAAGAGTGTTGCCGGAGCGGGAATAAACAATATGCCTCAGGAGATGAGAACCCTGTTGCAGAGTATATATGATAACCCTGTCGCATCGGGTATCAATGTCAATGCTCCTGTCTATTTTGCAATTATAAATCTTGAACCCATGAGCATGGTATTTACCATGGACATGGATAATGTCGAGGCTTTCGAGAATGCTCTGTCAACTTTCTCTGAAGGTGAAGCCGAGATCACCGAGCAGGATGGCATGAAGTATATTGTTACAGGTGATGACGAAGTTGCTTTTGCATATGACTCGGACAAACTGGTTCTTGTCGTAGACGACAGATATGCCGATGTTACAGCTTACACAGAGCTGAAGAGTGATGACATGGCTGTGAATGACAAGAGGCTTGAGAAAATTTTTGCTGGGGATGATGACCTGGCGCTGATATATGATTTGGATGCTTTGGTCAAGGAATTCAGAAGCAGCGGTGAGTTGGAGCCTGAACTTGAACCTTATCTCACGATGTTGAAGGGTTGTATCTGGTACAGTGCTTCTAGTTTTGAGAATGGTTATGCATGGCAGAAGAGCGAGATAGAGATGCCCAAGGAGGCTCGTGAGTCTCTTGAGAAATTCATGAAGAAGCCGACACACCATCATTTCGGTTATATCCCGGCAAACAGTTTTGCGGTATTCAACTGTAATCTGGATTTGACTTCGGACAATGAGATGTTTATGACGGATGATGTCAAGGAGATGCTTGAGGAAAACGGTATTACAGAAGATGTAGCCAAAGAGATTCTCAAGGCGTTGAGCGGTGAATATACGGCTGCTTGTTGGATAGAAGGCGATGATTTCGAGAACATTCAGGGAATGGTCGCTGTTGATTGCAAGGAACGTCTGGTGTTCGATATGCTGATGTCTTTCGTGAACTCAGAGTGTGACGTGACAATCGTTGACAGTGATGTCTATGCATTGAATCTAAACACAAGAGAGGAGTATAACTACTATACCTACGAGTATGAGACTGTGACAAAAGGTTATGACTACTATCTGATGTACAAGGATGGTGTCATTATGCTGTTGCCGGAAAATCTCTACGGCGAGCTTTGCGGCGATGGTGAATTGAACCAGCTTGAAAAGAATATCAAGAAAAACAAACAGTTTGCCTCAATGGGCAATTTGTTGGTTGAGTTCAAACCATTGCGTGACGCTGCTTTGGTGAACATGCGTAACAATAGCTCAAGCGATAACAAAATATTGTTTGACGTTCTGGATATGTTCAAGAGTCTTACATTGGATTTCAACTCGTACAGCTGTGAGTCAAGATTGACTGTCAACGATGACAGTGTGAATTCATTGAAGTATCTGACCGATAAGTTGATAAGCATCGTTGTGCAGAACGGTGGATTTTAATTAAGATTATATATTTATGAAAGGAATTGTTCTTGCCGGCGGGTCTGGCACACGTCTCTACCCAATAACAAAAGGAGTGAGTAAGCAGTTGTTGCCCATATATGACAAACCGATGATATATTATCCCATATCGGTACTTATGCTTGCCGGCATAAGGGAAATCCTTATTATATCTACACCTAATGACTTGCCTTCGTTCAAGCGTCTGCTTGGTGACGGCAGCGACTACGGCGTGCGTTTTGAGTATGCCGAGCAACCTTCGCCCGACGGCTTGGCGCAGGCATTCATTATCGGTGAGGAGTTTATTGGCAATGACTCTGTATGTCTTGTCCTGGGCGACAATATTTTCCATGGAGCAGATTTTACGAGATTGCTGAGAGAGGCTGTGCGTAATGCAGAGGAGGAGAACAAGGCTACTGTGTTCGGCTATTGGGTAAAAGACCCCGAACGCTACGGAGTGGCGGAGTTCGACGGCGAGGGTAACTGTCTTTCCATTGAGGAGAAGCCTGCTGTTCCCAAATCGAACTATGCAGTGGTAGGGTTGTACTTCTATCCCAACAAGGTTGTAGAGGTGGCAAAGAACATCAAGCCATCGGCACGTGGCGAACTGGAGATTACGACGGTGAACCAACAGTTCCTTGGCGACGGCGAACTGAAGGTGCAGACACTGCAGCGTGGCTTTGCATGGCTGGATACCGGTACGCACGATTCGCTTGCCGAGGCATCCATCTTTGTCGAGGTGATAGAGAAACGTCAGGGCTTGAAAATTGCCTGTCTTGAGGGTATTGCATACCGCAAAGGGTGGATTACGGCCGAGAGGTTGCGTGAGATTGCACAGCCGATGATAAAGAATCAGTATGGGCAGTATCTTCTCAAGGTGATTGCCGATGTAGAACATTTTGGTGCAAACATTGATTGAAGGGATGGAGGTAATAAAGACCGCGATAGATGGAGTGGTAATCATCGAGCCACGCATTTTTAAGGATGAGAGAGGGTATTTCTATGAATCCTTCTCGCAGCGGGAATTTGAGGAAAAGGTGTGTCGTACTACATTCGTGCAGGACAACCAGTCGAAGTCGTCATATGGTGTGTTGCGTGGTCTGCATTTTCAGAAACCGCCTTACTGCCAGAGCAAGCTTGTGCGCTGCATTAAGGGTGCGGTGCTGGATGTGGCTGTGGATATACGCAAGGGTTCACCCACATTCGGTAAGTATGTGGCTGTTGAACTGAGCGAAGAAAATCACCGGCAGTTCTTTGTGCCGCGTGGCTTTGCCCACGGCTTTGCAGTGCTCACTCCCGAGGCTGTGTTCCAGTACAAGTGCGACAACTTTTATAATAAGGAGAGCGAAGGCTCCATTGCATGGAATGACCCGCAACTTGCCATAGATTGGAGAATACCGGCAGAAAAAGTTCTGCTGTCGGAGAAGGACAAGCAGAGCAAAGGCCTCAATGATGCCGATTTCCTTTTTGACTATAACGAAAAACTCTATTAAAAAACATACTTATTAAGATGAATATACTTGTAACAGGTGCAAACGGTCAGTTGGGTAGCGAGATGCGCCGCCTGGGTGCGGTGTCGCCCAACAACTACATCTTTACCGATGTTGCAGAACTGGACATTACCAATGCCGATGCTGTGATGTACGTTGCAAAGCACTATTCGATAGATGCAGTCATAAATTGTGCCGCGTATACCAATGTGGACAAGGCCGAGAGTGACGAGGCTACTGCCGAACTGATAAATGCTACTGCCGTTGCCAATCTTGCTGCGGCAATGAAAGAGGTGGGCGGAACACTGTTCCATGTGTCTACCGACTATGTCTTCGGCAGCGAAGGTAATACTCCGCGTACAGAGGATATGCCACTGAATCCGCTTGGTGTCTACGGCCGTACGAAACTGCATGGCGAGCAGGCTATACTTGAAAGCGGTTGCAAGGCACTCATCTTCCGCACTGCATGGTTGTATAGTGAGTTCGGCAACAATTTCTTAAAGACAATGCTTCGTCTCACAGCCGAGAATGAGCAGCTTAATGTGGTGTTTGACCAGGTGGGCACTCCAACGTATGCAGGCGACCTTGCACTTGCGATATTCTCAATAATTGAGGCCGGTGTATACGAGGGTAACGAGGGTATATATCACTTCTCTAATGAGGGTGTTTGCTCATGGTACGACTTCGCCGTTGAGATTGCTGCAGTAGCGGGGCACACAGGATGCCGTATCAATCCATGCCACAGCTGTGAATTCCCTTCACCTGTTACACGCCCGCCTTACTCGGTGCTCGACAAGACAAAGATAAAGAGCACATTTGACATTGACATACCGCATTGGCGTGAGTCGATGGAGTATTGTATCAAAAGGATAATGGCTACTAACAAATAATACAGATTTATATGAAACGCAGTATAATAGTTACCGGCGGTGCCGGTTTCATCGGTTCACATGTTGTACGTCTCTTCGTGAACAAATATCCCGACTATCACATAATCAATGTCGATAAACTGACATATGCCGGCAATCTTGCCAACCTTAAGGATATTGAAGACAAGGAGAACTACACCTTTGTAAAGGTGGACATCTGTGACTTTGATGCAATGTACAGACTGATGGTCGACCATAATGTAGACGGTATAATACATCTTGCAGCCGAGAGTCATGTTGACCGTTCAATTAAGGATCCATTTACCTTTGCACGTACAAATGTGATGGGAACATTGTCTTTGTTGCAGGCTGCAAAACTGTATTGGGAGTCACTCCCCGAGAAGTATGAGGGCAAACGTTTCTATCATATCTCAACCGATGAGGTATATGGTGCACTTGAGATGAATCACCCCGAGGGTATTGAACCACCGTTCACTACAACCGCATCATCGGGCGAGCACCACCTTGCATATGGCGATGACTTCTTCTACGAGACAACAAAGTACAATCCGCATAGCCCCTATTCGGCATCAAAGGCAAGCAGCGACCACTTTGTGCGCGCTTTCCACGACACATACGGCATGCCGACAATTGTGACCAACTGCTCGAACAACTACGGACCTTACCAGTTCCCCGAGAAGTTGATTCCGCTGTTCATCAACAATATCCGTCAGCGTAAGCCACTTCCTGTATATGGTAAGGGCGAGAACGTGCGCGACTGGCTCTACGTTGTAGACCATGCCCGTGCCATTGATGTTATATTCCACAACGGAAACATTGCCGATACATACAATATCGGTGGTTTCAACGAGTGGAAGAACATAGACATCATCAAGGTAATCATCAAGACCGTTGACCGCCTTCTTGGCAACCCCGAGGGTGCATCGCTTGACCTCATTACATACGTTACCGACCGTGCGGGTCATGATATGCGCTACGCAATTGATTCAACCAAATTGCAGCGTGAACTCGGCTGGGAACCCAGCTTGCAGTTCGAGGAGGGCATTGAAAAGACAGTGCGCTGGTATCTCGACAACCAGGAGTGGATGGACAACATCACCAGCGGTGAGTATGAGAAGTACTACGATGATATGTACAAGAATAGATAAAAAATGTATTTCTTCAGTGAAATAATAAAATAGAACAACTATGTGGATTTGGATTATTTTTGGCTTGTTGGTGTTGTTAGGAGTTTTTGGCAGTGGCGGTGCAAGGACACGTCGTGGAAACCCTGTATATTGTGCCAAATGTAATTCCCGTGATTTGGAGATTCTTTCTGAGGATGATAATCAGATTTCGTATCGTTGCCGCAAGTGTGGTAAGGTCGGAACTTATATTCTGAAAAGGTGATTGGTGACGTTGTTAAATAAAAATTCAGGCCATAAAATTTTTATGGCCTGAATTTTTATTTAAATATTGCTATCGAATATCCTATTCGTGCTGTTATGGTGGTGTTGGCCGAGCGGCCGAAGTCATCGGTCTTTGAGTTGCGGAACACGTCGGAAAGCCCATAGTAATAGCGTCCTTCAATAAAGAAATTGCCAATTCTGCTTTTGTATTCCAAGCCCAAACCGCCGGCAATTCCATATTCGAACTTGTTTTCAATGGTTTTACCATATAAAGGCCTTATTGTCGATGGCCGGCTTGCCGTTTCCCACTCGCCGTTATACTCCTCGCTTTCGTTGAGCAGAAAACCGAACTGTGGACCAAGATTCAGAAAGAATTGGAAACCTTTCTGTTCCTTGCCCCATGAGAGGTGGGCAAAGAATGGGATTTCCATGTAGTCGAGTTTCCGTATGTAGTTGTTGGATGTGCCGTCGTCAAAGTCTTCTTTCATGCCGCGTTGCGAGAAGTTTACCTCCATTTGTGCTGCACATATCATGCTGAAATATTTTTCGCTGGTATAGCGCACGCTGATGCCGCCGTTGTAGCCCTGCTGTAGCTTTTGCCTGATTGATGGCTGAAACTCCATGCGGTTGAAGTTCATACCACCCGATACACCAATCTCAAGCATGCTTCTTGGGCTTTCCACTTGAGCCTGAGTGCGGGTGCCGAGCATTGTCAGCAAAATGGTGATTATGTATAAACCTCTTTTCATCAGTTATGCTTTGTTCGCTTTTGGTTTGGCTGTTACAGAATTGTCTTTTGAGTGTCGTCCTGGAATCTCTCCTGGTCGAAATCCATCTTGTCGATGTAATATTCGGGACTGAAGTGTATGAAGAAGAATTTCTTGTTTATAAAACCGTCTTTTCCACTTATGCGCTCAAACTTGAAATCGGACTGCACGGGTGAGAATGGTACCTGGTTAATGTTTTCGTGCATGCTGTTGCCATAGAGGCTGGCTGCAAGCAGGAAGAAGTAGCCTGTGTCATATCCCAACATACCGTATCTTGGATATATGTTCTGTATGCTGCGGTTGTACCAACGGATGTACTCCTCCTGGAATTCGGCAACACGGGGCAGTGCATAGTGGCTGTAGAAGGTGGCGTAGAAATATGTATCCACTTCGTACATGAGTTCACGTGTGTCCTTTGCGTGTATCTGCCACTCGGGATAACCGAACAACTTGAACTTGGCAACGTCCAAAGAGTCAATACCCTTTGCATGTAACAAAGATGGCAGCAAAGTGTTCAGTGTGGTTGCGGATGATGATGTGGGTACCACAACAAATTCCTTGTCCTCAACCTGCGCCTCGACCAATGTCTGCAGCACTACCTCTTCGTTTGAGAGCTGCTCCATCTGTATGGTGGTGAAGGGGATATCGTTGTTTGTGAGCTCGCTGGTCAGGCTCTTTATGAACTCTGTCTTGTTGCTCTTTATGGTATCCTCTACAAACAGGACATTCGCATTGGGGAATGTCTTTACAAACCTTGAGCTTATCTGTGGCAGAATGAAAGACTGTATGCCGTTGGCAATGTACACTGTGGGGTTGTTTATGGCTTCATCCTTCTTGCTTGAGAATGGTATCACAAGTGGAATCTGTCGTTCTTTTGCGAATTTTGCAAGTTCCTTGTTGTGCTTTGGATAAGATGCTCCTATGATCATCTCGACATCGTTGAAAGCTCTGCTTGAAAGCAGGCTGTCAAGGCTTTTATCCTTGTGCCCGGCATCGTAGGTGTTGATTTCAAAGGAGTAGCCTTCGCGTTTCAGCTGCTCCACGGCCATGAGAAATCCCTGGTAATACTCCACCATGCGGCTCTGCTCTTTTGGAGCATAGGTGTCGAGCAGGAATGACAGGACAACAGCGACCTTTAGTGTCTTGTCATCATTGATGCCTTTGTGGAACTTATCGGTCGCACCCTCCTCCTTCTTTACGATTATTTGTGGCTTAGGCTCTTCCTTTTGGGGTGACGGTATGTAGAGCACCATCTTACGCTTGAGCTTCCGCTCCTTGAGTTCCGGGTTTGCCTTTATGAGTTCATTTGTTGTGATTCCGTATTTTTTACAGATGCTCTCGACACTCTCCTTGCGTCCTACTTTGTGAGTGCCTATAATGGTTTGCTTTTTCTCTTCCTTCTGTGATGCTACAATCTCTTTTGATGATTTACTAGGGCTGCCGTCTTCCTTTACATTCCCCTTTGTGGGTATTATGATTACCTCGCCGGTGCGGAAGTTGCTGACAGAGAGTCCCGGATTTGCTTTGCACAGTTCCTCGGTTGTCACGTTGTACATCTTGCTCAGGCGGTAGAGTGTCTCGCCACTTTGTATGGTATGTGTCTTGCCGGCTTTGGGCTCCTTGTTCTTTACCTCCTTGGCGCTGTTGCCGGGGATGATGAGTTTTTGCCCTATTGACAGGGTTTCGTTACAGCCGGGGTTGAACTTTATTATCTCGTCGACTGTGGTGTTGTAAAGCTTTGAGATGGAGTAGAGTGTCTGTCCTTGGGCAACGGTGTGGCTCACGATATTGGTTTTCTGTGCACTTATGGTTGCTGTTGTCATCACAAGGATGAGCACAAGTAATATTCTTTTGACGGTTTTCATAATAACAAAAATGTACGACATGGACGTCTTGGGTTGAAAGAACCAAATTTCTTGCGAAGATAACGAATTATTGTCAATATTTGAAGTTGTGGAACCAAAAAAGATGGCACGTGGTTGTTTAAAGGTTAAGTTGCACTTCAAAAGGATTAAAACCTTTGGTTTGTTTGTGTTTTTTCGTTGGGATTTACTATTTTTGTTTCTAATTGCGCAGTCTGGGTGTGATGGTGAACTTTTGCCTGTTTCTGCGTTATGAAATTTAAGTGTGATTATGAAGAAATTATGTGTTTTGATATCGATGTTGCTTTGTGCTGTTGTTGCAATGGCGCATGGAGATAACGAAATAGAGGCTCCAAAACCCACCGCGCTTGTTGTGGATTCAAAGGGTGTGCTCACTGACCTTGCCATGAGCGAAGAGTATTCGGGCGAGGCGCCTGTGACCGTGAGGTTCTATGCCAATGCCCCCGAGGTGGACGGTTATTCGCTTACTATTGTTTGGGAGTTCTTCAAGGAGGGCGAGACTGAACCTTATCTTGTGCGTCACGATGCCGATGTGCAAATTGAATTGCGCGAGAGCGGAGCTACAACTGTAATGCCGACCATTACATATACAAGCATTGAGAATAGCGAGATATACTGGCTTTTCGGCGAAGAGTATTACGAATCGCCTTTCAGCATTGTTCTTGCCGAGTCGGCGCTTGAGGCTCCTAATGCATTCTCACCCAATGGTGACGGCATAAACGATTACTATAACGTGTTCAACGTCAAATCGATAGTTGAATTTCATGGTGCCATATACAACCGATGGGGGCAGGAACTATATCGTTGGGGGCTTGATGAAATGGGGCGTGAGGGCACAGGATGGGACGGTACATACAAGGGGAACCCTGTGAAGGCCGGCGTCTATTTTGTGGTAATAAAGGCCAAGGGTGCCGATGGCATTGAGTATGATATAAAACGTGATGTAAATCTTTTGCGCGGATATTCCGAGGGCGTAAAATAGGACGTGATGATGGAGAAAGAGGAAAACGGAAAGATAGAGGTCTTCGGTGCCAGAGTGCACAACCTCAAGAATGTGGATGTTGAGATACCGCACGATTCACTTACGGTAATAACCGGTCTTAGCGGCAGCGGCAAATCGTCGCTGGCGTTCGATACAATATTTGCCGAGGGACAGCGACGCTATCTCGAGACATTCTCTACATATGCACGCAACTTCCTGGGTGGAATGGAGCGCCCCGATGTGGACAAGATTACAGGACTCAGTCCGGTGATATCAATTGAACAGAAAACTACCAATAAGAACCCGCGTTCAACAGTGGGTACCACGACAGAGATTTATGACTACTTGCGTCTGCTCTATTCACGTGCAGCCGATGCATATTCCTATCTGTCGGGTGAGAAGATGGTCAAATATACCGAGGAGAAAATCCTTGAACTGTTGCTAGATGCCTATGATGGCAAGCGAATATATATACTTGCACCGCTTGTGAGGAACCGCAAGGGACACTACAAGGAACTGTTTGAACAGATGATGCGCAAGGGGTATCTTAACGTGCGCATTGATGGCGAATTGTGCGAGATGTCGCGAGGAATGATGCTCGAAAGGTACAAGAACCACGATGTAGAGGTTGTCATTGACAAACTGGCTGTGGATGCCAAGGATACACAACGTCTTAAACAGAGCCTTGCCACAGCGCTTGCGCAGGGCGATGGTCTGGTGATGATTATGGAGATGCCGTCGGGCGAGGTGCGCCACTACAGCAAACGACTTATGTGTCCGGTGACCGGTCTTGCCTACAAGGAACCCGACCCTCACAACTTCTCGTTCAACTCCCCTCAGGGCTTCTGTCCCAAGTGTAAGGGTTTGGGTGTGATAAGCAGTGTCGATGTGGATAAGGTAGTGCCCGACCGTTCGCTCTCGGTCTATGACGGTGCTCTTGCTCCGCTTGGAAAATACCGCCGTTCGTCAATCTTCCAACAGATAGAGGCTGTACTTGCACGATACGAGGCCGATTTGAAAACCCCCATCGAGGAATTGCCCGATGAGGCGCTCGATGAGATTCTCTATGGTTCACCGGTGCCATTGAAACTGAACAGTTCGTCCGAGATGTTCTACGACAGCATCTCTACCTATGACGGTCTTGTAAAATATATACAACTGCAAAAGGAGACAAGCACATCGGCCAAGGAACTCCGTTGGGCCGAGCAGTTTTCAATGATGCAGACTTGCCCTGAGTGTGGCGGCGCGCGACTGAACAAGGAGGCGTTGCATTACCGTCTTGCCGACAAGAATATATCGGAACTTGCGTCAATGGATATCATAGCCCTGAATGAGTGGCTCGAGAAACTCGATGAGTCGCTCACCGAGAAGCAGCGTGCCATTGCGGGCGAGATTGTCAAAGAGGTAAAGACGCGTATCGGTTTCCTGCTCGATGTCGGTCTAGGATATCTTTCGCTCAATCGCTCATCGGTTTCACTCTCGGGCGGTGAGGGGCAGCGCATACGTCTGGCGACACAGGTGGGCTCGCAACTGGTGAATGTGTTCTATATTCTCGATGAACCGAGCATCGGTCTTCATCCGCGTGACAATGACAGGCTCATTGCTTCGCTAAAGTCGTTGCGTGACATAGGCAATACCGTGATTGTGGTGGAGCACGACCGTGATATAATGCTTGCCTCGGATTATATCATTGACCTTGGACCCAAGGCCGGGCGTAAGGGTGGTGAAGTGGTTTTTGCCGGCACGCCTGCCGATATGCTCAAGGGCGATACAATGACAGCGCGCTTCCTAAATGGAAAAGAGAAGATAGAGGTGCCTGCAGTGCGCCGCCCTGGAAACGGCGAGGTTATAAGGATTACCGGCGCATGCGGCAACAACCTGAAGAATGTGGATGTGGAGTTTCCCCTCGGAAAGCTCATTTGTGTGACAGGAGTGTCGGGTGGTGGAAAATCATCACTCATAAACGATACACTGCAGCCGATTCTTGCAAAACATTTCTATCGAGCACTGCGAGAGCCGCTGCCATATACGTCAATCGAAGGTATTGAACACATTGACAAGATTGTGGATGTAGACCAGTCGCCGCTAGGGCGCACACCACGTTCCAACCCGGCGACATATACCGGTGTCTTCTCTGATATACGAAACCTTTTTGTGGATCTGCCCGAGGCGAAAATTCGTGGTTACAAGGCCGGACGTTTCTCGTTCAACGTAACAGGTGGCCGTTGCGAGGCATGTAGCGGTAACGGTTACAAGACATTGGAAATGAACTTCCTCCCCGATGTCATGGTGCCATGTGAGGTGTGTCATGGCAAACGCTATAACCGCGAGACGCTTGAGGTGCGCTACAAGGGCAAGTCAATTGCCGATGTGTTAGACATGACAATTAACATGGCGGTTGAGTTCTTTGAGAATGTTCCTACCATCCTTAATAAAATCAAGGTTCTGCAGGATGTAGGCTTGGGATATATAAAGCTCGGCCAGCCGTCTACAACCCTTTCGGGTGGCGAGAGCCAGCGAGTCAAACTGGCTACCGAGCTTGCAAAACGCGATACAGGTAAGACTCTCTATCTGCTTGACGAGCCTACGACTGGCTTGCATTTTGAGGATATACGTGTGCTGATGAACGTGATCAACCGTCTTGTAGACAAAGGAAATACAGTGGTTATTATTGAGCATAATCTCGACGTAATAAAGATGGCCGATCATATCATTGATATGGGTCCCGAGGGCGGACGTGATGGTGGAGTGGTTATGGCTACAGGTACCCCCGAGGAGGTCGCAGCCAAGGGAGTCGGGCACACTGCGAAGTATCTGAAGGAGGAACTGGAAAGGTAGTTCGCTCCCGGGTGAATAATAATCAGGATGTATAGTTGCTGATATTAAATTGATTGGATATGAAAACTGTTTTGAACGGATTGGTTAATTCTGTTATTACTAAAATTGATAATGGTTTTGTCCGCCCCCAAAAAGAGATGACAACTACAATTATCCCTTTACACAGTATCTTATCCATGTTTTTCTCTAATGGGTTTTACACTCATACTTTTATACAGGATACAGTAGAGGTATAAGGGCTCAGAACCATTTTATAAGAAACAGACAATGAAAAAAATTATAATCATTGATGGTGGTCCGCGTAAGAACATGAACACCGCAAAGTTGTTGCAGAGATTTGCAGAAGGAGCGAAGCCGGACGTCAGATGGCAGTATGATAACCAATAACCAGTAATAAGGATATTTTTATGAAAAGCTTTGGACAAAAGGCATGGATGCTTCCACAGCCGGTACTGATTATCGGTACATATAATAGCGACGGCACCCCCAATGCCATGAATGCGGCGTGGGGCGGCCAATGGGACAGCAAGGAGATAATGATTAGCATGGGGGCGCATGCCACCACGGAGAACCTTGCCCGTTGCAATGAGTTTACCGTTGCCTTTGCTACGAAGGATACAATGGTGGCATCGGACTTCGTGGGTATTGTGAGTGCCAGGAAAGACCCTGCGAAGATGCGGAAGACCGGGTGGACTGCCACGAGAGCCGAGAATGTGAACGCTCCTGTGTTCACCGATTTTCCAATGACTTTGGAGTGCCGCATACTGCGCAAGATAGATGAGAGTGAAGAGGGTTACTATATTGTGGCTGAGATTGTGAACATTCTTGTCGATGAGGCTTACATTTGCGATGACGGAAAACCGGATGTCGAGAAGATGCAGCTAATTGTTTATGAACCTGTCCATCATGGGTATGTGGAACTGGGTAAACGTGTAGGCAATGCTTTTGCCGATGGAAAGACTCTAAAGTAATATCAAAGACTATGAAAGTTCTGCTTATAAACGGAAGTCCTCGCAAAGAGGGAAATACTGCCACAGCGTTGGCCGAAGTAGCAAACCAACTGGCAAAGGAGGGTGTTGAAAGCGAAATCGTCTGGATTGGGAACAAGCCTATCCGTGGTTGTGCTGCCTGTGGCCAATGTGCGGCCAAAAGATTGGGACGCTGTGTGTTTGATGATGATGTATGCAATATGATATCGGCGAAATTTGCTGATGCAAATGCTCTCATTGTCGGTTCGCCTGTTTATTATGGTCAGCCCAACGGTGCGTTGCTATCTGTAATACAACGCGCGTTCTATTCAAACGGTGCAAATATCGCCGGAAAGCCTGCTGCAGCCATTGCTGTGTGCCGCCGAGGGGGTGCCACTGCGGCATTCGAAAGTCTGAATATGCCATTCCAAATGATGAACATGCCGGTGGTGACATCGCAGTATTGGAATATTGTTTACGGTAGAACACCAGGCGAAGCAGCAATGGACAGAGAAGGTATGCAGACAATGCAGACGCTTGCCCGCAACATGGCCTGGCTGTTGAAATCGACAAACGGAGAGAAAGCACCCGGTCGCCCGGCCGATGAGCCTTGGGATGCGATGCACTTCATCCGATAATAAATATCAAATCTATCTAAAGAAGACAAGCCTATATCTACTACACATACAGTATGACATAGGCTTGTTTTTGATTACAAGCGTGGTGAATGGTGCCCTGAATGGCATAAAACCGGGGGCTGACATTATTTGATTATACTTGATGATTTTTTCTCTGTTCTTTGAGGATAATTGACAATATTTGTTACATTTGCAAAATCGGTGTTGATTTGTAACTCACACGTGGTCAATGGTATACAGTAAGCCGGGCTGGTGGGGTGCTGGTAGGAACAAAATGTAAGTTAATTTAATCAGGGGAATTATGGAAAAGAAATCGAAAACCGTTTGGAACTGGTTCAAGGAGGCCGGAAACGAAAGTAAAAACAGTGATAACCGTTACTCTGCATCCATAGAGATGGAAAAGCAGATTGGCGAGCAGATATACAACGCGCTGCAGGGTAGTGTCGTTGAGGAGGTGTTGCGTAAGACAAAGACATCGAACAGCGATGCCTATTGGCGCAGTGCAATGGAGGGGCACAGCCTGAAGGTTGAAAAGGAACTGCTGAGTGATTTCTATGAGTTGTGCCACGATGTGAAGAGGAAGTTGCAGTATGAGGAGGATGTGGACTTCTACATTACCGGCGATTCATCAGTGAACGCCTTTTCGGTAGCTGCCGAGAATGAGGGTGAACCGCATATAGTGAATATCAACTCGGCGTTGTTCGGATTGATGAGCAAGGATGAACTGCGTTTTGTTATTGGTCATGAGTTAGGACACCTCATCAACAAGGATACCGCTCTTACCCGATTGATACATTTTGTATTCCCGCCAAATGCCGAGGTTCCTGTAACCCTCCAGTATAAAATTCGTTTGCATGAGCAGCTGGCCGAGCTGGTTGCCGACAGATATGGCTACATGGCTACTGAAAATCTGGACGTGTGCGTGACTGCGTTTTTCAAGTTGGCTTCAGGTCTTGACCTTGCCAGGATGAATGTGAGCATTGAGGCTTTGATTGCCGACAACAACCGACGTCTAAACTACTTCTTGAACGACAGGGGTGTGAGCCGGGCGTCACATCCGGTAAACCCTATAAGGGTTCAGGCTCTTAATCTGTTTGCAACAGCAAAAAGCAAGCAGGAACTGGACAACGGCATGGAAGAACTCATTTCGATACTTTTGAAAGTGGGCTGCAATGAACTTGATGAACACACTGCAAAATTCATTGCCACGGCAGGATTGATTGTTGCCAATTCGGATGGCGAAGTGAGCAAGGAAGAGGTTGAACAGATAATTCAATCTCTGGCCGGGCTGAAGATTTTCCCAAGAAAGTTCCTTGATGAGATTGCCGGGGGTGATGTGATTGCAACGTTCAACGAGTCGGTGGGCAATATCCTCGAAATTAATCCGGGAATGAGAGACGGAATGCTCAAATATATGATTCACATAGTCCTCTCGGACAAGATTATTGCCAAGGAAGAGGTGGATATGATTTATAAGTTCGGAAACTCAATTGGTCTTAGCGACATTGAAATAGCAACTGCCATTGCCGAAGCTATACAGCAGTGCTATGTTCCCGGGCTTGATGCCATTTGCTGATGACGCAGCTGCGTGCTGTGGCTATGGCCGATTATCGGTGACTCCCTGCTAGGGGAGCCACCGATTTGTGTTAAAAGACGCTTTATTTGTAATTTATTGAAAAAGAGTCAGTGTACTATGTTTATAAAAAGATTTCCTTAAACTTCTCCAGGATTTCGTCCCTGACTCTGCGAAATTCATTCATCACAAATCCATCACTCCCTGTAGCATCCGAAGGATCGTCAAAACCGATGTGTAGTCGTTTGCCTACTTTGCCAATGAAGTTGGGGCAACTCTCGTTGGCTCCGCCGCAGACAGTTATCACATAATCCCACTCATCGTTGAGATATATTTCTACATTTTTAGGCCAATGGTTAGATAGGTCAATACCCACTTCATTCATCACTTCAATGGCTTTGGGATTCACCCTCTCGGCCGGTTTAGTCCCTGCGGAATGCACTTCAAAGTCACGACTGAACGACTGAAGGAATCCGTGTGCCATCTGGCTGCGACAACTGTTACCTGTGCACAAAATCAATACTCTCATAAAATGCAATTAAACATTGGTCTTTAATGATGCTTGGGAAAGAATGGACAACGCATTCGGATGCATTGGTTGTTTTTGCCGAAATGTCTGCACACTACGGAAGACTTGTCCATGGAAACACCGAAATTCGCTTCCACGAAATCGATTGCTGACAGGATGGAGAGATAAGAATCGCGCTTGCAGCATCGTGGACCACCCACCTCGGCAATCTTACCTAACGATGCAGCCGACATCTTGTGCGACAAAGCAAAAGGTTCAATGCTCAATGGTGTGGAGTGTGAGATGACGGAAACGAACATACCGGAACTCAATCCCGCGCCGCAAGCTCCCCAGAAACCACAAGCTCCACCCGGAACCTGCTTGCCTCGCTTCATCAGTTCCACCAATGCATCGGGAAGTACGATGTCGCCTCCTGCATTGTGATAGGCTGTCAGCAAAGCAGCTCCTACCATCACGTGATGTTCTGGTCCGTGCATGTGGCAGAAGGGCATCGCCATCATCTTCTCCATAATCTCTATCGGATTCTTGGAGGTTTCGTCAAGGCAAAGCTTGTAAATGGCATCTATACCCTTTGTGTGGCACTCGTTGCAGACGTAATGTCCTTGTTCGCAACAGGTTTTGCTTTCTTCTTTCTTGTGGCATATGGCACACTCCATGAGGGTCTCCTTTTCCAGATACTTCAATGGAGCACTACATATTAGACATTCTTCCTTCATTGTTCTAAAATTATATGTTCGACTTCACAATCAGACGATCGCTACCTTGATTACCCCGTCCAACTTGTTCTCGAAGATGCGGTAGGCTTCCTCAATCTCACTCAATGTGAAACGGTGGGTGATGAGTGGGGTAGTGTCAATCTTACCCTGTTCAATGAGGCGAAGGACTTCCTCGCAATCGCAACCGTCGACACCGCCTGTCTTGAAGGTGAGGTTCTTTCCGTACATGTCGGGCAGGGGAAGAACCTGAGGCCGGTCGTAAAGGGCTACCACTGTTACGATGGCATTGGGGCGGGCACATTCCCACGCGAGACGGAAGGTGTCGTCGGCTCCGGCCACTTCGAGCACGCGGTCGGCACCACCGTGGACGCTGTGTCTGGTGACAAACTCCTTGCACTCTTCGGGAGTGGTGAGCAATACATCTGGGTAATGTTCCTGAACGAAACGACGTCTTTCTTCCGACTTTTCACACACAATGATATGTTTGGGTTGCTTCAACATCACGCAAAGCAGGGTGCATATGCCGGTTGGTCCTGCACCTATAATCAAGACTGTATCATCTTCGGTAATCTCGGAAATACGTGCTGCCCAAAAGCCTGTGGCCAACACATCACCAACGAGCAATGCCTGTTCATCGGTCACACTATCGGGAATACGGTTCAGTCCTTGATTGGCAAGCGGTACACGCACATATTCTGTCTGTCCGCCATCTATGCGGCAACCCAAAGCCCATCCTCCATTCGGGTCGGTGCAATTGTTTACATAACCGTTCTTGCAGAAGAAACACTCTCCGCAGAAGGTCTCTACGTTTACGGTTACTCTGTCTCCCGCTTTTATATGGGTAACTTCAGCTCCCACTTCTTCTACTATACCCACCATTTCGTGCCCAACGGTGATGCCGGGAATGGCACGGGGTACGCTGCCGTGCTTGATATGCAGGTCGCTGCTGCAGATGCTGCTCATAGTTACGCGAACAATGGCATCGGTGGGTTCAATGAGTGTGGGTTTCGGCTTCTCTACCAAAGCGAACTTTCCTTTTTCTATGTATGTGTAGGCTAGCATAATCGTCAATCAATATTGTTCAGTTTGTCAAAATTCAGATATCTGTCATAGAAGCGTTCAAAAATGGATTTATATGCTTTGGGGCAAACGCTGATTATCTTCTCTACAAAGTCTTCTAGGGTTATACTCTTTATTTTATGTTGATACTCTTCGCGCAACTCATTGTGTAAGGTCTTGAGTTCTTTATCTGTTGAAGGATGCTTGGTCGGAGACAGAATAATGGAATACGATTGCAATTCTTCTTCCTCCCCATATAACCCATACATTTCGCTCATGAGGAAATTCCGATAAATCTGAGTTAATCCTTTTCTGTTTTCAGTTATTTGCTCTTGAATATCGGGCTTAAAACATTTGAGTCGCTTTGTGGCTTCGATGGCTTTCTCTCGCTTCGATGCTACATTGGTGCCTAGGTTTTCGGAGTATTTGGTTTCTATTGCTATAAATCCTTTCTTGCTGAATCTGTCTTCAAATCTTATGATAGCATCCATCGCACTCTTGTCACCGGTCAGTTCCATGTAGTTTTCAGGAATAAATTCTAGATCGACTCCCGTTACTCTATGTATGGGATAACCTGGAAATGCTACTTTTATTGTTTTTGTCGCAGTCTCCGGTGATTCTTCAAGCATCTGTCTTAATGGACAAAATAGATTGAATGCCATCGGTTGACTAGAAAGGAGATTATTGAACAACCGGTCAGATTCGATAGTTTCACGTTTTTGCTTATTATCGACTCGATATTTTGCATAGTTGAAAGCATTCTCGGTCAAAAAGTTCTTCCAGCAATTTTCTTTGTCAATAATGTCGCCATTGTTAATGTAGTTGCCATAATAATGCACATTTCCATTCTTATCTGTATATGGACGAATTTTTTCATCTATCTCAACACGGTAGATTGATTGTAATTTACGACAATCTGCCACAAAATGTGAATCTCCGTTATATTTTTCTCCAAATTTATTCTCCTTCATTAATGAAATTAATTTGTAAGTTCAAAATTTATAGCGTTATAGAAATCCACTTTTTTGACCATTCGAACAATATTCGGGATGCCTCACTGAAGTCAACGGCCTCGCCGTTTTTGTACTTCAAGAAGTTCTCTATAATCGTCTGTTCTTCGGGTAAAGCCACTTGGAACAATTGGCTTTGATGCTTGAAGTAGTTTCCCGTCTGCTTGAAAACGATTGCCTGCACCACAAAAGAAGCGGCCTTATACAATCCCTTCAAAATCTCCTCACTCTTTTCGTGCAGCATGTTATGGACGCATCCGTGGTAGATGTTGCCTGCACCAGTCTTGACGGCTCTATCGATAGCTGCATTGTCTATCAATGTAAGCAAATCATCCAGGCTTCCCTTTATGGGTGTAGTGTCGTGATAGAACTGGAACAGATCGGATGGCTCCCAATTCAGAATTTCATCCTTTCCCGATACAAAACCGCAAATCAGTTCTCTATGGGGCAAAGTATCCAACATGTCATTATAAGTCTTAATGTCCGATGCGCTTAGTTCATCCAAAATCATCACAACATCAATATCACTGCTCTCTGTTGCCTCACCGCGACCATAACTGCCTTGCAAGCCAATAAACCAGACACGATTCGCAAAAACTTCATTCAGTTTTTGGATAAAATCATTCATCCAGGCATTTATATTTATCATATTCTTATTTGCTTTATTTATTTTTCCAATTTCCAACCGCAGTCACCGTGGTATATCATCTGCTTGGTCATGCCGCCATCGATGCAGATATTTTCTCCAGTGATGAAACCGGCCTTGTCGCTGCATAGGAACAGTACCATATTGGCAATGTCCATTGGGTTACCCACTCTGCCGGCCGGTTGCTGCGTGGCATCGGGACCTTCGTAAACGGTGTAGTCCGTATCTATCCAACCGGGGGAAATTGAGTTTACCCTTGCTTTTCCCGACAGGCTTACTGCCAATGCATGAGTGAGTGCCGCAATACCTCCTTTGGCGGCAGTGTAGCTCTCGGTCTGCGGCTGGCTCATGCGGTCGCGCGAGGATGAGATATTAATGATGGATGAACCCTCGGCCAAATGGTTCTTTAGTAATTTTACCAGATAGAATGGTGCAGTGACTCCCACACTCAAGGCATATTGAAACTCCTCATAGGAGCATTCATCTATCCCTTTCATCAGCGGCAAGGCATTATTGACGATGATGTCCACTTTGCTGTGCTTGCTCTGTACTTCAGCTACAAAAGTTTCCAACACCTCTTTCTTGGCTATATCTCCAACGAAATGCTCTCCACTCTGCTTGTCAATCACATAGACCACGGCTCCTTGATTGCGGAATTCATCTGCAATACATTTGCCTATTCCGTTGGCACCACCGGTTACTATGACTATTTTATCTTTGAATATATCAACTTGCATAAATTATATTTTATTTGCAAATGTACTAATAATGTTTTAAAGGAATGTGATTGAGGTATAAAATGATAGTTGTATGTATTTTCGGTTGCTTAGTACCTGTTATTGCTCTGTTTTTTTGTGCGAATGGATGCGTGATTGAATTTATAATATATTATTCGTTGGTGTTTGTGAATATTATTTATTATATTGTATAATAATTGATTATGCGTATTGGATATTTGAATAATGCTCATGTGGGCATGGTTATGCATACTGGATGCTTTAATTTGGGTGCTTTTTATTAGCCGGCTCTGTCTGTAATGCGTTTTTATTGATTTTGAGTGTGGAATATCGCAACTTTGTGCTCTTTTCTTGACCGGATGATGAAAAATATCTATTTCTTAAAGCAGTACTACGGATTGTTATCTATAATCGGTTGTAAATAATCTCTTTAAGCATGGTTTGTTCGAGGTGAACATTAAATGTTGCGGCGAATATTCACTTGACCCTGTCGTAGCGGAGGGTCAGGTGTTTTTTTATTGCTTCAAGCCGATGCATTCTACAAATCAATGTCGCCGAAATAAACTCTGATTACGCTGTCCTGGATAGCGTTTAGCCTGTCATGTATAGTGTTGTATTCATCGACTTCATCGTCGATGTATGTGTTGACAGAGCGAATGTTGTCCTGCGTGTTGAGAATGATGTCCCCCATGTCGTTCTGCATGTAATTTGAAATAATCTTTCCTGCTTTGTCATACTCCCAGACAATTCTTTGGATGGTTTCAACTTCGTCATTAAAGTTGAGCCTTTCGGTGCTCATTAACAGGGGAAGATTGTTCTCGGAGTATATTTCAATCATTCTACATATGCCGTTTGTTGTGTTTACGAGCTTTCCGCTTTCGTCTTTTGCAAGAAATATTTTTGAGATGTTGTTGTATATCGCATGGGATTCGGCGTATCCCATAAAAGGGCTGATGGTGGGGGTGTTGTTCTCGTCAAGGAATTTCTCGTGAATCCTGCGTCCAAGCTGGTCGTATTCCATCAATATGGTAGCAATGCCACCGGCATCGGGGTTGTTGCATGGGGCATATCGGTCGTCCAGGAATTCGTTCTTGATTATTTGATGGTCGCTGCCATAGCTGCGGCGGTCGATGGCGGGGTATGGGCGGCTTATGAGTTTGTTATCGGTGCCGTATCGTCTCATTTCAACAATGCGGTTGAGGTTGTCGTATACACTCTCTATCCTATGGCATTTTTGTTGCGAGTTAATGGCCGGCTGATTGTCTGCACCCATGGCTGTGGTGGATGTAAGACGCTTCTGTGAGTCGTAGAGGTATCGGTATTTATGGACTCCAAGCGGGTATGCGGGTTCGTTGTTCTCGTCAAAAAAGGATTCGCTTTCTATATTTCCATTAGGGTAGTATGTCTTGACGATTTTTGCAATGCCCATATTGTTGTTGCACAATTCACCATCGCTGTTCTTGAACTGTATCTGTGATTGCAGATGGGGGTTGTCGGTGTCATAGAGAATCTCGAACTCATGGACGCCGGTTTCGTTGGGTGCCGGGTTGTTGTCCATGTCATAGAATCTTGTCCTTGCCTCTTTGCCTACGTTGTTGTAGAGGATTTCCTTCCTGTGATAGGTGTTGAAGCAGTGTGTTTTGCTGCCGTCGCCATTGAAGTAGGCATACTCGGTGTTCATGCCGTTCTCGTTCTTGATGCGGCAGATAGCCCAGTCTCTGAAGGGCATCATGGGGTTGTTTCTGTTTCTTTGGGGATCGGCGCAAATATTGCCATTTGCATCCTTGAAGATGACGGCCGAGGGATAGTCGCCATCGTATTCTATCTCCACTTGGGCTGCATTGCTCAGTGTGGGTGTGGTGCACAGCATGTCCAGGATGTTGTATGTGCTGATTCCTGTTACCTTTTTGTGGGTGTATTCGAAATAGATGGAATGGAAGCCGGTAGGCCCGGCTATTTTCTTGTTGTCGGGTCCCCAGAAGGATTCGGAGATGGGGAGGTCGTTGATGTATTCCTGTCTGATTCGGTGAATGAAGTTGTAGTTTAAGCAGGGTTCGTCCTGCGGTGACCAATATGATTGCTCGGTTGGACGTCTATTGTACAGCACCTGCCGGCTGATGGCCCAATGGAAACTGTTGTAGCATAGTTGGTTGTCAAGGTCGAGATATTCGATTTTGACAACGTCGCCATTGGTGTCGAAGGTCTGTAAGGTGGAGTGGAATCCTCCGGGAACTGAGGCTGAACCGTGAATGAGGGTGGGGAGTCCTTTCTCGTCGAAAAATGATGTCCTCTGTGTGGACTCGCCCCATTCATATTTTGTTATTGATTCGCCGATTATTGTTCTGCATGGGTTGCCGTCTTTGCCTAAGTGGGTCTGTTTTAGCGGAAAGCCGTTGTTGTCGTACTCGACGATTGCCTTGGCCCATCCAAGTTCATTGCACTGTAATTCGCCTTCTATGTTCAAGTATTCGCTGGTTGAGAGGTGTCCTTGCTTGTCGTATGTATATCGTTTCTGGGCAATGCCGTATTCGTCGACTTTAGGGTTGCCATTGAGGTCTATGTATTGCAGGTTGATGACGCGGTGGAGTGAATCTCGTGTGTACTTTATGCCTGCGATACCGTTGACGTCTGTTGTGCGCTGGCTTTGATAGGGGTTCTTGCAATAGTATACGGCCGAGATGTAGCCGAATGGGTCGCGGTTGTACTCATAGCGGCCAATCTTTGACGGTGATAACAGTATGTTGTCGATGAAGTGTGATGTGGCTTTGCGCTCCTCGTCGTTGGTGATGCTTGAGGCGGAACGTATGAGGGAAGTGCTCAGATCGTCCTCGTCGTCGGTGATGTTCACAGCCTCAAAACTCTTGCTGTAGTTGTATTTGCATATTATGTCTCCAAGATGGGATTTGCACTCAAGGCCTACATATTCTCCGTTTTCGTACAGTAGTTCCTGTATGGGGAAACGGTCTTTGTATTCGGTGAATTGTATAGGCTGGCAGTTGCCCCGGTGATCGACGTATACCACTCGGCGCAGGGTGCCACGCAGAGTCTCGAACCTGTAGCAGCGGAACTCTTTCTTCGCCTGCTGATTGTCTATGGGCATGAGTCCTGTGGGCATACCATCGCAGTCGGCATAGTCGAGGTAGTATTCGTATTCAGTGTTGAAGAGGTAGTTGCAACCAAAGATGGATGTGATGATGGCAATGGCCAGCATGGCTATGGTGCGATACAGCCTTTTGCGCTTTTCTCTGATGTGGCGTTGGTAGAGCTCGTCATAGCGGACATGCAACATTGAGGCGATGACGTTGATGTAGGCGCCTTCCTCGCCGTCTTCTCCTCTTATGTCGATGCCTCTTATCTGTTCGTCGATGGAGAGGTTGCGCAACAGCTCCGGGAAGCACTCTTCGTCGGGGTTACTTGAATTTGCCGTACCGTCAACGATGAATGGGATTATCTTGTATTTTCTGCCGAACTCCTCCTTGAAGATGCGTACTTCTTCATTGACCCATATTGATTTTGCCGATTGGGGAGAGCAGATGACGATGAGATATTCCGAGTTGTAGAGCTCTTTGCGGATTGTGTTCTTTAGGTGTAGCTCCGAGATGTCCCGCTTGTACCAGAATACCGGCCTGAGGTTCTTGGGGAGATCGGGGTGCGCTTTCTTTATTTTGGCCGGTATGCTGTAGTTGTTGAGTTTGTTGTGCAGTTTCTTGGCCCAGTGGGAGTCGCACTCGGTGTGGCTTATGAATGCCTTGTAGTGATATATAAGTTCTTCCATGGCGGGGACGGTGTTCCGGTAAATATAATGATTGTGAGCAAAGATAATGATTTTTGTATGTAATTGACCGGCGACATGTGAAAATGTGTGTTTTTTATTTTAACGGCCTTGTGCGTTGTGTATGCAGAAACTGAGAGCGCATCCGGGTGTGGATGCGCTCTCAGTTTTTATGTTATATGTACACCGTTTACTCCACGTAGAGCACCAAGCCTTTGAGGTACTCGCCTTCGGGGTGATAGATACTCACCGGATGGTCGGCGGGCTGGGTGAGCTGGTGCAGGATGCGTACGTTGCGCTTTGCCATGGCTGCTGCGGTGAACACTGCAGTGCGGAAATTCTCCTTGCTGACAACCTGTGAACATGAGAAGGTGAAGAGAATTCCACCGGGCTGAATCTTCTCGATGGCCTTGGCGTTGAGGCGGCGGTAGCCGATTAGGGCGTTGCGCAGCGAATCGCGGTGCTTGGCGAATGCGGGAGGGTCCAGGATGATGAGGTTGTAGTTGTTGCCCATGCGGTCGAGGAAGTCGAAAGCGTCCTCGGCATATGCTGTGTGGCGTGTGTCGCCTGGAAAGTTGATCTCAACATTGGCGTTGGTGAGGTCGATGGCCTTTGAAGAACTGTCGACAGAGTGTACAATCTCGGCACCGCCGCGCAGGGCATAGATTGAGAAACCGCCGGTGTAGCAGAACATGTTCAGGAGCTTGCGTCCCTTGGCATATTTTTCGAGCAGTGAGCGGTTTTCGCGCTGGTCGACGAAGAAGCCGGTCTTTTGTCCGCGCAGCCAGTCTATGTGGAACTTGAGACCATACTCGGTTGAGATGTTGCCGGCGTTGCCACCAAGGATGTAACCGTTGTCCTTGCTGATGTCTGCCTTGTAGGGAAGTGTGGTGTCGGACTTGTAGTAGATGTTCTTGAGCTTGTCGCCAAGAACATCTTGCATGGCTTTGGCAATGTCCATGCGGCAGACATGCATGCCCACGCTGTGTGCCTGCATGACGGCTGTGTCGCCGTAGATGTCGACGATGAGGCCGGGTAGGTTGTCGCCCTCGCCGTGTACAAGACGATAGGTATTGTTGTCGTCTCGTGACGAGATGCCTGTGCGCTGACGGAGGTCGTAGGCTGTGGCAATGCGGCGGTTCCAGAAGGCCTGGTCGACGGGCTCGTCGTTGAAGGTGAGGACGCGCACGGCAATGCTGCCCACCTGCACGTGGCCGCGTGCGATGAACTTATGGTCGTTGGTGTACACTGTCACCACGTCGCCCTCCTCGGGCTTGCCCTCGATGCGCTGTATTGCGCCCGAGAATATCCAGGGGTGGAAGCGTTGTAGTGACTCTTCTTTGCCTCGTTTGAGTATTACGGCTTTTTCCATGTTATCTTTGGTTTAATTCGTTGTAAATCTTAAGGCATGCCCATGCGTCGGTGGCGGCATACAATTTCTGCTTGTCGGTGAGGACGTCGTTCTCCCAGTTGGTGAGCTGCTGACTCTTGGAGATGCGTTGGGCGAAGATTATTGCAAATATTTTTTGCAGGCTCATCTCTTCTATGCCGTACTTGCCTACCTCTTTCTGCAGGTCGATGAAACCGCCTGCTTTGAACTTGCGTCGCTTGCAAAGTGCCTGGTAGTCGTCATGGAGCGAGAGGCCTATCTTGGCGATATCCTTGTTCTCGAGGAATGCGACCAGTGATGCCGGCATGCCGGTGCGGTTAAGACGGATAAGAAAGCATGTGTCGGCAGTCGAGAGTTGGATGAGTGACACATCGTGTTGTACGCCCTTGCGGAATGATGGGCGCGTCTCGGTGTCGATACCTACATGGCTCTCCTTTGAGAGGGCGATGATGGCCTGGTCGACGGCCTGTGGGGTGTCGATGGTGATGATGCGTCCTTCAAAGGCCACGGTGGGCATGGCGCTTATCTCGTTCTTGTCTATGTGTGCTTTATAGCTCATTGTCGTCTTGCTCCTCGTCGTCAAGTGATGTGTTGTATCGGATGTCGTGCAAAGCGCGCAAGGTGTTTGTGAGGGTCTGGCCCCAATAGGTGCGGAAGTGCTCGTTGCACTCGATGATGGCATCGTGCATAGTCTCGTTGATGCCGAGCTGGAACAGGCAGATGAAGTTCTTGATGTCCTGGTAGATGTCGGCAATGTCCTCGGAGATGCTTTTGGTGATTGGGGTGTCGCTGTACTTCATGTCGTTGACAAAGACGTCGAGATAGGAGTCTTTGTCGGCAAGCATGTCGAAAATGGTCATTCGCAGAACCTCGTAGCTGTCCTCGGAAACAAAATCCTCAAGGTCGTCGTCGTTTATGCGTTCCTCGTCGGGCAACATCTGGGCTTTGATGTAGAGAAGGGGCAGCAGCTTTAGAAGGGTGTCGACGAAATCCTTGCGGCTGTGCTCGTTGCTGCGCTCTACGTAGGCGCAAAACTCGGCCGCTACGGTCACAAACTCCACTGTGTTGCGTGAAAAAACAATATCTTCTGTTGCGCTCATTTTTTTATGCTGTTCATATTTTGCCGCGAAGTTACAAAAAAATAGCGGAGGAGTGCGTATGTGGTATTTGTTTTTTTTGTATCTTCGCACTTAAGTGTGGCAATATGCCACTTTTGGTATTGTAGAAGTTGAAACACGATAGACATATATGGCAAAAGATAAAGCAAAGAATAAAGAAAAGGATAAGGAAAAGGTGAGTCTGTGGGAGAGGATGACGTCGTTCACGCAAAGGACAAAGCTCTTCTTTGCGAACCAGAATGTACAGTTTGTGCTGGGGTTGATTTGTATTGCGTTTGTGATATTCCTTGCAAGCTCGTTCCTGTCGTTCTTTACCTCGGGAGGTGATGACCAGAGTGTGGTGGAGAACGTTACGGCTGTTGCCGGTGACGTTGCCGCCGATGTCGCGGGCGAAACTGATAGCGAAACAGCCGGCAATACATCGGGAAAAGGTGGTGCTGCAGTCGCTCACTATTTTATAAACAGATGTTTTGGCTGGGCATCAGTACTGGTGTTGCCGTTGCTTGTGGTGATATCGTTCTATCTGATGGGGCAGCGCAAACTGCGTGTTGGACGCTGGTTTGTGATGACAGTGTTCATGCTTGTGTGGTGCTCGATATTTTTTGATTTTGCTTTCGGTAATGTTATGGCCGACAGTTTCATGTCGCCCGGCGGCCGCAACGGTGAGGTTATGAAGGGGTTCCTTTATGACGCGATGGGCGTTGTGGGACTTGTGCTGCTGCTCGCATTGTCAATGTTACTGTTTGTGATATGGCAGGCTCCAAAGGTGATTGGCCGGTTGCAGGAGCTCTTTGGCTTTGTTCCTAAAAATGAAGATGAAGATGAGGAGCAGGAAGAGTTGGAGGATGCCGAGGAAACCGGATTTGAACCCGACGTGGTGCCTGTTGACGAGAATGTGCCCGTTGTTGAAGAGGATGAGGAACCCGGTGACAATGACGACGTGACTGTTGTCATTGAAGATCTGCCTGTACCGGAGGATGAGGGTGATGCCGAGGTGGTGGATGAGGATTTGGAAACCGCACGTAAATTTGATGAACTTGCAGGTGGCTTGACAACCGGCGAGGATGGCGAAGTGTCGGGAAATGCTGCCGAGGATGAACTTGAGATGGAGGTCGAGGAGGCCGAAGGTGACGACGATATGGGTGGCAAGATGTTGCGCCCGATAAATCCTAAGGATGAACTGAGCTACTATAAGCCGCCGACTCTTGACTTGCTCGACGAGTATGAGCAGGGTGTGCACTCGATTGACAAGGACGAGCAGGCCGAGAATGCAAACAATATCGTGAAGGCATTGAGGAACTTCGGTATTGAAATCAGTTCCATCAAGGCTACCGTCGGTCCAACAATTACGCTCTATGAGATTACCCCCGCACCCGGCGTGAGAATTTCAAAGATACGTAACCTTGAGGATGATATCGCAATGAGCCTGTCGGCTTTGTGTATACGTATCGTGGCACCAATCCCCGGCAAAGGTACCATCGGTATTGAGGTACCTAATACCCACAAACAGATTGTGCCTATGGCATCGCTCCTCAACAGTCGCAAGTACAAGGAAACAGATATGGCATTGCCGCTTGCGCTTGGAAAGACTATCTCGAACGAGGTGTACATGGTTGACATGGCCAAGATGCCCCACTTGCTTGTTGCGGGTGCTACGGGTATGGGTAAGTCTGTAGGTCTTAATGCGATAATCACATCGTTGCTCTACAAGATGCATCCTGCATATCTGAAATTCGTGATGGTTGACCCCAAGATGGTGGAGCTTAGTCTCTACAGCGTGCTCGAGAAACATTTCCTTGCCAAGCTTGAGGGTGAGGACGAACCTATCATCACAGATGTGAACAAGGTTGTGCGTACTCTGAAATCGCTTTGTGTGGAGATGGACAATCGCTACAAACTGTTGCAGTTGGCATCGGTGCGTTCGGTAAAGGAGTATAACGAGAAGTATTTGAACAAGGAACTGCTGCCTACAAAGGGACATCGTTTCATGCCGTATATTGTTGTGATAATCGACGAGTATGGCGATTTGATGATGACTGCGGGGCGCGAGGTAGAGCAGCCTATTGCACGAATTGCCCAGAAGGCGCGTGCGGTGGGTATACACATGATTATTGCAACACAGCGCCCGACAACAAACATCATCACCGGTACCATAAAGGCTAATTTCCCTGCGCGTATGGCATTCAGGGTGATATCTACAATTGACTCCCGTACAATACTCGACCGTTCGGGTGCCAATCAGTTGCAGGGTAGGGGTGACATGCTCTTCCTGGCCGGTAACGACCCTGTGCGTGTTCAGTGTGCGCTGGTTGAGACAAAGGAGGTCGAGCGTGTGTGTGCACATATTGCAAAACAGCAGGGCTATCAGTCGGCCTACATCTTGCCTGAACCCGATGAGGCTGCCGACTTTGGTGATGGCGGCAGTGGCGGCGGTGCTGCACGTGGAGATATTTCGCCCGACAAACTTGACCCTCTGTTTGCTGAGGCTGCACGTGTGGTGGTGCTTGCACAGCATGGCTCCACATCGCTCATACAGCGCAAACTTGAAATCGGTTTCAATCGTGCCGGCCGCATAATGGACCAGCTTTGCCGCATGGGTATTGTTGGCGAACAGGAGGGTAGTAAACCCCGTCAGGTGCTGTGTGCCGATGAGGCTGACCTTGAATTCCGCCTGAAGTCTATGTTGTGATCGTATATATAAATAATAAGGTATGGGAAAAATTCTGTTTCTTGTTCTTTTGGTATTGCAACTGCCGCTTTTTGCTCAAAAGGTGGAGGTGGATGCTGATGTCGTGCTTGATAAGGCATTGGCAAGCATAAAGGCCGATTTGCCTGTGCGTATGGATTATGACTATGAAGTTCTTGATGATGAAAATGAATCATTGCAGAGTGATAAAGGTATTATATATATTGATGATGACCGTTATGCTCTTCTTATGCAGGACATGAAAGTGTGGTGTGATGGGGAAACCCAGTGGAGTTACATGCGTGAGGTTGACGAGATTTATGTGACCGACGCCGATTCGGATGAGGCTCAGAATCTTTCTCCGCTCTATGTGATGGCGCATTACCGCGAAGGTTTTTCGCGTTCTGCTGTAAGTGAAGGTGGTTTTGTGGCAGTGACGTTGCAGGCAATTGCCGAGGATGCAGATGTGGAGAGCGTGCAGCTGTTGATTGCCGAGAAGGGCTACCGGTTGATTTCGATGATTATATCAATGCCCGGTCAGGGAGCAGTCGAGGTTGACCTTGATGGGTATGTCGCAGACTGCGGAGTCGGGAGCGATGTGTTCAAGTGTCCTGTCGATGAGTTTGCGGGATGTGAGATTATAGATATGAGATAATAATTAAAATATGTATATTATGAACAGTACAAAATGTTTGATTATCGGTTCCGGCCCGGCCGGATACACAGCAGCGATATATGCTTCGCGTGCTAACCTTTCACCAGTGCTCGTTGAGGGTATGCAGCCCGGCGGACAGCTTACACAGACTACGGTGATTGAGAACTTCCCTGGTTTTCCGCATGGAATTACAGGTCCTGAATTGATGGATAATATGCGTCAGCAGGCTGTGAATGTGGGTGCAGAGATTGTATCAGGCAGCGTGGTGGATGTCGATTTCGAGTCGTTGCCCTACAAGGTTACACTCGACGATGGCAAGGTAATTGAGGCAGAGACGGTGATTGTCGCAACGGGTGCAGCAGCAAAGTATCTTGGCTTGAGCGATGAAATTAAGTATCAGGGTATGGGTGTGAGCGCCTGTGCTACGTGTGACGGTTTCTTCTACCGCAAGAAGATTGTTGCCGTTGTGGGTGGTGGCGACACTGCATGCGAGGAGGCCAACTACCTTGCTTCGTTGGCTGCAAAGGTGTACCTGATTGTGCGTAAACCTTATCTGCGTGCATCAAAGGCTATGCAGGACCGCACATTGGCGAACCCCAAAATCGAGGTGCTCTTTGAGCATAACACTGAAGGCCTGTTCGGTGAGAATGGCGTAGAGGGTGCTCATCTTGTATATCGCAAGGGCGAGGCTGATGAGAAACGTTACGATATTGCAATAGACGGTTTCTTCCTTGCAATCGGTCACAAGCCTAATTCAGATGTGTTCAAGAAATATCTTAAGACCGACGAGACCGGTTTCTTTGTACCGGCCGATGCAAGTGGCGTGAAGACATCGGTTCCCGGCGTGTTTGTTGCCGGCGATGTTGCCGACCCGCACTACCGCCAGGCTATCAATGCTGCGGCAAGCGGTTGTCGTGCTGCCATGGAGGCTGAGCGCTACCTCTCAAGCAAGGCCTGATAGAGCGGGATGAACCTAAAAGGGCAGCAAGGCCTTAAAGGAAAATACCTTTTAGCCCTTTTTCGCGTTGTCTGATAATTTATGCAAAGATTTTGGCGCATTTGTTTCGCAGTGTCGGGGAAATGTGCTATCTTTGCACCCGATTTAGTCCGTAGGGGTTGAATAAGTCGTGCCCACGAAGGGAGCGCACCTCGCGGAATTCACAATAAAAGCGATAAAATAAATGTACGCAATTGTTGAGATTAATGGACAGCAGTTCAAGGCTGAGGCTGGCAAGAAGCTGTTCGTGCACCACATCAAGGGTGCTCAGAACGACACAACCGTTGAGTTTGACCGCGTGTTGTTGTTGGACAAGGAAGGCGCAGTAACAGTAGGTGCTCCTACAGTAGAAGGCGCAAAGGTAGTTTGCTATATCGGCAATGTTCGTGAGCAGAAGATTGTTCGCAAGTCTAAGGACGGTCAGAACATCGTTACAACACGCGAAATCAACCCTGCATTGGTTAAGGGTGACAAGGTGTTGGTGTTCCACAAGCGTCGTCGTAAGGGCTACCGCAAGCTGAACGGTCACCGTCAGCAGTTCACAGAGTTAGTTGTAAAGGAAATTATCGGTTAATTTTTAAAGTTTAAAACAGTATGGCACATAAGAAAGGTGTTGGTAGTTCAAAGAACGGCCGTGAGTCAGCAAGTCAGAGACTTGGTGTAAAAATCTGGGGTGGCCAGGCTTGTAAAGCCGGTAATATCATCGTTCGTCAGCGTGGTACAGTTCACAACCCAGGCGCAAACATCGGTATGGGTAGCGATCACACTCTCTACGCTTTGGTTGACGGTATTGTAACTTTCAAGCGTGGCAAGAACGACAAGAGCTACGTTTCAGTTACTCCATTTGCAGAGAAGAACTGATTTTAGAATCAGCTGTGTTATGAGGCAATCCTTTTTTAAGGGTTGCCTTTTTTATATTATTTTTTCAATTTGCTATTGAAAATTAATAAATAGTTGTATTTTTGTAAATTAGAGAATTAGTTTCAGACATCATTTGTAAAATACTAAAACAATATAGAATTATGCTTACACTTAAAGTAATCTCACAAGAGACCGAGAAGGTTTTGAAAGGTCTCGAGAAAAAGCATTTCAAGAATGCTCAGGAAACAATAGACAAAGTTTTGGAACTTGATAAGGCACGCCGTGCTGCACAGCAGGAACTTGACACTGTTCTTGCCCAGAACAAGCAGCTTGCTGCAAAGATTGGTCAGCTCATGAAGGCCGGTGCTGCCGATGAGGCGAATGCCGTGAAAGCAGAGGTGGCGACTCTTAAGACAAGAGCTACCGAGTTGCAGGAGAAAATGGATGCTGCTGCCGATGAATTGCAGCAGGTGCTTTACACAATTCCTAATATCCCTTACGACGAGGTGCCCGAAGGTGCTGTTGCCGAGGACAATGTGGTTGAGAAGACCGGCGGCATGGAGACTGTGCTCCCCGAGAATGCACTCCCACATTGGGAACTTGCAAAAAAGTATGACCTCATTGACTTTGATCTTGGAGTGAAAATCACAGGAGCAGGTTTCCCTGTATACAAAGGCAAGGGTGCACAGTTGCAGCGTGCGCTCATCAACTTCTTCCTCGACGAGGCCCGCAAGGCCGGTTATGTCGAGATTATGCCTCCTACAGTTGTAAATGCTGCATCGGGTTATGGTACAGGTCAGCTCCCCGATAAGGAGGGACAGATGTATCACTGCGACCTCGATGACCTTTATCTAATTCCAACAGCCGAGGTGCCCGTGACAAACATCTACCGCGATGTCATCCTCGACGAGAAGCAGCTCCCAATCAAGAACTGCGCATATACCCAGTGTTTCCGTCGCGAGGCCGGTTCATACGGTAAGGATGTACGTGGCTTGAACCGCTTGCACGAGTTCTCAAAGGTTGAGATTGTACGCATTGACACTCCCGAACACAGCAAAGAGTCACACAAAGAGATGCTTGAGCACGTTGAGAGTCTCTTGCAGAAACTCGAGCTCCCATACCGCATTCTGCGTCTTTGCGGTGGCGATATGAGCTTTACAGCTGCTCTCTGCTTCGACTTCGAAGTCTATTCTGAGGCTCAGCAGCGTTGGCTCGAGGTTTCTTCTGTCTCTAACTTCGACAGCTACCAGGCTAACCGCCTCAAGTGCCGTTATCGCAATGCCGACAAGAAGACCGAACTTTGCCATACACTCAACGGTTCAGCCCTTGCGCTCCCACGTATAGTCGCTGCTCTCCTTGAGAATAATCAGACTCCTGAGGGTATCCGCATTCCAAAGGCGTTGGTGCCATATTGTGGTTTTGAGATGATTGATTAAAGTTAAAGTTCACTAAAAAGGTGATAACTGCGTTACGCTCGATTTTGTAAACAGTCATTTAGGCATACTAAACTCCTGTTCCCAAAATCTTCGCAAGCCTTCTTCTCCCTCTTTTTATTGAACTTTAGGGATATAGAGGTAAAAAGGTGATAACTGCGTTACGCGGTCGGGCTTTGAATAAATAAAATCATTGTTGGGGCGGGGATTACCTGCCCGTAACAATACAAATAGACAAAAACTAACATTATTATGTACAGGATAGTATCGAAAGAGCAGTTCTCGGAAAAGGTTTTCCGTCTGCGTGTAGAGGCTCCGCTCATTGCAAAGGCATACAGAGCCGGTAACTTTGTTATTGTAAGAGTTGGAGAGAAGGGTGAACGTATTCCTTTGACAATTGCTCACGCCGACACCGAAAAGGGTATCATCACTCTTGTAATCCAGAAGGTGGGCTTGAGTTCAAGCCGTTTGTGCGATTTGAACGAGGGCGATTGCATCACCGATGTTGTGGGTCCGCTTGGACAGGCAACACACATCGAGAATTTCGGTACAGTGGTGTGTGCCGGCGGTGGTGTGGGCGTTGCGCCTATGCTTCCCATTGCAGCAGCACTCAAAAAGGCGGGCAACCGCGTGATTTCGGTTCTTGCAGGCCGTTCAAAGGATTTGATTATCCTTGAAAAGGAGGTCCGCGAGGTGTCGGACGAGGTTATCATCATGACCGACGACGGCTCTTATGGCGACAAGGGTCTTGTTACCGAGGGTATCGAGCGCGTAATCAAGCGCGAGAAGGTTGACCACTGCGTTGCCATTGGTCCTGCCATAATGATGAAGTTCGTTTGCAAGCTCACCAAGCAGTACGGGATACCTACCGTTGTTTCGCTCAACACTATTATGGTCGACGGTACAGGTATGTGCGGCGCTTGCCGTGTTACAGTGGGTGGAAAGACAAAGTTCGTTTGCGTCGATGGCCCCGAGTTCGACGGTCATGAGGTCGATTTCGATGGAATGATGCAGCGTCTTGGCTCTTTCAAGTCACAGGAGGCACATGAGATTGAGAAACTTGACAAGAACGAAGAATGCGCAAGTGAGTGCGATGAACTCACAAACCGCGATGCTGCTTGGCGCGTGGAGCTCCGCAACAAGATGAAACCAAAGGAGCGCACTGCAATTGAGCGTTGTCCGATGCCGGAACTGGAGCCTGCATATCGTGCAACAAAGTTGCGCGAGGAGGTGAACACCGGTTTTACAAAGGAGATGGCTCTTGTTGAGGCGCAGCGTTGTCTCGACTGCCCAAAACCTGCCTGCATGGAGGGTTGCCCTGTAAACATCAACATTCCTTCATTTGTCAAGAATATTGAGCGTGGCGAGTTCATCAAGGCTGCTCAGGTTCTCAAGATGACAAGTTCACTCTCTGCAGTTTGTGGCCGTGTGTGCCCGCAGGAAAAACAGTGTGAGAGCAAGTGTATACACCTGAAAATGGGTCACAAGGCTGTTGCCATTGGTTCGCTTGAGCGTTTTGCAGCCGACTATGCACGTGAGAGTGGCGAGATGCCGGCTCCACAGGTTGCGGCATCCAACGGTATCAAGATTGCCGTTGTGGGTTCAGGCCCTGCAGGTCTTTCTTTTGCCGGTGACATGGCAAAACTTGGTTATGCGGTTACCGTGTACGAAGCATTGCATGAGATTGGCGGTGTGCTCAAGTATGGAATCCCCGAGTTCCGTTTGCCTAATGCAATAGTTGAGCATGAGATTGAGAATCTTCGCGCAATGGGCGTTGAATTTGTGAAGGACTGCGTAGTGGGCAAGACTATCTCCATTGCACAGTTGCAGGACGAGGGCTTCAAGGGTGTCTTTGTGGCATCGGGTGCCGGCTTGCCTAACTTCATGAACATTCCGGGCGAGAACTCAAACAACATTATGTCATCAAACGAATACCTTACACGCGTTAATCTCATGGATGCATCGAACCCGGAGACCGATACTCCAATTTGCATGGGCAAACGTGTGGCTGTCATTGGTGGTGGTAACACAGCTATGGACTCCGTGCGTACAGCGCTCCGTCTGGGCGCAGAGCGTGCGATGATCATCTATCGCCGCAGCGAGGCCGAGATGCCTGCACGTCTCGAGGAGGTTAAGCATGCGAAAGAGGAGGGTGTTGAATTCCTGACCTTGCATAACCCGATTGAGTACATTGCCGATGAGAAAGGTTGTGTGAAGCAGATTGTGCTGCAGAAGATGGAACTTGGCGAACCCGATGCATCGGGTCGTCGTTCACCTGTTCCTGTTGAGGGCGCAATTGAGACTATCGATATCGATGTGGCTGTTGTGGCTGTCGGTGTTTCGCCTAACCCGCTTGTGCCTACATCGGTCGAGGGGTTGGAGCTTGGCCGCAAGAACACTATTGCCGTGAACGAGAACATGCAGTCGTCCATTCCTTTCCTTTATGCCGGTGGCGACATTGTGCGTGGTGGTGCAACAGTTATCCTTGCAATGGGTGACGGCCGCCGTGCTGCAGCTGCAATGCACGAGCATTTGAGCAAATAAAGATATGATGTATATATAAGAAAATCGTTTCCGTTCATCTTGGAATGGAAACGATTTCTTTATTGCATAATGCGTTTTGTGTTGTCGGTGAGAATTATCTCCCTTATTGAGTCGCTGTAACTCTGCTGTATGCCACGGAACCTGTCCCAATTGCGGTGCACTTTCTTTACGAATGACAATGTCTCTTTCCACCCACCGAACTGTCCGTTGCGGCAAAGTGTATCGGTGTAGAACTCGGGACGGTTCATGTGAATAAGGAATGAGTCTACGTTGGCATCCCATTTGTAGCGGTCAAACCCATACTTGTCGGCCAGGCGCATAGCGTCGTGTATGTATCCGAATCCGGCATTGTAGGACGCCAGAATGAATTTTATGCGCTCTTTCGGGTCTTTTACTTGGCGGAAATGTCTCTCCAAAGACTGCAACAAAACTGCTGCAGTCATAATGTTGGTGCGGTTGTCTGTATGCAACGAGTCGGGTATGCCAAAGCCGCATAATGTTGCAGGCATTACTTGCATAACTCCCTGTGCTCCAGCTTCTGAAATCACAGTGCTGTCGAAACGTGATTCTGTGAAAGCTATCGCTGCAATCAGTGTCCAATCGTACCCGATACTGTCTGCAGCCTCACGGAAGTGGTGGTCATAGGGCGAGAGCGTTGCATATGGCGATAGATATGTATATGCGGGAACCTCTTTCCACTTGGGCGTATACTTCTTTTCCAGCCGTTTTGCAATAATCTCAAACGTGAATATTGCAGAGACTGAAAGCAGTAGCATTAAGACCGATGACTGTAGGTTTCTCTTTCTCATCGGGTAAGGTTACTTCAGGAAATATCCTATTGACATCTGCAGCGCCTTGATTGCCTTTTTGTTGTGTCCGCCCTGTGGCATTATTATGTCGGCAAATTTCTTTGTCGGTTCAATGAACTCCCAATGCATCTCCTTTACAATGCGCTCGTATCGCGAAATTACTGTTTCGGCAGTGCGTCCGCGCTCAATTACATCGCGGCGGATGAGGCGAATTAGACGGTCGTCGGCATCGGCGTCGACAAAGATCTTCAAATCCATCAGCTCACGCAGTTCCGGGTTGACAAGTGACATTATGCCTTCAACTATAATCACATTCTTGGGCTCAATGTGTATTGTCTCGGGTTGGCGTGTGCAGGTGATGTATGAGTATGTTGGCTGTTCAATAGCCTTACCCTGGCGTAGCTGAGTTATCTGCTCAATCAGCAGTTCCCAATCGAATGCGTCGGGATGGTCAAAGTTGATGAATTGACGCTCCTCTACGGGGACGTGGCTGCTGTCCTTGTAGTATGAATCCTGTGGAATTACAACAACCGACTCCGCAGGGAGTGAATTTACAATCTCTTTTACAACGGTGGTCTTTCCCGATCCTGTACCGCCTGCAATACCTATTATATACATTTTGTCTTGTTTATTGGTTCAAATATAACTCATTTCTCCCAAAAAAGCGCTGTTTTACGGTAAAAATATGGTAATAATATAGCAGTTGAATATGATTGGCGTTACAAGTTGTTTGATGTTGTGATTTATAATAACATTTAATATGTTTTATTTTAATTAAGTTTTTGTAATATTGTGACCGAATGCCGAGATGCAATATCTAAGTATGGTGAATAGTCTCTCGGATTTACTTTTTTGAATGCATAGATAAGTAATTGAAAATACTATATTATTAACCTTTTAAATATTAGAGTTATGATACCAAGGAAAACCTATGGACAGGCCTATTGTTGTGGTAGCAGTTGGAGTGAGGTAATGGATCTTGTGAAGAAATATTGGGACAAGGGATACTTCATTACAGATTTTGACTATGGTAACAATACATATTTTGTTGTTCTTTCTAAAGTGGATGGCTGGAATGGACAAGCTATCAGGTGTGGTTCATCCTTGCCCGCAGATGATATAAAGGAGCTGTGGGACAAGAACTACTACATTACAAATGCCTTTTATGATGGCAAGGATTGGGTTATTGTGATGACCGGTATTGATTATTGCCGTACACAGAGGTATTTTACCACAACCGATTGGGAAGAGTTCAAGCAGAAAATCAGCACCGGCTGGAACGATGATATGCTTGTGACCAAATTGTGCTGTGAGATAAAGAGCTCATACAATGTCTATTTTGCAGCGATGACAGAGTACAAGGATTGCTCTCCCGCCCAGTCAAGACATTATTTCAACGGCAATGTCACAGCACGTGACTTGGCTTCTGTATGCGAGGATGGCAAATTCATTACCGATATTTATGATTTTGACGGTGGTGTCTTTGTGGTTACATCAGGCAATTCAGGATGGTCGTCTTATTGGATTGTTCAGGTGGCCGGTATCAATGGCTTGACCGAAAAAATCAAGAAAGCCTGGGATGACGGATATGCTCTCACCACATTGACATTCTATAATGGCGAATGGATTGCTGTGTTCGGCAAGTAAGAAACTGTTTGCTTAATGTTATGAATCAACCCCAAGTCACACGGCTTGGGGTTGATTGTTTCATGTCAATCTCTTTTTCAATGCTTAAGCTGTTTACAACAGCTCTACCGATGTCAGGCCATTGCTCTTTCCCACAACGTAACGTGTGCCGTGGCTTTCGGGCTCGCCGCTGCGGGTGAAGTTGTCCATGTAAAGCTCGCGCCCTTTTTCTATCTGCAGGCAACAGAACGTGTCGCCGGCCTTTATTGTTGCGTTCTCGCTCCTCACGGCAACAAATCGGTTGTTACCAAGATATTCAATGTCGCACACCCTGTCGGGTAACCATGCAAGCCTTATACGCGTACCTATGGCAAGAGTACTGCAGTCTATTGCGCTCTCCATGCAAAATAACTCGGAGTCTTTGCTACTTGCAGCGCAGAAATTCTCCCAACTTCCCGCATCTACAAACTTCGATACAATGTCAAGAATCCTTACCGAGACATTGCTGGCATTGCGGGTAGAGTAGCCCCATAGGCGCTGTAGCGTTGTTATTGAGACATGCTCCTTGCATTTCTCCTCAATCAGAGTCTCAAGTTTTGCCAATTTGTCATGAGTGTTTATCATGCCCACACGCATTTCTACTTCCTTGCGCAGTGCCTTAATTTGTGGAGAATCTATAAGTATGCTCATTTTGCAGTTTTTGAACGACGCTATGATTGTTTTTACAAAAATAGTGTTTATATTTGAAAAAAATAGTTACAACCCTTTGTCTTTATTTGTCATTTTATGCACGAAAGTGAAATTGTAGAGCCGGTAGACGTTGCGGTCGATTATGCTGCGGGTTACTCTATGCCCGAGGTGTATCTTTCTACAGCCCATGCCGTACTCTATCGTGTGCGCAAAGCCGGAAAGTATTTTATTATAAAGACACCTAAAGAGGCCGGTGGGCAAGCAATAGCAATGCTGCAAAGGGAATATGAACTGTCGCTTGGAAAATCCCACCCCCATATTGTCAACGTGTTCACGTATGAACAAAGCACAATTGTCGGCCCGGGTATTGTCATGGAGTATGTCGATGGTCGCACACTGACCGATTTCCTGGCCGAGAACCCCTCGCATTCCATGCGTGAAAGGGTCTTCTCCCAATTGCTGCAGGCTGTCGCGTATATACACCGCAGTGGGGTGGTGCATAACGACATAAAACCTGAAAATATTCTTGTTACACGTGCCGACAACGATGTGCGGCTTATTGATTTTGGTCTTGCCGACGACGATGCCCATTATCTTGCACGCACACCGGGATGCACTCCGGCCTATGCATCGCCCGAACTCCTTTCGCGCGAAAAGGATATTGACGTGCGTAGCGACATCTATTCGCTGGGTGTTATCCTGCGCCGGCTTTTCCCGAATAAGTATTCCCGCATAGCAGGGCGTTGCATGTGTGCTTGCAAGGAGAAACGCTATGCCAATGCCGAGCAGTTGCTTGCGGCCTTCAGGCACCGTAACCGTCCGTTACGCGTTTTTGCCACAACATTTGTGGCATTACTGCTTCTGCTGTTGCTGTTGTATACCTGTCGCACAGGAATGGGGAACGCACAGGAAATAACCAGGCAAAAAACGGCAGCCGAGCAAATGACCCTGCTGCGCGATTCGTTGCTTGCCAAGGTTGAAGTCGATGTGGCTGCAGTATACGAGTGCGTGGCCGATTCTGTTTCCCGCGCTCCCTATTCTGAATTTGCGGGCAATAACATCCTCTCTTTTTATGAAATATTGGCGGAGTATTACAAAAGTAATATATCTCCCATTGCCGACCCCGACATCTCATCTGCTGTCACAAACCGCTATATGCTGTTGTTGAACATGGCGCAGGAACAACTGTGGGAAAAGGCAAAGCAATTGCCGTCGTACTATAAAAGCGGTTTACCCATCCCTGCAGTAATCTATTACGACAGCCTTGTAACGCATCGTCTGCCGTATGTACCTTATATAAATAAGTAGATGTAAAGTTGTTGAAATAGCCTTTTGCATTTGTTTTGTTTTGACAAAAAAAGACAAATAAATTCCCATAATAACTCACTATCTTTGTCAGGTAGTTAAAAAAAGCAACAGACTCTTGTGTTTTGTTAATTTATTTTAGTAATATTGCATTGTTGAAATACAAATAAAACACGCGAGTGTTTGACATTCTCGCTGATGAACCTAGGAAATTCATTAACGGAAAGAGAATTCAAACCCTGTCGCAAGGTGTCGTGCATACATGTGTCATGTGTGCGTGGCTACTATTAGCGTAGGCTGTTGCTTTTCTCTTTTTCAGGGTTTTCCTAGGACCTATCAGCGGAGACTAAGCAATTAGTCTGCGCTTTTTTTTATATGTATGTTGAAGCGTAAGGTGCCATTGTTGCCGCTTGTGATAACAGACATTATTCATTATAAAATATTACAAAAGATTATGGCAAGTAAAGTAAGAGTTTACGGTAAGGCTCAGAACCGTACAGCGTTAGGTATCATGCACGCATATATGGTGATGTATCCACAGGCTACTATTGAGGATTTGCGCAAGGCTTTCCCAAATGAGATTAACCCGGACAGGGGTAGTGAAGAGATTTTTATCTATGCAGAGGATAAAGGTTCTACCGGTAACTGGAACAACTATTTCAAGGCAGAGGAGGAGTTGCTCACTATGGGCGATGGCCGCAAGGTGTCTGTCGTAATGATGTGGACAAAGCCCTCTTTTGAGCGCGTTGTAGAGCATGCTAAGTTGTATGATATTGAGGTTGCCAAGTTTGAGGCTGCCGACAAGGGTGGCAAGAAGGGTGGTTTCCGCCTTGAATACCTCAACGGATACGTTCCACCTGTGCCCGAGAAAAAGAAATCCCTGCTTTGGTTGTGGATTTTGTTGGTGTTGCTCCTTGCTGCTGCAGTGGCTTTCTTTGTTCTTCGCAAGCCAAAGGTGGTAGAGGTAGAGAAAGTAGTTGAGGTTGAGAAGGTTGTTGAGGTAGAGAAACTTGTATATGTTGACCGCATTGATGAGATTGAGAAGAACTTCAATGCTGCGACATTCATTGCCGGCAAGGCCGACCTTTCTGATGATGCAAAGTTCGTCCTTCACGATTTGGCAAAGGAGATGCAGAAACATCCCGAGGTGAAACTGCGTATCGTTGGTCACACATCGCCCGAGGGTGACCCTGCATTCAACCAGAAACTTTCTCAGGCACGTGCACAAGCTGCCGTTGATTTCTTGGTAAGTCGTGGTATCGATGCAAACCGTCTTGAGGCTGAGGGTAAAGGTTCAAGCGAAATCATTGACGAGAACAATCCCGAGGCTAACCGCCGCACAGAATTTATTATTCTTGAATAATAACCTTATAATATTATAATGATATGGCAGTAAAGAAGACTACAGTAAAGAAGACCAAAGACGGTACTGTTGACAAACGTACAAAAGAGGGTAAGGCTATCGCTGAGCGCATGGCTAAGGCCCGTGCCGAGAAGAACAGCCTTAAGAATAGAATTAAAAGATTGTTTAAGTAAGTTATATTTATGAGTATGAATACAGAAATCAAACATATAGCAGCGTTGGTGGCAACAGCAATCTGGGCCGATGGCGAATATGATGCAGCCGAGAAGATTGTTGTAGCTGAAATTGCCGATGCGTTTGAACTTGATGTCGACGAGTTTGCCGCAGCCGTTGAGGCAGAACTTGCAGTTGTTGAGCCAATGAATGAGGAAGAGGTGAACGCTTATATCCTTGAACACTCGGCCGAGGTGGATGATGACGAGGCTGAGATGTTGTTGCAGGCCGTTCTGCAGGTGGTAATTGTTGACGGCGTGCTTGGCGAGGAAGAGGTTGATAATGTATTGTCAATTGCTACGGCTCTTGGCATCGATGATGCACGCGCTGTGCTTATGCTTGCCGACCTCGTAAAGGAGGAGTCTGAATTGCAGGTAGAACTTTGATTATATTCACATGGTCTGGCTGCATGCAATGATTATTGAATTGTGTAACAATTATGAGCTAAAAGAAAAAAGATCGTTTTATGAACAAGGAATTTGAGGAATTGAAAAAGGCTTTAGCTGAAGATATAACGGAAAATAATAAGACTGCCAAATTAAATAAACATGATGCGCCCAAAGGCAGTACAATTCTAAAGATTGTAGTTTGGAGTATTGCATTGGTTGCAATAATATTTCAGGCTATTTTTTGGGGCTGGTGGACAATTTTGACAGTCTTACCTACATGTTGTGTTGCATATTACTTGGTGGAATTGCTTTTGTATCCTAAAAAGTTAATAACATATGTAAAAGAAATCTTTAAAGAGAACAAAACTGATTTTATTGTATGGACATTGGCGATAGTGTCAATCCCAATTCAGATCCTTTTTTGGGGATACTGGGCAATCCTTACAGGAATAATTACAATCGTCGCTGCGATATTTCTTCCTGAAATTATAGAGGAGTATATTGTAGATTACTTCAAAAACTGAATGCAATTAATTATTTATTAACCATTTATTAATCATTTAAAATTTTACAACTATGGCAGAATTTAAGTTGGATGGCCGCATGAAGGTAAAGACCTTGAAGGCTAATTTCAAGAAGGAGTTTGGTGCATCATTGCGCGTTTACAAGAGTGAGAGTTGCAAGGGTGCTTTTGCCGATGATGACGCTACACTGGCATCACTTCGTGCCGAGGGTAAGAAGGGTGGCGAGCTCACCGTTGGTGGCAACCTGCGCGTCGGTAACTTCGAGAAGAAGATTGCCGAGCTCTACGGTATCGGTGTTCAGGTAGCTAACGCTGACGACAGCAAGCTCGCTGACAACGATATCACTCTTGTTGCTGCTGGCAAGTAATCCTGTACAACAGAATTCAGGTATGTGGGGCTTGGGTGTCCCACATATCACAAACATAACATTTATTGCGCATATTATTAGAATTTAAACTTATTACTATGGGAATATTGAACAATTTGATGGACCGTTTCAAGAACGCTGAGTTCACAGTGGCTCCACAGAAAAAGCTTAAGACAATTTCAGCCGATTTCAAGAAGGCATTTGAACTTACATTGGTATTTTACAAAGGTGCTGCCATTGCAGATGGCGATTTGACACTTGCTGCCCTTAACAAAAAGACCACTAAGGATGTCAAGGCCAATGCTGATGGCCTCAAAATCAAGGCCAGCATGAAGGTTGGTGATGCCGAGAAACTTTTCGATACCAACTTCGGCGTTACCGTGCAGATTAAGGATGCCAAAGGCACCAAACTTGTCCCCAATGGCATAACCATTGGTCAGGCAGCACGTGGCGAGTATTGATTGCAAGTATCAAGCCATGAAAACCGCTATTGTACTTAACAGAATGTATGTGGGTGATTATCTCGCGTCCAACCTTGGGCACGAGATAATAAACCTGTACCAGGCCGACAATGGCGGTAATTATATCTACCTGAATTCAAGCGGTGATTTTGTAAAGGCACACCAGGGCAAGGTGGGATACATGCTATTTGTCAAGTACTATGGTATTGGCGAGGTGGAGGTGATTGGCATGGCAACAGGGCTTAACGATGTCTACTGTGCCGACAGACAGTTCACCGGCAAGTACAAAGGGGTGAACAAGGAAATCTTTGCCAGGCAGCAACAGTTCGTTAATGACGAGGGTGGAGTATCCTATGGCGGTGTTTCCATCTTTGACATCTTTGGCGAAGCAGGGCAGCAGAGCGTATTCATAACCTACAAGGCCGACAAGGTATATGTGCCCCAAAAGGATAAGAGGCTGTTCATACGCTTTCATATGGCCGATGCAAGCAGATACCCCGCTCACGACAAGGGTGATGTTGTTGTTGCACTCACCGGATACCAACAGGCAAAGGCATCGCTGAAGCAATACATATACCCCGAGGGTACATATGCCGGTGACCTGGCAAAACAGAACGTGGAGGCCAAGCGCGAGGATTATAGCAGAATCTTCAACACGCTTGTCAATGATGCCACGTTATGGCAGGAGAGCAATAACCGTGTCGATGCCGAGGAACTGGAGAGTGTTAATGAACGCAAGGTGTCTCTGTTCGACATTTGCTGTATACAGAATGACGAGAACAAGTTCTCCAATGCGCTTGCATATTTTATGCAGCAGTATCCCGCTTTGTGGCATGGCTTCTTTGCCCGATATGGTGTCTCGCTTGGCGAGGGCTTTACTGTGGCACGCGAGGAGATGTCGAAGATTGAGGATAGCAAATATAACCACAAGAAGTACCCCAGTGGCGGCCGCATTGACCTTATGATACGCACCGCAAACGAGCTGGTGGTCATTGAGAACAAGATAAAATCGGACATAAACAGCATTGACGAGGACTGCGAGGGAAAGCAGTTGCGCCGCTATTACAACTACGCGGTGTGGCTCTCAAAGAACAAGGAGTGTGCTGACTATGGCAAGGTGTCACGTTTCTTCATTCTCACCCCAAAGTATAACATTCCGGTGATTGAGGATGCCGAGATGCGAGATTTGTATACCATTATCACTTATGCCAATGTGTATGAGTACCTGACAGAGAACCGCTGTGTTTTTGCACATGACAGCAATTTCATTGCGTTCTACGAGGCCATGTACCGTCACACTCACGATAATGTGAATGACTACCTTTATCACGAGATGCAGGAGATGTTTTTCAGGAGAATAAAGGAGCTGCAACAGTAAATGAACAAGGATTTTATAAGTCTTTTCAGAATCTATAACTATGAGCAAAGAGTATTACAAGAAAAAGATTATTGACCTGCGTGCGTCAATAGCAAAGGAGAAAGAGGCAAAGAAACGTGATAACGAGAACTATGCACGTTATATAAAGAATGCTTCTTCGCCATCGAGCAAAGCTAGTTACCGCAAGAGTAAGGTAGATGCGGCTGCACGTCATGACCGCCAGATTGAGTACTTGAAACGTCAGATTGAGAGCACGAAAGATAGCTTGAAACGTTGTAAGTGATGCGCTGTTTGTAAACCATTATAACTCTTGTTATGAAGAAAGAAGAATTATCAGCCGATGATATTGAGCATGGTGGACGCCTTTTGCAGGCCGGAATTAAAAAGTGCGAACTTGCAATTGGGAAAGCAAAAACGAAACTTGAGGAACTGAAAAACCCAAAGGGATTTTTTGCTTTTGGAAATAAAAAGGAAATCAAGAATTGCGAGGAGCAGTTGACGGCGCTAGAGAACAGACTTATTGACTTGCAGGCTATGACCGGTGTTGAATTCTTGCAAGGATGTGAGGCTGATGGGAGTGACTTGCATGAGGATACAGATGTGGAGAATGTTTGTGACGATGCAATAAAGCCCGAAGATTTGGAGCCTGATGAAGTTACAGCTCCGGTTGGCGAGGTTGACGACAAAGAACTCTCAAAGACAGAAGGTTTGAAGGAAAAGGTTTTTGAGTATATTGCCGAAAATGGCGATAAACTGAAAAAATGGTTTTCTGATAGTCAGATAACAGAAAAGATTGAGAAGGTGGCGCGCAAGGCCGGAGCAGTAATTATATATCCTGTTCTATTGCTTTATAATCTTTTTAAATCTCCTGAGTCATCGGCAAAAGATAAGACTCTAATTGTAGCTTCATTGGCTTATTTTGTATTGCCAACCGATTTGATACCTGATTTTATGGTTGTATTGGGATACACTGACGATGCTTTGGCTATTTCTGCTTGCATGAAGAAATTGATATCATCAATGACTCCTGATGTGTTTGAGAATGCAAAAATGCAGTATAAAAACATCGTCGGTGAAGAAAATGAAGATACTTTGGAACAGCTGACAGAATCTTATAAAAATAAATGATTATGGTAGTATTGGCCTATATAATAAACCTGTTGGCACCGATAGTGAATACTTTAGGTGTGATAGGTGTGTGCGCTTGTGTGGTATATGGCGATTTTCATGTTCTTGTTTTTACCGCTATTATGGCTGTGGCAGGAGTAGTTTTCGGCATATTCGCACACAAAAATGATATAGCACCACGCTGGACATGGTCGAAATCGAAAAACGATCTTTTCCGTTTCTCGGTGATGGCTGTTTTGGGATATGCCGGTAGCTTGGCAATGTGGCCTGGTGCAATATATTTGATAAAGGTATTGGTTAAAGCTGTGGTTAATGCATCATAGACAATTTGTCCAATACCATATTAAGCTTGGATGAAAAGCGCGAATACATGATAATGAAATAAAGAACTAACCATTAATATTAAATTATGGTAACAATTACAAAAAAGACAACTGCAAAGACTGCGGCAAAGAAAACAACGACTGCCAAACCGGCTGCAAAGAAGCCTGCTGCAGCAGCAAAGAAGACAACGACTGCAAAGCCTGTAGTAAAGAGTACTGAGATTACTGTAAGCGGTAATAAGAAGGTTGGAACGCTTAGAAAAGAATTTAATGCAAGGTTCCCTTATTTAAATCTCTGGGTTTGTTATAGTTATGGCCGTGATATGGTGAAAAAAGGCGAAACTCTATCGGCGCGTGTTCCTGATGATAGAACTTTGGCATCTGTGCGCCGTGCCGATTCAGGTGGTGATATTTCAATCTCAGGAAACAAAAAAATCAAGTCTTTGGAAAAGGAGTTCGATACAGTATTCGGATTGTATTGCCAGGTATGTTATACAAATTCTGTCGGTGACAGATTCTATACTTCGGGTAGCTGCGATGACAAGACTCTTGCTACGTTCAATGCTGAATGCGAGAAGAATGGTAGCAAAAAAGGTCTCTGGAAGTGAAATTGTTACGCATTCTATTGACCGGCTTTGAGCCGTTCGGTAAGTATAATGATAACTCATCGTGGGCAGTTGCCGAGAAGGTAGCTGCCTGTGGTTTTGTTGGTGCCGAGGTTGTCGCAATGCGCTTGCCGGTGAGTTTTGCAGGTGTTGGCACCGCCTTGCGCAAGGCGGTGAAGGAGTGTTCTCCCGATGTGGTTATTATGCTTGGTCAGGCTGCCGGTATCGATTTTATCAAGTTGGAGCGTATAGCCATAAATATGATGGATGCAACCACCCCCGACAATGACGGATACATGCCCGATGAGGAACCGATATGTGCCGATGGTGCTGCTGCGCTGTTTACGAATACTGATATAAAGGAATTGCGCGGAGCTGTTGAGGAACAGGGGATTCCGGCCAAGGTGTCGAACAGTGCGGGGCTTTATGTGTGTAACCGTACATATTACGAGGCTTTGCGGCTTTGCAATGAAAGGCCTGGGATGAAGGTTCTGTTTGTTCACCTGCCGCTGTATGAGGGGCAGCCATCGGCAGTAGAGGGCCAACTCTCAATGCCGCTTGATGAGATGTTGAAGGCCGTTGAGGCTGTAGCATGCTGCATAGTGCAGAAGATGTGAATTATATAACAGAAACGCTTATTATAAACCCTTTGGATTTTGTTCAGGTCGCTGAATCAAGGGTGGAAATTTTAATCTGAAACTATGAAAAATTTAAAAAGGATTTGTCTTGCAATAACAAAAAACAAGGTCTTTGAGATTGTTATTGTTGCAGTTATTATTTTGAATTCAATTCTTATTGGTGTTGAGACGTATAATAGCAACGAGATTGTCCGGCTTATTCAGCTGATTAACCTGGGTGTTTTTACAATTGAGATAATTCTGCGTTTTATTGCCGCCGGCAGTATAAGGCGTTTCCTTAAAGACGGATGGAATGTGTTTGACCTCTCTCTCGTGTTGATAGGTTATATTCCTGAGGCTATGATGCCTAATGCTTCAATGATGATGGGTATAAGAATCTTGAGGGTCTTCCGTGTGCTCAGGTTGTTGCGTGCTGCAAAGGAATTGAAAGTAATTATCACGGTACTCATACGCTCGTTCAGCGCAATGTTCTATAATGTCATATTGTTTATTGTCTTTATATATCTCTATGCCATTATAGGTGTTGGCCTGTTTAAATTGCCCAACCCGGAGATGCTGACGGCTGAGAAAAAGGTGCATTATGAGATGTTTGTCAATGAGGCACCGACAGCTGTTGCTCCAGACCCGTTCGGGACATTGGGTGAGGCAATGTTTACGCTGTTCAGGGAATTGACCGGTGATGCATGGACAGATATAAGATATAATCATGTGAAGGCTTCGGAATGCGGTTTGCTCAAGGTGAATACAGCGGTTATTAATATTTATCATATATCGTGGGAGGTGTTGGCAGCATTCTTGCTCTTGAATCTTGTTACGGGTGCCATTCTCAGCAATTATCAATCGGTGCGTGAGAATAAGAATGAGGATTGAACTCATTAATACGATTTTAAAATATCAAAATAAATTAGTGATAAAATGGAAGCATTTGAGAATTTCAAGAAACAACTTGCGCGCATATTCGATAACGATTTACGCACCAAGCAGTGGGAGAACTACCCCGATTATGTAATCATAGGTCTCATAGTGTTGAGTACCCTTTCGGTTTTCATATCTACATTCAATGTGAGCCCGATGTGCGAGAAGGTGCTTTCGGTGATTGACATTGTAACCGTCATTGCCTTTACCATTGAGGTTACGCTGCGCATTTGGGCGGCCGATGAACTGGACGAGAAGTACAAAGGCTTCTGGGGTAGGATAAAGTATTGCTTTACATTTTATGGACTCATAGATATCCTGTCGACCTATACTTTCTATGTGCAGATGTTCATCCCTCTGCCATACTCTATGCTCAAGGCATTGCGCGTACTGCGCCTGCTCAGAGTGTTTCGCTATATGCACTCTTTCCGTCTGTTGCAGACCGCCATTTCATCCAAGGCCAAGGAGATGTGGGTGTCGTTCCAGTTCCTGGCCATTGTGACACTGATGCTGTCATTCGTGCTCTTCTTTTATGAACACAATGCACAGCCCGAGGTATATGACAACGGTTTCAAATCTGTTATCTGGGCTTTTGCACAGTATGTCGGTGACCCAGGCAACTTTGCCGACACTCCACCAGTAACTCTCGTGGGTAGGCTCATTGCCTGCATCATCGGTCTGCTTGGAATTGCGTTGTTTGCCGTTCCAGCCGGTCTCATAGGTTCGGGATTCTCCGAGGCTATGGAGAACGAGAAAAACGATGCAATAATAAAGAAGAATATTGATAGTATTATTCATTCGTTTAAATTCGAGAAGGACCAGCACTTTACACAACTATTTGTGGTGCCACGTTATAAGGAGTTGAATACAATTCTTACACGCCGATTCCTTACTGTAGAGGATATCGTCAGGGCTGTTGAGGCTTCGGACTGTCTGCATCTTTATAATATGGCAAACGCTGCCAATGCCGAAGATAATCCCGAAGACAGGATTGTGGTAATGAACTACAAACGTAACACCCCGTATGGTTGTTGCATTGACCGTGGTTCAAAAGTGACAATAGTCTTTACATCGGGTTACACCGAGGCATGTACGGGATGGTTTGCCTATCATATAGCTAAATTAGGCGGTTTCAACTATATTGCCAAAGATGTTGAGACTGACCCGGACAATCCGACGTCATACTATAATGTTACGGCCGATTGCAAGTGTCCGAATTTCTCTCTTTTCCTTGAAGACCTCAACCGTTTGACTTCACGTCCCGGAAGTTGGGCAATTCCTGTTTTGGCTGCGTCGGGGCCTCGCTCACGTCCTCATCAGTTCCATTTCTGCTATAATCCTAATAAGAAAGATGAATCTTTTGGCAATCCGGAAAGCCGTGTGACTGATTTCGCTTTGTTCGGGAAACTCTTTGAGCATGTTTCTTCTGAGCTGAAACAGAAATATGACTATAACTGTGACAGGAATATTTACTATGCTGTTACAAAAAACAATATTGCGCATTTGATAAAGGCTGACAATGTCTTTACATTGCGTGTCGAGTGTTTCGTGTGGATGTCCGACTTCCGCCGTGTAGCTGTTCTCAAATCTTTGGCCGATTGTATAAATGCCGTGTTGGAACCCGAGATTGAGAAACAACTTCCACCTGAAATGGTATCGCGCGTAGAAGGTAAGGATTTCGGTATGCAGGATTATGTTGACTGATGCTCTATGGAACTATTGAAACGATTTTATGGGATAAATAGCAAGTCGGGTAACGAAGCTGCTGTCAAGTCGCTTTTTATGGAGCAGATTGCTGATTTGGAACTTGCCGTTGAGGAGGATGCTTTTGGCAACGTTTTTATAACAAAAGGTGCTGCCGACAGCTATCCCGGTATTACCGCTCACCTTGACGAGGTGCATGTAACGGTTGAAAGGAATATTGTTGTCGACGGCGATATGATATATGCAGTTGACGGTTGCGGCGAGCGTGTGGGTATTGGTGGCGATGACAAGAATGGCTTGTGGATAATAAACCACCTATTGCATTCGAAACCGGTGCTTAAGGTCGCTCTTTTTGTGCAGGAGGAACGCGATGGCGAAATGGCCGGTTGTCGTGGTTCAAGGGCCTGTTCGTTGGATTTCTTCAATGATATGCGCTACATGCTTGCTGTTGATCGTAAGGGTGACTGCGAGGTTGTCACGGTTGGCAAGGGCGATATACGACTCTGCGATGACTCTATGTTCCCTGTTGCGGTGTTGCAGAAATATGGTTTCGAGTGTGTGCCCGGTGGGCGCACCGATGTGGTTGCCCTGAAGGAACGTGGCCTGCAGACACCGTGTTGCAACATCAGTTGTGGCTATTACAATGCCCACAAGGCCGATGAGTACACTGTGTTTTCACATGTCGAAAAGGCGCTTGCATTCGTGAGTGAACTGATTGATTGCATTTGAACAACAACTGTATCGGAAATGAAAACCAATTCTGTCAATGTTTCTGACGGGATTGGTTTGTTTTTTTTGTTTGGTTGCGCTGTCAACAACCCGTGTGCGTGGCGACTTATTTAGCATTGATACGGCTTGGATATAAATTTTTTACATTTATAAGTGTGATAAATCAAAGATTTTGTTAATTTTGCAAAGAATTACGCCCATTAGGGTGGAATGGAGTGATTATCTAACTACTTTAAAGTATTAAATAACTATGGTAAATTACAAAGAATTAGGTCTTGTAAACACAAAAGATATGTTTGCAAGAGCAATTGAGGGTGGTTACGCTATCCCAGCGTTCAACTTCAACAACATGGAGCAGATGCAGGCTATTATCAAGGCTGCAGTTGAGACAAAGTCACCAGTTATCCTTCAGGTTTCTAAGGGTGCACGTCAGTATGCTAACGCTACTTTGCTCCGTTACATGGCGCAGGGTGCTGTTGAGTACGCTAAGGAGCTCGGTTGCGAGAATCCTGAAATCGTTCTTCACCTCGACCACGGTGATACATTCGAGACTTGCAAGAGCTGTATCGACTCTGGTTTCTCTTCAGTGATGATCGACGGTTCACACCTCCCATACGAGGAGAACGTTGCTCTCACAAAGAAGGTTGTTGAGTATGCTCACCAGTTCGACGTGACTGTAGAGGGCGAGCTCGGCGTGTTGGCAGGTGTTGAGGACGAGGTTTCTTCTGACCACCACACATACACCGACCCTGAGGAGGTTATCGACTTCGCTACACGTACAGGTTGCGACTCTTTGGCTATCTCAATCGGTACTTCACACGGTGCTTACAAGTTCACTCCTGAGCAGTGTACTATTGACCCTGTTACAGGTTTGATGGTTCCTCCTCCACTTGCTTTCGACGTATTGAAGGCTGTTGAGGCTAAGCTCCCAGGTTTCCCAATCGTTCTCCACGGTTCTTCTTCAGTTCCTCAGGACGAGGTTGCTACCATCAATAAGTTCGGTGGTGCGTTGAAGGCTGCTATCGGTATCCCCGAGGAGTGGTTGCGTGAGTCTGCAAAGTCTGCAGTATGTAAGATCAACATCGACTCTGACTCTCGTCTTGCTATGACTGCTGCTATCCGCCAGACATTTGCTGAGAAGCCAGCTGAGTTCGACCCACGTAAGTATCTTGGTCCAGCTCGCGACAACATGGAGAAGATGTACAAGCATAAGATCATCAACGTGCTTGGTTCTGATGGCAAGCTCGCTAAGTAATTTGTTTCTAATTTAGAAAGCAAATTTCAATACAACAAGGATGAATGAAAATTCATCCTTGTTTGTTTTATATATAATAGCCTTGTTCTCACTCTTTTTAAAAGAATCAGCCGATAACGATTAATTAGACCGCTGACGGACATTCCGTCTGCGGTTGTTTTTTATGCGTTTGTTTCGGCGAATTGTATTATCTTTGCAATCTAGATTGCAAAGATTTTTTTAATGAAAAACATTCAGGAAATAGCGATTGCGGAGTATGATTATCCGTTGCCCGATGAGAGGATTGCAAAATATCCGCTAGCGGAGCGTGATACATCGAAACTCCTTTTATATAAAGGTGGTGAAATCCGTGAGGAGAAATTCGCCGATTTGTCAAGTTTCATTCCACAGGGTGCGCTGATGGTGTTCAACAACACGCGTGTCATTCAGGCGCGTCTGCGTTTCCGTAAGGAGACGGGGGCGCAGATTGAGGTGTTCTGTCTTGAGCCTGAACTGCCTGCCGATTACCAGTTGATGTTCCAAGAGACAAAGGAGTGTGTGTGGCAGTGCCTTGTGGGTAATTCGAGCCGCTGGAAGGGCGGTGTGCTGTCGCAGGTGATTGAGATTGACGGCACGCAGGTGACGTTGTCGGTGGAGCGTGTGAGCAGTGCTGCGGTGAATCTGGTACGTTTCTTCTGGGATGGTGGCTTTACATTCGCGCAATTGCTTGAGGCTGCGGGCGAGTTGCCAATCCCGCCATATTTGAACCGCAAGACCGAGGAGAGCGACATGAGCACTTATCAGACGGTATATTCAAAGGTTAAAGGCTCGGTTGCTGCACCCACTGCGGGATTGCATTTTACCCCTGCTGTGCTTGGCGCGCTGGATGCTGCGGGTGTGCAGCGTGGCGAGGTTACCTTGCACGTTGGCGCGGGAACGTTCAAGCCTGTGAAGAGTGAACTGATTGCCGATCACGAGATGCACGAGGAGTATATTGAGGTACAGCGCGGGTTGATTGAGAGAATCATTGCTGCGGGTGGCGCGGCGGTTGCTGTGGGTACAACATCGGTGCGCACGCTCGAGAGCCTCTATTTCCTGGGTGAGAAGGTGAGCGAGAATCCTGCTGTTGAAGAGAGTGAGCTGTGCGTGGGACAGTGGGAACCATATAACCGTGAGCATACTTTGTCCACGGTTGAGGCATTGACGGCTCTGTTGCAGTGGCTCGATGCCAAAGGAGTCGATAGAGTGCATTCGCACACGCGCATAATGATTGCTCCGGGCTACAAGTTCCGCATTGTAAAGGCTATTGTAACGAATTTCCACCAACCAAAGAGTACTTTGCTGTTGCTTGTGTCGGCATTCATCGGTGGCGATTGGCGCAGGGTGTATGACTTTGCTCTTGGGAACGGTTTCCGTTTCTTGAGCTACGGTGACAGTTCGTTGCTTATACCATAAGAGGCTGACTAAAAAGGCTCTTTTGTTGTTACGCTTGTCTCCAAAATCCTCATTTACCTCAAGTAAACTGCGGTTTTGTAGCCTTCGCAAGCCTAAAAATAGCTCTTTTTATTTAACCTCTTAATAAAACAGACTGACTAAAAAGGCTCTTTTATTCAATCATATAATAAAATGGGTGGCCTTTTTATTGGATTATTTTTTATTGCTTATGATAACGATAATTGACAATATAGCATATCTGCTCGATGAAGAGAAGATGTGCGCTACAGTGACAAAGAACCTTGTGCCATACTCGGGGGCCGTCGTTGTGCCTGCTGTCATTGTTAATGGCGGTGTGGAGTATGTGGTGAACGACATTCTTGACGAGGCTTTTGCCGAGTGTGCCGGACTGACATCGGTGGTGCTTGGCGATAATGTGGAGAGTATCGGTATCGGTGCTTTCGAGGGGTGTGAGTCACTCGAGGCTGTGACATTCCCGCAGGCGTTGCATCTTGTGGGCATGCGTGCCTTCAAGGGATGCACGGCATTAAAGGAACTGCTGTTCCCTGCCAATGTTATTGTGATTGGACGTGAGGCTTTTGCGGGTTGCAGTTCGCTTGTTAATGTATATCTGCCCGATAATCTTATAAACATTGAGCCTTCGCTGTTCGATGGTTGCAAGGCGCTTGAGAAAGTCTCTGTCGGTACAATGGTGGAGAGTGTGGGCGAGTATGCTTTCTGTGGCTGTTCGTCGTTGAAAATGGTTGAGGTGCCCGAGGGTGTGGTATCGCTTGAGGGATGGGCGTTCCGCGACTGTACCACTCTTGAGGCTGTGACTTTGCCGTCGACGCTTGCGTCTGTCAAAAAAGGCGCTTTCTGGGGCTGTTCGTCATTAAAGGAATTTATATTGCCGTTGGGAGTGAATATGCTCGACCAAGGTGTGCTTGCCAATTGCACTTCACTTGAGAGAGTTGCGCTGCACAATGGTGTGCTGAGCATTGGCTATGGCGCGTTCTACAACTGTAGCTCAATAGAGAGCATTACAGTGCCGCCTGCTGTTGTGAATGTCGGCGACCAGGCTTTCCGCAGCTGCAAGGCATTGAAGGAACTTTGCGTGATGTGCGAGGCTGCCCCAATGTGTTCGGGTGATATTGCCGATGCCGATGTGTATGCGCATGCCGTGTTGCGTGTGCCGCAAGGCAAGGTGGGCGAGTATGGATTTGCTCCTGTGTGGGAACGCTTTGGAAATGTAGAGGAGATGGCGTGAGAAAAAGACCCTTTTCTCGTAACGCTCGAGGATTGTAAGGTTGTGAAAATATTATTTTCTTAAACAATATTAAAAGCAACGCGTTTATTTTGTATGAAAAAAATAGCGCGTTGCTTTTTAATATCCCTTATACCGGTTGTACTAGTTGCCTGTGGCAGCAGGAGTTTCCGTGGTAAAAGCGCCCTTGAACAGGTGGGTGAGGCCGTGTGTTTATCTATTGTTGAGCGTGAAAGGGCGAAGGTGTTGCCGCATATGCATTATTCACTCGATGTGCATAGCATTGACCACAGGCGAGGAACGGTTGATTTGTCGTTCTATTTTGTTAAGGAGCAGGGAGACAGCCTGTTGTGGGTTGAGTGTGTGGAAAGGGTTCCTTTGGCTCTCATTGACACGGCCCTGTGCTGCAGGTGGCTGAATTATGATTATAATAGATGATATAGTTCTGTTCCTTGTGTGTATTTTCCGTTTTTTATCACTATCTTCGCGTATAAACAGATTTTGAGATGAAAATAGGTGATAAAGTACGTTTTATATATGAGAGCGGTGGCGGTGTTGTAACCGGCTTCCGCGGGAAGGATATTGTGCTTGTAGAGGACAAGGATGGTTTTGAAATTCCCATGCAGGTGCGTGAGTGTGTGGTAATTGACACCAATGAGTATAACTTTGTAAAGAAGACTGTGGCTCCAAAGGAGGAGCCGAAGCCGCAGCAGAAAAAGGTTGCTCAGCCGGCAAAGGTTGAGGATGACGAGGATGATTTTGACCCGGTGGTGACATATCGTCCGGTAGAGCGTCCCGAGGGGGAACGCCTGAATGTGGTGCTTGCCTACCTGCCTATGGACGAAAAGTCGCTGAGCAATTCGCGCTTCGAGGCGTATATAATCAATGACAGCAATTATAGTATATATTTTACCTATCTGACAGCACAGGGACGCAGTTGGAGTGTCCGTGGCAATGGATTGCTAGAACCCAACTCGAAGATGTTCATAGAGGAGTTCGGCCGCGAGGAACTGAATGACATGGAGCGTGTGTGCGTGCAGTTGTTGCCGTTCAAGGAGAACAAACCTTTTGCATTGAAGGCGGCGATGAACATTGAACGTCGCATTGACACAGTGAAATTCTATAAACTCCATCTGTTCCGCGAGAATCCATTCTTTGACGAGGGTGCACTAATCTACGATGTTGTTGTGGATGACAGACCTGTGAAGGAGATATTTACCGATGCCGAGGAGGTGAAGGTTGCTATTCTTGGTAAAAAGGAGGGTGATGCGCCAAAGCCGCAGCAGAGGCCAAAATTGACAAAGGGTAGTGATATCCTTGAGGTTGACCTTCATATCGAAGAACTGCTTGAGACAACAGCTGGAATGAACGCATTTGACATTCTCAATCACCAGCTCGATGTCGTGCGCCGCACACTCGACGAGAATATAAAGTACAAAGGCAAGAAGATTGTCTTCATTCACGGAAAGGGTGAGGGAGTGTTGCGCAATGCTATTGGTCAGGAGCTGCGCAAGAAGTATCCGCGTTGCCTTTCGCAGGATGCATCGTTCCAGAAGTATGGCTTCGGCGCTACGATGGTGATAATAAAATGAGTATAAACATAAAAACAATTATATTATGAGCGAGATTAAGGAGAAAATGCTTGAGCGTTTTTTGAAATATGTGACTTTTGACACAGAGTCGTGTGACGATGCTACAGTTGTGCCTACCACTGAGGGACAGTTTGTGTTTGCACGTTATCTTGAGCAGCAGCTCAAGGAGATGGGCTTGGAAGAGGTTGTTCTTGATGAGAAGGGCTATCTCTATGCTACACTCCCTGCAAACTGTGATAAGGATGTGCCTGTAGTGGGTTTCATTGCGCACCTTGATACAAGCCCCGACATGAGCGGCAAGGATGTGAAGCCCCGCGTTGTGGAGAACTATGAGGGTGGAGATATCGTGTTGTGCGAAAAGGATGGTATTGTGCTGTCGACAGCCGATTTTCCCGAGGTTGAGGATTATAAAGGCCATGACCTTGTGGTTACCGACGGTCACACACTTTTGGGTGCCGATGACAAGGCTGGTGTAGCGGAAATTGTTTCGGCTATCGCATATCTGCAGGCTCACCCCGAAATAAAGCATGGCAAGGTGCGTATAGCTTTTAACCCCGACGAGGAGATTGGCCGTGGAGCGCACAACTTCAACGTGCCTCTCTTCGGTTGCGACTGGGCCTATACAATCGATGGCAGCTGCGAGGGTGAACTTGAGTTTGAGAACTTCAATGCCGGCAGTGCTACGTTTACAGTACAGGGACGCAACGTTCATCCCGGTTATGCAAAGGGCAAGATGCTGAATGCTTTGCGCGTGGCAACAGCTATTGTTGAGGCAATCCCTGCTGTCGAGTCACCCGAGTGTACCACAGGCTACGAGGGCTTCTATCATCTTGTGGGTATAAACGGAGGTGTTGACCATGCATCGGTGTCATACATAATCCGTGACCACAGCCGCGAGATTTTTGAGCAGCGCATGGCGTTCATGAAGGAGGTTGAGGCGAAAATCAATGCGCAGTATGGCGCAGGCGTGGTGACTCTTGAACTCAAGGAGCAGTACCGCAACATGCGTGAGATGGTTGAGCCAAAGATGCATATCATTGATATTGCCAAGAGCGCGATGGAGCAGGCCGGTGTAGTGCCTGTTATCAAGCCTATCCGTGGCGGTACCGACGGTGCACAGCTTTCATTCATGGGACTCCCTTGTCCTAACTTGTTTGCCGGTGGCGTGAACTTCCATAGCCGTTATGAGTTTGTGTCGGTGCAGGTTATGGAGAAGGCTGTTATGACGATTGTGAATATAGCGGCACGAGTGGCTGAAAAGTGAAAGGTGAAAACGGAAAGCTGAAAGGTAGAAAACCCGAAGATTGTATACAATCTTCGCGTTTTACGTTTAGTCTAGGCTGTGGAGAATCTCCTCAATTACATGGGGGAAGTGTTCGTACTCCAGTGCGTGTACCTTGGCTGCGACATCGTCGGGGGTGTCGGTTGGCAACACTGGGCACTTTGCCTGGAAGAATGTGGTGCCCTTGTCATAGTGCTCGTCAATAAGGTGGATGGTGATGCCGCTCTCGGTGTCGCCGCTCTCAACAACAGCTTTGTGTACCCTGTCGCCATACATGCCCTTGCCACCGTGCTTGGGGAGCAGTGCGGGATGGATGTTTACGATGCGGCCGGGATAGGCTGTTATGAGTTTCTGTGGGACGAGCAGCAGGAAACCCGCAAGTACAACGAAATCAATGTCGCGCTCACGGAGCATTGCAATGACGCCGTCGGCCTCCATGAATTCGGCCTTGTTTACAATGGCTGCCTCAATCCCCAACTTTTTGGCGCGTTCAAGAACGTAGGCCTGTGGGTTGTTGGCAATGATGAATGATACTTGGGCGTAGTCGCTCCCTTTGAAATAGTTGGCAATGTTCTCGGCGTTTGAGCCGCTGCCCGATGCTAGGATTGCAATTTTCTTCATCGTGTGATAGTGTTATGATATTGGCACAAGACGGCGCAGTACCGTTTCGCCATAGGTTTTTGATATTGGTATTTCTCTCACTCCCGGCTCCTCTAGCTCGAGGAACAGGTTGCCTTTCTCGCGGCGCATGACCTTTACGTGGTCGAGGTTTATCATGTATGAGCGGTGGCAACGAACAATGTTTGTGTCGGCAAGCTGTTCGCTGATCTCCTTCATGGTAATGTGTAGCAACTGCTTCTTGAGTATATCGTTCTTCTTGTACCACACGCAAATGTAGTTGTCGGCCGATTCTATGTACAGCAGGTTCTCCTTGGCGACGGAGAGTTGCAGTATGCCGCGGTAGTCGCGTATGGAGATGAGGTTGCTCGACTTGAAACCAATGTTCTCGTTCATTAGCTCCTTGAGTTTTGCCGAACGTTCCTGATAGGAGAAATATAGGATGCAGATGAAGTAGGGGATTCCGATGATGAAGATTGTGTTCTGCATCGCATTCCTGTAGATTTCCAATGGGTCGCTGTTGGTGAGGTTGAGATGTGTGCTCACTATGAGTGCGAGGGTGGTGAATGCCCCTGACAGCAACAGGAGTTCTACAAAAACCCATATGGCATATTTCAAATATGTTACGTTATGCTCGGGGGAGCGTGAGTAGCTGTACATTATTATTCGGCTTATGGCGACAACTGTCATTCCGATGCTTACCAGTACTGTCGACCACAGCAGGTATTGGGTAGGGGTGATGCCTCGTTGTACCCATTGTGCCGAACCGAAGGGCTTATAGATGTTGATGAATATGATGGCGAATATTGACACGAAAAGGACCATGATGATGAGGTTGCGCTTCTCGAGCAAGTATCGTGGTGTCTTTTTGAAAAGTATGGATGTGTATTCAAACATATTATTTGCCTGTGACAGTTGCGCGTGCTGTGGGGCACACGCAATTATATTGCAAAGTTAAGAAAATTAATTTTGTCTACAATATGGCCGGGCGGAATATCTTCTTTTAAATGCGTGTTTGTGCGAACGATGCATGTGCGTTGCACGCGCATGCAAATTAATGTGCGTTGTTTGGCCGGAATTTTGAAAATTATAACTAAATTTGCATAATTGGAAAAGTGTGCGGGCGCACAACGTGAAAATTTAAACAGCTTCTAAAACACTGAATGATATGCCGGTTATTGATTATAAGGATGTAGATATACTGATTGACTCCAAGTTTATATTGGAGAATGTGACGTTTACATTGGACGAGGGTGAGTTTGCCTACATTGTAGGTACTGTAGGTTCGGGCAAATCGACTTTGTTGAAGACGGTATATGGCGAAGTGGATATTGAGAAAGGTGATGCATTGGTATTCGACAAGTATAATGTGCGTGACATCAGTAACAGGAAACTGCAGGAACTGCGACGCAGGATTGGAATTGTGTTTCAGGATTTCCAATTGCTGACAGACCGTAGTGTACACGATAATCTGGACTTTGTGTTGCGTTGCACCGGATGGAAGGACAAGACTGAGCGTGAGATGCGTATTCATGAGGTGCTTGACCTGGTTGGATTGTCGCAGAAAGGCTATAAGCGCCCCCATGAACTCTCGGGTGGCGAGCAGCAGCGCATTGTCATTGCACGTGCAATACTCAACCGTCCAGCATTGTTGCTGGCCGATGAACCCACAGGTAACCTTGACAATGCGACCGGTGACTACATAATGAACCTGCTGCACAGAATTTGTAAGGAGGAGAAGATGTCGGTGCTGATGATTACACACAATGAGCAGTGGTTGCGGGACTATCCGGCAACGGTGTACCGTTGTTCGGAGCGCAGAATAACAAAGGAGAGTGTTGTGGAGTGATTTTTTTGGATAATCAAATAATAGATATAATATGAAAGTATTGAAATTTGGCGGAACATCTGTTGGTTCGGCCGAGCGTATGCAGGGTGTCGTTAACTTGATTAACGATGGTGAGACAAAGATTGTTGTTCTTTCAGCAATGTCGGGAACTACAAACTCACTCATTGAGTTTACAAATTATTTGCGTAACGGCAATGTGAACGGTGCTTGTGAGCACTCTACTTTCCTGCAGACAAAGTATATGCAGACTATCAGTGAGTTATACACCAGCGAGGAAGGCAAGGCTGCAGCTACAAGCAAGGTGAACGAGATTTTTGCTCATTTGCGCGATTTGGCACAGCAGAAGCTGACCGATGAGTTGGAGAAGGAGATTGTTGCGCAAGGTGAGATTATGTCTACAAATATGGTTACATTCTACATGCAGGAGCAGGGTATCGACGTGAAGTTGTTGAATGCCCTTGATTTCATGCGTCTTGCTGTGAATGGTGAACCCGATTTGGAGTATATACGTGAGCACTTGTTGCCATTGCTTGATGCCGACAATGATGGCCGCATATATATCACCCAGGGTTTCATCTGTATGAATCACGAGGGTAGCTACGACAACTTGCAGCGTGGTGGCAGTGACTACACAGCAACACTGATTGGTTCGGCTGTGAATGCCGAGGAGGTACAGATATGGACCGACATTGATGGTGTTCACAACAATGACCCACGCGTGGTTGAGAATACTACTCCGGTGCGTAACCTGCACTTTGAGGAGAGTGCAGAGCTTGCATATTTCGGTGCAAAGATTCTGCATCCTACATGTATTCTCCCTGCAAAATTGACAGGTACGCCTGTGCGTCTGCTCAACACAATGGATCCGAAAGCAGAGGGTACACGAATTGATAATAACCTTACACGTCCCGGAGAGATAAAAGCTATTGCTGCAAAGGAGAATATTACTGCCATCAAGATTAAGAGTGGCCGAATGTTGCTTGCATATGGTTTCCTGCGCAAGGTTTTCGAGATTTTCGAGAACTACAAGACTTCTATCGACATGGTTTGTACATCCGAGGTGGGTGTGTCTGTTTCTATTGATGACGACCGCAGATTAGATGAAATTGTTGCCGAATTGCAGAAGATTGGTACAATCACTGTTGACCGCAATATGTGTATCGTGTGCGTTGTGGGTGACCTTAACTGGGAGAACGTTGGCTTTGAGGCACGTGCCATGGAGGCTATGAAGGATATTCCTGTGCGTATGGTTTCTTATGGTGGCAGCAACTACAACATCTCATTCCTCGTACGTGAGGAGGATAAGGTGAGGGCATTGCGTTCACTCAGCGCTTCAATTTTCGGAACAAACAAATAAAATAGGGCAATGAACTTTCCTGTTGAATATTTCAGAGGCGTTGACACTCCGTTCTACTATTACGATGTGGAGTTGTTGCAGAAGACCATTGACACTGTGAAGGCCGAAGCTGCACGTTATGGCAATTTCGATGTCCACTATGCGATAAAGGCGAATTTCAATCCTCGTCTGCTCAAGATTATTGCCGATGCCGGTTTGGGTGCCGACTGTGTGAGCGGTGGTGAGGTCGCTGCTGCTTTGGAGGCCGGTGTTCCTGCATCGAAGATTGTGTTTGCCGGTGTGGGAAAGACCGACAAGGAGATTGCGCTTGCGCTTGATGCCGGAATCTTCTGTTTCAATGCCGAGTCAGTGCCCGAACTTGAGGCAATTGAGGCGCTTGCGGCTGAGCGTGGAGTGGTGGCGCAGGTAGCGCTCAGAATAAATCCTAATGTCGGCGCGCACACCCACAGCAATATCACAACCGGATTGGCCGAGAATAAATTCGGTATCGGTTATGAGCAGTTGGATGATGTGATTGGTGTCGTTGAGGGACTTGAGCATGTAAAGCTGGTTGGTCTGCACTTCCATATTGGTTCACAGATATTGGTGATGGATGATTTCATTGCTTTGTGCGGCAGGATAAATGAGTTGCAGGAGTTGCTTTTTGAGACGCGTGGACTGGTGTTGCCGCACATCAATGTCGGCGGCGGTTTGGGAATACGCTACGATGCTCCCGACAAATATCCGATTCCCGATTTTGAGTTGTATTTTGCAACATATGCCAACAACCTGAAGCTCTATCCCGGTCAGCATGTGCACTTTGAACTTGGACGCAGTATCGTGGCGCAGTGTGGTGCATTGGTGACACGTGTTACATATGTGAAACGTGGCGGTTGCAAGCAGTTTGTGATTGTGGATGCCGGAATGAACGATCTTATACGTCCTGCATTGTACGATGCATATCATCGCATTGAGAATATATGCTCAAACAAGGCCGATGAGGTGTATGATGTTGTGGGCCCGGTGTGTGAGTCGTCGGATGTTTTCTGTCATGACCGCAAGATGCCCGCTACCGAGCGTGGCGACCTGCTTGTTATGAGGTCGGCGGGAGCTTATGGCGAGGCTATGGCATTCGGATATAATTGTCGTGCATTGCCAAAGGCGCTGCTCTCTACTGATGTTGAATGATGAATGTTTACTTTGAATAACAAAAAAGCCATCGCTTTCCGCGATGGCTTTTTTTTTATTCAAATTTTATTGCCTTTACAGGGTCAATCTTTGAAATTAGCATTGACGGAATCACCAGTATTGCAATGGAAATAAAGAACATTGCAATGTTCATTGGCACAAGCAACCAGCTGAACTCAATGGGTACTCTGTCCATGTAATACATCTCGGGGTCAATGGATATCATGCCGGTTTGTTGTTGCAGGATGCATGCTGCAATTGCAATGGTATTGCCAATGAGCATGCCTTTCATCACAATCATTCCGGCATAGTAGATGAATATTCTTCTTATGGAAAGATTCTTGGCTCCAACAGCTTTCATTATGCCAATGAAGTTGCTCTTTTCGAGTATGAGGATGAAGAGGCCCGAAATCATTGTAAAACCGGCAATGCAGACGACGAGGATGAGTATTATCCAAACGGTCTGGTCGAGCACGGCTAGCCAGTTGAACATTGCAGGGTAGAGTTCGTCTATTGTTGTGCAGTAGAGCCCCTCGCGGTTTCTCAGGGTGGCGTTGTGTGTGGCGTGCGAGTCAATCTTGTCGCAATGGATGTATCTGTCGTCGTAGTTATCTACGGTTATTTCAATGCCGCTTGCCTTGTTGTTTTCCCATCCGTTGAGTTTGCGGGCGGTATATATGTCGGTCAATGCCATCACGTTGTCGAATTCGGTGAGATGGGTCTCGTATATTGCTGCAACACTCATTTTGCGGGCTCTGATTCCGTCTTGCATGAAATAGACATTGACTTTGTCGCCGCACTGCAACATGAGCCTTTTTGCCGTGACGCTTGATATGATTATTGCGTTTGATGCTTCGCCGGCGGTGAATTGCGGCAGTTCGCCTTCGATGATGTTGGATGCGAAAAATGTGAGGTCGTAGTCATTGTCTATGCCTTTGAGCAAAATACCTTCGTATTCATTGTTGGCCAGGATTATTCCCGGAATCTGTGCGTATTGCTGTACGTGTATTACTCCTTCGGTAGAAAGCAACTCCTGTACAAGCAGACTGTCGGCGGTTATTGGCAAAATGCCTTCGTCACTCGATTCGTAATTCAGAATCTGTATGTGTCCGCCGAACCCTACGACCTTGTCACGCACTTGATTTTTGAAGCCCACAATAATGCAGATGGAAAGGAACATGACAATTGTACCTATGGTTACACCCCACTGTGCAATGGTGACTGCGGGACGTGACAAATGTCGTTTACCTTTTCGTGTGCTATAGAGCCTGCGGGCAAGGAATAGTTCAAGGTTCATGTGCGTGCGCTGTGTTTGCCGTTAGAATTTGCGGAATGTGAGTATTGCCGAATCTGATTGCAGTATCATGCTTTTGTTGGTGAGCTTGTTTACACCGAAGCGTTCATTCTCCGGGGTGTACAGGCCAACGGCTTTGCCGTTGCTCGGTTTCTGTATCATCTGCACGAAAAGTGAGTCTCCTGTATGCTGGAAACGTCCCTTGCCGCCGTTGTTGGTGGTAATCATTCTCAGCTGGATGGCCCAGAAGCGGTCTTCCTGACTTTTGTCGATGATGGTGTCGTTTTGTGGTTTCTCTATTCTTGTGAGTTTCCACCAACCGCCAAGGTCTCCATTGTCATCGGCTTTTTGGCACGATGTGAAAACTGACGCACAGAGCAGTATGTATAGTATTTTTTTCATTGTCTTATTTTTTTAACGGTGTTGAAAATGTTCTCTCCCTTGATGGTGAGCATTCCTCCCCAGTTGTTGCCATAGAGGTTGCCGTTGTCGAGTGCGAATGATGCTGCTACGCTCCAACCTTTCATCACCTGTGGGTGGAATGTGAGTTCAAGAAGCAGTGAACGGTTTATCTTGATATCCTTGAACGGCACGCTGTATGTTCCCCAGTTGTTGCTGCGTGTATAGAGTGCACGATAGTCAAGCCAATTGAGGGGCTCGCCTTCAATACCCAAATGAAAAGCCTCTACGCGGTTGTTATAGCAATATTGGATGCGGTCGGCATTGTAGATTGGCGATGTGCACAACGGGGTGGCAATCATTTGGCCATAGTTGAACCATCCGGGATATTTGCCGTGGTTGTAATTGTTGTCAATACAACTTATCTGGTCGGGGAAGGTGCTGTTCTTGTCATGGTAAATAGGGCCACTTTGGTTTTTGAGGTTGAAATATTCAAAGACGATATTCTTGACATGTCTGAACTTCTTGAGCTCAAGTTCAAGGCCAATAAGCTGCTCGGTCCATAACCCGTATTCCCAGAATAGTTGTGAGTGATCCTCGAATGTGTGTTCATAGTATGTGCGCAGTTTCCATTCCGTGTCGTTCCAGGTTATTGCGCCCTGCCATGCTCCAAGCATGTTGCCGGCAACGTTGGCCTGGTCGCCTGCATCATATGATGCATCGCCGCTGAGTGGAATGAGCGCGTATAGGAAATCTTTGAAGCGGACAGGGTTCTTGTAATGCTTTCCCGGAAACCTTGCTGTGTTGTAGCATGTGCCACCGAACTGTGTGACCATATGCAGGCCTATTTCGGCAGTCAATGGGAATTTCTCTTCGTTGCCAAATCTCATGGAGCCGGCTTTGGAGTGGTAGAGCGTGGTTGTGGCGCGTGGTGATGTCTCGCTGAAGAACTTCTCTTGCCAGTTTCCGTCAGTGAACAGTCCGTATGCCAGGTGGCCTTTTATACCTAGCCATCCTTTGGTACCCGGAATGTTCCAATATTCGGGCAGCTCAATGCGTATCTGTGGTATAGGGCGGGCATTGCCGCTCTCTACCAGTGAGCCGGTAGAAAGACGGTGGTAGGGTAAGTCGCCCCAACGTTCCTTCTGTCCCAATGAAATCCTCACTCTTTTCCATTGGAAATCGAAGTAGGCTTGCTGCACGAAGAGTGTGGATGTCAGATTGTAAGCTGCAACGGCATCGGCACCCCATTCAAGGGTGATGTCCTTGTTGCTGAAATTGTTGTATCCTTCAATGCCCAACCGTGCGTATAGAGCTGAATTCTTGTGGCTGCTGAGTCCCTGTCTGTTTGCCATGTGCCAAAATGGAGTGTGTTCGCCACTGCCATATGTACCGCTAGCCTCATATCGGGTGGATATTGTCTGCGCAAGGCAGCTTGCCGAAGCTGTCAGCATCAGTGTACCCACAATAGTTTTTATTATCTTCAACATCGTGTATCGGGTTTTCCTTTCTAATAGTTACAAAGATACTTCAAAGCGATGATATATAAGAGGTCTATTCCGATATATTTTATCTTATTCCTCCGTGAAGTTCCTTTAATAAATAGAAGAAGTGTGTCAACGACACACTTCTTACAATTCATCGAAATCAAACTCCTCGGCATCGCTGTCGTACCAGTCGTCGACAAATTGGTCGAGGTCGCGGCGTTCTTTTTTAGTGGGACGGCCTGTTCCGCGCATGCGTCCAACAAAACCGCTCATCTTGCTCATTTCAAGAATTTCGTACTGCTCCTGCGGGGTGACGTTCTCCATCAACTCGGGGACGAGTTTGGCACCAACACGGTTCTCGGCGCATTTGAGTACCTTGAAGGAGTAGGTGACAGGGGCTTTCTTTACATTGACAATGTCGCCCACGCGTACATTGTTAGCCGGTTTGGCAGTTCGGTCGCCAATGCTGATGTGGCCCTTCTTGCAAGCCTCGGCTGCAATGCTACGTGTCTTGTATATGCGCACAGCCCACAGCCATTTGTCTATTCGTGCCTGATCAGCCATTGTTATCCTGCGGCTTGTTGCCGTTTCCTTTTTTGTTGAACTGGTTCATTGTGCGTGCAAGGCCGGCAAAGCAGAAACTCTTGATTATCTCATTTGTGGTTGCCAACTGCTCTTCAATGACCTTCTGTTCGTCGCTGTCAAAAGCTCCAAGCACAAAATTTACCTGGTGTCCCTTGCCAAAGTCGTTGCCTATTCCAAAGCGCAGGCGGGCATAGTTGGTGGTGCCGAGGGTCGCTGCAATGTGCTTGAGCCCATTGTGGCCTCCGTCGCTGCCTTGTCCCTTGAGACGCAGTGCTCCAACCGGCAGTGCAAGGTCGTCTACAATCACAAGCACGTTCTCCAAGGGTATTTTCTCTTGCTGCATCCAGTAACGCACAGCGTTGCCGCTGAGGTTCATGTAGGTCGATGGCTTTAGCAGTATGAGCTTGCGGCCACGCACCGATGCTTCGGCAACAAAACCGTAACGCTTGTCTTGAAAAGCAGTATTGGACGCTTTTGCAAAAGCGTCCAATACAGTAAATCCTATGTTGTGGCGGGTTCCCTCGTACTCGTAGCCGATGTTGCCCAACCCTACAATCAGATATTTCATTTGCCGTCAGATATTACTTTCTTGCGGCTGCTGCAGCTGCTGCAGATGCACGTGTTGTCTTGACTGAAGCAACAAGTGACTCCTTAGCTGATACGAGCTCAAGACCCTCGTAAGAAAGTTCGCCAACCTTGATTGACTTACCGAGCTGGAGAGCTGTAACGTCAACTGTCAAAATCTCAGGGATAGCTGTGTAAAGAGCCTTAACCTTGAGGTAGCGCTGTACCTGAACGAGCTTACCACCGGCACGTACACCCTCAGCAAGACCCTCGAGCTTAACTGGAACTGCCATAACGATTGGCTTCTCCTCTGTTACCTGATAGAAATCTACGTGGAGGATTGTGTCCTTAACTGGGTGGAACTGGATATCCTTCATAACAGCCTTAACTGTTACACCGTCGATTGTGAGGTCAACTACGTGGATGTCTGGTGTGTAAACGAGCTTGCGAAGACCCTCTGTAGGTACGCTGAATGCCTTTGCCTCTTTCTCTACACCGTAAAGGTTGCAAGGTACGAGACCTGCATTGCGGAGTGCGTTGGTAGCTTTCTTACCAACCTCGGTTCTAGCTGAACCGTTGATGCTGATTGATTTCATAATTAAAATGTGTTACTCTAAATTAAGATTAAATTAACTTCTGCTTAATTCGCCATCACACGATGTCTCTTAAAAGCGGGTGCAAAAGTACGCCTTTTTTTTGGATTTTGCAAATAAAAGGCGTGCTCCTGACAGGTTTTTCTGTTATTTTATAAAGATTTTGTGTACTTTGCCATCGGCTTCAACAATGTAAAGCCCTTTTCTGTTTATTGTGACATTGCCGTTGCCAAAGTACCCGAAATGTGTTGCGCTGTGGCTGCACCAGGTAGAATAAACTGCAACATCAGTGCAACGATTGCCTGCAATGTGTAGATACTTTTCATATGTGATGATTCTGGTTAGCCTTCTCTATAATCCACACCCGTTTGCCGGCTAACCATAGCCGGCAAACGGGTGTGATGTATGTGAGTCTTTTAGAACTCTATGTCAATGTTCAGGTTCTCGCCATCTTTGGGCTCTGCGGGTGTCTCCTGGTAGCGTGGTACATATTCGCCTTGCTCGGCAACCACGTAGCTGATGGCCTCGTTGAGGCTGTTTGCAAACTTTGTGAAATCCTCGCGGTAAAGGAATATCTTATGTTTTTCGAACGAAAGAGTTGTGTTCTCCCCCTCACCCGAAACCAGTTTCTTGCTTTCGGTAATTGAAATATACATCTCGTCCTTGCGGTTCTTTTTTACGTCTATATAATAGATGCGTTTTCCGGCTTTGATAGCCTGTGAGAATACGATTTCCTTGTCACTCTCATTCATTCCACTCTTCTTGTTCTCTTCCATAAATAATAGTTCAAAACGGTTTCACTTTTGTTTCTTAGTCTCTTTAGACCTGAATAGTCTTGATTTTGTCAACTTGACGTGTTTTGTAATAGAAAATAAAGCAGTTTGTTGGTTTTCGTCCGTAAATATGGACAAAAAAAATCAAAAATCAATACTTATGCTCTCTTTTTTTAAAAAATATATTGCTTTTGTTTGATTTCCCTACAATAAATAATGATTATAACCGATAAAGTTCAATAAATATCGGCTGTGTGTTATTGTGCCGTATGCTGATATTGGTTATATTTGTTAGACGAAGTTTTTGAAAACGATTTAAATTTTTCAAATTTTAATTTCGTATCTTCGCGGTTAAATTCTTGATATATGAGTAAAGGAAATATTACAAAACTCTCAATCTTTCAGCGTCCGGTGTGGGTTGCTCTTTTCGCTCTCACTGCTGCGGTAGCATGGGGTTGGGCCTATCCTTTGATAAAACTTGGTTTTGACGAATTCGGCATAACCAAAGATATGACTGCAAGCAAGATGCTCTTTGCGGGTGTACGTTTCACTTTGTCGGGGCTCATTGTGCTGGCCATTGCCCTTTTCAAAGGTTTGAGCCCGAAGGTGTACAAAGCATCGGGGTGGGGCTATCTTTTGGGCTATGCATTGCTGAATACTACAATACACTATGCATTCTTCTATATTGGCCTGTCGCACAGCGATGGGGCAAGGGCGGCAATCCTGAACTCGCTTGGCGTGTTCACGCTCGTGCTGTTGGCATGTGCGTTTTTTAAAAGTGACAAACTTACACCGGCTAAAATTGTCGGTTGTGTCATTGGCTTTACAGGAATATTGGTGCTGAACATTGGTGGAGGAACCGGTAGTGGCTTTACTTTTATGGGCGATGGTATGATAATACTTAATGCCATCTGCTCTGCTTTTGCCGGTCTCATGACAAGGGGGCTTGGCCGCCATGCCGATGTCTTTGTGGCTACAGGCTATAGCCTTGCTCTGGGTGGTGTGATGCTTGTGTTGCCAGGTCTGTTTATGGGCGGTACGTTGCCGCATGTGACGGTTGCCGGAGTGGGCATACTATTCCTGCTTATATGTATTTCTACACTCGGTTTCACGCTCTATAATAAACTGCTCAGCTGCAACCCGGTGGGTAAGGTGGCTATCTTCAATTCACTTATCCCGGTTGTCGGTGCTGTGACATCGTGCCTGTGTCTCAGTGAACCGTTCTATTGGAAATATGCCATAGCTGCACTTCTGGCCATGACGGGAATATATATTATTAATGCAAAGAAAGGGTAGGTGGATTGACTAAAAAGGCTTTTTTGTTGTTACGCTTGTCTCCAAAATCCTCATTTACCTCAAGTAAACTGCGGTTTTGTAGCCTTCGCAGGCCTAAAAATAGCTCTTTTTATTCAATCCCCGGTGGTTAAGATGTCTAAAAAGACTCTTTTGTTGTTACGCTTGTCTTAAAATTATAATAAATCGGGGTTCATTTTAAAGTGAACCCCGATTCTTTACATCAGCATCACTAGTATTGGAATGGGGATACTGCCTGTTATTGTATAAAGTATATTACCGCTGTATGTGCTGCGGCCGCGGTAGATGTGCTTGCCGCTGACAGTGTAGAGTATGTCACCGCTGTAGGTGCTGTTTCCATTGTATATGTATTCGCCGTCGAAGGTACATATGATATTTCCGCTATATGTGCTGTTGCCTTTGTATATGTGTTCGCCGTCAAAGGTGGATATGATGTTCCCGCTGTAGGTGCTGTTGCCTTTGTACAGGTGCTTGCCGTCGAAGGTGTAGATTATGTTTCCACTGTATGTGCTGTTCCCCTTGTATAGGTGCTTGCCGTCGAAAGTGTAGAGTATGTTGCCGCTGTAGGTGCTATTGCCGCGGTACATCTTGGATTGTGCTGCGGCCAGCATCGGTAGCAGTGCAAAGAGAATGAACAGGAGTCTTTTCATAATCATAAAGGTGATTTCGGTTTTTGCAAATCTAACAATAAATATTCAAATTTTGCTTCCAAAACTTTGCTATATTGATAAAATGGATAACTTTGCGGTATAACAAAGTGCGATACTTCGCTGTTTGTTTTTTTGACATTAACCAAATATTTGTTCTTATGGATATTTCATTGGAGATGAGCCCTAACAGGGTTGTGGCTTTTCTTGGAAAGCCTTGTCGTGAGTTTACAAAGGCCGACATCGTGCGATACATTAAGGAGAACGGCATAAGGATGGTCAACTTCATGTATCCGGCGGGTGATGGAAGGCTCAAGACACTGAACTTCGTGATTAACAGTGCTGCATATCTCGACGCAATTCTCACCTGTGGCGAGCGTGTCGACGGCTCGTCGCTCTTTCCGTTCATTGAGGCCGGCAGCAGCGACCTCTACGTGTTGCCACGTTTCAGCACTGCTTTTGTCGACCCGTTTGCCGAGATTCCTACGCTGTCGATGCTTTGCTCATATTTCAACAAGGATGGAGAACCTTTGGAAAGTTCGCCCGAGAATACTTTGCGCAAGGCTTGTCGTGCGTTCAATGAGGTTACAGGCCTGCAGTTCCAGGCTATGGGTGAACTTGAGTATTATGTGATTGCTCCCGACAGCAGAATGTTCGCTGCAACAGACCAGAAGGGTTACCATGAGTCGGCTCCATACGCAAAATTCAATGATTTCCGCACCGAATGCATGGCATATATAGCCCAAGCCGGTGGACAAATAAAGTATGGACACTCCGAGGTGGGTAACTTCACCATCGACGACATGGTGTATGAGCAGAACGAGATTGAGTTCCTTCCTGTTCCTGCGGAGGAGGCTGCCGACCAGCTTATGATTGCAAAGTGGATTATCCGCAACCTTGCTTTCAAGTATGGCTATGATGTGACCTTCGCTCCCAAGATTACCGCCGGAAAGGCCGGTTCGGGCCTGCATGTCCATATGCGCCTTATGAACGATGGAGCCAATGTTATGCTCGACGCCGAGGGCAAGCTGTCGCAGAATGCGCGACGTGCCATTGCCGGCATGATGGTGCTTGCTCCGTCTATAACAGCATTCGGAAACACTAACCCTACATCATACTTCCGCCTTGTTCCGCATCAGGAGGCGCCCACAAACATCTGTTGGGGCGACCGCAACCGCTCGGTGCTGGTGCGTGTACCGCTCGGTTGGGCTGCAAAGAGCGACATGTGCCGCATCGCCAATCCGTTGGAGAGCGCAAGTAATTACGATACATCAATGAAACAGACCGTGGAGATGCGTTCACCCGATGGCTCGGCCGACCTCTATCAGCTCATAGCCGGCCTTGCGGTGGCTTGTCGTCATGGCTTTGAACTTGAGAATGCACTTGAGATTGCCGAGCGCACATATGTGAACGTCAATATCCATCAAAAGGAGAATGAGTCAAAGCTGGCTATGCTTGAACAGCTGCCCGACAGTTGCGCCGCAAGTGCCGACTGCCTGGAGTGCCAGCGCGCAGTGTTCGAACAGTACAATGTCTTCAGCCCTGCAATGATTGACGGTATAATAAAGCGCCTGCGTTCATACGATGACCGTACATTGAGAGCCGACATCGGCGACAACCGCGAGGAGATGCTCAAGCTTGTACAGCGCTACTTCCACTGCGGATGATGTTTCTTGATTGTTTGAATGGTAAAAGGATATGACTATGAAAAGACATTTGATTTATGTTGTGGCATTGCTGATGACTACGTCGTTTGCTGCGTGTGGTAATAAAACTGAGAATAAAAAAGAGGCTGCTCAATCTGTTGATGCTGTGGCTGAAAAGCCTGTCGTTTATATGACAAAGGATATCTCGCCCGAAGGGCTTGTGAGGGTGTACGATGCGCTTGGCGTTGTCCCAACAGGAAAAGTGGCTGTGAAAATCTCAACAGGTGAGCCCGGCGGAAAGAACTTCCTGCAGCCATCGCTTATAAAGGATTTGGTAACAAAGGTGAACGGTACCATTGTGGAGTGCAACACTGCATATAAAGGTCCGCGTTTCGAAACCGAGAGCCACCTGAAGGTGTTCGAGGACCATGGCTTCACTGCCATTGCCCCAATTGACCTGCTCGATGGCGAGGCTGAGGTGAAGATTCCTGTACAGGATACAACCCACATAAAGTATAACATTGTGGGTGCAAACATGCTCAACTATGATTGGATTGTGAATCTTGCTCACTTCAAAGGTCACGCGATGGGTGGTTTCGGCGGTGTGCTCAAGAACCAGTCAATCGGCATTGCTTCATCAAACGGTAAGGCATATATCCACTCGGCCGGCGCCATTGAGGACAAGGAGCTGATATGGAAGCACACGGCCGAGCAGGACAAGTTCATTGAGGCCATGGCTGCTGCAGCGCAGTCGGTACACGAGTATTTCGATGGCCGCATGATTTATATCAATGTGATGAACAACCTGTCGGTCGACTGCGACTGCAACGGACACCCTGCCGATCCGGAGATGAAGGATGTGGGCATTCTTGCATCGCTTGATCCTGTAGCGCTCGACCAGGCTTGCGTTGACCTTGTGTTCAACTACCCGTCGAGCGAGGGAGATGACGCGGCGACTCTCATTGAGCGCATAAATTCGCGTCACGGAATCCACATCCTTGAGCACTCTGCTGCCATTGGCCTTGGCTCAAGGGAGTATGAACTGCGTAGCATTGACAAGTGATGCGCCGTCTGGTATATACATTCCTGTTGATATTTGCCTTTGTCTGCGCATCCGCGCAGACAAAGTGCGTTGATACGGTCGCTGTCCGTGTGGCCGTGGAGAGGATGCTTACAGACTATCCGCAATCGACTCTGCAGGACATATACAAGAGCTTCTTCCAAGACCGTTTCGGTCCAGGACATATTGTGCCTGACAGCGCAAAATCTGCAGCCTATCTACGTCACGAACTTGCATCTGTGGATAACCTCGATGTGATGCTCTATGAGCCTACCGGTGACAAGGGCGACTACTATCGTGTGGCGCTTGCTACCATTGCAGGCGGAAAGGTTCCATTCGATAAGTACCTGTCGTGCTTCCTGCGTAGCGTAAAAGAGGTGCAACCGGTCGAGGTAGAGCATTGGGCTGCCGAGTGGCAGCAGATAGAAGGGATTATTGCAACAATGGGGCTATCTATGCCGAATTATGATGCCGATGCAAAGGCAATTGCGGCTATGTTGGCCGAAGGACACTATGCCGTGCATCACAGCCGTTTGTATAACGAACACTATGCGCCACATTACCGCATAATGGCAAGGGAGATTTTTGAAAAGGAAATCTTGCCGTTGATTGAATGAATTTATAGATGAAAACCGGGAATATAAATATACGCGAGGCGGTGGCGACGGATGCACCGTTGGTGGGCAGGGTGGTGCTTATGGCGCTGCACTATGACGAGACGCATCCGTTGGCCTCGATATTTGCAGAGCTGGCCTCGCGCGAGGTGTCGCAGTACAGTTACCGCAATGCGCTGGTGGCCGAGGTTGACGGCTCTGTTGTAGGAGCCATAATCGGCTATGACGGTGCGCGGTTGGAAGAACTTCGCAAGCCCCTATTTGAACTGATGAGGGAGAAACTTGGCAATGTACCCAATGTGGAGGATGAGACCTCAGCCGGTGAGTTCTATCTCGATTCGCTTGCAGTGTTGCCGCAATATCGTGGCTGCGGTGTGGGCGGTGCGCTTTTGTCTGCCGCGCGTGACAGGGCTTTTGCCGCAGGGCACGAAAGGGTGGGGCTGATAGTTGATTTTGAAAATCCACGTGCCGAGGCACTCTATAAATCGCTCGGCTTTGAACGCGTGAATGCCACGAAGTTTCTGGGGCACGATATGTGGCATATGCAGGCAAAGAAACCGCAATAGTGAAGTTTGATTCCATTCAGATATAAACGCGCTGTCCTCAATCAAGGATAGCGCGTTTGCCTTTTTGTTTTACATGCCAAAGCTGCAGCTTATGTAGCCGTAGTACCTGTTCTGTTGTCCCTCGGCGCTTGGAATGCTCATCCTGAAGTTGGGCGCAATCTTAACATATTTGCCAAGCTTGAATTGTGCGCCGGCTATGATGGCAACATCGTCCTTCTCCTTGTTCCAATCGTCGCTCGACATCAGTCCGTCGGCGCGGGCATAGAGGTCGAGCCAGCTGTTGATGGTGCCTGTTGCATACATCGAGAACCCGTAAAGGTTGTGCCCCTCGACACGGCGGTTGTTGCGCATGATGTTGTACTCCACACCAAGCGAGAAGTATTTGTGCTTGTAGCCGGCAAACATTGCATAGTTGATGATGTCCTTTTCTCCCTTTGTGCCTTCGTTGAGGCCTGCATAGAGACGCAGTGACATTCCCTTGAATGGCTTGATGGTGGTGCCAAGGCCGTAGAGCAGTCCGTCATCTACCTGAACAACCTTGTAACCCTCGCCGTTGGCAATGACAACATCGGCCTCAATCCATGGCGCAAAGCTGTATGATGCCGAGATACCTAGGTCGGCGCTGCTGCCGAACTTGTACTGGTCCTGGAACGACTTGTAGATATAGCGGTAGCCCCAGAACTTCTCCTGGTAGCTGAACTGTGTCATTCCAATCATACCGCCCTGCAGGGTAAAGTTCCCGACATTCCATTTTACAAGAGCATTCTTTATATAAGCAATGTGGTTGTAGTCGTTGACGCTGCTCGACTGTCCAATGTCAAGGACTCCCTTCACGCTCACACCTTTGCCAAAGTCGTATTCATAACCCAGATAACTGCGGTCCAACTCAAAACCGCGGTCGTCATTCACCACACCGAACCCGCTGTGGAAGTTTGTGTATATCTGTACTATGGCCTTGCCCTTTGGCTCATTTTCTACCTCCTGCGCATGAGCGCCTATGCCCGAGAAAAGCAGCAATGCCGCTGCAATGAATCCTGTTGCTTTCATGAATGTTCTTTTTTATTGTTGTTCCTTCAGCAAATAACGCGAATTTTAATTTAGTGTTCATTGCAGGAGTGTTAAATTTATGTTACAAAGAGAATTGAAACAATGACGGTGAAAAGAACATCCGTTCAATTTTTACTATATCCAATTTCTTCTTTCTGTTTGTATTAACAATAAAAAGGTTGTACGCGTACAACCTTTTTATAAACATTTCTTGTATGTTCACACTCTTGAGTTTGTCTAAAACTTCAAAGAGCCACATATATCCGACAGGTAGCTGTCTATTTTGTCAGAGCCCTTGTCGTTAACAAACAAATGCATTTTTATGGGCTTGTGGCCCTCCTTGTAAATATCAAGTGTATAGTAATGGGGGTACTCCTCGTGAATGGAGATATATCCCCCCTTACCATAAGTGCAGATTTTTTCTCTGTAGGGGAATTTGCATAGCAGCATTACATCGGCTCCACATTGTGCGGTGTGTGAGTCATCTTCGTACACCGTTACATTCTCATCAATTATTCTGTTGATATCGTCCCCGGAAATCTTTACTTGCCAATAGTTTATATCATCCCTATTGCACACGACATCCACCGCAACTAATTCCTTGACGTCTGAAATATTATTATTCAACCAAGCATCGTCATACCTGCTAATAACCGGAATGTAGACGATACAATCGCTGTCCGATGAGAGCATAGCAATAGGGTTGCTCATAGTTCCTATATAGTCATTTCTGTGCAGTAGAATAGATTCATACCCTGGATAAATGCTTGTAAAAGAGTTGAAAGGCAATTTTGCCTTACTCAAGCCATATTCCTTTTTATACAGTCTCATAAAGCCCCTGCTGACACCTTTAGGTTTATGACTGTTGCGGAATTCGGTCAGTTCTTTCTGCTTATCCCAATCCTTGGAGTCAAACTGTGCCGATGAATTCAAACACGACAAAGAGAATATTGTCAATAATGCGATAATGTTTAGTTTATTCATAATTAGTTAATGTGAAGTTTTTCAATGATTTTCAAAAATACACTATTTTCTCATAAATAATTATCTCTTGAAATTTATATTTGTTACTCACTAAAGAACCTGAACATGTTGTACCAATCAATCTTTTCCTTTGCTGTTTGGCTGCCGTGTTCCATCGCTACGCGGTACCAGGCGGCGGCTTTTTGGTCGTCGCGCTTTGTGCCTTTGCCTTTTTCGTACATGCGGGCAACCTTTTCGGCGGCCTCGGGGTGTCCGGCATTGGCGGCATGCAGGTACCAGTTGAAGGCGCGTTTCTTGCTCTTCTTTACATAGTAGCCATCTTCATAGAACTGTGCAAGTCTGTACTGTGCATCGGTGTTGCCGAGTTTGGCGGCTTTCTGGTAATAGCCTATGGTGCTTTGCTTGCGTAGCTCTTTCTTGCTTAGCAACAGCAGGGAGTCGGCCTGTGCAACCTTTTCGGCAATGATGTAGAGGGCGCGCGGCTCGTTCTTTGCTGCTGCACGGCTATAGTATTCGTAGGCCATTGTGCTGTCCTGTGCTGTGCCGCGTCCTATGAGGTAACTGTCGGCAAGGGTGGTGAGTGCCTTGGCATATCCGGCTTGGCCGGCTCTGTCGTAACAGATGAATGCGAGACTGTCGTTCTGCACGGTGCCAATACCCATGCGGTAGCAGGTGGCAAGGTTGTAGAGTGCTCTGTCGTGCCCGGTGTTGGCGGCACGGCGGAATCGCCTGAAGCCTTCGATGGTGTCGCACTCAACACCGTAGCCGTTCATGTAGCACACGGCGCTGTTGTAAATGGCATCTGGGTAGCCAAGTGCCGATGCTTCGTTGAAGCAGGTGAATGCCTCGTCGTACATGTGGTGCTTGAAGAAACTGCGGCCTTCCTCGGTTTTCTTGAAACAGAAGGCGAGGATGTCAATGTTGTGTATGCCCACAATAGGTGTCTCGGGCATAGTGAGGTGGTCAATGCCGGTATCGTTCTTGTCGGCGCCGCGTGTTGCAATGTCGCTGCTGCTGTAGAATGTGCCGCCGGCATATCCCTCGACATCGACAGCTATTCTTTTTGCCGATGTGCTGTTGTAGAGTTCGACGGTGAGGCGGCCGTTCTTTGCTGTGATGTCGGGTGACCACAGCAGTGTGCGGCGGTAGTCGGCAGTGGTGGCATCGGGCTTGACGGTGCTGTAGTCGGGTGAGTAGAACTGCTTGCTATCGGTGTATCCATATACCATTGTGTAGCGTGTGGTGCCGCGTTGGGTATATTCGGGTATAAGTCCTTTCTGTTCATCCTCTTGAGTATTCGGGATGAAGCAGGCTACGTAGTTGGGGATGGCATCATGCGATAGTGATTTTATGCGGTCGTGGAGTATGGCTGCATCGGGGGCATCATCAATGTTGCCGTTTCTTGCACTTATGCCCATCTGTCCATAGAATCCTTCGTAGTAGCTTCTGTAGTCGATGTTACCTTTATTCTTGTTTGTTGCCTTGAGTATGCGTCTTCCTCCACCGAACAGTTTACGGGAGTTCTCGTCGGAGCGGATGACAATCTCCTTGAAGTTCATCATCTTGCGTGGCTCAACGCCTTCGAGATACTCTCTGTCGGGTGTGGGGGTGTTCAGCGAACTGTATTCGCCGTCGATGACCATTGACTGTATCCAGTAGCACCAATTGAGGTTGTGGCGCCAGAATGCACTGCGCAGAATGTCGGCCGCGGTGAGTGTGTTGTGGAATGCCGGGTCATTTATGCGGTATTGACCGTCGTTGTCAATGCTGAATCCGCTACCCATCTCACGCTTGAATCCGTTGAATTGATTGCTGTATATGCCATTGCCTGCCATTACGGCACGGTCCAGTGTCGAAAGAGTCTCTCCACCTTCAATGGTTGCAGTGGGTGCATAGTTGTTGAAGTCGCCGGTGCCGGTGAAATCATATTGCCATTCATTGCCGCCATAGTAGGCCGATTTCTCGTTGCAAAGGTAGGTAACATCCTGGGCATACTCCCATTCGTCGAGGAAATCGAAGCGCATTTCGCTTCGTGGTGGGCGGTAGTTGGCTTCGCGTTTCTTCTTCGACACAACCTCCACCTGCGAGATGAGGTACTCGAATGGGCGCACTTTGATGAGGCTGTCCCTTTCGGCTGTCAATCCCTCCTGTGTGGTGGGCAGGCCTGTGTTGCGCTCCCAATAGTGGTAGAGGCGCATCTCGGGCGAGAAGTAACGGTCGAGAGCAAAAGCGAAGATGCTGTCGCTGCTGTCGTATGATGTGCGTGGCCCCATGAGTTTTGCAACACGCTTGCCGGTGAAGTCGCGCGTTTGTATGCGGAACTCGCCGTTGGCATCGGTGTTGAAATTGTATTTCGTTAGCAGGCTGTCGTTGTATGTTATGTCGAACTTGATGTTTGCTCCGGGTTTGTTGGTGACAACAATTTTGTCGAGCTTGCCGAAGCGCTTGTCGGGGCGTTTCTTTACAAAGCGTCCCTTGATGGTTATGCCGCGCTCAATGGGCTGCTCAAGCTTGGCTTCGCGGCGGCTTAACTTGCTCCAGTCATATGATGTCCAGCCATGGGTGAGCATCACAAGGTCGAGCTCATGGGCACGGTTTTTGTTCGCAGGGTCAAAGTAGCGTGCAGCATTGGGGATGTAGCCCTTGAGTTCGGAACCCAGCAGCATATATGTATAAAGATTGTAGGTGTATGATGTCTCCTGGCGGTAGTCGGCATCGCTCACTGAGAGCGAGAATGTACCGCCGCTGATGGGCTTTCCGTCCTCGCGCTCAATGTCGAGTGTTATCTTGCCGTGCGGTGCAATGTTCAAATCCTCAATCTCCTCGCCGTCGCTTGTCACAAGCAGTTTGGCTGTTGCATTGTCGCTTTCCTGCGGCTCGGTATGTGTGACAAAGAACTGGCGCTCGGCAAGCGGTATGCTGTCGTTTACAAAGAGTATCACGCGGTTCACTCCCTCGTCGAGCGTCTTGCTGTCTATGGCAAAGAGCATGCAGGTGTCGGTAGAGAGGAACCGCTCGTAGAAGAATACTTTACCGCGGTGCACGATGGCGCAACCCATCTCCGTTGTTCCGTCAAGGTTGTTACGGGTGGTTATGTAGTATGTGCCATTCTCCTCGATAACATTGATTGTTGCGCCCTCGTTCTGGACATCGGGCAGGTCGAACTTTTTCTCTTTCTTGCCCTGTTTGAGTATAGCCCTGTACTTTATATCTTTGTGTGGGGTGATGGTGAATGTGCCCTTGCCCAAATGCTTGGGGGTGGCGGTGAACAATGGCTTGCCGTCGGCAGTGATGGTGATGCTCTGCTCGCTGTTTATGCCGTCGTTACCGAATACTTCGTATGCAACGGTGCTTTCAATGCCATTTACAAGGTGGCCGCCCTCGGGGTAGAAACGCAGGTCACACGGTGGCAGTTCGCTGTTCACCCATTCTACTTTGCGGTCGAGGCCGGTTAGGCTGTCGTTCTCCTCAATGTCTGCAAGAAATCCTCTGCGGCGGTCGAGCATATTCTTGAAATCCCAATTGTCGGCATTGACCTTGTCGAAGATTGGGAACACACGGCTGAAGATGGCATCCTTACCGCGGTTGAGCATGTAGCGTGTGTAGGCACGCACCTCATAATATCCCGACAGCAACAGCGGTGTCAGCTCGAACGAGCCATGGCAGCTGCCGTCGCCCTCAATCCTGTATTTGTTTGTCTTTACAACGTAGCCCTCGGGCGATACCAGTTCGACATACAGTACGCGGCTTATCGTGGTCGGTTCGTTGTCGACACCGCTCATAACATATGCCTTGAACCAGATGCTTTCGCCAAGATAGTAGGCGGTGTTGTCGAAGTGCAGGTATACGCGCTCCTCGGGGAAGAGGCTCTGCTTGATGGCGCTGCGTATGATTATGTTGTCGAGGCTGTTGCGTGGTGCCTCGCCATTGCCGGCTGTCTGTGCAAGGGTGCCTTGCAGCAGTGCAGTGAGCAGTAATAGTATTATGGTTGTACGTTTCATAAGGGGGGGATTTGTATAGTGTTGTATATTATGTGTTCATTCCGAATGTATATGAGGAATCTCAAAAACTTTCAGAGATTTCTCCTTCCTGCGGTCGTCGAAATGACAGAAGTGTGTGAAAGTGAACATTTCCTCTGCTCTTGCTTATTCGCAGCTTTCCGTTTTCCGTTTTCACATTTTCGCTTATTTAATTGCTGTAGCGCCGGCCATCAGCGGCAGGTTGCTGTTGTTGCCTGTAATCTCCATTGATTGGCCGTAGTGGTATATTATATGTGCATTGTATCGTGTCTTTTTCTCTGCGTACCATTGCTTGCCGGCAATGTACTCTATGCTTGCGGCAGTAGCTGTTGCCTTTATCTGCTCAATGTCAGCCGGGGTGATGTTGCCGGTTGTAGAAACGTTGCAGCTTGCTATGCTCATGTTGCCGGGCTTGCCGTCCTTGCCGGTGGTAAAGTTCACCTTGATGTCACATTTCCTTATTCCGCTTGCACGCAGTGCTTCTGCGGCTGGGGAATTCTCGAGGTCAATGTATTCGCAATAGCTGTCGGTGAACAGTTGTTCCTCTTCAATTATGGGCAGTTCAATTTTGGCAATCTCCTTTGGCAACCGTTTGGGTGCTGTGTTGCTGTATGCAATGGTTGCTTTGCCTGTTGCAGGCAAGCAAATGGTTGGTTGCGCCGCTGTTTCCTCACTCTCTATCGGTTGTTGCGGTTGGGTAGTTCCCTGTTCTGCGGCTTTGGGGACAGTTATGTATATGTATTCGGGTTGTGCAAATGCTCCGATGTAGGCAACCGTTACAGGTAGGAGGTAGAGCCATTTGCAGCGCTTGCCGCTGCTGCTCTGCTTTCGTGACATCATTTTTATTCGTTTGCGCACATGGCTTTGGCTGAAGCTGTTTGCCAATGGAATAAGGCTGTTGCCGACGGCTTTCTTGAGTATGAGCATCTGATAGGCTTGTGTGTTGCCGTTGTGTTGCAGTACATATCTGTCGGCCTCGTATTCATGAATCTCCTTGATGTCATTTGCCAACAGGTAGATGAACGGGTTGAACCATTGCAGGGCTTTTACAATGCTGATGAGGAGCATGTCGTATGAGTGGCCGCTCATGATGTGTCCCTCCTCGTGCAACAGAATCTCCTTGCCACACTCGTCATAGTCGCTTTGTGAGATTACTACATTGCGGAAAAGACTGAACGGTGCTGTGCTGCCTGCATGGCAGTATATTCTCATTCTTTTTTGCCTGTCGACCCATATTGCTCCGCGTCTTACACGGCGCATTGCCCTGATGAGGCTTGTTGTAAAAAGCAGTGCGCTTACAATCACTCCCACACTGTATGATATGAATATGTTGCGTGGGGTTATGATTCCCTTTATACCTGCAGTGGTGGCAATGGGCTGTGCGCTGTATGAGGTTGCGGTGTCATTTACCGTGACTGTTGCATAGGGCTGTGACGGAAGCTCTATTTCAACCGGGTAGCTTACAATGATGCATGGCAACAGTGCCGAGGCTATGATTATGCATAGCAAGAGCCTGCGGTTGAGCGTGGCGAACGTCTCCTTGCGCAGCAGCAGCAGCGCGAACGGCAGGTATAGTACCGCCAGGCCAAGTGCCCATTTCAGTATGTAGGTTAGTATGGCTGTCATAGCTTGATATTTGATTCTATTAGATTCTTCACTCCATTTTATTCCGTTCATAATGACAGGACTGCAATGTCATTATCATATGTCATCAATTCAATTCAATGCGCATGCGGGCAATTTTTTCAATCTCCTTGCCGTCGAATGTTGCCGGCGTCCAGCGTGGCATCTTTTTTGTTGTCTTTTTCAAACAGTCTATAATCTTTTGTTGGATTTTCCTTTCGCTGTTTTTGCCGTTAGTGCTTGAGATTTCCGGGTTGGCAGAGTAGAATATGGCTTTACCGCTCTTTTTAATCTTCAGATAGATGTCTATGTGTCCTTTTATGTTGTTGCGTGAAATAGTCCTGTCATTCTTCAACTCTTCGACATATATGTTCTTTAGAGCCTTATAACCGTCGGGGTACTCCGGATCGCTTTGCTCAATGTCAATATCGTATCCGTTTATGTTTACCTCAATGCATATATTCCCCTTCGATGCTGTGGGAAAATATTTACCTTTCAACTCCTTTCCGATGCTTTTGGCTGTGCTCTTCAGGAGTTTTCTTGCATTCTCCACAGTTTTGTATTCTGTGCTTGAATAGTCGGGGCGCAGTCTGATGCTTGTAATGGAACTTGACCTTACAGCAATGTGCAAGCTGTTTATGTCGCTGCGACGGGCAGTCTGCCACCTTGTATTCCAAATTATGCAGCCAATGTATCCGGTATCGTATATTTTACCTTCGTGGTTTATTTTCGCATTTATGAACGCGCTGCCGTTTATACCATAAATCTCTCTCCTTTTCTCGTCTGTAATGTGCGCGTTGATTATTGATTGAATCTCTTTACTGATCTTCGGCTTTTCTGCCTTTTGCGTTTTGCCGGCTTTGTAAATTATATGGCAACTGTTCTTGCCGCAGTTCCATTTTTTATCGGCGATGATGTTCTTGCAGCTCTCTTTCAGTAGCTTTTTTGCGCAGTTAAAGGATTTCTCGTCGCTGTTCCCCAATGTGGATGGTCTGCACTTTGTGATATTGATTCTTGTGGCTTCTCCCTCTTTGTTTGCCTTCAGCTCTGCAGTGCATGTGGTGCCGGTGAAAAACTCGTTGAAGTCGAGCCCGTCGGAATATATTCCTTTTGTGTTACCAAGAGTGGTTTCTATTGTTCCTTCTCTGTTTGTAACTGTTATCTCTTGTGCGTTGGCTGTCAATGCTGCAAAAAGAAAGAAGAAGATGGTGGTGAATTTGTAATTCGTTGTTCTCATTACTTGTTTTCGTTTCCTTGTATTATTTCCAACAATTCCTTGATGTCGTTCTCGCTCAGTTTCTCGTTCTGTGCAAAAAATTTTACCATTGACGAGCCTGAACCACCGAAGAACGAGTCTTTCACATCCTTCATCACCTGGCTTGTGTAGGCCTCGCGACTGATGAGAGGGTAGTAGGTGTGGGTCTTGCCACTGAGCTTGCGGTAATCCACGAATCCTTTGTTCAGGAGTATCTTGAGGAATGTTGATATTGTGGTGTAGGCAGGTTTGGGCTCTGGATACTTTTCAATGATATCGTGTATGCAACCACCTTCGGACATGTCCCAAAGTGCGTTCATAACCTGCATCTCGGCTTTTGTAAGTGTATCGAATTTTTTCATCCTGTTATTTTTTTCTTTCTTGCGCAAATATATAACGAATGTTTTAGAAATCTAAAACTTTAGAAATATAAAAATGGTTTAGCGGTAAAACTTTAACTTTTATTATTAGTAATTAAAGAAAGGGGAATGCTGAAGGCATCGACAACATCGGCTGCAATAGGTCGCGCGTAGCATAGCTGAAGGTTATGCCGCACGGGTTGCGGAAAGACGATGTTTCAAAACTGAAAATGGAAAGGTGAAACCTGCGAGTAAGCTGGAGAAGGTTCAATCGCACGAAGTGCGGTTAAAACGTAAGGGACAGTGTGGTTAAAACGGAAACAATAGTTTGTTTATTGCTGTTTTTAACTTATTTTTGCAGTTCAAGATTTTACACGTCTTTTATCTTGAACCTTGCGTCGGGTTGTATAAACCTTAATAATAATATAATATGAAAAACACATGTTTTTTTAAGTCAAGATTCTTAGTTGCCGTTGTGCTGTTTGTGGCACTCGTGGCAAAGGTTGAGGCGCAGAACATCCAGTTGCATTACGACATCCGTCGCAATTGCGCAACGTCGACAGTGGAGATGTTCCGTGCAGACAATTATGGTAGCACGTTCTTCTTCATTGACATGGATTTCGCTCCAAAGGCTGTTGGTGCGTATGGTGAGATTTCGCGCGAATTGTGTTTCTGGAAAGATAGCAAGCTCAACTGGCTGTCGGCTCACATTGAGTACAACGGCGGTCTCAGTAATACTATGTCGTTTAACAATGCATGGTTGCTGGGTGCGACATATTCGGGTCACTCAAAGGACTGGAGCAAGACATGGTCACTCTCAATGATGTACAAGTTGATACCGGGAGCGGTGGGTTATATAGGTGATTCTTCAAACCATGCATGTCATAATCTTCAAGTTACCTGTGTGTGGAATCTTGATTTTCTTGACCACTGGCTGTCATTCAATGGATATGCCGACTTTTGGCGTGAAATAAGAGCCTGGCAGGGTACGGAGTTTATATTCATGGCTGAGCCTCAGTTGTGGGTGAACATGAATAAGATTAAAGGTTGGGAAAAGGTTAACCTGAGCCTTGGCACTGAGGTGGAACTCTCTAACAATTTTGTTGCCAAAGGATTTGATATTATGCCTACAGTGGCGGCAAAGTGGACTTTCTGAATAAAACGATAAGTAATCATTCCGTTTTCAATAGATAAAATAATAAAGCAATGTTAAAGAAATTATTTGGATTCAATCCGGAACAGACTACCGTAAAAACAGAGATTGTTGCAGGTGTGACAACGTTTCTTACTATGTCGTACATTCTTGCGGTGAACCCTGCAATGTTCAGCGCTCTCGATGGAATGCCAGGCGGTGCTGTATTTACCTCAACCGCTTTGGCTGCAATCATTGGTTGCCTTGCAATGGCATTCATTGGAAAATTGCCTTTTGGCTTGGCTCCGGGCATGGGGCTTAACGCTTTCTTTGTTTATTCCGTGTGTCTTGGTATGGGCTATTCGTGGCAGTTTGCTTTGACGGCGGTGCTCATTGAGGGTGTGATATTCATTATACTTACACTGACAAACGTGCGCGAGGCCTTTGTGAACGCAATTCCCATGCACTTGAGGAGTGCCATTGGTGCCGGCATAGGACTTTTTATCGCTTTCATAGGCTTGCATAGCGGTGGGCTTATAGTAGCCGACCCTGCAACTTTGGTTACACTTGCCGACATTACATCGGGTCAGGCATTGCTTGCTCTTATTGGCATTGTAATTACCGGAATATTGTATGCCAAGAGAGTGCCGGCGGCAATCCTGCTTGGTATCATCATTACAATGCTTATAGGTATTCCCGGTGGCATTACTGAGTTCAAGGGTGTTCTCTCGGCTCCACAGTCGATAAAGCCTATTTTCTGTCAGTTTGAGTTCAAGCATATATTCTCGCTCGACATGCTTGTCGTTGTATTCACATTCCTCTTTATTGACCTTTTTGATACAGTAGGTACTCTTATAGGTGTGTGCGGCAAGGCTAATATGATGGACAAGAACGGTAACATTTACAGGGTGAAACAAGCATTTATGGCCGATTCCATTGCAACGACTGCCGGTGCGGTGCTTGGCACTTCAACAACAACTACATATGTTGAGAGTGCGGCCGGTGTTGCCGAGGGTGGACGCTCGGGTCTCACTGCATTTGTGGTTGCCGTGTGCTTTGCAGTTTCGTTGTTCTTCTCACCATTGTTCCTCTCAATTCCTGCTGCCGCAACAACAGCTGCGCTTGTGATTGTGGGTATGCTGATGCTGGAGTCGGTAAGAAAGATTCCGTTCAACGACTACTGCGAGTCAATCCCTGCATTCATCTGCATTGTAATGATGCCGCTTACCTATTCAATATCAAACGGTATAATGCTTGGCATGATTTCTTATGTGGTGTTGAATATGCTTTGTGGCAAGTTCCAGAAGATTACTCCTACAATGTACGTTCTGGCAGTATTGTTCATCCTTAAGTTTATCTTCATTTAAGCGACAGCTTGGTATACATAAAAAAAATTCCGCAGAGTCGATGCTCTGCGGAATATTTTTATTCTCTCTTGTGCAAGCAATTACTTGCTGTAGTTTGTCACTTTGAGGTTTGTCACTTTGCTGCTGAAGTTGCCGGTCTTCTCAAGTGGGAACACAAGTGTGCGTACATAGTACATCTTGTCCTTGCCTCCTTCGTTGTGGTAGATTGTCTGCTTGTCGAGTGTCTCAATGAGCTTGCCGTTAACATAGAGCTTGGTCTCTTTCTCGTTACCGCAAATTGTTACCTGTGCTTTCTCGCCCGGATAGAAACGGAAGTTGAAGGTGTTGAGGTAGCCATCGCGTGAGAAACCGAGTTTGCCTTGTGCGGGGTCGGCAAGGTAGAACACTGCGTCGCGTGACTCAAAGAGGACTGTACCGTTCTGCTCGTTATTGTACTCGATGTCGAATGATACGCTGTAGTCGAAACCAATCTCTCTTACACCTGTCTTTGCTGCGAGGTTTCTGTTAGCTGCAACATTCTCGATTTCAAGAATTGTGCGCTTCTCACCGCTGAAGCGGCCGGCAATGTTAAGGCCGGGGGCGTCGCTGAGTGCAAGACGTGCCTTGTCGAACTCTGCGAATGGAACGGATGGCTTAGCGCCTGTCCACATTTTAACTGCCATTGTCTGCATAGCAGGGTACACTCGGTAGTGGATATCCTTGCAGCTTATACCGTTGCCTGCGTGGTCGTTCCATACAGCGAATGAACCACCCTTTATCTGCGGGTGTTTCTCCTCGAATTTTTGGTTGCCAATCTGCGCCGGTGTCCAACTGTCATAGAGGAAGTTGCAGTTGAGGTAGTCGTAGTAATAGCCGGCTGCAGGTACAATGTATGTGTAGCCGTCAGGGATGCTTACAACATCGTATCCGAGGTTGATCATCTCTGTGGGGTCGGCATAGCCGTTGTACCACTCATACATCAATACGTTGTCAACCTTTACAGGGGTGTTGCCCTTTGCGTGTGTGAGTGCGCCCCAAACACAAGCCTGCTTGCCGTACTTCTCGGCCTCGCGTATGCAGTGGTCGGTGAAGTAACGGAACTTCTCCACAACGGCTGTATCGCGGTTAGAGTACTCGTCTGTTCCTACATGGAAACGTGGGCCACGGAAAACAGGCTCCTCGCCGCCAAGGTACTCCATGAAGAGTGAATCGACGAAAGTATATGTTGCAGGGTTGAAGAGGTCGAGGTGGTCAAGACCGTACTCCTTGCTGCCAAGTTCGGGACGGTAGTGTACGAAAGCCAATGAGTGAGCGGGAACGTCGAACTCGGGGATAATCTCAACACCTACATTCTCGGCGTGCTTCTGCAACTCGATGAATTCCTCCTTTGTATAATAGCCGTCGCGTGATGCAAGGCCGGGGAAGAAGTCGCTCTCCAAACGGAAACCCGATGGAGTCTTTGCCCAATCGTGGTTAAAGTACTGCTTGAAGGCATTGTCGTTGAGGTGAATGTGGAATGTGTTCATCTTGTAGTATGCCATGAAATCGACATACTCGTGCAGGAAGCTGATGGGGATGAACTTGCGGCCGCAGTCGAGCATGAAGCTGCGCATCTCATAGTCGGGGTAGTCAACAATGTTTCCCTTTGGCAAGGTTGTATGGTTGTTCTGCTCGGCAATCTGCAACAGTGTACGTGTAGCCCAAATGGCACCGCGCTCTGTTGTAGCCTCAATCTTCACGTTATTGCCTATGGCAATCTTGTAACCCTCGGCACCAAGCTTCTTGTTGTTCTTGAGTGAAAGGTAGATGTCGCCCTTGGCAGCCTTTCCTGTTGTGATTTCCAGTTGGATACCTGTAATCTTGAAATAATCGAATACCAGTAACTGTGCAACGTTGGCAAGTTCGGGCTGTGACTTTGGATAGACAATCTTTGTTGTCTTGTTGATTGTGAACTCGCCTGTTGCGCCAACCCATTCACGCAGTTCTGGGATGACGAAAGGCTTTGCATTCTTGTTCTGCGCATTGAGTTGCATTGTGAGACAGAGCATCAATGCTGTGAGCAAAAGTGAAAAATGTTTTCTCATATTAAAGTTATTATAAAATTAAATAGTTTCCTGTAAATTTTTTCAAAGGTAGTGAAATTTTCTCAAATTGTGGTAAAATGAGGGTGATAAAATGTCGGAGGTGTTATCTGTATCTTTTTTGCACTTTTTGGGTGTGTTTGTGTAAAAGTTCCTGTTTTTTATAATTTTTTGTCAAAAAAAGTAGTACCTTTGCACTCCGTTTGCGAAAATGGGCTGCGCTCGTTGAAAAATATAAATAAAAACAAGTGTTTATCCCATTTGCAAAACATTGAAAAACAGAAACAAATCAATCACAAATACAAATGAAACGTTTTCTATTATTGGTACTGGGTGCAGTACTTTTCTCAAACACTGTGTCTGCACAGAACTACAGTACAGGTAATGACAGATTCTCACTAAAGGTACAGCCTTTTGTGGGAGGTTATCTTTCTCCAAACGGAAATTTGGAGACTATCAATCCATCGGCTCCTGCCGGTGTGAACTTCGGTTTTGAATTTCCATCCAATCAGCAGCGCCCTTGGCAGCAATATTTGAACAACTCTACACTTGGTGTGGGTGTCTCTTATATTGACTTGGGCGACAAGGTTATGGGCAAGACTGTCTCTGTCTATCCTTATATTATGATTAATTGCGTACGTACAAAGCATTTTGAGCTTGGTATAAAGTTGGCTTCGGGTCTGGCATATTGCTCAGAGACCTATTGGACAAATGAACGTGAAGGGGAAAATCCTGAATATACAGACAAACCAAATGTTAGCAATAGAGACAATCCAAAGGCACACTACACATTCGGTACTCACCTTAATGCCTATCTGTGTGGTGGCGTGAACCTTAATTTCCCGCTTACACGCAACCTGGCGCTCAATGGCGAGCTCGGTTTCTTCCACATGAGCAACGGCCGTATAATGGAACCTAATATGGGCGCGAATGTCCTCTATGGCGGTGTAGGCTTGATTGCAACCATCAACCCCGAGGAAGAGGAGAAGGAACCTATCAAATTCCCGGATCTGCCATACCGCTGGAGTCTGAATGTTACGATTGCTGCCGGTTCACAGTCGGCAGACCTCACCGATGGACGTAACTTCCTCATCAATACATTCCATCTTGGTGCTGTATACAATGTTTGCAACTGGTATGGTATCGGTCTTGGTGCCGATGTATTCTTCAATGATGCAATAGGTAAAGAGACAAACCGCGGTCTCTTCCGCACAGATGTCGAGTACAAGCAGTCGGATAAGATTCGTGCCGGCGTGAGCATCAACAACGAGTTGCAGTTCGGCCGTGTTACAGCAATGGTTGACTGGGGTGTATATCTCTACAATCCTGCGCGTAACTTCTACAATCATGACCATCCGATATATGGCCGTGGCGAGCGCCCGTTGTTCTACAAGATGCACTCGGCCGGCTCAGACGAGGCATGGCACTATATCCGTTTTGGTGTGAAGTGCCGCGTATGGGACAATATCTATGTACAGGCGTTGGCTAAGACACACATGCACATTGCCGAATTGATTGAGTTCGGCGTGGGCTACAACATTCCTTTCGTGAGCAAGAGCAAGCGCCGCGACAGCAAGGATGTCGTTTTCCATAACCGCGAGGGGTGGTGGAATAATTATTGATAATTATCTCTCACATAAATACGGAACCGGTCTTACATGTGCGTGAGACCGGTTCCGTGTTTATGTCCGCTATGTGTCATTTGCTTCTGTCTCTGAGTTCCCAGAATGCGACGGCTGCAGCAGCTGCAACGTTAAGGGAGTCGACATTGTGTGACATTGGTATGCGCACTACGTGTGTGGCCTTCGCGATTGTCTCGGCCGGGAGACCGTCACCTTCGGTGCACATGATGATGGCGAGTTTCGATAGAGAGGTGAGTGCGGGGTGGTCAATGGGAATTGAATCGTCGGTGAGCGCCATTGCGGCTGTGGCAAATCCCAGTGAGTGCAACTGTTCTATACCGCCGTCGAGCCAGCTCCATGGGACAAGGAATACACTGCCCATTGACACGCGAACGGCGCGGCGGTTGAGTGGGTCGCATGAGTTGCGTGTGAGTAATACTGCGTCGATGCCAAGTGCGGCGGCCGAACGGAAAATGGCGCCGATGTTGGTTGTGTCAACGACGCCGTCAATGACTACAATGCGGCTTGCACTCCTGCATATTTCCCCGATAGGTGGTTCTATCGGACGTTGCATTGCGCAGAGCACGCCGCGTGTGAGCGTGTAGCCTGTGAGTGAGGCGAGCAGGTTGCGGCTGCCGGTGTAGACCGGGATGTCGCCGCAACGTGCAATGATGTCGGCTGCATCGCCTGTGATGTGTTTCTGTTCGCACATCAGCGCAATGGGTGTATAGCCGCTGTTGAGGGCTACGTTTATGACCTTGGGGCTCTCTGCTATGAAGATGCCTTTCCCAGGCTCGTACTCGCGACGCAGTTGTGCCTCGGTCAGTGTGCCGAAGAGTTCACAACCGGGGTGGTCAAGAGTGGTTATCTCTATGATGGGCATTGTATTTTGGCTTTTCTTTCTGCAAAAATATCACTATGTTGCAAGAGGGCAAATTTTATATTCCATTATTTTTGTTAAAAATTTTTTTAAACTATCTTCGCGTTGTGATATTCATATTGCAGTTGGTGTGTCTTGTATGCTGCTGCATAAAACGTGTATGATGGATTACCGTAAACTGCTTATAGATATATACTACCGGGTGCAGCCGCTTGTCGGTGAGGGCAAGGTGGCCGATTATATACCGGCGCTGGCAAAGGTGTCGTCGGAACATTTCGGCATGTGTCTGAGCGATGTTGATGGCGGGGTGTATGCGATAAAGGATGCCGATGTGCGTTTCTCCATACAGAGTATCTCTAAGGTCTTTGCTTTGGCCATGTGCTTGGGCGTGAAGGGTGAGGCTCTGTGGAAAAGGGTCGGCAAGGAACCGTCGGGCACGGCATTCAATTCGCTTGTGCAGCTGGAGGTGGAGCATGGTATTCCGCGCAACCCGTTTATAAATGCGGGTGCATTGGTTCTTGCCGATGTGCTGCTCACATCATTTGAGAATCCCGAGGAGGAGTATCTTGCTTTTGTGCGTGAACTGTGTGGCTGTGAAACGGTGGATTATAATGATGAGGTTGCGAAGTCGGAGCGTGAGACGGGTTACCTGAACGCGGCGATTGCCAATCTGTTGAAGTATCACGGGAATATAGAATGTGAGGTTGAACGCGTGTTGGGCTTCTACTTCCGCATGTGTTCGGTGGAGATGAGTTGCAGGGAACTGTCGAAGGCTTTCCTTGCGTTTGCCGACCATGGTGGGGAGTTCTGCCATGCGGGGATTGAGCTGACACGTTCGCAGATTAAGCGCATGAATGCTATTATGCAGACTTGCGGTTTCTATGACGAGGCGGGTGAATTTTCCTATCTTGTGGGTTTGCCCGGTAAGAGTGGTGTGGGCGGTGGCATTGCGGCCATTTATCCGCGCAAGTATGCGGTAGCGGTGTGGAGTCCGCGCCTCAACAGCAAAGGAAACTCGGTTATGGGGATGAAGGCGCTTGAGATTTTGACAACCGAAACAAGTGAGTCTATATTCTGACGTGTGAAAAAGTGTTGGCGTTTCAACCTTTTTCGCTACAGAAGGTTTTTATTTAGAGTATTAACATTTAAATTCTATATTATGACAATGTTCAGACGTTTTGTAACAGTGGTTGCCGCCTTGCTTATGGTGGCGACAGTGGGTTTTGCACAGGCGAAGGAGTTGCCTAAGGTTTATATTCTTGCAACAGGCGGTACCATTGCCGGTTCCGGAAGTTCGGCGACGAATTCGAATTACACTGCAGGACAGGTTGCTATTGGCACGCTCATTGATGCGGTGCCTGCAATGAAGGATGTTGCAGACATTGAAGGTGAACAGGTTGTGAACATCGGTTCTCAGGATATGAGCAATGCTGTGTGGTTGAAACTGGCTGACAGAATCAATGAGTTGTTGCACCGTCGTGATGTGGATGCGGTGGTGATTACTCATGGAACTGATACAATGGAGGAGACTGCTTTCTTCCTCAGCCTGACAGTGAAGAGTGATAAGCCTGTGGTGCTGGTTGGTGCCATGCGCCCGTCGACAGCTATCAGTGCTGATGGCCCGGCAAACCTCTACAATGCTGTGGTGGTGGCCGCTTCGGCAGCTTCAAAGAATCGCGGAGTACTTGTATGCATGAACGGTAAGGTGTACGGTGCAGCCGATGTTACAAAGACAAATACAACAAGCGTTGAGACATTCCAGGCTCCCAATGCCGGTGCTGAGGGTTATGTGAACAACGGCGAGGTGTTCTATTACAGACCGGTAGCTGATGATGGCGGCAAGAATATGCATTATGTACATAAGGGAGCTGTGTATGCAAATACACGTGGTTTGTACTTTGACGTGTCAAAGGTTAGGGAGTTGCCTAAGGTGGGTATTGCCTATGGTTATGCCGATGTTGACCGCGTGGTGGTTGATGCTATGATTGAGAAGGATTACAAGGGTATAGTATATGCAGGTGTGGGTAACGGTAATATTCACAAGAATGTGTTCCCTGCGCTTGAGGAGGCCCGTAAGGATGGTATCATTGTTGTACGTTCATCACGCGTGCCTACAGGTGCGACAACACTTGATGCCGAGGTTGACGATGCAAAGTATGGCTTTGTGGCATCGTGGGATTTGAACCCACAGAAGGCGCGTATCCTGTTGATGCTTGCGCTTACAAAGACGCACGATTGGGAAAAGATTCAGGAATATTTCAATAACTTCTAAAAAGATTGTTTTATGAAAATGAGAAACACGCTGTTTACTCTGTTTGCATTGGCGGCCGGTGTTGCATCGGCGCAGGTGAGTGCGGAGAATGTAGGGGAAAAAGAGGCTTCTCTTTTTGAGCGCATTGCAAAGATAGAGAAGAAGAGTGACAGATTTAACCTATATTTCAATATGCACTATGCTTTTGACGCTGATTTCACTGCCGGTGGCTTTGATCAGGGTGCGTTCAATATGCATCAGTTCCGCATTGAGGCGAAGGGAAAGGTTACCGATTGGCTCTCATATCGTTGGCGTCAGCGCCTCAATAGAGGCAATGACGGCGGTGGCATGATTGATAATCTGCCCAACTCGATTGACTATGCTTGCCTTAACTTTGCTGTTACAGACAAGTTCAGTATAAGCGCCGGAAAGCAGGGTGCTGCATATGGTGGTATAGAGTATGACCTGAATCCGATTGAAATCTACCGCTACAGCGAGATGATCAACAACATGAGCAACTTTATGAGCGGTGTTATGTTTACATATGATTTCACTCCCGATCAGCAGTTGGCGTTTCAGGTGCTTGACAGCCGAAACGGCTCGATAAAGGATACATATGGTGACAGCCTTGCAGCAAACAAGTTGCCGCTGGTGTATACCTTGAACTGGAATGCCAATATGTTTGACGGTGCATGGCAGACACGTTGGTCGGCATCGGTAATGGATGAGGTGAAGGGTAAATATATGTATTATGTTGCTTTGGGTAACCAGTTCAACTTCTCGCCAAAATGCAACATGTTTGTTGACCTTATGAGCTCGTACGAGGGTATTGACCGTAAGGGTATTATGACAAATATATTCGGCGGACAGGAGAAGTTCAGCGGTCACAACATGTACAATACCTTGTACAATTCGCTGGTGGCGAAGGTGAACTGGCGTTTCCAGCCAAAATGGAACTTCTTTGTGAAGGGTATGCTTGAGAGCGCTGCTATATATGGTGGCGAGGATGGTATTGCCGACGGTAACTACCGCACATCCGTGGGGTACCTCACAGGTGTGGAGTATTATCCGATGGAGTCGAATCTGCATCTTTTCCTTACTTTCGTGGGACAGACTCACTTGTTTACCGAAAGAGCGAAGGCACTTGGTCATGATGACTATTCTACACAAAGGGTGTCACTGGGCTTTATTTACCAGTTGCCTGTATTCTAAATTGTTGTTGCTATGCTATTACAATTGTTGATAGTTCTGCTCTGCATTATAGTTGGCGCCCGCCTTGGCGGTATGGGACTTGGTGTGATGGGCGGTTTAGGTGTGGCATTGCTCACATTCGTGTTCGGGCTGCAACCTACTTCGCCGCCGGTGGATGTTATGCTTATGATTGCTGCCGTTATTTCTGCTGCAGCAAGTATGCAGGCAGCGGGCGGTCTTGACTACATGGTGAAGGTGGCTGAGCGTCTGTTGCGTAAGCATCCGCAATATATTACTATCCTGGCTCCGCTGGTGACATATACTTTTACATTTTTGGCAGGAACAGGTCACGTGGCCTATTCGGTGTTGCCTGTGATTGCTGAGGTGGCGAGGGAAACCAAGATACGTCCCGAACGACCACTTGGCATTGCTGTAATTGCATCCCAGCAGGCAATTACTGCTTCGCCGATATCTGCTGCTACGGTGGCGTTGCTGGGATTGCTCGCAGGTTTTGACATTACCCTTTTCGATATTCTCAAGATTAGTGTACCTGCTACCTTGGCGGGTGTGCTTGTGGGTGCTTTTGCATCAATGAGAGTGGGAAAGGAACTTGTTGACGATCCCGAATATAAACGTCGTGTTGATGAGGGTGCAATTGGAAACACAACAGCACAGACGGGTGATGTGCTTTCGAAGAAAAGGGCCGTAGCATCGGTGCTGCTGTTTCTTGCCGCGACATTTATGATTGTGCTGTTCGGCTCAATTGAGTCGTTGCGTCCTTCGTTCGATGGTGTGACGGTTGGTATGCCGCTGATAATAGAGATGGTGATGCTTGCGACAGCTGCACTCATACTGCTTCTTACAAAGACTGATGGCGCAAAGGCGGTGCAGGGTAGTGTGTTCTCGGCCGGCATGCAGGCGGTTGTGGCAATATTCGGTATTGCGTGGATGGGTGATACATTCATCAATGGTAATATCATTGAGTTGAAGGGGGCTGTAGAGGGTGTCGTGACTGAGATGCCGTGGCTTTTCGGACTTGCGCTGTTTGTGATGTCTATATTGCTCTATAGCCAGGCGGCGACGGTGCGTGCCATTGTTCCACTGGGTGTGGCTTTGGCTATATCGCCTATGATGTTAATTGCACTTTTCCCCGCGGTGAACGGTTATTTCTTCATTCCGAACTATCCGACACTTGTCGCTGCGATAAATTTTGACAGCACAGGTACCACGCGAATAGGCAAATGGGTGCTCAATCACTCATTTATGTTGCCGGGTATGGTGGCAACGGTGGTTGCCATTGCTGTGGGACTGCTGCTGATACAGTTGTATTGATGTGGTGATCCATTACCAAAAGGGTGACTAAAAAGTCATTTTACAACGAATACAATCCCTACCGGAATTACTCTGGTGGGGATTGCTCGTTCTGTAAGTGGGCTTTATAGTTATCCTTTTGGCAGTTTGTGGTGAGTCGGGCGGTGAGCACGTACTGTTTGGATGATAATGAAAATGTGGCTCACTAAGCTGAGTGAGCCACATCGGTGTGACAGTCGGCCTGTAAGCCGGGTTCTGTGCCCCTTGCGGGGTGTCTGTCATTCATCTATGCAATATGTCACCATATTGCTAAAGCGTTCTACCCTCCGGCTTGGGCGAGCAACCCTCAAGCGCCGGTTTACATGAACTTGCAGCCTCCAAGACACACGGCCCGTACATCGCTGCACGGCCGGTGGGCTCTTACCCCACCTTCTCACCCTTACCCTTGCGGGCGGTTATTTTCTTCTGCGTTACTCCACCTTCGCAGATGGCTTTCTGTTAGGAAGTAGAGTGCTCTGTGCTGCCCGGACTTTCCTCCTTTGTCTTTGACGACAACGGCGACAGACCGTCCGACTGTCTTTCTTTCCTGTTTGTTTGGTGCATCTGTGTGCAGCACCATTATGATAAATGTGTGGTTTGTCCTTGGTAAATCTCGTGCAAAGATAGTGTAAATGAATGAAAAAGTGGCTATTTCACAGATAAAAATACATTTAACAGATTTTAACAATGTTTGCTTGTGATATTTTGCAATGTTTGCTCTCTATTGTGGTGTAAACAGTTAATACATGACCGGCTTTTGCATTCTTACTTGAATGAGGACGTTGACCGGCAGCCTATAACGTTTTTCTGCTTTAACCGTTATTCGCTTGCTTTATATGTAATATCAAGGCTTGGGACAGGTGCTTTCTACTTTCACCTGTTTGTATATATCACGGTGGTGATATTTTATGATATGACATTGGTTGATGTTTTTTATTTCGGGTTTTAGTGTGAAAGTCGGTTTTTTGAATTATTTTTGTAACCTTTAACGTGTTAAATTTGTATTTGATACAAAGTATTTGTAATTTCGCGAATTAAAATCGTATTGGAACAAAATGAGGCAATTAAAAATTACCAAAAGTATCACAAACCGTGAAAGCGCATCGCTTGACAAGTATTTGCAGGAAATTGGTCGCGAGGAACTCATCACCGTTGAAGAAGAGGTGGAGTTGGCACAAAGAATCAGAAAAGGAGACCGCCGTGCACTTGAGAAATTGACGCGTGCAAATTTGCGTTTTGTGGTTTCTGTAGCTAAACAGTACCAGAACCAGGGACTCAGCCTCCCCGACTTGATTAACGAGGGCAACTTGGGTTTGATTAAGGCCGCAGAGAAATTTGATGAGACACGCGGTTTCAAATTCATCAGTTATGCTGTTTGGTGGATTAGACAGTCTATTTTGCAGGCGCTTGCCGAGCAGGCACGTATCGTACGTCTGCCATTGAACCAGGTGGGTTCTTTGAATAAGATAACTAAAGCCTTTTCAAAGTTTGAGCAGGAGAACGAACGTCGTCCATCGGCCGAGGAGCTTGCCGATCAGCTGGATTTGCCGGTAGACAAGGTTGTTGATTCTTTGAAAGTGTCGGGTCGACACATTTCTGTTGACGCGCCTTTTGTTGATGGTGAGGACAATAGCTTGCTTGACGTGCTGGTGAATGATGACTCTCCAATGGCAGACAATACATTGGTCAACGAGTCGCTTTCGCGTGAAATTGACCGTGCTCTTTCTACACTTACCGACCGTGAGAAGGAGATTATCCAGATGTTCTTCGGTATCGGTATGCAGGAGATGACACTCGAGGAGATTGGTGACCGTTTTGGTCTTACACGTGAGCGTGTGCGTCAGATTAAAGAGAAGGCCATCCGCCGTTTGAAACAGAACCAACGCAGCAAATTGCTGAAGTCATATTTGGGTTAAGACTGATAAAGAGCCGCTTTTGAAGCGGCTCTTTTTTTGATAATAATATCGCGGTTGTCATGTTGTGTACTATGTTGTGAAGTACTGCTGTTTTCGACTGGTTTGAGATTATCTGCATCTACTTGTTGGCTTTACAACCTCCGCGCGTTGACCATTGATTGACATGCTTTGTTTGATGTGTTTTGTGGGTTGTGGTTCGCATTCAGCTCTTTATCCTGTTAAAAGTTGTTCTAAACTTTTATTGATGCCGATATTTTGCTACTTTTGCATAATATTATGATTTTAATTGATATGAAGAGAATATTTTCTATATTATTTATCTTGTGTTTGATGGCGCCTTGCGCCGTTCTTGCAAAGGACAACAAGAAGAAGGAGTCTAAAAAGAAGATTGAAACAGAGGTTTATGTAATGGGTGTTTCACTTTCTTTCTCTGATTCCATTGTGTATTTTACCGAGATCCAGCATATCGATGGTGCTGTAATAGAGGATAAGTTCTTGCCAAACCGTCATCTTTACTCGTATGAACTGAAGGATTATATGAGTTTTGAGGAGGGTATGCCTGGCCGTACTTCGTTTATCTTTTTTGCCGACAAACGTGCGAAACTTGAGAAAAAGGAACTCAAGATAAAGAAAAGGCTTGTTGAGCATGAGGGCAAGACGGTGCGTTATCTTGGCGACAAGTTCAAATTTACAAAACACTGATTCAAGACTCTTCAATCAAGGTGGAACGGATTGTATATATCGCGGCAAAGTGGGTTGGGGCATGTGTGCTTATGCTTGCATTGTTTGTCTCGTGCGATAATGATCCTGTTTGCTTGAAGGTGAAACCCGATGTTGTTGAAAAGGGTGATACTGCGCGTAAGACCCTATTGGTGTATATGATGGCTGAAAATAGTCTGAATAATTTTGCCTCGCTTGATGTGGACGAGATTATTGAGGCTGTACCGTCCATTCCACGTGACTGTCGTCTCTTTGTCTATGTCGATGATGACAGATTTCCTATGCTCACCCAGTACTTCCGCATGACGAACGGTGAGGCCGGCAATTCTAATATTCATCCTTTTACTACAGATGTGTGTTCAAGCGATACAGCTGCATTGGGGACGGTGCTTGATTTTATTTTGAAGGATTATCCTACTGAGTCGCTTGATTTGGTGATGTGGTCGCATGGCGATGGTTGGTTGCGTGGCCCGTTGAACTCGCCGCGCCAACGTTCCATTGGTATCGACAACGGAAAGAACTCGTATAGAAATGATGTTACAACAACAATCGAGATTGAAGAACTTGCGGCATTGCTTGTTGCTCTGCCGACAAAGGTCGACCGTTTGATGTTCGATGCCTGTTTCATGCAGTGTGTTGAGGGTTGTTACGCCTTGCGTGGTGCTGCAGAGTGGATAATTGCATCGCCGGCCGAGATACCCGGTGATGGTGCCCTTTACTCGACTCTTATTCCATGTTTCTTCAATACTGAAGGTTGTGAAGATATTATGGATTCTTATATAGCTGCATATGAGAATGAGTCTACCGGTGCTGTACTCTCTGCCGTGCGTACAAGTGGAATGCAAAACCTTGCCGATGTTACGTATGCTTATATAATCAAGTATTTCAATAGTGGAAAGGGGCGCGAATATGTCGATGTGTTCTCTTATCTGCCTGGGGGTAGGTACAACGGCTCTCCTGCATATCCATCTTACTTCGATATGAATGCCATAATGAAAAAGTATCTTGCGGCTGATGAATATGTCCGTTGGCGTGGGGCTCTTGATGCAGCTGTCACTTATGTCGCGTCGTCAGCTAAATGGTATTCGGCTGTTTGTAGGAAACCATTGGAATATGATGCTTCTGTCGGCAGTGGAATTTCAATATATATGCCACAGCATTATAGCCGTAACGAAAAATTCAATTCCGATTTCAAAACCACCGAGTGGTACAGTGCTGCCGGGTGGGCAGCTGCAGGATGGTGATTTCTTAGAACTGCACGCCGAGTTCAATGCGTATACCCCATTTCTGGATATCTGGCAGGTTACGGTAGGTGAGTCGGTGGACGTAATCAACACGCAGAACTTTGAATATGTTCGCAATTCCCACACTTAATTCCATATAGGGCATTCGGCCAAGATAGTGTTGTTCGTAGTTCTCATATGGGAATTTGAACAACTTGCCGGTGTTCAGCGGGTCTGGTCGGTTCTTCTCACTTAGATGCCCGAACATGCCGCGGAATGATATCACCTCGCGTAAGTTGAGTTTGCGGATAAGTGGTATCCGGTTGAATATCAGTCCGTTCATGTTGTATGTCAAATCCCAGGATGCATACTCGTCATTGAAGAATTCCATTGCGTTCATCAAAGAGTATGACTCGCGTTGGATTGTATATGAGAGGTTAGCGTTGGGAATGATGAGCATGGGGTAGGGTACTTGGTTCCATACTTTGCCGGCCTTGATTATGCAGTCGGTGTATCCGAATGCCGAGAACCAGAATCTCTTGTAAAAACCGAACTCGGTGTGCTGGTAGTTGAACTCGCTGCCAAGGATACCTTTGAACCCCATTCTGTGTGAAAGGGTGAACACCGGGTGCTCGGGGGTGACGGAGTTGCGATCCCATTTTTTCTGTATGAACTTCTCTTTTGGTGCGTAACGCAACCCAATCTCAACCTCGGAACGTGTCACATCGTTGACAAAAGTGCTGGTGGTTGCATTATCAGTGGTCTGCGTGCGTTCGAACTTGATGAATTTACTTGCAATATCTGTCCTGTTGCGCAGTGTTACGTTGAACGAGAAGTGGTTGTGAAACTCCTTTGTGTATGTCAGTTCGGCTTTGCGCACGTAACCTATTTTGTTATCTTCTTGGCGTTTGAGGCTTATGAAGAGATTGTCTTTGTTTGTGTACAGATAGTTCTGGCCGTATTGGTAGATGTCGTTCTCATAGTGCAGACGCAGTGAATGGATAGGGAACTCGTTGGGGTGCTCCTTTTTCTTTTTGAAAGAGTATTCCAGTTCTCCCATGTATTTCCATTTTTTGTCCCCTGTGCCATATGCCACGTAAAAACGGCCGAAGATATGAGGATTCAGGTATGCCGATGTCATTGCGCCGGTACGCAGACGCCATCCTTCTAGTCCGTTGTGGCTCACGGTCGTGTTTACAGGACCATAAAAAAGTGGCGGGTTCTGTTTGGTAATCGGTACCCAGCCTGTGAAAAGGAAAGAGATGCATTTTTCGCCCCAATAATATACGGGGTTGGCGCGCAGTGCTTTCATTAGGTCTGCAACTGAACGTTCCTTGCGACTTACCTGGTTGAAACCATATTGGCTCCAGTATTCATCGCTCTTGTTCATTGAATTGTCGTCTTCAATAACCTCTGAAGGGTTGTTGAGTATGCGCTCTGCAAATTCATTGCTCTCGAAGTTGTGGTTGCGGTATACGACTTCGCGGTTTGCATAGAATCCGGTGATTGCATTTACAACTTTAAGCTCTGCGGTGAGCGTCTCCTTTGATAACAATCGGGTACCGTCGGGGGTGGAGTGGAAATCCTGTCTGATATTCATGCTCTCCACAAAATTCATGCTGATTTCGTGTGGAACGTTCATCTCCACGGTCTTAATGAATAGTGCGCTGTCGTTGGTGACGTAAATGTGTCCGGTGAAACCGAATGATTCGACGTTGAATGGCGTGAAAGCCAAGTCTATACAACTCTCACCATCCAGTTTTACTGTATCCATTATGTAATAACGGTAGAATGTGGGACCCAATTTTGAGAGCGGGCTCACAAATTTGCTTCTGAATAATGAAATATCGTCCTGGAAAATATCTATATCCTTGAATATCTCCTCATATAGAGCCTCGGTCTCTCCTGCTGAGAATATCTCATCTATGCCATTACGGCGGCGCGCCTTTACGTGGCGGCGGGTGCGCTTGGGCTTCTTTTGGTGATAATCGGTGGCGATGAGCTCGCGTGCCGAGATGTGGAGTATTGGCTTGCCTGTTATCCGGGATGTGTCAATATACTCCTTGATGAAATCGAACTTCTTGCCAAAAGGGTTGCCGTTCTCGGTGTTGAAGTCGTTGAGCGCGATATTCAGTTTCTCGTGTCGCTCATGGCTATAGAACTCCTTGTTCAATGGCGAGTTCTCTTCGCGGCGGCCGATGAGTTCGCGTGCAAGGTCCACGGCAGGGTTGTTCTTTTTGCTGTATTTTTCCTTTTTGGGTTTTATGACAACCTCGGGTAGGTCGTAGTCGGCCGGCTTAAGGCTGATTTTCAATGGCATCTTTGTCTTTGCATTGATTGCTATCGCCTCTTCTGTATATCCCAGGCTTGAAATGATTAATGTGTCCCGGTCGATGGGGGAATAGAACGAGAATGTACCGTTGCTGTCGCTGCTGCCACCATTTACGCTGTTCTTTATACGGACCGAGACGTAAGGTACGGCCTTTTTTGTCGAAGCATCAATCACCTTGCCATGTATCCTTGTCTTCTCATCCTCGCCTTGCGCTTGCAGAGTGGTGGGGATGAGCAGTAGTAATAATATATATAATAGGTATATAATGCTTTTTTTCATTATTTGCTGTTGGTGGCAAGGCACATTGACGTGTGCTTTTTAAAATGTAACTGCAAAAGTACGTAAAAATATGCGAATGCTTGCCCATTATTCATATGATTTAACGAAAAAATGGAGTTTCCTGCCGCCTCTCTTGTGTTTTCAAATGTCTTTTTTTATTCGGTCTTTGCGTAGATGGTAGAATAAAATAAATGGGGTGGCAAAAATGTTGTTTTTTGATGCAATTTTTTTCTTTATCTAAGTCGTTGTAAATTAGCATTGTTTTAAAAAAGTTTAAAATTGGTCGTATTTTTTCTGCTGAAATGTTTTGCCAGTTCGAAAACTTGCCTTACCTTTGTACTCGCTTTCGGGAAGCAACGCGGCAACGCGGTGAATGAACGGATAGCAACGATAGATCCTTGACAACATTCCATTACAGACAAGCAGTACAACCTTGTTTGGTTTATTATCAAGCAAGAAGCGTAAGGAACGAAAAACGAACCGTCAATAATTTGAAAATATTTATTCCGGCCAGTACAAACAATTTAGAACAGTTAATACTTCCGACGAAGTATTCACAGATATAATTTACAACGAAGAGTTTGATCCTGGCTCAGGATGAACGCTAGCTACAGGCTTAACACATGCAAGTCGAGGGGTCTC